>CAJTOL010000011.1 GCA_910577645.1 uncultured Lachnospiraceae bacterium
GGCTCTTGAGGGTTTTGGGAGAATGTCCGTTACGTTTGTTGGATGTGGGAGCATCCCCTTTCTGGTTTTTTTCGTAGCCAAGGGATGCATCCAGTTCCGCCTCCATAAGCTCCTGAAGGATATCTTTGAAGCTGTCCCTTAGCAGGCTGTAAACATCAGCCACGCTGTTAAGGTTGTTATCTGCAATAATCTGTCGTATTTGCTGTTTTGTTGCTGGCATAAAAATACTCCTTTTCGATAAGAATTGTCATATCTTGATTCTTACCAAAAAAGAGGTATTTTTTTCCAAAGACACAAACTATTTTACACTACCCTCCTCTTCTCTATTAGCGCTATCCCCGCATCTCGCTAATAGAAAGACTATTTGCTTTATTTTGCAACATATCCTGAATCTTTGACAACCCTTTGAAAAAGTCCAGCCCATTATATGCTTTATAAGTTCTTCTTTGCTATTATGCTTTATTATCCCTTCCACTTTTCCACCTAGCATTACTTATTAGAACTTTTCACATACACCTCTATTTAATAGGCGCTCCACAATATTTACATTCCTCGGTTCTGCCAACAAGGCTATTATTGGCACCACAGCAAGGGCAGATTACAATCCTTGCTGTAGATTTCTGCTCACCGGCCATAGATTTGCTGAAATGGAGGTTATCATTTGCGGCTGTATTTTTATATCCGATAACAACTTGACGAGAGACTCCATTTATATATGTACCTTCTAAATAGCGCGTTTTACAGTTTCTGGGGATCGTCTTTGTAGCAGCAATGATAGATATTTGACGGATATTGCCGTCCACAATAAGCACCAGCTACTACAAACAAAAAAGCCCGATTGCATCAAATGGTGTTCCAACATTAAAGACGGCTTTTTGGCCCATAGATTTGAATGTTCCATTTTCCTTCATACCATTTCCTCTGAGTTAAAAAATATACATGAATAAGTTTTCGCGTTTCACTCTTTTAATAGAGTTCCGCATTCCGGACAAAATTTAGAGCCTGGTTTTATTTTTGAACCGCAGGCTGAACATTTAATAACGCTTTTACCCCAGTTTTTTGATTCTGCGCTTTGCCCGTAAAAATTGCAAAAACGGGAATTCTTATCTATGACGGAATTGCAGTGGGGATATTTTTGGGCTTTTGATACATTAATATGCTGTGCCAGACTTCTAAACTGCCTCCCCATAGGTCTGCCCAGCTCAAAGTCCATTCCCAAGTCGAGAACGGTTCCATAAACCCGCTTTGCAAGGAAACTGGATTTGTTGCTGCCCCTTCCGGAGTATCGAAAGAGTGCTTCTGCTGATAAATGGAAATGGAATCCAGCAAAGCGCCCCCGTTCTATTGAAATACAAAAATTTATATACTATAATTTACATGGCTTCACAGAGAAACTCAAGCTGCCATTAAGAACTGTAGAATGGAGATTAACATGAAAAAGAGTTTGTTAATATTGGGAATAGCAGCATCATTAATATTGGGAGGATGTGTAAGAACGGAGAATCAGATTATGATTACGGCTCATCGGGGAGACCAATCTGCTGCACCGGAAAACACATTGTCAGCATTTGAAGCTGCCATAGAAAATGGGGCGGATTATGTTGAGTTGGATGTAACAGAGACTAAGGATGGAATATTGGTGATTCTCCATGATGACAGCTTAATGAGGACGACCGGGCTGGAAAAGAATATCTGGGATGTTACGTATGAAGAGACTCAGAAGTTAGACGCTGGAAGCTGGTACTTAGCGGATTTTGCAGGGGAAAGAATCCCAACTTTGGAAGAAGTGATTGGGCTTTGCAAAGGGAAGATAAAAATGAACATTGAGATAAAAATAGCCGGACATGAGTCAAAAGAGTTTGTGGAAAAAGTAGTGGCTCTTATCCAAAGAGAAGAGATTTTAAACCAGTGCATTGTCACTTCATTTGATTACGATACGGTAAGAAAGGTAAAAGAGCTGGAGCCTTCAATACAAGTTGGACTGATACTGTCAAAGGAAGGGCAGAGCCTGACAGATTACCAGGATATGGATCTATTCAGTATTTCCAGAAAAATCCTGACAAAAGATATGGTTGAAGAAGTGCATAAGATGGGAAAACCAGTTCATGTCTGGACGGTTAATAAAAGAAGGGAGATAAAGAAGTTCTGGCGGATGGGAGCAGATAATATTATTACCAATGTCCCGGGAGTAGTTAGAAGAGTTGTAGAATAGATTAATGAGGGGATGCTGTAAAATGAAATGAAGGGAGCTTCTATTAGCAGAGGCCTTTATCTTGAGTAAATTTGTACCGAATAGGACGAATGCAATCCGTTATAAGCGGAGATATTAACGAGAGCTGGCCAACAGCGCTAATAGAAAGTTTTTGCTTTCATTTTGCAACATCCTTTTTTGACCGTATAATGAATCAATCCTTTCTAAATTCCTACCCCTCCACTCATAAAAAACTGTTCTTTGAGCCAAGGCGAATCAAAAGCCGCCTCTGTAAAATCACAATTAATAATATTTACTCCAGGCAGAGAAATCAGCTTTTTTATACAGGAAATTTCCGCTGTTTCCCCGTTGTGCTGCAGGCCGGAAACGTCATAAATACAGATAGCTCCGTCACTGGTGAAATATGCTCTAAATGGCTTCTTAATCACGAGATTTTCTCATGGTTAGTGGAGAACTCATTTAGAGCATATTTCATGTAAGGAGGCAGACGCTATGACGAAAGCCAAAATCACTCCATTATACGAAAGATGGAGCCGTGATGATGAAATGACAAATAGACGTAAAGCCAAGTGATTTTGACTTCTTATCATCCTATGGGAATCTCTCGTGTGTTTGCCGCAATATTATTGCTTACAATTTCTACTTTATTGGGAACCTGTGTAGAAATCCCCAGTTGGTTTGCAAAGAAATTTCTGGAATAAAAGCCTTCTCATATGTTGATTAAGTGCAGGCCTTGAAATTCCTTCTATATTTAATATCCGAAAAAAGATAGGCTCTGTTGCTTTATAATTGGCAAGTAAATAACCTTCCTAATTACCACCCCTCCACTCATAAAAACCTGTTCTTCAAGCCAAGGCGTATCAAAAACAGCCCCTGTAAAATTACAATTAGTAATATTTACTCTAGGCAGGGAAATGCGGCTTTTTTATAGAGGGAATTTCCGCTATCTCCCCACAAAGCCATAATTCCGCTCAAACCACCTTACCAGGCAGTTCATTGCACGAGGCGTTTTTACATATTCAAACCATATAAATTCTGCACAGGGAATATCATTTCCCTGGATAGAATGGGTAACAATCTTGACCTGGTCGGATTCATTTAAGACCGTATTTAGGGAGACCTCCACATTGTTTACATATGCGGTTTTGGCACATAATCCGATATTCTCATGGACAGCAAAAGCAAAGTCCAGAACTGTTGCGCCTTTGGCAATTCTTTTTGTTTTGTGATCTTTAGTATAAACGGTAATTTTGTAGTCGCTGACAGAATCAGGCGCAAAAGTTTCCCTAGGAGGCAGATAGATTTTTCGTTTAGGGTTATTTCCGTATAAATAAAGTTCGTAATATTCGCGGCTAAAAATGGAAAGCCGGTACTGATTACAGGCCCGATCCGCCAATAAGAGAATAAATGGCTCGTCTGTCTGTTCCGTGAGAATATCTGTTATAACAATGGATTCTTCCTTCAGGTACTGTTTGTAGAAGGAGAGGAAAAAGGACAGAGGAGTATCGAAACATTTTTGCTCCAAAATTAAAAATATATCATATAGAGGAACTGTATATTTAGTAATGGCCTGCCCATATCTGGGTTTATCCTTATTGAGATATGGTTTGACCTCTAAATAAATTTCATATATGGCTCTTTGCTTAAATATGCAATTGTATACTTTCGCGCCGTTTTGGAGCAGATTCTGGGAATTGAGCAGGGAGTCAAGCTGTAAAAAGACTTTAAAGAATAAGCTTTTTACAAGTTTTGTAGCGCTTTTATTTCTACTTAATAAATTGTGGTAGGCGTCGGACACTCCTTTATATGCGGCGGCCTCTTTAGCATGGAAGCAGGCGTCTGCTAAAAGAATGGATAGGTAGCTATTATGAGTTTCTTTAGCCAGGGGGAGATATAATTCTTCTGTCTCTTTAATTTTTCGGGCTTGAGCCGGCTGGGGGCATTTGTGAATCGTATGAAGATTGTGAATACGGCCGGCAAGTTTTAAATAAAGGGGGCGGTAATCCTCTTTAATAAGCTCTGAGAGAGAGTCGTGAAACGTAAATTGATACCCTCCTGAGTGATGGGGAGTCTTATTTATTGACACCGATGCTACCAGTTCCGCAACCGAATCGCCCACACAGTCTTTTAAATCCCGGCTCTCTCCCCCATGTTCCAATGTATCATGCAGCAATGCTGCTGCAATCAATTCTGCATCCAGCCCCATGTCAGCCAGAATACGGGCTGTTGCCCAAGGATGGGTAATGAAAGGAGTACCATTCTTTCTCAGCTCATTTTTATGAATTTTTTCTGCCAATAAAGCAGCATTTCGAATAAGGGTCTCATCCTGTAAGCTTAACTTTTTTGCAACAGCAATGATTCTTTGATAATCATTGTTCGTGGTGGACATGATGCTTCTCCTTTTTTGGCAGATAGGTTTTGATTAATTCGTAAAATTTCCGATCCTCTTCATCAATTTGGTGAAATCGCAGAGATTGTTCTGAAATAATATTACCTATGGTGTGGGTTAAGTAGGGCTCAATAATAACAGAAGATTGTTCTGGGCCTAAATTGAGCGTCCGGTACAATTTATCGATAAAGGTATAAATTTCGTGAGCATTAAATGGCAGGGGATTTGCTTTTCCCATATATAAATATGAGGCTATTTCTTCGGGGGAAGCAGAGTTAAGGCTATTTTTAGATAAAGCAATATACTGCACACAGGGAAGAGAACGTTTTTTTGATATGGAATTAATCGTTCCTAATCCACCTAAATAGTCGTTTCTATCATTTAGGGTGGGGCGCTGAAACAACATAGACGCATTATCAAGTCCACGAACTAAATTAATAGAAAAATAATTGTTGTGCTCAGGGGGTAAAGTTAAGTTCCCTCTGTAAATATGCTTGGCTCCGTTAACGGAAAAGTCCTGCAGAAATTTTTCCCGATTCTCGGAAGCCAGTTTATGCACGTTTAAGTATATCTCTGTAAGGCTGTCCGGATCATGAATTCCCATAATGGCTCTTGCTTCCAGCTTATATGGGGAAGGGGGAGCGCCTTCATAAATATCAATAAGGCCATAGTCAAGAAGGTTGTCGCCAGCTTTTCCGTCAAATGTAGCGTCCCCGTTAAAAAAGTAATAGGCAAAATATAAGCCGGTATACTTTCGGATATCAATAAATTCCCTGGAGCGATCTTCAGAGGACGGAACAGCAACCGAACCGGAACTTTGCAGATGCATCATAATTTCGGATTCTGTTAAAATAGAGTTTATTAACTGATCCAAGGAAAAGCCAAATTCTGTATGTAAATATACAAAAAAGCGTAAATCTATGTCTCTTTTCCCATTTTTATACATGGAAATAATGGGTTGAGTAGCTTGGATTTCATTGGCATGCTCTTCCTGAGTGTGTTTCTTATCAAGTTTTAAAATATTTTGAGCATTCTGATTCATATTATGAATACAATTCGATATATTACTTTCAAAGTCCCTGTTTTTCATACCCATCCTCCCTTAAAACTAAAAGTTATATAATTATTATAATATATCGGAAAATTAAATAAAAGAATAATTTTATACAAAATCCGTCAAGTTTTT
The DNA here is from genome assembly GCA_910577645.1 of uncultured Lachnospiraceae bacterium. Lineage (GTDB taxonomy): Bacteria > Bacillota > Clostridia > Lachnospirales > Lachnospiraceae > UMGS1370. Next base: position 5,788 of record CAJTOL010000011.1, read on the forward strand.
TTGGAAGATTATATAAAAGCAGCAGAAGAACATATTTTGTAATATTCATATAATAATTTGTAATATTTTTTGCAGAATTGTTATTGGTAATAACGTTTTTAGAGGCCTATACTGAAATCAATAAATAATTGGAAAGACAGGAGGAAGCGTTATGAAGACAAGATTTTTAAAATGGAGTATTTTACTAGTTGCAATATTTGCTGTAATTCCCTACATGTTTACAAAATATCCGGATTATCGATTTTCTTGGAATATGCTCATGGTACTCCTGATATGCCTTATAGTTGGAGATTGGATTTTAAAAAGAAAGAACCGTTATGGAGGCTATATTGTGTGGGCGCTCTTGTCTATTGTAATGGCAAATAAATGGTTCAGCTATCAGGAATTGTTAATAACATTTCCGGTTTTAAGTGGGATTTCCGGGACTGCCGCATTGGGGGCAGGGGCCCTGTTGGTTATTTTGTCTGCGTTTTGTACAGGAGTTTACAATATGTGCCATATAAAAATTGCGAAAAGAAAAGGCAGGCGGGATTCGGTTCCTTATGTAGAAGCGGGGATTGGGATAAAACAGAGAATAGAGGAAAGCGATATTGCAGAGAAAACAGGGATAAGCCGTTTGGATTATGAGACCTTTAAGATGAATGAAGAGAAAACTGAGAATGTGCCTCAGATAAAGATGAGGGTAATCATTGGAAGCGTTGCAGCAGTGATGGCTATAGTGGCTCTGGGAGGGCTTATTACGATAGCTGCCTTTCAAAATCGGGATATCTTAAAGCAGATCGACAGTAAAGAACTTTTGCAAATATTGTTGGATGCGGCAATATTGCTGATGGCGACTTTTATGGCAATCTGTAGCGTGATTATGATTATTTTGGCATTTATCAAATCCTTTATTAGGGTCTTGCAGGATATGGTTTGGCGGAAAAGGGGAATTGATACTGAAAATAGTTTTATTTTAGGTTGTGTAAGTATCCTGCTGACAGCATTTTTCTACATATTTTTTAGAAAGGCTACAATGCAGGACTTCTATGAAATGATAAATGGAGGAACTGAAGCAATTGCGCTGCTGGCCTTTGTAGTTACATTAATAATATTAGTGATGACGTATCATATGACATACCGTTTGCTTAACTCCTGTCTGAGAAAAGAGGGATTAGTCCACCAGTATTCAGATGAAATCCTTCACTTATTGGCCAAAACTGTAATGGAACTGCTGAAAAAATTGACAGAAACCGTAACAAAAGTACCGGATTTATATGACATGCTTTTAGTAGGCGGAGAAAAGGCAGGGCGTAGTCTGGTTCAACTTCTATTTGAAGATGAGGAGGATGAAGAATAAAATGAGTACAATGAGAGAGAAGAAGAATTATGAATGGAAGACACCGAGAATTTCCTGGGGGATTTTTGCAATTATTTCAGCAATTACAACTTCATTGGGTATGTGTGAAACTTTTTTTGACGGAAATTATCTGGCAGGGGTTTTTATTGCAATTGCGATTCAGCTTTTGCTGATATGGATGAATAAAAAGATCGCAAAGATGTATTCCGAGCTTTCTACAAAAGTGTTAAAGAGACTGTTAATTGCCATGTATATGGCAACAGTACTTTGGTCCACCGGGTTTTCATTTGTTTATATCAGCAACCATGTTTACTCATCTGTGTTCATGAGAGATGACCAGGAACTTTTGACAAAAGCTTATCAAAATCACATTGCCAGCCTGAAGGAGGCGGCTGAAGAAGATTTCACCCAGGTCCTGGATACAGTTATCGGAGAGATTTCTCAATTACAAAGCGGATTTACAGAAGATAGCGGGACAGAAGCAGTGGATACCATGGAGTTTCCGGATTTTGACGCTTTAGAACAATGGTTTGCCCAGGACGCAGAAATGCTTCAAATTATTTGCAAAGGGAGAGATTTTGAGCAGGGGAAGCCGGTTGGCGGCACAGAAAATTTATTAGCGGTTATGGCTAACAAAATAGACGAGATGGAACAGAAAAAGCAGGATATTGAGACAAAAAGAAATGAAGTAGAAGGAGAGATAAATGACGCGAAAGATAATATTTTAAACTGGTCTATAGAAAAATATCGGATACGTGCCGGGACAACACAGGATAAAGAGCTGGGAAAGCTGATTGCTGAGGAAAACAACAAATTGACAACATTAAAGACACAAAACAGCCAGTTGAAAACGGAACTTAATGAGCTGAACAATATTTTGCAAGAGGTCTGTCATTTAGAAAGCTGCATTTTGGTGTGTTCCCAAAGCCTGGAAAGCACTATTTCTTCAAAATTTGCACGAATCCTGGTGCTTTTGGGGGATGAGGAACCGGATATGGAAGAAGCAGAGCAATTGGCAGATGAGATATATGCGGCTCTTTCTATAAAATTAGAGGAAGGCGGAGACAATACGATTTATGCGGAAAAAATGAGGGAGTATTTAAGGTTAAAACAGCATTTAAATGAACTGAAAGATATTCGGACAGCTCAGGAATACTGTATGGACGCAGCCGAAGGAAAGACCATATTGAATACGGAAAGCATGGTTTGCTCATACCCAACAGAAGAAGTGAAAAATCAGTGGCGGCATATGTGGAACCAGGAATATATAAATATGAAGGCAAGCCTTTTGCTGCTTCCGTCTGCAAAAGAAAAGACTGTACAGAAGATTAATAAGTCTATTTTATGGATGCAGAGGAGCCTTCTGACGGATCTAAATAATATAGAGAGAGCGGTATATTATCTGACATGTCCACATTCTTTTCTGGCCTGGCTGGCTTTTTTGCTGGCATTGTTTATGGATGCATCCCCGATTATTTTTATGGCAGTGCAGAGAGAATTAAAGAAGAAAGAAAACATAGGGATTGGAAGAGAACCGGTGATTGCGCTGTGAGAGAAGGCGCTCTTCACAGGTGAGCCGAGGGTTTTTAGGTGGTGATGAATGCCTGAAAGCCTTCGTCTTTTGTTCTTTATAGTTATCGGTAATGGAAAGAAGCATATAGAATATACCACAACCTATTGAATTATATATCAAAAAAATATATAATATATATAAAAATATTAGCAGTAATATACAAAAGACAAGGAGGCTGACAATATGCGGGTAAATGACACATTGCTGAAATGGAAAGAGACATCAAAGCTGCTGGAATATTTTGGAGACTTTCAGGGAAAGCTCCAAAATATTATAGAGGCTGTTTTACGTGACAATTCACCAGAGCGAGAGTTGGCTGCAGTTGACTTCATCCGCCAGGTCTGGGGAGCTTTTCCGGTTTTAGGCCCGGTTCCGCCCATAAAGCTGCTGCAGGATTTTGAATATGACCGCAAATTTTATTCCAATTATAGAAGTCATGTATCTCATGTGGCAGAGGTATTCCTGCTGGGATTATATATCTACGAAAATAATTGGATCATAAGAAAGGAGACAGCAGACTACTTAAGAAAGGCTGGCGGGGAAAATCCGGATAAAACTTTTTTGCTGGTATGGACAGGGACATCATTATTTCATGATATTGGATACCTTCTGGAAAATGCCAGGGCAGTGGTTGGAGCGGAAACAGAGGCAGAAATCTGTAAAAACCTAAGCAATGTTTTCTCCTGCCTGCTGTCTGCCACCCCCTATTTTAAAAATAATATTACATCTGTCAAGGAAGAGCAGATTATAAGGGATAATGAGATTTTTACAAAGCAGATAAAAAGGATCCGTGATTTAGAGAGCAGCAGCACGTTCCTCAAATTGCGCCCTATGGGAAATGATTCCAATTTAAACTATTATCGCGATACTTCGTCCAGCAATGCTTTGAAGGAGTATTATGATTATGCCCAAAAAACAGCGCCAAAAGGGAGAAGTTCATTTCGGGATCACGGCATCAGCAGCGCATTAATATTGGACAAAATATGGACGGCTTATAAACAGGAATTAAAGACGCTGATGGAGAGACATAGAAACGTGGATGCCTCTTTGATGAAGCAGATAGAGGCAGTCAACAGTGAGGTGGAGAAGGCAGAACCTCTCATGAATATCATTTTGGGGGCGATTGCTTTACACAATATTGACAAAGAAATCTGGATCCCTGATGATGCGATCCGCAGCGGCATACAATTAGAGCAGTTCCAAATATGCCTGAAAGAGGAGGAGCCCTGCAAGGCTCTGCCAATGGCATTTCTGCTGCGCCTGTGCGATGAACTGCAAAGCTGGGATCGGCCCAGATTCCGGGCGCCGGAAAAAGGAGACGTAAATACCGGAAATAAGGATGTCCACATAAGCGCTGACAGCAGCAGGATCTATGTATTATATGAAGCAGATAAAATTTATGTAGATCCGGCTGCAGTGAAAGACAGCTCTTATAACAAGCTGATGAAAAAGTTAAAGCTGTATCTGGCTGAGGATACCGTAAACGGGCTGATGCGGTGCAAAGAAGAAAGCGAGACAAAAGAAAAACCAACAGTGACGGAAGAAAAGGGTAAAGAAGATGAAGTCAGCGCCACAGGACTTCCGGAAGGATACCGGCCTCTTGCATTGCCGCCGGCAGATGAGATAGTAACGGTTGATTCCCTGGAAAGAGGGGTGGAATACGCTTTGCTGTGCAATACCGGAAAGAAAGCGTACAGAGAGTCGGTAATTAGCAGAAAAACGCTGTGTTTAGTGGAAGGGAGTAATGCCGAAACGGTTACGATCTGTCTTCTGCAAGAGGGAACCATGGAGAAACAGGGGGAAATCTGCCTGAAAAGAGGGCAGCCCCGGAATATTTTAGTTACCGGAAAAGGAGTGGTTTTGAGAGTTCTTCCCTGCATCAGTACCAATAAAGGCCAGCGACTGGAGTATGTAGGCCAGGGAAGTATTGGATTAGCCCTGTATGCGGAAACAGATATACGGAAAAGAACCGGGCCGGGAAAAATATGGACCGTAAAGCAATGCCAGGGAATTACCAGCTTTGCGGCAGACGGAAAAGATGGCTTTTTGGCTGTAAAAGAGGGAGAAATCTTTACGGATTATCTGGAAGAGGACGCCCTGTATTATGATGCCCGTTTAAACCACGAGAAGGATAAAAAGACAAAGGTTTTGGAAACCTGGCTGGAAAAAGGCTGCTGGTTTTTCTTAAAAACCAATGGGGAAATTATCAGCAATACTGCGGTAACAGATGAGACATATCAGAGAAAAATCATATCGGATCTCAGATAGGAGGGAATCAATGGAACTGCATAAAATGGTACAAAACTATTTACCTGCAAACAAGGAGTATCCCTGGGAAAACAGAAAGGACATGAAAAGGGCGGAACAGTTGCTCTGGGAATATTCCGGAGGCGGGAGATGCGAACTTGATAAACTGATGCGGCGTATGATAGAAAATGACCGGAGAATGGAGCAAAAAAAGGCGCAGGATGAGGAGAGATGGAGAGAAAGGGAAAATTTTAATACAGAGAAGCTGCTAAAGGAATGTCTATTATTGTACAATAGCTATTTACAATGTGAACCGAAAAAAAATGAGTTTTACAGACAAAGGTTTTTCTCTGAGGGCGGTGTTGCGCGGTGTATGCAGCAATACATTGGATTGTGGAAAAACGAACTTCCATCGGCTACAACTCTGGAGATTATGGAACAAATCTTATGGGGAGGAAGCCTGCAGTATTTGGAATATGAACTGAGGCAGCTGAATGGGGGAATGGAAATAAAAGAAGAGCCCCTTTATGGTATGGATAATTATAAAGCGCTTCTGACTTCCCAGGGATTTGCAATTGATGTTCCGGATTTAGAACGGATTAGAAGAATAAACCGTCAGAATTTGGAGGAAGAGGAAGAAAAACGGAAAAAGCGAAAAATCCGTGAGGATATCCACCAGTGTCTTCTGGATAAGGAGGTTCAAAATTACCTGAGAAAGTTAGGGCCGGAAGCGTTGAACAGAGTGGAAGCAGAGGAAGGAAGCAGAATCGTAGAATATTTTGATACAGCAGATAAACTGGGGCATATTTTTGAGAAATTACTAAAACGGTTAAACGTGGAATTGCATACTTAGGGGATGAAAAGATGAGTCTATGGAACGGATTTGATATTTCTGAATATTGGGATGAGAAGCAGTGCAGATTTAAGGAGGATGTGACAATCCTTGCACTGGATTTTGGCCATGGACAATGCTCTATGGCTCAGCTGAAAGCGGACAGAACAATTAAAGATTGGGTATTTGACGATGAGGCTTATACGATTCCAACTGCTATCCGGTATGAGGGAAATGAGATAAAAATCGGAAGGCAGGCAGCGGGAAAAGAAGATACCATCTATTACTTTAAGGACAGCCCCAAACATTTTGATGATGTTTTATGGGGGAGAACCAAAAGGGATTTGATGGGGGACTTTTTGGGGCAGCTGATGCGTATGGCGGCAGAGAGGAATGGAGGAGTAAGCAGACGGGCAAAAGTGCTGCTATTTGTGGGCTGCCCGTCATCAGAGGAGGAATGGCTGTCTGTAAAGTTTCAGTATGCGGCTATGATTGAGGATGCAGTAAGAAGGTATATCCCTAAAATTAAAGCAGTCATTCTTCCCGAATCCAGGGCAGCCTGCATCCATGCAATGCAGAATGGGGATTTGTCAATGGATGCAGGGGTTTTGGTACTGGATTTTGGATCCTCAACAGCAGATGCCACCTGGCTGAAAACAGGGGAGAAGGCTTTGGAGAGGAGCTGGCGGCTGGGAGCATCGGAAATTGAGAATGCAATGATAAAAGAAATCCTTGAAAGAGAAGGATATGATATGGGCTTTCTTACGTTACAGCAAAAAGCACTTTACCAATTCGATTTTCGGGAGAGAAAAGAACGGTTTTATAATGAAATTCCCACCAGCAGTACGGTAATCCAGATTTTTTGCCTGGATAAAGACGGAAATCCTGTAAAGACGATTAATCCCCACACAAAGAAACAAGTCAATGCAACTGCTGCAGTGATTCCGGTAAATGTAGATGACGAATTTATGGACGCAGTGGTAGGAAGCTTTGGAGCAGGAAGAAGCCCGCATACAGGCCGGGAATTTGCCTTAAGAGGAAGCGGAAAAAGCGCCGCCTGGGCCGGACATTGCCGAAGGATTATCCGGACTATTTTGCAGGAGCTGAAAGATTCAGGCTGCAAATGTCAGGCTATTGTTTTAACCGGCGGGGCAAGTAAAATGCAGTTTATCAGGGCTCTTTGCAAAGAAGAGGCAGGACGGGTATATAATTCCAAGAAGATTCGGGTTGAAATTGCCGTAAATCCTTCTCTTACAGTATCCAGAGGATTGGCAGAGGCCGCGAAACAGGATATGCAGGCAGAGGAAATGAAGAGCGAAGTGATTGCCAGATTGAAAGAACAGATAGAGAAAGAGCTGGAGGAGTTTGCCGCTTATTTATCCAAAGAGATCGGACAGATTTATTATAAGAGAGAATTGAAAATATTGGAGGCCTGGGCAGATGATAGTGTAACGTCTCCGGGAGAGAGAAACTGCATGACTGTCAAAAACAGATTGAAAAATCAGTCCATTGATAGGAAAACAATAGAAAACCTGGCAAAGGAGGGCTTTAAAAATACTGTGGGATGCTGCAGGAAAAGAATCCAGCAGACCACCAATGAAGCTCTGGAAAAAATTTATCATAATAAATTGGATGAAAAATCTTACCGTCTGGATGAAAAGAAGTGGAAGCGGATTATGAAGCATTACGATTCGGATAAACTAAATCAACTGGAATTTCCGGATATAGACGGCTGCGGGCTGTTGGATTATATTTTTATTATTTTAATAGGGGTGCCGCTTGCGTTTCTTGACGGTATTTTCGATACGGAAATGAGCGACGCACTATTAGCCCACTATGAAACAAGAGAGCTTTCCTTAGGGAAAAGAAAAAAGCTTTTGGAAGATGCGAAAGAAAATCACTTAAACAAGCTGACAAAAGAAGTGGAACAGAGACTGCTAAAGAATATTGAAGAAAGCAGGGAGAAAGGAGCTCTTAATCTGGAGGAAACCATTGCCAGCGAATTAGAAACCGCTTTTGATTTAATGGCGTTTTACGGATAGAATATGATACGGGAGTTCAAATGGGGATGTGGCAATATGAAAGGAAGAGGCTTCTATCATGGCACATCCCCTTTTTCGTTTCAATAATATTATATATAAAAACATTTTGAGAATCCGCTGGTTGGTCGAGGGGCAGAGCGGCGGGAAAGAAGAATATAACCAGGAAATAACAAATTGAATTAAAAAGTTCCTTACGAAACCGATTGCAATACCAAAAACCTTAATATATAATATTATAAAATATAGATATTAAAATCCCAATACCTATATTTTAAGGAAAATTTTATAGTTGGAGGGAAGCATTATGAGGAGTGCAAAAGAAGTCCTAAGCCGGGTTCCGTTTTTAAAGAGCTACAGAGGATACGAAGACATGATCCTGTGTATGGAATTAGTGGCTGAAGATGAAGAACGCCTTGTAAGAATCCGGGAACGGGTATATTTACCGGTAGCGGAGCTTAGAGGGGAAAGCGTACATACGCTGGAAAAGAATCTGAGGACGTTCCGGCAGGCATTTTTGATGAACGGAGGGAGGGAATATTTAGAAGCATGTTTAAAACGGAAGATTGACGCCAGAATATTTCCGAGAGAACTGATAGAAGCGTTGGCTGAGTGCATGAAAATATCCTGAGAGGAAGGATATTTTGCCTGATGAGGAGACTGTAACCGGCTGACAAAAAGAGGGCTTCCCATGAAACTTTGAGGATTCTCTGAGACAAAGGAGGAGTGACAGAACGTATCCTATGGCTGTGGGGAGTTTTCTTAAAGTACAATTACGTTTCTTATTATCTGTAAGCACTGAAAATCAATATTTTCACCTGTATAAGGTTCTGCAAAATCTTGCAACAATTCAAATTCCTGTACGTTAATGATATTGTAATAAAAAGATGTCGTAAAAGGTACTTTTTTGCCGCTTATTACCTTATTTGGTAGTAATTGACTTTTGTTTTACTATAAACTATTAAATAAAGTGAAATATTCGGCAGAAAGGGGGAAGACGATGGAGGAACAGAAGATATTGGCAAAGCGGATTGAGTTTTTGTGCAAGGAAAAAAATCTTTCCTATTATGAGCTGTCTTATAAAGCAGCAGTTCCGTTGACTACACTGATGCATATTATGGATGGCTCTACAAAAAATCCAGGCTTGTTTACCATATCCAAGATTTGCGGAGGATTAAGGATTTCCTTAAAGGACTTTTTTGATACTCAGGAATTTGAAGGGATCGAGGAAGGGTTGGAATAACCTGATTTACTCCTGCAAAGTTTCGCTGTCAGCCTTCCTGTCATGCTTTCCTCTTGGCTACGTTTATAAAATATGGCCAGATTTATAGCTCGGCAAAGTCTAATAAAGTGCTAAAAAAGTTGAATTTTGGCTAAAAAAGTCTTTTTTTCGCTACAGTCTCCGTTTTCCCGTATACTTATAAGCACGAAATAGAATGGGGGGATGGTATGAAATCAGCGGAAGAAGTATTAAACGACTTTCCACTTTTAAAGAGTTACAAGGGCTACAGCGCTTTGGTTGCCTGCCTGGAAATGGCCAGAGAGGATGAAGGAAGGCTGGTTCATATCCGGAAGCATATCTACACTCCGATTGCTCAGGCTCGGGGAGAGACTGTACACAATTTGGAGAAGAACCTGAGGACCGTAAGGGATGCGTTTTTGGCGTATGGCGGCAAAGCTTATTTGGAAAGAAACTTGCGGGTAAAAATTCATCTGCCTCTATATCCTCGGGAAATGATAGAGATGCTTCTGGAATGTATGCGGAGGGGACAGGAGAGAAGGCCGCCTGTCTGATAAAGTAAAAGGATGGATTGAGGCTGGAGAGGGATGTCAGTTCCACATTCGATTTCGACAGCAGCTATCGGGGATCCGGCAGCCTGTGGCGGCGCTCCAAATTGTCGGGGATAATAAGCATTTCCCGAAGCTGTCCGTTTTTCTTCCAGATATCGAAAGGACATTGTTTTTTTACGTAGCAAGAGAGGATATCAATAAACTCTCCGTTAGTTGGTTTAACCTGGATACGGCATCCGGCAATCTGAAAAAGACGTTCTCTGTCGCCCCGGTTCCAGCACAGAGAAATGACGGTTCGGATATTGCGTTCAATGCAGGTGGGAGTTGTGCCGTGAAGCTCCGCTACCAGGGGATAGAGAAGCTTAGAAATCATCAAAAGGCGGTTTTCATCTTCCAGAACCAGAAGGATGGCAGTATTCAAATAGTAGTAACCCAGATGAGTGGCGGAAATTCCTAAGGATCGGATGATGGTAACAGGGGAGTTGGGATTCATGGACAGCGGCTCCTTTCGTTTTTCTCTATTGTACTAAAAATAGAAGAAAAGTCAGCGGAATGGATGAAAATAGACGTTTTTCGACAAAAAGAGAACATTATCCACTTATGGGAAAGAAAAAATAGTTTTTTATAACCGACAATTTTTGCAAAAAGAGGCAAAAATTTGTCCACACCATTTGGTACACTTATTAGAAAAGTACACCATATTTGGCACATCGGGGGAAGTATAGACCAGATAAGAAGGGAGTATAAACAGAATGGTAAAATGATAAAAACAGATATGTCGAATGATGCGGTGATTTTTACTTTTCAAAAATAAAAGAAAGCTTTATATTAACATCATAGAAAAAGGAGGTTGTGCAGTATGAGTGAACAAGATAGGGTGCTGATGCTGGAGCGAGAGAATCAAAGACTAAAAGAGGATAATGAAATGCTCCTGTCGGTTATCACTCAGTTAAAAACTACATTAAACCGCATGGTGGAACGGTATATAACAAATTCTGCAAAAAATCAGTGAAAAGGACGAAGAGGGAAGAATCCCGAAGCCATGGAAAGATGACGCTGATTAGGGAGGCTTTGCATCATTTTCTTATTACTTCGGGAGATTCTGCTTCTTCACCATATCCCAGATTGTTTGATGCATCCACTCTACCGTGGACTTCAAAGTTTTATTCTCTTCTTCTAATTCCTGGATACGGCAGATAAGCTGGGCAATAGTTTCACGATGGTTAGCGGCTTTGTGAGGAGCTGCCAGACGGGAAGTCAGTGTGGGAGCGTGGAGCAAAAGCTGATGAGTTAAAAGTGCATCCCGCTCTTCACAGCCTAAATCCATGAAATCTTGGTAACGCATAGGCAGATGCTCCATTTTAAGATCACATTTGGGGCATACTGCATTGCGGGAAAGCTGATAGTAAGCATAATAACCGCATTTTGTGCAGTAATAGACAGCCAATTCTCTCATGGGTTCCTCCTTCTGATGTATTTGCTGTGCCATCTGGGCAGATTTTAGAAGTTTAATTTTTAAACATTACTCTTCCAAAATATTTTACTCTAACTTATATATAACGCAAAAAATTAAAAAACGTGACAAAAAATCAAAAAAGCTGACTTCTCTAACAGAAAAGACAGCTTTTTTGATTGAACGGATTTTTTACATACAACGGATGATTTGTAATCGCAAGAGGATTTTCGTTTAGGGGGACAGCCGGAATACGCCGTCCCCGAAAAATCTGGGTTACTGAATCACACCCTGGGTATCCACTACCCAGATAGTATCGTTAGAATCTTTTATATCTTTAAAGCCATTGCCTAAATCCGGCTTCTGGGAAGACTTGGAGGAAGAAGCGGCGCGCTGAATCATACCGCTTGCATTTACCAGGTACTGTTTGCCGTCAAACTCTACAGGAGCATAGCGCAGATCTGCATCTGCATCCTGGCGTCTTCCGTCGATATACAGACGGTTATCCTGGATACCGGTGAAGCCGTGACCTTTCTTGGATCCGTCAGTGTGGAAGTACCAATACTCTGTGGCGCCGGATTCCTCGTCATTGATAGCTTGTTTTCCGGTTTTCATTACGCCGTCCGGAGCAAAGTAGGCGTTGGCAGTCTGACCGTCCTCTGTGGTAATTACCTGCTTACCGGTCTGCATTTCACCTTTGGTGTTAAATGCGTACTGCTTAGAGTTAATGGTAAAGATCTGTATGCCGGTCTGAGCAAAGGTAGGAACGCCCTTCTTGAAATAGAAGCGGTGGGTATCGGTATCATCGCTGATTCCCTCTGCGCCATAGATCTCATACCATCCGGAAGCTCGTTTACCGTCTTCCTCATAATACTGATATCCGGCGATAGAAGCAGGCTTTTCTGCATTGTCTGAAGAAACGGTGTCAGCATTGGCAGGGGTAGCGGTAGGATCGGCAGGAAGCTTGTACCATCCGGTCTGCATAATACCATCTACAAAGGTATAATAATTGCCGCTGATTTTTTTGTCCAGCTCATTTACTACCATTTTGCCGTTCTTTTCAAAATAATACCAGGAGGACTCGTCGGTAGGTCCCTCAGACTCGTTGGCAAGCTGGATCCATCCGGTGCGGCGGGCGCCGTCATCTCCTAAATAATAGATGGAATCTTCAATAGTCTGCCGGCCGGTCTGCATAATGCCGTCCTCGTTAAAGTAGTACCATTTGTCGTCGATAGACTGCCACTTAGAGCGGACGGACTGGCCGTCCTTGCCAAAATAGTACCAAAGTTTTTCCTGAGCATCAGGAGTATCAAACATATCGTCATTGTCAACGGAAACCCACTGGTTTGCTACCTTTTTTCCGGTTTCATCTACATAGTATTCTTCAATCATTTCATTAGTAGCAATCTCACCTTCGTCGTTTAAATAGTACCAGTCGCTGCCGCGCTTCTTCCAGGCATCGGTTACATAGTAGCCGTCAGAATCGTAATAGCGGAAGCTTCCGTCCTCTTCCACCCATCCGGCAGAAGCAGCGAAAGCAGTTGCAGGACCATTTAACAGGGAAGGGGTTACTGCAGACATTACTGCCGCAGCGGATAATACAGCCATAATTTTTGTTGTGTTTTTCATAAATAATTATTCTCTCCTTTTTGTTGGTGGCCGGCGGCTTGTCTGCCGCCTGTGGTATCGTGGCCGAAAATCCATCGTTGCATTACGGTGTGATTATAGCGTATGTTTATAGGGTAGCGATAGTGTAGGTTACTGGCAATAATGGAAGGAGACAACAAATGATAGAGAGGATGGAAGAATTTGAGGCGTTTCTAAAGAAAAGAGACCTGTCAGAAAACACGGTAAAAGCTTATTTCTATGCGGTAAAACAGTATGATGCCCGGTATTCTAAGATAACCAAGGGGTATCTCCAGAAGTATAAGTTGTTTCTTTTGGAGAATTATAAACCTAAGACGGTTAATTTAAGAATCCGCGCGTTAAATTGCTATTTGGAATTCGTGGGGAAAAAGCAATGGACGGTTACCTCTGTCAAGATTCAGCAAAAAACATTTTTAGAAAATGTAATCAGTGAGGCAGACTACACTTACTTTAAAGAATGTTTAAAAAGGGACGGGGAAATGTTTTGGTATTTTACAATTCGCTTTATGGCGGCTACGGGGGCCAGGGTCAGTGAGCTGGTGCAGATTAAAGCGGAACATGTACAGATCGGATATCTGGATCTTTACTCAAAAGGGGGAAAAGTAAGACGGATTTATATTCCGGCCGCTTTGCGGGAGGAAGCGGATCAGTGGATGCGGGAGAAAGGAATCGAAAGCGGATTCCTTTTTTTAAATCGTTCAGGGGCTCGGATCACTACAAGAGGAATTGCGAGCCAATTAAAACGGCTGGCTATCCGTTACGACATCCCGACGGAAGTGGTATATCCTCATTCGTTCCGGCACAGGTTTGCCAAAAATTTTCTGGAACGGTTTTCCGATATTGCCCTGCTGGCTGATTTGATGGGACATGAGAGCATTGAAACCACCAGGATTTACCTGCGGCGCACCAGCTCAGAGCAGCAACAGATTGTTGATTCGGTAGTAGACTGGTAAAATACAGAAAGATAAAACCGGTAAATCTTGTAAGAAAAAGTTTATTAGGAATTTTCAGGAAAGTATGCTATACTGGGTTGGTATAAAAAGAGAGATTCATCATTATAGTTAGGAGGAAGAGGCGTGAGAGTCAAGGTGTCGGATTATATTGCGGGAAAGCTGGTAGAGGCCGGTATCAACCAGGTGTTTACGGTAACCGGAGGAGGAGCCATGCATTTAAATGACGCTCTGGGTCACCGGACAGGCTTAAACTGCCTGTACAATCACCATGAGCAGGCGTGTGCTATGGCTGCGGAAAGCTACGCCAGAATTCACAATCGTATTGCCGCTGTCTGCGTCACTACCGGACCGGGGGGGACGAATGCTATCACCGGGGTAGCAGGCGGATGGCTGGATTCCATTCCCATGCTGATTCTTTCCGGACAAGTCCGTTACGATACCACTGCCCGTTGGTCCGGTACGGGAATCCGGGCCATGGGAGATCAGGAGTTTGATATCTGCAGGGCGGTTGCCTGTATGACAAAATATTGCGAGATGGTCATTGATCCCATGCGGATCCGGTTCTGCCTGGAAAAGGCCCTGTATCTGGCACGGACCGGGCGGCCGGGTCCCTGCTGGCTGGATATTCCTTTAAATGTCCAGGGGGCTTTGGTAGAGATCGAAGAGCTGGCAGGATTTGATGCCGAAGATTATGAGGCAGGAGGCGCCGGGTGGGCCTTAAAAGGAGAAAATCCACATGAGATTTTAGAGGATCAAAAGGGACAGGGGGAGGTACGCCCGGAACCAGTGCCCGAACTCTGCCAGGATACGGTAAAGGATATTGTGGAGAAGATTCGGGGCTCCAAACGCCCGGTGTTTAATGTGGGAAACGGCGTGAGAATTGCCGGAGCTCATGAAGCGTTTATGAAAGTGGCCGCCAGGCTGGGAATTCCTGTGGTTACCGGCTGGAACAGCCAGGACGCCATTTATGACGATCACCCTCTGTATACCGGCAGGGCCGGGGGCATGGGGGACAGGCCGGGCAACTTTGCCATTCAAAACAGCGACCTGGTATTTTCTGTGGGAAGCCGTTTAAGCATCCGCCAGGTGGGCTACAATTATGAAACCTGGGCCAGGGAAGCATATGTGATAGTCAATGATATAGACGCAGAGGAGTTAAAAAAGCCTTCCGTACATGCAGACATGCGGGTTCATGCAGATGCCGGAAAGCTGCTGAAAGAAATGGCGGATTATTTGGAGAGAGAGCAGGAGGCAGAAAATCTTCCCAATCCGGTATTTGAGGGAGGGGAAGGCCTTCCTGGTATGGACTGGAGGCAGACCTGCCGGATGTGGAAAAAGAAATATCCGGTAATCCAGCCCGGGCATATGGCCCACGGAGACCATGAGCCGGCTAATGTGTACGCCCTTGTAAAAGAGCTGAGCAGCCGTTTAAAAGAAAATCAGATTACCGTGGTGGGAAACGGCTCCGCCTGTGTGGTTGGAGGCCACGGATATATTATTAAAAAGGGCCAGCGGTTTATTACCAACTCGGCCATTGCATCTATGGGGTATGATCTGCCTGCTGCAATCGGGGCCTGTATGGCAGACCACAGCCAGGATATCATCCTGCTTACCGGAGACGGCAGTATCCAGATGAACCTTCAGGAGCTGCAGACCATTATTCACCATAAAATGCCCATTAAGCTGTTTCTGATTAATAATGGGGGTTACCATTCCATCCGCCAGACACAGAAAAACTTTTTTGGAGAGCCTTTGGTGGGAATCGGTGTGGACAGCCATGACTTAAGCTTTCCGGATATGGAAAAGCTGGCAGGAGCTTACGGTTATCCTTATGTGAAGGCCTGCCATAACAGCCAGCTGGGGGAAGCGATCGAAAAAACCCTGGCTATGGAAGGCCCGGTAATTTGCGAGATTTTCGTCAGCATGGATCAGAATTTTGAGCCCAAATCGGCAGCCAGAAGACTGGCGGACGGCACTATGGTTTCTCCGCCTCTTGAAGATTTATCTCCCTTCCTGCCTGATGAAGAAATGGATCAAAATATGATAATTCCCAGGATCAGGGGATAAGGATTCTGACAGTCTCCAAGGGGAGGTGAACCATTGAACCTGGTTATAACAGGAGCCACCAGCTTTTTAGGCTGGCCTATGACAGAGTATTGTTTAAAAAAAGGCCATCGGGTATTTGCCGTAGTCCGGCCCCATTCCCGAAATTCGGGAAGAATTCAGGCGCTTTTGAAAGCTTTCGGCAGCCGGATTGTGCCGGTTTATATGAAATTAGAAGACATGGATCGGATCAGAGACAGAATAGAAGAAACTTGCCAGGCATGGATTCACTTTGGCTGGGACGGGGCCGGAAGCGATAACCGGACTCAGCAGGATATCCAGCAGAAAAACGTGGGAGACTCCATGTGCGCCTTAAGGGGGGCTTTGTCCCTGGGATGCAGCAGATTCCTTTTCAGCGGATCCCAGGCGGAATACGGGATCCGGAATACCCCAATGTCAGAGACGGATCCCTGCTGCCCGGTTTCAGAATACGGAAAGGCCAAGGTGGCCTTTTACCGGCAGGCCGGCGAGTATCTTGCCGGGCTGGCTGCTTTCTCCCTAAAGGAGCCGCCTGTTGACTATGTTCACACAAGGATTTTCAGTGTCTATGGCCCGGGGGATCATCCCTGGTCTCTGGTGGAGACCTGCAGGAAAACATTTTTGGCAGGAGGAGCTATGGAGCTGGGGGACTGTACGGGACAGTGGAATTTTCTCCACAGGGATGACTGTATCCGGGCGTTATATAAGCTTTTGGAAGCGCCGGGAAGGATTGGCTTAACCGGGGAAGAGAACGGCATTTATAATATTGCCGCTGCTGAGGAGGAGACCCGGCCTCTCCGTGAATATGTAGAAGAAATGTATCGCCTGTGTGGAGAGAGGGGAACCTGCCTTTACGGAAAGCGGCCGCCTAACGCCGAAGGTCAGATCAATCTGATTCCGTCTATAGAGAAGCTGCAGGCCAGAACCGGTTTTGTACCGGAGATCTGTTTTAAAGAGGGCTTTGAGGCTTTGTGCCGGGAAGAGGAAGAGAAGATATGAAAGAAGATATGAAATCAATTTACTGCCTTGCATGTAAGGGCAGACTTAACGAAAAGCCTTTGCTTACTCTGGACGGTATGCCGGCGTCCGCACAGGATATACCTGACAGGATCCAGGTAAATCAAGATCAGGGCATTACCCTGAATCTTCATCAGTGCCCCTGCTGCGGCCTGGTTCAGTTTGACTGCCAGCCGGTAGGGTATTACCGGGATGTTATCCGCTCCGGCGGATTTACCACCACCATGGCAGAGCTTCGCAGACGCCAGTACCGGCATTTTATCAAGGCTTACGGCCTGGAAGGCAAGAAGATAATAGAAGCCGGCTGCGGCAGAGGCGAGTTTTTATCGATTCTTAAAGAATTCCCGGTTCAGGCATTGGGCATTGAACACAGGGAGGATTTGGTGCAGATAGCCAAAGATGCCGGGCTTACGGTGTGGCGCCAGTTTACAGAGACGGAAAACACCATACTAAAGAGCCCGGACGGGAAAGCCGGGCCTCCTTACCATGGCTTTTTATCGTTTAACTTTTTAGAGCACCAGCCAGAGCCGGACAAGATGCTCCGCTGCATTTGGAACAATCTGGAAGAGGATGGGGTGGGCCTGGTGACGGTTCCCAGCCTGGAATATATATTGGAGCATAACGGATATTATGAACTGATTCGGGATCATCTGGCCTATTATACCTTCGAAACCTTAAGAAGCCTGATGGAACATAACGGTTTCCGGGTTGTGGAAGAAGAAATGGTAAACCGGGATACGCTGTCGGTGATAGTGAGAAAAAAAGCCATGACGGATAAGACCGCATGGGAGCGCTCTGCGGGAATTGACATTGCAGGGCTTGTATCCAGCCGCCAGTCTATTAACAGGCAGGTGAACCAGCTGGTAAACGGCCTTTATGAGAAAGGGAAGACCCTTGCGGTCTGGGGAGCCAGCCATCAGGGATTTACTTTGGCGGCAACTACCGGGCTGGGGAAGGGAGCACGGTATATTATGGATTCCGCACCCTTTAAGCAGGGGCGGTTTGCCCCGGCATCCCATATTTTGATCGTGGCTCCGGATCACTTTTTAGAGGAACCGGTGGATGCGATTTTGATTGTGGCCCCCGGCTACACCGATGAAATTGCGGGGATTATCCGGGAAAAATATGAAAAAGGCCCGGGAGGGGAGAAAACCAGGATTTTTACCCTCAGAAGCAGTGATATAGAGGAAATTACCTGACAGGCAGTTTCAGGTCCGGAAATTCGTAAGAAGGAGCAGCTGAAATATGGAGAGGATTGTAATTACCGGAGCTACCGGGTTTATCGGGAGAAATCTGGCCGCCTTCTATTTGGATAAAGGAGCAGTGGTTTACGCCTTGGTGCGGCCGGATTCTCCTAACCGGAAGTACCTTCCGAAACATGAAAACCTGGTGACAGTGCCCTGCGGCCTTGACAATATTTTAGACTGTGTGGAGCAGATTGGACAGGCAGATGTATTTTTTCACCTGGCCTGGGGAGGAGTAAACCGGGAAGAAATTGACTCCCCGGAGGTTCAAAAGCGCAATATAGAAGGTTCTGTTAACTGTATAAAAGCTGCGAAAGGGCTGAAATGCCGGATGTTTATGGATGCCGGATCCCGGGTAGAGTACGGTATTACAGAGAATGGCATCATGGAGGAGGACATGGCTTGTAATCCGGTAAACGAATACGGAAAGGCAAAGCTGAAATTTTATCAGACAGCCCTTTCCCTTTGCCGGGAATATGGCATGGGCTATTATCACCTTCGGTTTTTCAGCGTCTATGGCCCCGGAGACCATCCCTGGTCCATTATTTCCACCTTGACCCGGGAACTGCCAAGGGGAGGAAAAGTCTCCTTAAGCGCCTGCAGGCACCAGTGGAATTTTATGTACATTCAGGATGCTGTCCGGGCAGTTTACGATCTGCACCATTGTGGGGAAGAGACTCTTTCCCGGGAGGAGGGACCGGGTGGAAAAGCTGCCGCACCTGGACTGGCTGTCAACATTGCCAGTGAAGATACCCGGGTATTAAAGGAATTTGTAGAGGAAATTCATCAGATTGCCGGAGGAAAAGGTGTGCTGGAGTACGGCGCTTTTGTTCAGGCTAAAGAAGGGGCCTTGTCTGTCTGCCCGGATATTTCCAGGCTGAAGGCCCTGACCAAAGGCAGGTGGAAAGAGCAGTATTCCTTTGCCCGGGGGATAAAAGAAACCATGAGGAAAGAAGAGAAGATTCAGGAATGAAAAAAATCAGCGTATTGATTCCCTGTTATAATGAAGAGGAAAATGTAGTCCCAATCAGCCAGGCAGTGGTAGCTACCCTGGAAAAGGATTTGGCGGAGTATGATTACGAGCTTATTTTTATTGATAACGATTCCCAGGACAACACCAGGCCTCTTATAAGAGAGCTTTGCAGGCAGAATTCCAGGATTAAAGCCATATTTAATGCCAAGAATTTTGGCCAGTTTAATTCCCCTTACTATGGGATGCTGCAGGTTACGGGAGATTGTGTGATTGAGATGGTGGCGGACTTTCAGGACCCGGTGGAGATGATCCCTCAATATGTCCGGGCATGGGAGGAAGGCTACAAAATCGTGATTGGAATCAAAACCAGCAGCCGGGAAAATCCGGTGATGTACTGGCTTAGAAGCTGCTACTACAAGATGATAAAAAAGTTTTCCAACGTGGAGCAGATTGAACATTTTACCGGATCCGGACTTTATGACAGAGACTTTATTGAGGTGCTCAGAAACTTAAATGATCCCACCCCCTTCCTTCGGGGAATTGTGGCGGAGCTGGGATATAAACGGAAAGAAATCCCTTATGAGCAGCCTAAACGCCGGGCCGGGCATACCAAAAACAACTTTTTCAGCCTTTTTGACGCGGCCATGCTGAGTATTACTTCTTACACCAAAACCGGTCTCAGAATGGCAACCATTTTTGGAAGCATATGCTCCTTTCTCAGCATTCTGGTGGCCTTGATATATCTGATTATGAAGCTGATTTGGTGGGATCGTTTTCCAGCCGGTATGGCTCCTGTGCTTATTGGAATGTGCGTGCTGGGCTCTGTACAAATTTTCTTTATCGGCCTGGTAGGAGAATATATTTTAAGCATTAACCAGAGGGTAATGCACCGTCCCCTGGTAATTGAGGACGAGAGAATTAATTTTGACTCCCATGAGGAAAGCAAAGAAGCAGGGAGATAGAAATATGAGATATAACGTAGATGTGGTACGGATTCGGGAGAAATCCATAACCTTAAACGGCTGGGCCATTGGAAAAACACCAGAGGAAAAAGCAGAATTTTCCGTGGAGGATGGTTCTAAAAAGCCGGTAAAATTTAAATATGTTTCCACAAGACGGGATGATGTAAGCCAGATTTATTTTAAAGAAATAATAGACAGGGATTTTGGCTTTGACATTCAGTTTGAGTATGAAAGAGGCCGGGACTATTATCTGGTAATCCGCTGCGGCGGCCGAAAGGTCCGGATTAAATATAACGAGGAGCTGATCACCCGCCGCTCCAGCGTAGCCTACAAAAGACGTCAGAAAATCAAGGATCTGATGAATATGGAAACGGTACATGTGGCCATGGATTTCTGGAAAGAGAATGGTTTGAAGGCTTTGATTCTCAAGTCACGCCACAAGCTCCAGGGAATCGATAACGATTATGATTATGGAGAATGGTATCAGCTGACAAAGCCTGATGAAGAGGAGCTGGAGACTCAGAAGAAAGAAGTATTTGACTACCGGCCAAAGCTTTCCATTGTGATTCCGGCCTACAAGACGCCGGAGCGCTATCTGAAGGAAATGCTCCAGTCGATTAAAGATCAGACCTATCAAAACTGGGAGGTCTGCGTGGCAGACGGAAGCCCCAGGGGAGAGAGCTCGGAACGGGTTTTAAAAAAGTTTGCCGAGCAGGATAAGCGGTTTAAATATGTAATTTTAGGAGAAAACAAAGGGATTTCCGGCAACACTAACGCGGCTATGGACATGGCTACAGGAGACTTTATTGTTTTGGCTGATCACGATGACACCATCCCGCCCCATGCTCTTTATGAGTGTGTAAAAGCCATTAATATGGATCCCGAGTATGATGTGATTTATTCTGACGAGGATAAGCTGGATATGGATGGGAAAGCCTTGTTTGATCCTCATTTTAAACCGGACTTTAACCCGGATCTGCTTACCAGCGTCAACTATATCTGTCATTTATTTGTAGTGAACCGGGATTTGGTAGACGCAGTAGGAGGCTTTCGTCAGGAATTTGACGGGGCCCAGGATTACGACTTTATTTTCCGGTGCACAGAGGCGGCCAGAAAGATTTACCATATCCCCAAGGTGCTGTATCACTGGCGATGCCATCAAAATTCTACGGCCAGCAATCCGGAAAGCAAGATGTATGCTTTTGAGGCTGGATCCAGGGCTATTAAGGCCCACTTTCAGCGCTGTAACATCCCTGTGGAATCGGTGGAAAAGGGGGTGGATTTTGGTATTTATCACACCAAATTTGCCATTAAAGGAGAGCCTTTGGTTTCCGTGGTGATTCCCAATAAGGATCACCATTCGGATCTGGATCTGTGTATCCGGTCTCTCATGGAAAAAGGAACCTATAAAAATCTGGAATTTATCGTTGTGGAAAATAACAGCACGGATAAAGCTACGTTTTCCTACTATGAAAGAATCCAGAAAGAATATCCCAATGTCCGGGTGGTGACCTGGGAAAAGGGCTTTAATTTCTCTGCAATCAATAATTTTGGGGTAAAACATGCCAGAGGAGAGTACCTGCTGTTTTTAAATAACGACACGGAAATTATTGAAAAGGATGTAATTCGGGAGATGCTTGGATACTGCCAGAGGGAGGATGTGGGGGCTGTAGGAGCGCGGCTTCTGTACCAGGATGACACCATTCAGCACGCCGGCGTAGTGGTAGGCTTTGGCGGGATTGCGGGCCACACCTTTATTGGCCTGCACCGGGCGGAGAACAGCTATTTCCACCGGGCCATGTGCGCCCAGGACTACAGCGCCGTTACGGCGGCCTGTATTATGACGAAAAAGGCCCTGTTTGATCAGGTGGAAGGCTTTACTGAGGAGCTGGCTGTAGCCTTTAATGACATTGATTTTTGCATGAAAATTCGTTCTTTAGGAAAATTAGTGGTTTACAATCCGTATGCATTGCTGTATCATTATGAATCAAAGTCCAGAGGCTTAGAGGATACGCCGGAGAAGGTGGCCCGGTTTAACCGGGAGATTGCTATTTTCGCAAAACGGTGGCCGGATATTTTGAGAAACGGGGATCCTTATTACAATCCAAATCTGACTCTTCGCAAGTCTAATTTTGCACTGAGGGATTTAAAAAAGGAAAAAATCGGGGAACCCTATAAGCTGGAGCTGGATGTAGAAAAGACTGCCCCGTAGCAGGCGGCAGCCGGGAAAGAGAGGCTTTTCCTTGGAGCAGAAGGTAACAATTATTATTCCCAATTACAATGGCCTTGCCTTTATGGAGCCCTGTATAGAGGCGCTGAATCGCCAGAGTTTTAAGCACTTTTCCATATTGGCAGTAGACAATGGTTCCACAGACGGAAGCCGGGAGTGGCTGGAGGAACACCAGATTCCTGCGGTTTTTTTGGAGGAAAACAAGGGGTTTTCCGGGGCGGTTAACGTGGGGATCCGCCAGGCAAAGACTCCCTATGTCATTCTTTTGAACAATGATACCCAGGCGGATCCGGAATATGTGGGAGAATTGGTGAAAGCTATTGAGCGTTCACCCAAGATTTTTTCTGTCAGCAGCCGGATGATTCAGATGAACCGGCCGGATCTGATGGACGATGCCGGGGATATGTACAGTGTCTTAGGCTGGGCATATCAGCGGGGCGTGGGGCAGCCGCCGGCACGGTACAACAAGCCCTGCAGGATATTTGCGGCCTGTGCCGGGGCGGCTATTTACCGCCGCCGGGTTTTTGAAGAAATCGGCTATTTTGACGAGACTCATTTTGCATATCTGGAGGATATTGATGTGGGCTACCGGGCCAAGCTCCATGGATATGACAATATCTACTGGCCTGCCGCAAAGGTTCTCCATGTGGGAAGCGGCACCAGCGGATCCAAGTATAATTCCTTTAAAGTCAGGCTGGCGGCAAGAAATAATATTTACTTAAACTATAAAAATATGCCGGGAATTCAGCTGTTAATAAACTTTCTTCCAATTACCGTGGGGATATGGTTGAAATACTGTTTTTTTAAAAAACGGGGATTTGAAAAGGACTATGTGGAAGGCCTGAAGGAAGGCTTAAGAACCGTGGGAAAATGCAGAAAGGTTCCCTTTTGCCCGGAGCGTCTGGGCAGATATGCGGCCATAGAATGGGAGCTGATTGCCGGAACCTTTTTATATGTATATGAATTTTCCAGGCGGAAGTTGGAAAATTCAGGGAAAGAAGTACGCATAGTAAGGTGAAGTTGCCATGATAAAAGATAACCAGAAGCGGTTAAACCGATTCCATGTGGTATTAGATGCCCTGGTGACGGCGGCAGCCTATATATTAGCATGGTATTTGATGCTGGAGGCTAAAATTTTTCCGATACAGGGACAGGTTTTGGCGCCTCAGTATTATTTCCTGGTATTAATTTTTATTATACCGGGTTATCTCGTTTTATATGGAATTTTCCATCTCTATACCCCAAAGCGGGTGCAGGGGCGCAGGGTTGAGTTTGCCAACATCTGCAAGGCCAATACCATAGGCCTTTTGGTGTTTACCATGGTACTCTTTGCGATCCGCAATAAAAGCCCGTTTTTAAACGAGTTTGCCACCAGAGTGATTCTGGGATTCTTTGTTCTGAATATTTTTCTGGAAACCGCAGAGCGGAACGCTATACGGATGGTTCTTCGCTCTCTCCGCTCAAAGGGCTATAATCAAAAACATATTCTGCTTCTGGGCTATAGCCGGGCGGCGGAAGGATTTATTGACCGGGTGATTTCCAATCCCGAGTGGGGATATCGAATCAGAGGGATTCTGGATGACGGACATAGCCTGGGAACAGAGTACCGCAGAATTCCGGTGGTAGGGAGGATTGAACAGCTTCCGGATTTTCTGGAAACGAATACGCTGGATGAAATAGCCATTACCTTAAGCATTAAAGAGTACGGGAATTTGGAGCAGATTGTGGCGGCCTGCGAAAAATCAGGGGTTCACACCAAGTTTATTCCGGATTATAATAACATCATCCCTACCAGGCCTTATACCGAGGATCTTCAGGGGCTTCCGGTTATTCATATCCGCCATGTGCCTTTAACCAGCCTGCTTAACGCCACGGCGAAACGATGTGTGGATATTTTAGGCGGATTTGCGGGACTGATTATATTTTCACCGGTAATGCTGGCGACGGCAATCCTGATTAAAATTACCTCCCCGGGGCCGATTTTTTACAGCCAGGAGCGGGTAGGGCTTCACAACCGGAATTTTAAAATGTATAAATTCCGCTCCATGGAGGTGCAGAAGCCTTCTGACGAAAAGGTAAAATGGACGACCCCCCATGATCCCAGGGTTACCCCGGTGGGGAAATTCATCCGCAGAACCAGCATTGACGAGACTCCTCAATTTTTTAATATTTTGATTGGGGATATGAGCTTAGTGGGGCCCCGCCCGGAACGCCCGTTTTTTGTGGAGCGTTTTAAGGAGGAAATTCCCCGCTATATGATTAAGCATCAGGTTCGGCCGGGGCTTACCGGTTGGGCTCAGGTTAACGGGTATCGGGGGGATACCTCAATTACAAAGAGAATTGAGCATGATCTCTATTATATCGAGAACTGGAGCCTTGGATTTGATTTCAAGATAATGTTTCTTACTATTTTTAAAGGATTTATCAATAAAAATGCGTATTAAGTTTACGCAGTACGAGGTTAAAATGCATGAGCTATTTTGATGATGAGTTAGAAAGAGGACAAGGGGCAGGGGCAAATATACCGCCCCGGCGCCCGACAGCGGGTCAGAGCCAGACGGGAACAGGTTCCGGAGCCGGCAGAAGGGCAGCGAATCCATCCGGAGGAACCGGACGACCAGGAGGTATGCCGCCCCGACGTCCGGCAGAAGGGCAGATTCCGTCCAGAACACCAGGGCAGAATGGGACGGGAGGCCAGAGGCAGATTTCGGGAAACCGTCCTCAGGCTCCTGGAGCTGGCCGCCGCCAGATGCCGCCGGGAGGCCGTCCCATGGTATCCGGAGGACAGGCTCAGGGAACAGGAAGACGTCCAATGGCGCCAGGCAGTCAGATATCCGGAGCCGGCCGCGGTCAAACGCCGGCAGGAGGACAGGCCCGGGGAAGCGGTCAAAGACCTGGGGGAGGACAAACTCAGGGAGCAGGACAGCGTCCAAGGTTCAGCGGGGACCCGTCTATAACAAGGGATTCCCAGCGCGTATCGGGAACCGGACGGGGAGCGGCCTCCGGCGGGATTTCTCCGGGTGGAGTTGGACGCCGGGATGCCGCCGGCGCCCGGATTACTGCCACCAACCAGTCTGCCCAAAATGCTAAAAAGTCTGCTAAGAGCCGCCGGGTGCGCCGGTTGATTATTTTAGCAGTGGCAGAGTGCATTGCCCTGGCCTTTATATTTACTTATGCTTTTTTTGCGCGAAAATGGAGTTTAATTGTCCGGTCGTCAGATTGGGACGAAAAGGATGTTACCAATCCGGTATTTTCTGTAGATATGCCGGAGTATATGAAAGGACACTGGACATTTGCCGTATTTGGCGTGGACAGCCGGGATAAAAATGTTTTAAAAGGGACCAACTCGGATGTAATTATGATCTGCGACGTAAACCAGGACACCGGAGAGATTAAGCTGGTTTCCATATTCCGGGATTCCTACCTGAACATTGACGACGAGGGGACTTATAACAAAATTAATCAGGCATACTTTTTAGGTGGGCCGACTCAGGCGGTAAAAGCGCTTAACCGGAACCTTGATTTGAATATTACGGATTATGTAACCTTTAACTGGAATGCGGTAGCTAATGGAATCAATGTCTTGGGCGGGATTGATATGAACATCAGTAAGGCAGAGTTTTATTACATTAACTCTTTTATTACAGAGACCGTGAAAGGAACGGGGATTGGTTCTAATCAGCTTAGCCATGCAGGAGATAACCATCTGGACGGCGTCCAGGCAGTAGCGTATGGCCGTCTCCGTCTGATGGATACGGACTATGCCCGTACAGAGCGCCAGAGAAAAGTAATTAAGGCGGCTTTTGAGAAGGCGGTAAGGGCAGACTGGCAGACCTTAAACAATCTGGTAGGCGCGGTGCTGCCTCAGGTATCCACCTGTATTGATGTCAATGATATTTTTGGTATGCTGAGAAATGTAAACAAGTATCACATTGGAGATACCATGGGCTTTCCTGCTGCAAGAGGGGATGCAAATATTCCCAAGAAAGGCGCCTGCGTAATTCCCCAGACCCTGGAGAGCAATGTTATTGCCCTTCATCAGTTCCTTTTTGGCGAGGAGAATTATACCCCCAGCAGTACAGTAAAGGAAATCAGCGCCAAGATTGCCAGCGATACCGGTATGTACAAGGAGGGAATTGCAGTAAACCATGTATCCACAGATAATGGGGTGATTCCCAGCAGTAAGGCGGCTACCAAGAGCCGGGAGGAAGAAGAGGAGAGCAGCCGCAAGGAAACCTACGAGACAGATGAGGAAGGCAATTTTTACGATGAAGAAGGAAATCTGGTGGATGAGGAAGGCCGTTTGATTGACGCATACGGATTCCTGATTGATGAACATGGACGGCGGATTGATGAAGATGGAAACCTGCTGAATACGCCTGGAGAGACAGATGTGTCTGGCAATGAAATTATTGACGGTGAAACCATTGGAGGCGGGAACCGGCCCGGCAATAATAACCGGCCGGCATCTACGGTTTCTCCCACAGAGCCTACGCGGCCCAACCGCCCGTCCAGCCCTGGTGAAACAACATCGCCCACAAGCCCGACCTATTCTTCTCCAGGAGGAACCCAGATTCGTCCCGGAGGACCGGGAGGCACAGAGCCCACGGAGGCTACAGGCCCGGGAACCGGATTGGAACCGGGGGGAAGCAATGAAACCCGTCCCGGAGGTCCGGGAGTTATTGACAATTCCGGCAATGGCCCTTCTTCCGGAGGGAATTCAGTGTCCGGAAACAATCAGACACCAGGGCCAGGGATGGATCCGGGAGCCGGCACTTCCCCGGCAGGGCCGGGAGGTTCCGGAGGTCCGTCGAGCATTACGCCTGTGCCTACGGAAAATTATGAGAACATTGGCCCGGGAATGTAATCCGGAATTTTTGCAGAAATTTTGCTGCAGAAAGATAAAAAGAATGTTGTAAAATAAGAGGATGCTGCAAAATGAAAAGAGAAGGAGGATTTCATTTTGCAGTATCCTCTGTTGTTTTGCAGCGGATACCGGATTTTTAAAATCAAGGATTTTATAAATTGATTATGGATTTATCACAGTTTTGTCACAAATGGCTGATAAACTCTGTAATATCAGAAAAAAACAGAGGAAGGAGATTATCATAATGAATGATCAGAATGAGAGAAGCAATACAGATGGTATGAATCCGGATTCCAATAACATAGAAAATGCCAACAGAGAGGAATCCGTTAATTTTGTACTAAAAGAAAGCGCAGATCAGAACCAGCAGAACCAACAGGAGCAGAGAGGACAGTTTGCCAGTCAGCCTAATGTCGGCCGGCCGCCTTATCAAGGCCCCTATCAAACCAATGAAAGTCACTACTATAATGGGGGCCAGTTCCGGCAGGATGCTTACCAGAACGGCCCGGCAGGGCAGAATTATTACCGGAATCCCTACCAGAATAGCGGCCCGGGGCAAGGGACAAATCCACGCCAGCCTAAAAAAGGAGGGCTTGCAAAGAAGGCAGCTCTGGTTACTGCTGCAGCCCTTTTGTTTGGTACGGTTTCCGGAGGGACTATGGTCGGCATTAATGCTCTGTCGCAAAGCTTTTTGACAGAACCTTCCTCGGAAGCCGCAGCTCCCACCCAAGAGGCGGTGCCTCAGACTGCCGCTTCCGTTCAGCAAGCCCAGACTGCCGAGAATTCCGGCGCAGTGGTAATGGATGTTTCCGGAATTGTGGAGGATGTTATGCCCTCTATGGTATCCATTGACAACACGGTCCTGTACACGACACAGAACTGGTTTTATGGCAGCCAGACCTATGAGATGCCCAGCAGCGGCAGCGGTATTATTGTAGGGAAAAATGATACAGAGCTGCTCATCGTCACCAATAACCATGTAATCCAGGATTCCAAGGAAATTAAAGCAACATTTATTGACGGAACTTCCGTGGACGCCGCGGTAAAGGGGACAGATTCCCAGGTGGATTTGGCTGTGATTGCAGTTTCTCTGGATCAGATACCGGAGGATACCAAGAGCAAAATTAAGCCTGCAGTGCTGGGGGATTCCGGCGAGCTTAAAATGGGCCAGGGGGTAATCGCTATCGGAAATGCCTTAGGCTACGGCCAGACTACTACGGTAGGCTATATCAGCGCGGTAGACAGGAAGATCCAGGTAGATGAAAGCGGCGCGGTTAAAAATGTAATTCAGACCGATGCGGCGATTAACCCCGGCAACAGCGGCGGTGCCCTGGTAAATATGAAGGGCGAGGTTATCGGAATTAATGAAGCTAAAACCTCAGCTACCTCTGTGGAAGGCGTAGGATACGCCATTCCGGTTTCAGAGGTTCAGGATATCATTCAGGGGCTGATGAACCAGAAAACCCGTATTGCCGTGGACGAAGATAAACAGGGGTATTTAGGTATCCAGGGCACGGACGTAGACGAGAGAGACGCCACCCTTTATGGAATGCCTACAGGCGCTTTTGTTTATAAAGTGGTGGAGGGCGGCGCGGCCAGCCAGTCTGACCTTCAGGAAAAGGATATTATCACCAAGATTGACAACCAGACCATCCGCAGTATGGAAGAGCTGAAAAAAATGCTGACCTACTATGAAAGCGGCACTACCGCAACCATGACCGTTATGCGCCTGGAAAATGGCCAGTATGTGGAGAAGCAGGTGGAGATTGTTTTGGGAAGTAAGCCGGAAGAAGAGCCGGCAAGTGAGCCTGAGACTGCTCCCCAGACCTGGCGGGGATTCTGGAATTAAAAGGTTACAATTCACGGGGCGGGGAAAACCGGACGAAAACAGATATCAAGCTGGCTTGTAAGACTGTTTTCGTCCGGTTTTTTATATCGGGTGGATGCCCGATGCTTCTTGCCCGGCATAGCAGGACAAGAAGATGTCCACTGAGGGTAACATTAAAAGCTAAAATAACGATTAAATTCTTTTCCATCACTTGTACCAAATCCGGAAATACCGTATAATAGACAGATGGAAGGAAATGCTGCTGACAGAAAATCCCTTTATTTCATTTTGCAGCATCCCCTTCCAGGAAAGAGGGGAACGAATTTGGACGACAAGGAAAAAGAACTTTTAGAAACCAATTCTGATAAAACGGCGCATCCGGAGGATAACGGACAGGGGAACGAGGACCATTATGAGAAAGTCTGCTATATGTGCCGCCGCCCGGAGAGCAAGGCCGGGCCTATGATTACCATGCCGGGAAATCTGAGCCTGTGCAGTGATTGTATGCAGAAAGCTTTTGACTCTATCAGCAAAAGCGGCATGGATTTTTCCAAGATTCAAAATATGCCCTATATGAATCTGAATCTCAATGACTTAATCCAGATTAAGCCGGAAGATATGGAGATCCCAAAGAAGCAGAAAATCAAGAAAAAGTCTGGAGAGACCAAGGCCCTTTCTATGAAAGACATCCCGGCTCCCCATCAGATAAAGGCCCGGCTGGATCAGTATGTTATCGGCCAGGATCAGGCTAAAAAGGTAATGTCTGTGGCAGTCTATAACCACTATAAGCGGGCGCTGGTGGATTGGCGCAGAGAGGAAAAGGAAGATGGGGTGACGGTTGAGAAGTCCAATATCCTGATGATAGGACCTACCGGCAGCGGAAAGACCTATCTGGTAAAGACGCTGGCTAAGCTTTTAGATGTTCCTCTGGCTATTGCCGATGCCACTTCCCTGACAGAAGCCGGATATATTGGCGATGACATTGAAAGCGTTGTTTCCAAGCTTTTGGCGGCAGCGGATAATGATGTGGAGCGAGCCGAGAGAGGCATTATTTTCATCGACGAGATCGATAAAATTGCCAAAAAGAAGGAGACCAATACCAGGGATGTCAGCGGCGAATCGGTACAGCAGGAGCTGTTAAAGCTTTTAGAGGGCAGCGTGGTGGAAGTGCCGGTGGGCTCCAACCAGAAAAATGCCATGACGCCTACAGCCACGGTAAATACGGACAACATTTTGTTTATCTGCGGCGGTGCTTTTCCCGATTTGGAAAACATTATTAAAGAGCGCTTAAGTAAAAAAAGCTCGATAGGCTTTAACAGCGCCTTAAAAGATGAATTTGATAATGAGGCGGATATTTTAAAGGATGTAACTAATGAGGACTTGCGGGCATTCGGCATGATACCGGAGTTTTTAGGACGCCTGCCGGTGATTGTAACTCTGAAAAGCCTTACGGAGGATATGCTGATCCGCATCCTGAAGGAGCCGAAAAATGCTATATTAAAGCAGTATGAGAAGCTTCTCGCCATGGATGAGGTTAAGCTTGTCTTCGAGGAAGAGGCCCTGTCCTGGATAGCCGGGGAAGCCATTAAGAGAAAGACAGGGGCCCGTGCCCTGCGGGCAATTTTAGAGGAGTTTATGCTGGATATTATGTACGAGATCCCTAAAGATCCTAATATCGGGTCTGTGGTAATTACACGGCCTTATCTGGAAAAGAGCGGCGGCCCGCTGGTACATATGAGGGGCTGAAAAGGAATATTATCCTGAAAGGGTTATTCCCGAAGCTGAAGGAAGGTATTATAAAGGTTCAGGATACCGTATCCCCATTCCTGATTGGGATAGGAAAAGGCCCGGCTGCGGGTTGCGCCACGAACCAGATAGGCCCGGATGGCTGCTTCGCTCATTCCCGGGTCATTCCCTTCTACAATCCCCCAGGATAAGAGATTGGCAACGGCTCCAGCTGCCAGGGCGGCGGCTGCGGAAGTGCCGGTTTTACGTACCATAGGAACGGACGGGGCGTCTTCCCCATTTAAAACGGCAGCCCGGTAAGCAGCCTCGGGGATGACTCCGGGGCCGTAGATCTCTACACCGGGGGCGGCGATGTCCGGTTTAATCCGGTTGTCTATGGTATAACCTCTGCCGGAGTGGATGTAAATATTCCCGCCGCTGTGATTGTAGGCAGCTATGGTGATGGGAAGAGGAGTATCTCCGGGGGAAGTAATGGTAGTGTAAGGGTTGGGCCTTAAGAAAACAGTATTGGGGGAGATAAAGCTTTCTGTTGGAAGCCACATATGATAGTCTCCGTCCAGCAGAAGGCTGCTGTACACCCGGATTCTCCAAATCCCGGGAGAAGGGTCTGAAAATCTCATAAACACAAGCTGTTTTCCGGATCCCAGTTCCTGGGGGCGATAGTTGACATTAATAACCGTAGGCTCCAGAAGGAAAGAGACGGTGGCGTTGCTGCTTAGGGTCAGGGGGATTCGATTAATGGTCTCTCCGCTGGGAGAGACAAAACCGACAGTATAAGTTTCCAGGGTAGAAGCCCAAAGCTCCACTACAAATCCGTTTTCCTCTTCTCCCACCCGGATTTCAACCTCGTCCGGGGTGGAGGCATCTGAAACGGTTCCCACATAGTGATGGGAAAGGCCGCTTTCGTTGCCGGCAGCGATAACCGTACAAGCGCCTATGGAACGGCTGAGGCTGGAGAAGGACAGGCTTAAGGGAGAGGTTCCGCCGTGACTCCCGAAATTGGTGCCAAGGCCGATACAGACGGCCAGGGGCATGTGATGAATCCGCGCAAGCTCCGCCAGATACCGGATTCCTGTAATAATATCATTTTCCTGATAAGCATTTGCACCTTCGGTGATGCAGAAAAATTCCCGCAGATATTTTTTTGCGGGCTTTAATTTTACCACGGCCAGAGAAGCTTCCGGCGCGGCTCCGATAAAGTCCAGGGAAGGAAGAGGGGTCCCCGCCGCTATGCCTGCCAGAAAGGTGCCGTGTCCCAGAGTATCCTGAGAAGGGACGAGAGAGAGGGGATCAGGGGAGGACAATGCATCATTAATTTGCTCTTCGCTAAAATGCACGCCATATTGCAGAAAACTGAAAAGCTCCGAATCCGTGCTGCCGGTGGCGGTCGTTTCACCGGCCTCGTCAAAGCGTCTGGGAACCGTCTGATCCCAAATTCCTAAGATACGGGTGCTCCCGTCTTTTTTTCGAAATACCGGACTCCGGTAATCAATTCCCGTATCAATAAAGCCCAACAGAGCTCCCCGTCCTCTCTGACCCAAAGAAGGCTGGTTAAACACCTGAAAAATGCCGGAGGATTCCAGCGCGGAGGTGTCTAAAAGAGTAAACAGCTTAGGGATTGAATAATAAGGATATTTTTCAAGGGAAATGGGAAGAGTATTTTCAGAGGGAAAATAAATAATGGAGTAGCCCGGAAATGCATCATCCGAGCAGACAGGCGCCACATCCGGCATTGCGGAAAGCCAGCCTTCACATCCGTGGCGGCAAATAAAATCCGTATAGTTTTCAGAGGTAATATCAACGGCACAAGTAGCCATAGGCTCCTCCGGCAGTTTTTTATAATAATATATGAGCCGGTGTGGGAGAAGATTCAGACGGGATGAAAAACCACTGGACGGCAGGAGATAAACATAGTAAAATGGTAACAGACAGATGCGGGAAAGAGAAAGGATGGTGGAACCAGTGGCTTGGATAGGGCTGATTGGGATATTGGCATTGATTGATTTATGCCTGAAGGAATTGATAGAAGAACAGGCGGACGAAGAATTCCCCAGGGCGCTTAAGGGAACCGGGGAAAGAATTGTTCTTCACAAAAGTTACAACCGGGGATTCCCTTTTGGATTTTTAAAGGAAAAGCCGGAGCTGGTCAAGATGATTCCGGTGGCGGCGGCCTCCGCCGTATTCGGTGCTTTGGCTTACCTGTTGGGGAAAAAGGGCCATTTTGCTGAAAAGCTGGCATTTTCTCTCACATTGGGCGGGGCGGTCAGCAACCTTATTGATCGGTATAAGAGAAACCATGTGGTAGATTACTTCAGCTTTAACGTAAGAGGGCTGAAAAAGATTATATTTAACCTGGGAGACTTATTTATCTTTGCAGGTATGATAATCCTTATGCTGGCAGAAGCTTCTCAGTTCTTAAGAGACATTGGAAAAAGGGCCGGAACCAGGCGGTAAAAAGAAGAATGGAAAAGAGGATGTGGCAAAATGAAAACAGCGGGAACAGAAAGCTGCCTTATTTCATTTTGCCACATTTTTTCGTGGAATGGTTTAGCCGTTGAGGAGGAGGATTGTCTGGACGGCCACTTTTTGGAGCGAGGAAAAGCCCGGCATATTGACAGAAAGCCGGAAGTATTGTAAAATCAGTACCAAAACAAAGAAAGAAGGAGTGATTTTTTTTGGACCCGTCGTCTGACGTCGTGATACAAGGTATCATAGTTGTAATTCTATTAATTTTATCTGGATTTTTCTCGTCTGCGGAGACAGCACTGACCACAGTGAATAAAATTCGGATGCGTACCCTTGCGGAGGCAGGATCAAAGCCCGCCATGTATGTAAACAAGGTGGTGGAGGATCAGGGCAAGATGCTTTCTGCAATCCTCATCGGCAATAATATTGTCAATCTGTACGCATCTTCTATGGTGACTACGCTGGTAACCAGCCTTTGGGGCAGCAAAGTCGTAGGAATCGCTACCGGTGTGCTGACTTTACTGATTCTGATCTTTGGTGAGATTACACCAAAAACCATGGCAACTTTATCTGCTGATTCCATTGCATTAAAAGATGGCCGGATTATCTATTACTTGATGACAGGTATGACTCCGGTGATTTTTATTATCAATAAAATGTCTTATGGCGTACTGCGTCTTATGGGAATCGACCCCAATAAAAAACAGGACTCCATTACAGAAGATGAGCTGCGTACCATTGTGGAGGTAAGCCACGAGGAAGGCGTAATTGAAACGGAAGAAAAGAAGATGATTACCAACGTTTTTGATTTTGGGGACTCAGTGGCAAAGGATATTATGGTGCCCAGAATCAACATGTCTTTTACCGAGGCGGATGCCACTTATGACCAGCTGATTGAAATTTTCCGTGAGGATCGGTTTACACGTATTCCGGTTTATGAGGAAACGACAGATAATGTTATCGGTATCATTAATATGAAGGATCTTCTTCTGCTTTCGGATGAGGAAAAAGCGCGTTTTTCCATAAGAGATTACTTACGCCAGCCTCTTTATACTTATGAATTTAAAAAGGTTGCGGAGCTGATGGTGGAGATGAGAAAGACCTCCAACAATATTGTAATTGTTTTAGATGAATACGGAGCAACCGCAGGTCTTATTACCCTGGAGGATATGTTGGAGGAAATTGTAGGAGAGATTCGGGATGAATACGATGAAGACGAAGAGGACAGTCTGACAGAAATCAGTCCCACTGAATATATTGTGGAAGGCTCTATGAAGCTGGATGATTTAAACGACCAGCTGGATCTGGATCTGGAGTCTGAGGATTATGACTCCATCGGCGGCCTGGTTATCGGCCTTTTAGATCACTTGCCGGAGGAAGGCGAAAAGGTAGAGCACGAAGGCCTGCGCCTGGTGGTGGAAAAGATGGATAAAAACAGGATTGAAAAGATCCATATTTACCGGCTGGAACCGCCGGAGACGGAAGAAGAAAAATAAGATTGGGATAAAAGGCGGATGCCGCAGAATGAAAAAGAAAGTCCTTGGCTTCAGTTTGCGGCATCCGCCTTTGCGTGCAGGCCCTGTTACATCAGCTTGCCATTCCCCCGATAGTTCCGGAGATCCCGCAGATTCCCAGCACAGTAAGAATTTGCCTGGTGTCGGCAATAATGCCTTTGTCCAGAACCACGGACATGGCAAACAGAACCAGAAAATAGGCAAGGCCTGCTAAAAAGCCCCAGAAAAACCGCCGCTGCCCCTTGGTTTTTCCTGCCAGAAGGCCGCCGAAAAAGCAGGTTACGCCATAGATAATATTGACGGCAGCGCTTACCTGGGCGGATCTGAGATGCAGCTTGTACAGGGCAAAGGACAGGACCAGAAGCAGGATTCCGGTGATGACGTAAGAGAATAGCAGGGAGCGGAGAATAGCTTTTACAGTTCCGTTTGACATAGATATAACCTCATTTCTGGATGGAAATTATTTGATTCAATATATTCAGAGAAAGTACAAGATATACGTAGCAGTTGAGACGGCGTTGAGACGGCAGTCCGGAAAAAGCCTTGCACAGCCAGCTTACATGTGATATAATCGCAAAGAAATTATGTGTATTTGTAACAGAGCAGACGGGATATCTTCTGCCGTCCCAACTGTTACGTATGTTAAAAAATATTTCAGATAGGAGGATTTCAGGATGAAGCACGTAAAAACTTTAAATGCCAACACCTTAAAGGAGTCCATGAAAAAGGGCGGATGCGGCGAATGTCAGACTTCCTGCCAGTCCGCTTGCAAGACCTCTTGTACAGTAGGAAACCAGGCTTGTGAGAACAGCAGCCGTTAGTGTGCGGTAGTGTACACCAGTTTTACAAAATTGGCCAGGCAGCTTATTTTGTATGGCGAGACCAGGCCAGGTGAGGAAGAGGCAGACAAGAAACCCCTACGGTCTTCCCGGATTGTAGGGGGTATTTTCGTGTCTGCCTGGTTTTGTCTGCCAGATGGGAAGATTAAAAAGAATGGCGCAGGCAGATTTAGATAAGGAGAAGATTCAGTGATTCATCAATATATCAACAACGGCTACTACATTGTAATGGACGTCAACAGCGGTTCGGTTCATTCCGGAGATCCGGTTTTTTATGAGGCAGTCAAGGTGCTGGCGGAGGAGGCGAAGATTCCCGATATGGAAAAGCCCGGGATGCTTCCTGAGACGGCAGTGGATCTGGTAAAGGAACGGCTGTCCGGCGTTTATCCGGCTGCAGAGATAGGCGAGGCTTTGGAGGAGATCCAGGCGCTTATTGACATGGAGCAGCTTTTTACCGAGGACATTTACAAAGAGTATGTGGCTGATTTTAAGAAGCGCAAGACTGTGGTAAAGGCTTTATGCCTGCACATTGCCCATGACTGTAATCTGGCCTGCCGCTATTGCTTTGCAGAAGAAGGAGAATACCATGGCCGCCGGGCGCTGATGAGCTATGAGGTAGGAAAAAAAGCCCTGGATTTCCTGATTGCCAATTCCGGAAACAGGGAGCACCTGGAGGTGGATTTTTTCGGCGGCGAACCGCTTATGAACTGGGATGTGGTAAAGCGTCTGGTAGAGTATGGCCGTTCCCGGGAGGAAGCCTGCCATAAGAAATTCCGTTTTACCCTGACAACCAACGGAGTCCTGCTAAATGACGAAATTATGGAGTTCTGCAATAAGGAAATGAGCAACGTAGTCTTAAGCCTGGACGGCCGCAGGGAGGTAAATGACCATATGCGCCCCTTCCGAAACGGCAAGGGAAGTTATGAATTGATTGTTCCAAAGTTTCAGGAGTTTGCAAAGCGCCGGGGGGACAAGGATTACTTTGTCCGGGGCACATTTACCAACAAGAATCTGGATTTTGGGGAGGACGTGCTCCACTATGCAGCTCTTGGGTTTAAAAAGATGTCCATGGAACCGGTGGTGGCAGAGCCTGGAGAAGATTATGCCATCCGGGAAGAGGATCTTCCCCGGATTTTAAAGGAATACGACAGGCTGGCTGCAGAATATGTAAAGCGCCACAAAGAAGGAAGGGGCTTTACTTTCTTTCATTTTATGATAGATTTAAAACAGGGGCCGTGTGTTGCAAAGCGTCTGTCCGGGTGCGGCTCGGGCACCGAATATTTGGCCGTTACCCCCTGGGGCGACCTTTATCCATGCCACCAATTTGTCGGAAAGGAAGAATTCCTTCTGGGAAATGTAGATACAGGTGTAACCAATACAGCAATCCGTGATGAGTTTAAACTCTGTAATGTGTATGCCAAGGAAAAGTGCAGGGACTGTTTTGCAAGATTTTACTGCAGCGGGGGATGTGCGGCAAATTCTTATAATTTCCATGGCTCTATCACTGACGCCTATGATATTGGCTGCCAGATGCAGAAGAAGCGAATCGAATGTGCGGTTATGATTAAGGCGGCACTGGAGGATTGACAAGGAAAAGGAGAAAATTAAACCATGAACAACAGCAAAACGAAAGGTCTGCTGGGCTTAATCCTGGCCATTGCAGCAGTTGTGGTATTTGGCTTTATGGGATATCAGACCATGGGCGATATCAAACTGGGACTGGATCTGGACGGAGGCGTCAGTATCACCTATCAGACCGTTAAAGAAAACCCTACTTCAGAAGAAATGTCCGATACCATCTATAAACTTCAGCAGCGTGTACAAAATTACAGCAATGAAGCGGAAGTTTATCAGGAAGGCGGCAATCGGATTAACATCGATATTCCGGGCGTATCGGATGCAAACGCGATCTTAGAAGAGCTTGGCAAGCCCGGCTCCCTGATTTTCTGCGATGAGACCGGCAAGACAGTTTTAGACGGAACCAAGGTTACTTCCGCTAAGGCAGGTATGTATAAAGACGAAACCACCGGCCTGGACAAATTTGTAGTTTCTTTGACCTTTAACGAGGAGGGAGCCAGCGCTTTCGCAGAGGCAACCAGGGCCAATATCGGCAAACAGATTTTTATTATCTATGACAATGCCGTGGTTTCCGACCCTGTGGTGCAGGCCGAGATCACTCAGGGTTCCTGTGAGATTACTGGTTTAGGATCTTTTGAGGTGGCGGAGAATCTGGCTTCCACCATCCGTATCGGTTCTCTTTCCCTGGAGCTGGAAGAGCTGCGTTCCAACGTAGTTGGAGCGAAGCTGGGTGAGACAGCTATTTCCACCAGTTTAAAGGCCGGCGCAATCGGCTTTGCAATTGTGGCGGTATTTATGATTGGAGTATATCTGATTCCCGGTGTGGCTGCCGTTATCGCTCTGTGCCTGTACGTAGGCCTGATCCTGATTCTGCTGTCCGCATTTGAGATTACCCTGACCCTGCCCGGTGTGGCCGGTATTATTCTGTCCATCGGTATGGCGGTAGATGCCAACGTGATTATCTTTACCCGCATTAAAGAGGAAATTGCAGTTGGAAAAACGGTAAAGTCTGCCATTAAAACCGGCTTCCAGAAGGCTTTGTCCGCCATTGTAGACGGCAACATTACTACGCTGATTGCAGCTCTGGTGCTGTTCTGGAGAGGCTCCGGCACTGTGAGAGGCTTTGCCTCCACTCTGGCTCTTGGTATTATACTTTCCATGTTTACGGCTCTGTTTGTAACCAGGTTTGTTCTCCGGGCTCTGTACTATTTAGGTTTCGATAATGCAAAAATGTACGGGCTTAAGAAGGAAAAAGCGCCTATTAATTTCCTGGGTAAGAGAAATATCTGCTTTATTATTTCTTTAGCTGTGATTGCAGCCGGATTTGTTGGGATGGGAATGAACAAAGCCAGCATTGGGGATATGTTCAATTACAGCCTGGATTTTAAAGGCGGAACTTCTACCAACGTTACCTTTAATGAGGACATGACTCTGGAGAGGATTTCCACAGATGTGGTTCCTGTGGTAGAGAGCATTACAAAAGATGCAAGTACCCAGACCCAGAAGGTGGCAGGCACCAATGAGGTTATCATCAAGACCCGGGCGCTGTCTGTAGACGAGCGTCAGGCATTAAACGATGCTCTCGCCGAGAAGTTTGGCGTAGAAAAAGAGAAGATTACTGCAGAGAGTATTTCCGGTGCAGTCAGCGACGAGATGAAGAAGGACGCAGTTGTGGCAACTGCCATTGCAACCGTTTGTATGCTTGTCTATATCTGGTTCCGGTTTAAGAATATCCGCTTTGCCGCCAGCGCTGTATTGGCCCTCGTTCACGATGTTCTGGTGGTGATAACCTGTTATGCACTGGCAAAGTGGTCGGTAGGTTCTACTTTTATCGCCTGCATGCTTACTATTGTAGGTTACTCCATTAATGCCACCATCGTTATTTTTGACCGTATCCGTGAAAACCTGGCTGTTCAGGGAAAACAATCTTTAACGGATCTGGTAAACAGCAGTATAACCCAGACCTTTACACGAAGCATCAACACCTCCCTGACTACTTTTGTTATGGTATTTGTTCTTTACCTGATGGGAGTGTCCTCTATCCGTGAGTTTGCACTGCCTCTCATGGTGGGAATCGTCTGCGGTACCTATTCCTCCGTATGCATTACCGGCGCGCTGTGGTATGTAATGACCACCGGAAAGCAGAAGAAGGATCAGGAAGCTGCCTCCCTGGCCGCTGCAGAGAAAAAGGCTGCCAAGGAAGCAAAACGTTCTGGAAAGAAAGAGAATTAGTGAATGAAATATCGTTTAATTACAACGGAAGGACGGGCAAAGCGGGCAACTGTGGAGACTGTCCACGGAACCATACAAACCCCGGTGTTCATGAATGTGGGCACCGTGGGCGCCATTAAAGGCGCTGTGTCAACCAATGATTTGAAGGATATAGGAACCCAGGTGGAACTGTCCAATACCTACCATCTCCATGTCCGTACCGGCGATAAGCTGATCAGGGAGATGGGGGGCCTTCACAGGTTTATGAACTGGGATCGGCCGATTTTAACCGACTCCGGCGGATTTCAGGTATTTTCCCTGACTGATTTAAGAAAGATTAAGGAAGAAGGCGTTTACTTTCATTCCCACATTGACGGCCGCAAAATTTTTATGGGGCCGGAGGAAAGTATGCAGATCCAGTCCAATTTAGGCTCCACCATCGCCATGGCATTTGATGAATGTCCTCCCAGCCGGGCGGATCGGAAGTATATCGAAAACAGCGTGGCCCGCACCACCAGATGGCTGGCAAGATGCAAGGCAGAGATGGAAAGGCTTAATTCTCTGCCGGATACGGTTAACAGGGAGCAGCTTCTGTTTGCAATTAATCAGGGCGGCATTTTGGATGATGTGCGGATTGCCCATGCCAAAGAGATTGGGGCTATGAATCTGGACGGTTACGCCATCGGCGGCCTGGCAGTAGGCGAGAGCCATGAGGAAATGTATCACGTACTGGATGTGACGGTTCCCTGCCTGCCTCAGGACAAGCCTACTTACCTGATGGGAGTGGGAACGCCGGCCAACATTTTGGAGGCAGTGGACAGGGGCGTGGATTTCTTTGACTGTGTATATCCATCCAGAAACGGACGCCATGGCCATGTTTATACGAACCACGGAAAGCTGAATTTGTTTAATTCCCAGTATGAGAGGGATTCCCGGCCTATAGAAGAGGGCTGCGGATGCCCGGCCTGCCGAGGCGGTTACAGCCGGGCATATATCCGGCACCTGTTAAAAGCAAAAGAGATGTTGGGAATGCGTTTCTGTGTATTGCATAATCTCTATTTTTATAATACAATGATGAGTGAGATTCGCGACGCCATCGAAGAACACCGTTACGCAGAGTATAAGGCAGAAAAGCTTGCCGGCGTAACCGGTTCACGACAATAAAGGGGAGTATATAGGCGAGGCGGAAGCTCCCCCAAATAAAAGAGAAAACCCGGAAGGTATCCCTCTGTGCCCGGAAAGCAGGGCGAGAGAGGAAAAACCTGTGGGTATCCCTGTATGTAAAAAGCAGGGCAAGAAAGGAGAAAACGAAGAATGGTTGCAACAGGCACTATGGGAATTGGCTTCTGGATCGTTTATCTGGCAGCAATTTTCGGACTGATGTATTTTATTGCCATCAGACCCCAAAAAAAGGAAAAGAAGAAAATGCAGGAATTAATGGCCAGTATTGCGGTAGGCGATACGGTTCTGACTTCCAGCGGTTTTTACGGCGTGATCATTGATATGACCGATGACACGGTTATTGTAGAGTTTGGCAGCAACAAGAATTGCCGGATTCCCATGCAGAAGCAGGCGATTGTACAGGTGGAGAAGCCGGAGGCATAATCAGAGGGGTCTTTGACACAGGATTCAATGAAAGAATTTTCAACTATTAAAAATAAACTGTTGGCAGAGCAGATAGAAGAGCAGCTTTACCGTTATATTATTGACACTCCTTTTGAGATCGGAGCTAAGCTGCCTAATGAGTTTGAATTAGGGGAAAAATTCGGGGTAGGGCGCAGTACCATCCGGGAAGCCGTAAAGCTTCTGATTTCTAAGGGCGTGCTGGAGGTACGCAGGGGATCCGGCACTTATGTGATCAACACTACCCCGGCGGATATGGATCCTCTGGGGCTTCAGAGATTGGGAGACAGGATGAGCCTGGCCATGGATCTGGTGGATGTGCGGTTGCTTCTGGAGCCTGGCATTGCAGAAATGGCAGCCAGAAATGCTACCGGGAAGGATATAGAAGAGCTGGAGCGCCTGTGCAGCCTGGTAGAGCAGAAAATGCGAAATGGGGAGGATTACGTCCAGGAGGATATTGCCTTTCATACCTGCGTGGCAAAATGCTCTCAGAACAAGGTGGTGGAGCAGCTGATTCCCATTATTGATACTGCGGTTATGGTGTTTGTCAATGTAACCCATAAGATGCTGAAAGAAGAAACCCTTGCAACTCACCGGGCGGTGGTGGATTCCATCATAGATCGGGATCCTATCGGCGCCA
Source organism: uncultured Lachnospiraceae bacterium (assembly GCA_910577645.1). Taxonomy (GTDB): domain Bacteria; phylum Bacillota; class Clostridia; order Lachnospirales; family Lachnospiraceae; genus UMGS1370. The sequence continues at coordinate 47,482 of CAJTOL010000011.1, forward strand.
GAACTGCCATGACCATGCATATGACCTATAACCGGAATCTGATCCGAAAACTGTGGAAAGAGTCTCAAAAATAAAAATATAATAGAATTGTATCAGGAATGTCGCAAAATGAAACCAGCGACATTCCTTTTTTTGTTAGGCCAGGGGTCTGTTTTCGTTGTTAAGGCCAGGGAGCGGTTTTTATTATATAAAAACTCTTCGAAACATCAGACTAATTTGACTGCAGATAGAGAGGAAAATGTAAAAATGGAATGATAGAGTGTCTGAAAACCTATATATCGACCTTAAAAATATACATTATGCACAAGAATAAGTATATTAATATAGCAAAAAGTAGAAAAATAATCTGATGTCTTTACAAAAATCAATGTATATGCTAGTATAAATACATAAGACGTCATATGAAACGGATAAAATATAACAAAAAGTGGAAAGAGGAGGAACTTATGGAACTGAACAGCCAAAAAGTGAGGAAGCTGGCGCCGGAAAATGATCCCTTAAAGATCGGTATGGGATGGACCGTAGAAGATTTGGAGAAGCCTCAGATTCTGGTGGAAAGTACTTTTGGAGACAGTCATCCGGGCAGCGCCCACTTAAATATCTTTGTGGAAGAGGCGATGAGAGGCATTACGGAAGCAGGAGGTAAGGGGGCCCGGTATTACACTACGGATATCTGTGACGGTATTGCACAGGGACATGACGGCATCAACTACTCCCTGGCTCACCGGGATATGATTGCCAACATGATTGAGATCCATGGAAGCTCTACCGGGTTTGACGGCGGCGTATTTATTGCCAGCTGCGATAAATCGGTACCGGCCTGTCTGATGGGGCTGGCAAGGCTGGATATGCCGTCCATTGTGATTACGGGAGGCGTTATGGATGCAGGCCCGGATTTGCTGACTTTAGAGCAGATTGGTATGTATTCCGCAATGTGCCAGAGAGGTGAGATTACGGAAGAGAAATTCACCTATTACAAACATCACGCATGTCCTTCCTGCGGCGCCTGCTCCTTTATGGGAACCGCTTCCACCATGCAGATTATGGCGGAAGCCCTGGGGCTGATGCTTCCCGGCTCTGCGCTGATGCCTGCCACCTGTGAGGACTTAAAGGATATGGCTTACAAAGCTGGCCGCCAGATTATGGAGCTGGCCAAAAAAGGATTAAAAGCCAGCGATATTGTAACCATGAAGTCTTTTGAGAACGCCATTATGGTCCATGCGGCTATCTCCGGCTCCACTAACTCCCTGCTCCATATTCCGGCAATGGCCCATGAGCTGGGATTAGAGCTGGATTCGGATACCTTTGACAGGATGCATCGGGGGGCTCATTACCTGCTGGATATCCGCCCTGCCGGTAAGTGGCCGGCACAGTTCTTCTATTATGCAGGCGGTGTGCCTGCGGTTATGGAAGAAATCAAGTCCATGCTCCATCTGGATGTGATGACGGTAACCGGAAAGACTCTGGGAGAAAACCTGGAGGATTTAAAGAAAAACGGCTTCTATGACAAGTGTGAAGGCTATTTAAAGAAATGGGGACTGAAGCGCACAGATGTTATCCGTTCCTTTGACGACCCAATCGGCACAGACGGCACAGTGGGCATCTTAAAGGGAAATCTGGCGCCGGAAGGTTCGGTAGTAAAACATTCTGCGGTTCCCAGGGAGATGTTCAAGGCGGTACTAAAGGCAAGGCCTTTTGACTGTGAAGAAGATGCCATTGCAGCGGTATTGTCCCACAAGATTCAGCCTGGCGATGCAGTGTTTATCCGCTACGAAGGCCCTAAGGGTTCCGGTATGCCGGAAATGTTCTACACCACTGAGGCTATTTCCTCTGATCCGGAGTTGGGAAAATCCATTGCGCTGATTACTGACGGAAGATTCTCCGGCGCGTCCAAAGGACCGGCTATTGGCCATGTATCCCCGGAGGCGGCAGAAGGCGGCCCCATCGCCCTGGTGGAGGAAGGCGACTTAATTAAGATTGATATACCGGAGAGGATCCTGGAAATAGTGGGAATCAACGGAAAAGAACTTCCCAAGGAAGAAATAGACAGGATTTTGGCAGAGCGTAAGAAAGCATGGCAGCCTAAGCCTGCCAAATACACAAAGGGTGTGTTAAAAACATATTCCCAACATGCAGTATCCCCCATGAAGGGCGGCTATATGGTATAAAGGTAAATGAGAAAATGATTTAGGAGGGTTTAGAAAATGGATGCAGTAGCATTGAATCCAACCAGACTGGTGATTGCGGCAATTGTAGGCCTTATCATCTTATTGGTATTGATTATTAAATTTAACATTCAGGCTATGATCGCTATCTTAATCGGCGCGCTGGCCATCGGCCTTATGGCAGGTATGCCTTTTGAACAGATTGTAACGGCAGTAAATGACGGTATCGGAAACACATTAAAGGGCATTGCGCTTCTGGTAGGCCTAGGGTCTATGTTTGGCGCCATACTGGAAACGTCAGGCGGCGCCCAAAGCATTGCAGTTACCATGGTAAAGAAGTTCGGTGATGAAAAGGCGGCCTGGGCTTTGGGAATTACCGGCCTGGTAATCGCAATGCCGGTATTTTTTGACGCAGGCCTGATTATCCTGATTCCTCTTGCTTTTTCCCTGGCAAAAAGAACCAGACGTTCCTCTCTGTTTTATGTAATTCCCCTTCTGGCCGGTCTGGCAGTTGGCCACGCATTTATTCCGCCTACACCGGGGCCGGTGCTGGTGGCTACTATGTTAAATGTAGAACTTGGCTGGGTTATCCTGGTAGGTATTTTCTGCGGAACCGTTGCAATGATTGTAGCAGGACCGGTTTGGGGAGCTATCTGCGGTAAGAAATTTAATATTGCCATTCCGGAACACCTGGCAAACCAGGAGGACTTTGACGAGTCTAAGCTTCCTAAGTTTGGCACTATCGTAGGAATCATCCTGATTCCCTTAGTACTGATTATTCTGGACTCCATTGCAGGGGTAGTGCCGGCAATGGCTTCCATTCAGCCTATCCTTGGCTTCCTTGGCGAGCCTTTTGTGGCGCTGTTAATCGCAACGGTGGTGGCAATGTTTATTTTAGGCTACAAGCACGGCTACACCAACAAGGAACTGGAAAATGTTATGACCAAGTCCCTGGAGCCTACAGGAATGATTCTGCTGGTAACCGCCAGCGGCGGCGTTCTGCGCTATATGCTTCAGTATTCCGGATTGGGTGATGTAATCGGAAATGCAGTATCTTCTGCAGCGCTGCCTATGGTAGTGGTTGCTTTCGTAGTAGCGGCGCTGGTACGTATTTCGGTAGGATCTGCAACGGTTGCCATGACCATGGCGGCTGGCATTATTGCGGCAATGCCCGGAATCGCAGATTTTTCTCCCCTGTATCTGGCGTGCATTACTGCTGCTGTAGCAGGCGGATCCACTGTATGCTCCCACTTTAATGACTCAGGCTTCTGGCTGGTAAAGTCCCTGGTAGGAATGGATGAAAAGACCACTTTAAAGACCTGGACCATTATGGAAACCCTAGTTGGCGGCACCGGATTTTTAGTAGCGCTGATTATCTCTTTCTTTGCATAAAACTTAAAAAGGGGCTTTCTATTAGCAGATGTTGGCGAGAGCCGGCGGACGGCGCTAATAGAAAGTCCCTGGTTTTGTGCTATTTCCAGTATTTATCCATCTCGGCCTGAGCTTGAGATTCGGTTAAGGAAAACTTATCCATAAGCCGGTTTCGTGTACTGTCATAGCCCTGCCCCAGTTCATGGCAGGTTTCAACCAAAGCCTGAATTCCTTGGCTGATCCCCTGGCTGATTCCCTGGTTCATCCCTTTTTGCTCAATATAATCCAACAAACTGCACGACATATCCCTCTCCCCTTTCTGTGAAAGGCTTTCGTAATAATTCATTACCGCCTCATATCTGGCATCTCCGGAAAATATCCGGAAAAATTCTAATAATTCCCTGACATGCAGGATTTTGCGTTTTCCCTCTGGGCCTTCGAAAAAATCTTTTTCTCTGTGAGTCCGTTTGGCGTGGAAATATTCTGCTACAATACGGAAGTCGGAGGTGAACTGCTCTCGTATTTCTTTTGGAAGAAAGGCTATTTCGATAAGGTTCATCCGGTAGTCCGGAACGAATTCCAATATTTTCTGCCACTGAGGAGCCTGCTCTGCGAGGGCCTGGTGGACGGTTTTGGGCGCTTTCCATGGCCTGGTTCCAAAATACAGTACAAAAGAATTTTCCTGCAAAAGATGGTTTCCTGAGAAAACGGAATCGTTTTGCGCCAGACAGGCGCGGGAAACGGAAGAGCCATGCCTTAAAAGCAGACCGTGAATTCAGTATAACAGAAGAGGGCAGGCTTTGCAATGAGGAGATAAGAATACTGTAAAAGGAAGTTTGTATACTAGTAGACAAGCTGGATGCCTTTAGGTATAATAATATATGAAAAGTGCCGATTCATTATTATACTAGGAGGAAAATGAGATGAAAATGACATTTCGGTGGTTCGGAGAAAACAGTGATTCCGTATCTTTAAGTCAGATCCGTCAGATTCCTGGCATGACTGGCCTCATGGGGTTTCTGGACTATAAAGCGGCTGGAGAGGTGTGGACGAAGGCAGAGATTGAACGTTACATGGCACCGATCCGCAAGGCCGGCCTGGAGTGTGAGGTTATTGAGAGCGTAAATGTCCACGAGGATATTAAGATGGGCCTGCCAGCCAGGGAGGAGTATATTGAAAATTACAAGATTACCATCCGCAACCTGGCAGAGTACGGCGTGAAGGTTATTGTCTATAACTTTATGCCGGTATTTGACTGGCTGCGTACTGACCTGGCCCGGGTTATTGAGGAGGACGGATCCAACAGCCTGTACTTTGACGAGAAAGATCTGGGAGCCATGGGACCTTTGGAGATTGTAAAGAAAACGGCTGAAAACTGCAATGGGTTCTCTCTTCCCGGATGGGAACCGGAGCGCCTGGCAGAGCTGGAAAAGACTTTAAAACAGTATGAGGGTATGACCGGAGATGATTTGAGAGAAAACTACAAATATTTTCTGAATGAGGTTATTCCGGTGTGTGAAGAAACAGGGATCCGAATGGCCTGCCATCCTGACGATCCGGCGTGGCCTATTTTTGGACTTCCCAGAATTGCCCACAGCCAGGAGGATTTCGATAAAATCGTAAAGCTTTATGATTCCCCGGCCAATGGGGTATGCCTGTGCACCGGTTCTTTGGGCTCTGAGCCGGATAATGATATTCCCTCTATTATCCGCCACTTTGGAGAAATGGATCGGCTTCCCTGCCTTCATGTACGCAACATTAAGCACCTGGGCTACCGCCATTTCAGAGAAGCCAGCCATCTGTCCTCGGACGGCGATCTGGATATGTACGCCATTATGAAAGCGGTTTATGATACCTGTCCGGATGTCTACATCCGACCGGATCATGGCCGCATGATTTGGAATGAAGCAGGGCGTCCCGGTTATGGCCTTTACGACCGCGCCCTGGGGGCGACCTACTTAAACGGCCTTTGGGAAGCCATTGAAAAATCCGAAAAAAGTAAGTAAAAGGAGACGGGATATGGAATTAAATTATAAAGGATTACAAGACCGGACAGCCTGGGAAAAGGCAGGCGTGGCTCTGCCGGGATTTGACTGGGAGAAAATGTGCCGGACTACAGAAAATACTCCGGTATGGGCGCATTTCGGCGCGGGAAATATTTTCCGGGGATTTATTGCGGATCTGCAGCAAACCCTTTTGGAGGACGGCAGTGAGACCAGCGGAATTGTGGCGGCCGACACCTTTGACTTTGATATTATCGACAAGATTTACACTCCTTATGACAATATGACTCTGATGGTAGGGTTAAAGCCTGACGGAAGCACCGATAAAAAGGTAATTGCCTCCATTGCCAGAGGTCTGCGGGCGGACAGCAAAGACAGTTCCCAATGGAATGAATTAAAGAAGATTTTTGTTAACCCGGCTCTGCAGATGGTAAGCTTTACCATTACAGAAAAAGGGTACAGCTTGCGGACCATGACCGGAGAAATTTCTTCTATTGCCTTAAAAGATATGGAGGAAGGCCCGGCGGCTCCTGTTCACGCTATGGGGGTTGCCGCCGCCCTTTTGTATGAGCGCTACAAAGCTGGCGGAGCCCCGGTTGCTATGGTCAGCATGGATAACTGCTCCCATAACGGTGAAAAATTAAAGGCCGGCGTTGCGGAAATTACCAATGCCTGGGTGGAAAAAGGACTGGTGGAAAAGGAATTCCTGGCATACTTAGAGGATGAAGAGAGGGTGGCCTTCCCCTGGAGCATGATTGATAAGATTACTCCAAGACCTGCAAAAGAGATTGAGGAACAATTGGAGAACCTGGGGATTAAAGATATGGCTCCGGTGATTACCGGAAAAAATACCTATATTGCGCCCTTTGTCAATGCAGAGATTCCCCAGTATCTGGTGATTGAAGACCGCTTCCCCAACGGCCGCCCGGCTCTGGAGAAAGCCGGCGTTTACATGACAGACCGGGATACTGTAAATATGACAGAGCGGATGAAGGTTACCACCTGCTTAAATCCTCTGCACACGGCTCTGGCTGTATATGGATGCCTCTTGGGATACAAAAGCATTGCAGAGGAAATGAAGGATAAAGATCTGGTGGCTCTCATCGAGAATATCGGTTATAAAGAGGGGATGCCGGTGGTAACCGATCCGGGCATTATCAGGCCCATGGATTTCATTAAGGAAGTGGTAAAAGAGCGCCTTCCCAATCCCTTTATTCCGGATATGCCTCAGAGAATCGCTACAGATACCAGTCAGAAGGTGTCCATCCGCTTTGGCGAAACCATCAAGTCCTACATGGCAAGGCCGGATATGGATGCGTCCGGTTTGACTTATATCCCTCTGGCTCTGGCCGGATGGCTGCGGTATCTCCTGAAGGTAGACGATGCCGGAAACGAGATGCCTGTAAGCCCGGATCCGATGCTGGAACAGTTAGATCAGGCCCTGGCCGGGATCCAGGCAGGCAATCCGGACAGCTTAAAGGATCAGTTAAAGCCTGTTTTGGAAAATGAAGGAGTGTTCGGCGTCAATCTTTATGAGGCCGGACTAGGAGAGAAGATAGAAGAAATGGTTCGGAAAATGCTGGCCGGGCCGGGAGCGGTTCGAAAGACTTTGAGAGAGTATTTGTAAAAGATGCGGACAAGATCCGAAAGGATGAAGCTGTTGCAAAAGCAGGTGGAGAACCTGCCGGAGCAGCGGCTTCTTTTTTGTTTGTGGAAATGTTTGGGAAATATATTATGATTCTTGACAAAGACCTGGAAGAGTTTTATAATAAACATAATTACAAAACTAAGTTTTGTAATACAAAACTAATAGGAGGAGGATAATGAGAGAGAATGATATTTTAAAGGGGGAACAAGGGGCGCTAAAACGGGCTTTGTACAAATCCATGGGATTTACCGGAGAACAATTAAGCAAACCCATTATTGCCATTGCAAACAGCTATACCAATGCGACGCCGGGACATTTTATATTGAAACAGCTGGTTGAGCGAGTGAAAGAGGGGATTATCAAAGCAGGAGGCACACCTATGGAGTTTTCCACAGTGGCGCCCTGCGACGGAATTGCGGAAGGCCATGAAGGAATGCGGTACATATTGCCTGTCAGAGATTTGATTGCTTCATCTGTCGAGTGTATGGTAAGGGCTCACCGGTTTGACGGACTGGTGCTGCTGGGGTCTTGTGATAAAATTGTCCCGGGGATGCTGATGGCTGCCGCCAGGCTGGAGATGCCTGCCATATTTTTGAATGGAGGGCCTATGTATCCGGCTTCCTACTGTGGAAAACATTATGATGGCAATATCATCACAGAGGCTATTGGATGGAAACGGCAGGGAAAGATTAGTGAGGAAGAATTCCGGTATATTGAGGATATTGCAGAACCATGTCCCGGTTCCTGCGCCATGCTGGGGACGGCCAATACAATGAGCGCTATATCGGAAAGTCTGGGGATGTCCCTTATGGGGAGCAGCGCCATTCCGGCGGTTCTGGCGGCCCGCATGGCAAAGGGGGTTGAGACTGGGGAAAAGATTGTAGAACTCGTTAAAAAAGGAATCACTACAAGGGATATTCTTACAAAGGATGCTTTTGAGAATGCGATTATGCATCTTTTGGCCATGGGAGGTTCTACAAATGGTATTCTTCATCTCCAGGCAATCTATCATGAAGCGGGATTGGGGGAACTGCCCCTTGACGTATTTGATGAATTCAGCAGGATGATCCCTCAGGTTGCATCCATTTACCCGGCATCAGAGTTTGACATGGTCGATTTTTATGAAAGCGGAGGGGTTCCGGCGGTACTGAAGGAAATAGAGAAATACCTGCACAAGGATGCTCTGACAGTATCCGGGCATACAATAGGAGACGCTCTGTGGCAGTTTCCTTATACAAACAATCGAAATATGATTAAAACAGCAGAAGAACCCTTTGCCTTTACAGGCGGCGTAGCCATATTAAAGGGAAATATAGCGCCTCTGGGATGCGTAATGAAACCGGCAGCAGTTCCAAAGCATATGTTTAAGTATTCAGGCAGGGCTCAAGTCTTTACCACTGAGGAGGAATCCTATCAGGCAGTACTGGAAGGCAGGGTGAAACCGGGAACTTGTATGGTTCTGATGTATGAAGGACCAAAGGGCGGTCCGGGTATGCCGGAGATGTATAAAACCATGAAGTATCTGGAAGGAATGGGGCTGTCTGATACATGTGCATTGATTACAGACGGAAGATTTTCAGGATCAAACAGAGGACTTTTTGTGGGACATATTTCACCGGAAGCATATGAACAGGGAGACTTTGCGCTGATTCAGGATGGGGACGAGATCGAGATTGATATTGATGCCAGAAGCATAGAACTAAAGGTGCCCAAAGCAATACTTGAGGAACGCCGGAGACTGTTTGTTCCGGTAGAAAAGGAAGTAAAACGTGGATATCTGAGAACATACAGAAGAATCAGCACATCTGCATCCCAGGGAGCAGTAGTAGAATAAAGACGTTTACTGAGGACAGAAGGAAAGGAGCAAGGAAAGGATGAAAAAGAGAATTTGGGCAGTATTATTGGCGGGGAGCATGTTATTGACAGCGTGTGGCAGTTCAGGGAACAAGGCGGTATCGGATGCATCTAAGGGCAGCGAAGCACAGAACGTGGCTGCAGATGCAGGAATTGAGGGGCAGCCTGAACAGAAGGTGACTATGAAAGTCAGTGTTGGGGTGGCAGACAATCATTTTGAAGCAATTGCTGTGAATAAGATGAAAGACTATATAGAAGAGCAGACCGGGGGAAATTTCACAGTAGAAATATTTACAGGCGCTCAGATTGGCAATGATCAGGAAGTATTTGAAGGCCTGAAGCTGGGGGTGGCAGACATGCTTCCCTGTGGTACAGATATTATAGGTAATTTTTCAAAGAACTTCGGACTTTTGTCCCTGCCGTACCTTTTTGATAATGAAAAGCAGGTAGAAGCGGTAGTGGAAGGAGAGTTTGGGCAGAATCTTTTAAAGGAACTTGAGGATATTGGTTATGTGGGGCTGGGATTCGGAAATTTTGGTTTCCGCCACACAACCAACAGCAAACGCCCGATTAACAGTGTGCAGGATATGAAAGGATTAAAAATCAGGACTATGACCACGCCTATTCATCTGGAAGTATTTGAGGCGCTGGGGGCAAATCCTACTCCTATGGCATTCAGCGAGTTGTTTTCTGCATTGCAGCAGGGCGTGGTTGACGGCCAGGAAAATCCGCTGATGAATATCTACTCCAATAAGCTTCATGAGGTTCAACAGTATCTTACCCTGGATGGCCATGTATTTACCTTTGTCACATTTGTGGTTTCCAAGGAATGGTATGATAAGCTTGATCCGTCCTATCAGCAGATTTTAAATGATGGCATTAAGATTGCCACAGACTATATGAAAGAAAGCTGTGAGTCGGAAGATGCATTAGCGCTTGAAAAGATGAAAGAAGCCGGCGTTGAGGTGACAGAGCTGACCCCGGAAGCAAAGGATGAATTCAGGGATGCTGTAAGGGGTGTGAGCGAAAAATACGGCAATGAGATAAACCCGGATAAATATAAGGAAATGTTGGATATTATTGCATCGGTACAGTAGCTGTTTCACAGAAAGGGGTTACATATCTATGAAAAAGAGAAATTTTGAATATTATCTGATAGTTGCCTTGTTTACAATTCTCATTGTGGTATGCTTTCTCCAGGTTCTGTTCCGCTTTGTGTTCAATCTTCCGCTGGCGTGGACAGAGGAGCTTTCCAGATATGTATTCATTATCTTAATATACTGCGGCGCCAGCGCTGCTGTGCTGGATAACGCCCATGTCAGGGTGGAACTGATTGATAACGTGCTCTCAGAGCGCGGGAAGTTTGTGCTGGACATGGCGGTAAAGCTGCTGTGTGCTGCCGTCAGCCTGGTCATTGCCTACAACTCCAGAAAGATTATCTATAATGCCAGTCTTTCCAAACAATTGTCGGCTTCCCTCAGAATTCCTATGGCAGGCCTGTATGCGCTGGTTGCCGTCATGTTCTGCCTGATTGCATTCAGATTTTTACAGGCAGCCTTTAAGGCAATGGCGGGAGAAAAGGAGGTTGAAAGCAAATCATGAGTATATTTTTGATGATGATGGCAGCGTTTCTGGTATTTGTATTTCTTGGGGTTCCGGTGTCTTTCAGTATCGGGCTGTCAACTGTGGCGGCAGTGCTGGCAAAGGGGATGCCCCTGGCATTTGTATCTCAGATGGCGTTTACGGGATTGGACTCCTATACATACCTGGCCATTCCTATGTTTATCCTTGCCGGTTATCTTATGGAGACCGGCGGGCTGTCCAAACGGCTGGTGAATTTTGCTGCCAGCCTTGTGGGAAACATCCATGGAGGCCTGGGAATTATTACTGTGCTGGCCTGTGCTTTTTTCGCCGCTATCTCCGGATCTTCTCCGGGGACAGTTGCCGCTGTGGGAGCCATGATGATTCCGCCTATGGTAAAGAAGGGATACGACAGAGATTTTTCGGCTTCACTAACAGCCAGCGCAGGTGCTCTGGGAGTTCTGATTCCGCCTTCCATTCCCATGGTGCTCTACTGCATTGCAGGTGAGGTGTCCATTGGTGAAATGTTTATGGCCGGATTTATACCGGGGTTTATCATGACAGCAGCTCTGGCTCTTACAACCTACGTAATTTCCAAGAAAAACGGGTACAAGTCCGATGAAGGTGAATTTGAGTGGAAAAAAGTGAGATCCAGTTTTAAGGAGGCGATTTGGCCGCTTCTTGCCCCGGTTATTATCCTGGGAGGCATATACAGCGGTATTTTTACCCCTACGGAGGCTGCTGTAGTAGTGGTGGTATATTCTGCGTTTGTAGGACTGTTTATTACAAGAGAGCTTAAAGTGTCAGATTTGCCAGGCATTCTTTACAAAGGGGCCGTTACGGCGGGGACTACGGTATTTATACTGGCGTTTGCAATGGCATTTTCACGCTACCTTACGTTAAATCAAATACCGCAGCTTATTGGGAGCGTGATTTTGGGTATCACAGGTAATGTCCATGTAATTTTGATTCTCTTTGTATTGCTTTGTTTCATTACAGGAACTTTTCTGGAAACAGCTTCCCAGGTGCTGATCTATACTCCTCTGTTTTTACCGACTTTAAAGGGATTGGGGGTAAGCCCTCTGCATTTTGGCATCTTGCTTACAGTAGGAACTATGCTGGGGATGATGACGCCTCCGGTAGGAATTAATCTGTTCGTTGCTCAGGGAATCAGCGGAGCGAAAATATCAAATATGACAAAGGCAATCCTTCCGTTCCTGTTTGTGATGCTGCTGGTGCAGGCTATGTTTGTGTTTTTTCCGGGATTTTCAACATTCCTGCCGGGATTGCTTTCAAAGTAAGGGTATGATGAAACGGTTGACCGCAGGCGAGAACATAAACTATAATAAATAGAAAAAGGTTTGGAGTTGGGGAAATGGAACGGGAAAGTCAATATACAATCTCATCAGTAAAAAAGGCATTGAAAGTATTAAAGCTCTTTGACAGTGCCCATAAAAGCATGACGTTGACCGAAATCAGCGAGCGGGCGAAAATGCGTAAAGGAACAATGGTCAGAGTACTTACGACCCTGGAAGAAGAAGGATTTGTCAGGTATGACGAAATTTCCAAGCGTTACAGCCTTGGAATGTCTATTTACGTGCTGAGCAGCAATGCATTTCAGTTCGTAAACATTGTGGAAGCAGCCAGGCCCTATCTGGAAAAGGTTACAACGGAATTAAATTTGATTGCTCATTTGTCTGTGCTTGAAGGTGAAAGAATTGTGTTGATTGATCGTGTAGTGCCCAATGCAAATACCATTGTTTTTGATTTAAACTCTAAAATAGGCGGCGAAGTGGAGGCGCATAATACAGGGGCAGGGAAGGTACTTACCGCCTATTCTACAGAAGAGGACAGGGAAAAAATCATCAGTCACTGTTCGTTTAAACCGTATTCAGAGAGGACTATTACGGATGAGGGTGAATACAGAAAGGTTCTGGATGCTGTCAGGAGAAATGGTTATGCCACGAATGAAGGGGAGAGTGAACCTTATTTAAAATGTATTACATATCCCGTATTCGGTTATGAAGGAAAGATTGAGGCGGCCCTTAGCCTCAGCGGAATTATTCAGTGCTTTGACGCTGATTTAGAGAAGAAATGCCACATAGCATTACAGGAAATCTGTGAAAAGATTTCTGCAGTTATGGGACAAAGCCTGTAATCCTGTTCCTTCTTCTAATGATTATATATGAATGAGAGGATTTTCTTAAATTATGATTACATGGAAAAATGATGATGAGCTTTTTGCTCTCATGAAAGAGACATTATATTCATCCGTAATAGGTGATATATTGGATAAAATGCATTATCTCCATCAGTTCCTGCCTTGGAGGATTCAGCCTATGCGGGAGAATATGGTGGTGGCCGGAAGGGCTATGACGGTGCTGGAGGCAGATGCGCCGGAGGCCGTATCGGAGGGCCGCAATCCAATCCTGAAGCAAAGCTTTGGCCTTATGTTAGAGGCATTAGATGACCTTAAGAAAAATGAGGTATATATATGTACGGGTTCCTCCCCGGCATATGCCCTGGTGGGCGAATTGATGTGCACAAGAATGAAGATACTTGGGGCGGCCGGCGCTGTTGTCAATGGATTTCACCGTGACACCAACGGAATATTGAGCCTGGATTTTCCTTGTTTTTCCTATGGAAGATATGCACAGGATCAGGGCCCAAGGGGAAAGGTGATTGATTACAGGGTGCCCATTGATATAGAGGGAGTAAAAATTAATCCGGGGGATATTATATTTGGGGACCTGGACGGCGTTTTGGCTATTCCTAAAGAGGCTGAAGAAGAAGTGATTGTCAAAGCCATTGAAAAGGCCACTGGTGAGAAAATGGTGGCTGAGGCCATTAAAAATGGCATGGGAGCAAAAGCATCCTTTGACAAATACGGGATTATGTAAAGGAGAGATTGAGAATATAAAGCATGTAAAACGAAGGGAATGCCGCAAATAAAACCAGGCAGCTTTCTATTAGCATTGTCCGCCGGATTTTGCTAATAGAAAGTCCTTTTTATGTTGCGGCACTCTAATTTTTTTAGATTACCAATCACTCCGGCTCCGGAACAAATACCCCTTCCGCAATTCTCTGCCCATATTCCAGGGCGTCTTCCACAGACATCATGCCGGTGACGGAACTTCTTACGGCAGCCCCTAAAATATTTTCAAAGACTTTTTCGTTAAATAAAGGATACCGTCTGCTCTCGGCCCGCCTGGAACCGCAGCGGAAGCTGTCCCGGGCTTTTTTCAGCCAGGGAAACAGAGAAGTGATTTCTCCGTTGGTGTAGCTGGAACGGTTGGCGGAAGTGCCGCCTAAAATAGTTAAAATATTGGAAATTTCATCGCTGTACACCCATTTTAAAAACTGGCAGGCCGCTTCCTGGTTGCGGGAAGCTTTTGAGATGCCGATAACGCCCCCTCCAAGCAGAGGTTTTCCGCCGGGAACCATATCAAAACCCAGCCGATCCACCACGTTGGAGTGTTTGCTGTTAATCAAGTAGGAAGCGTGGTTGCTGAAGGTTATAGTCATGGCGGTATAGCCCTTGGAGAAATTTTCCACCGACTGCTTCCACCATTTGTTTACAGAACCGTCGGTATAACGATAGGTTTCAATATAATTTTCCATGGCCTGAGAAAGAGCAGGCGTATTTATAGATAAAATCCCGTTAGAATCAAAAACCGAATCCCCGGCAGCCAAAAGCCTGGGGAGAAAATCGCAGGCCGCCACACCGGCGGCTCCAAAGGCCAGGGTGGTTCCGTACTCTACAGGAGAGGCCGGATTTACGCTTTTGGTAAAGAATGCCGCTACCTTGTTGTACTGGGCAAAGGTTTTGGGAACTGACAGCTCTTCCTTGTAAAGCTCATAATATTGCCGCTTCACCATGGCATCCTCAAATAAATCGCTGCGGTAAAAAAGCATCTGGATGCTGGGATCAAAAGGCAGAGTGTATAGGGTTCCCCCTGCGCTGGTAAAGCTGTCCCCGGTCTCCTTAATAAGCCTGGATAAAAGTTTCGGTAAATCGAAAGGGGCCTGCTCAAGAGGAAGGTAAGTCTTTTCCGCCAGATGGGACAGCCAGGCTACATCGGATCGGATCAGGTCATAATATCCGCTGCTTCCCATGGTGCTGATGGTGTCATAAAGCTCGTCAAAGGACAGGATTGTCAGGGTAGTGCGGATCCCGGTGCGCCGTTCAAAATCCGGAAGCAGCATTTTCAGCGCATTGGCGGCAGGAGACTCCAGGGTCAGGATGTTGAGCAGGGAGCGGCTGGAAGCCTTCTTTAAATCCGGGAAAAGATAGCGGAAGCCCTCGTTTTCCAGGTTAAAATGCAGAGGCTTTCTGGTTTTTGCCTGCAGGTTTTCTAAAAGCTTCTCCGCTATATGGGTTCCCATGTATTTGTAATTTAACTCATAAGAAAGAAAACGGTTGTCCGGAATGGTTTTGTAACTGGCAATGGTAATGATATCCGGAAGGGCTGTTCCTTTTGTGTAAGCCGCGGCCTGATGGATACATTCCGCCTGCTCGGCGTGGAAAGTGATTACCAGATCGTATTGGGGGACAGAGCTGACAATCTCAAAGGATTTGTGAAACATCAGCTTGTCGTCGGAGCTGAAAGGAGTCAGCTGGGCGGACTCTCCCAAAAGGCCGGACAGGGTATTGGAAAAAATAGTTTTGCTGGCGGATTTTCCGGAGGTGGAAAATAAGGCGATGTTCTGGTAATTTTTCTGCTTTACAAAGGCGGCAATCTCCTGAGCGGCCTTTACAAAATCAAAGGAAGCACAGGATACCAGGGGATGATGGACAGGCTGATTGTAATCAATTAAAATAATCGGAAAATCTACGGTGTCCAGATCCGGAATGACCTCTAAACAGGTGGAGCAGATAATGGCGTCCGGCCTTCTGGCAAAGGCTTTATCCCAGCTTTCCTTTTCAGAAGAAGAGATCCGGTCAGTGGTAAACAGGGCTACCTCATAATCTGCGCCGGAAAAAGTCCGCTGGATCTGATCATAGAGATCTACGTAGCATTGAAGCTGTATATTGGGAAGAATCAGGCAAATGACTTTGGAACTGCCGCCCCGAAGCTGCCGGGCCTGGGTGTTGATTTTGTAGCCCAGACGTCTGGCGGCTTCTTCTACTAACTGGATCTTTTCGGCGCTGACCTTTCCGGTTTTATTTAATACATTGGAGACTGTGCCGTGGGAGACTCCGGCCTCTTTGGCAATATCTTTTATAGTTGGCAAGGGGGTCCTCCTTTCCTGGTTGCTCTTTTTTTCAAACAGTTCATTGCTTTCGCAGATATTATACCATGAATGTTTCAAAATCGGAAGAGAAAATGCAAAAAACAGCAAATAAAATTGAACGTTCCAATTTAAATTGCACAGATAAGCAGGAGATAACTTGGAATTTCTAAAATTGTTCAGAAAAATATAGGAAAAAATCAAAAAAATGTTATTGACACGTACCAATTTATTTGTTATGCTAAGACCAACAAGAATATGGGAGGGATAAAAGTGGTAAATAACCCGGGATTACATAAACAATTAGAAGAGCGCAAGGTGCTGCTGGCGGCCCACCGGGGAACCTGCGGCGGCAACATAATTCAGAACACCATTGGCGCTTATGAAAATGCACTGCTTCATGGAGCGGATATTATTGAGGTAGATGTGGTTCGAACCACAGACGGCAAGTTCTTTGCATTTCACAATGGCCAGGAGAAGGGGGTATTTGGAAAACCCCTGGATATCCGGACGCTATCCTCTGACCAGGTAAGGGAGCTTCGGTTCATTAACGGGATTCAGGAGCAGATAGGGGAAGGGGTTAATTCTCTGGATGATATTTTAGAGCACTTTAAGGGCAGATGCCTTATCAATATTGACCGAACCTGGTTTTTCTGGAATGACATTATTGCCTATCTGAAAAGGCACAATATGCAGGATCAGATTATTTTAAAAAGCCACCCGGAAGAGGGGGAGCTAAAGCTGCTGGAGGAGCTGGCCCGGGATATGATGTTTTTGCCTATCGTCCGAACCCCGGAGCAGATAGAACTGGTAAACCGATATCACATTAACACCATCGGGGCGGAAGTGATTTTTGAGACCGATGATCACCTGTTTGCATCCGATGAATTTATCGGAAAGATGCATGGCGCAGGAAAGCTTTTGTGGGTTAATGCCCTGACTTTAAATGATACTACCAGGCTTTCCGGAGGCCATGACGATAATACTGCCATCTTAAAAAGTATGGAAGAGGGCTGGGGCTGGCTGCTGGATAAAAAATTTGACATGATTCAGACCGACTGGCCATTGCTTCTTAGAAACTATATTGACCAAAGGAGATAAAAAGGAGAGGACGAGACTATGAGAAGAATGAAAAGGACTGCATTGACTGTATTGCTTTTAACTGCATCCCTGACTTTGGGGGCCTGCAAAGCCTCCGGCTCCGGCGACGGGGGACAAACCGGCGGAGAGCCGGTTACCATTAATTACTACGGCAGGCCTGATGATAACGGGGTAGAAACTGCCATTGTTGCCGCTTTTGAGGAAGCCCATCCGGATATCAAAGTAAATTATGTGGAGCTTCCCGATTCTTCCAATGACCGTTTAAAGACCATCAACACCGTACTCCAGGCAGGGGATTCTTCTATCGATGTATTTGCAGGAGATGTGGTGTGGCCTCCTATTTTTTCTTCCGCAGGATGGGTAATCCCTCTGGATGACTACCTGGATCAGGGGGAGATGGATGCATATCTTCCCGGCCCCTTAAGCGCATTCCAGCTTAACGGCAAGACCTGGGGACTTCCGTTTATGGCAGATGCAGGGGCATTATATTATAGAAAAGATTTGCTGGAAAAATACGGAAAGCCTGTGCCCGAGACCTGGGAAGAGCTGGCGGCAACCGGTAAAGAGATTGCAGAGGCAGAAGGAGATATGAGCGGTTTTGTTTCCTACTGGATGCAGAATGAGAGCCTTACCAGCTCCATGTTGGAGTTTTATTGGGAAAAAGGCGGAGAGGTTGTAGACGAAAACGGCGCAAACGTTCTGGACGAGGCAAAACTTGCTGAAACTCTGGCGGAAATGAAGGCCATGATTGATCACAAGGTTGCGGCAAGCGGCATTGAGACCTTTAATACCGCGGCATCCAGAGCAGTAGTAACTGCAGGCGGGGCAGTCTTTACCAGAGACTGGTTAAGCGGGTATGCTCCTTTTAACGCAGAGGATTCTGCAGTTGCAGGCAACATGGAAATTGCTCCTCTGCCCAGCTATGGAAGCCTTGGGGGATGGGGAGTTATGGTATCTGCATTTTCCAAAAATCAGGAAGAGGCGGTAGAGTTTGCCAAGTTCAGAGCCAATTATGAGAGTCAGATGATTGCATGTGATTTAGTAGACATTAAGCCCACCTTAAAGGCAGCTTATGAGGATGAGGAGCTGCTTTCTAAAAAGCCGGAGCTTCCGGGTTACCTTCCTGTATTGGAAGCTTCAAAGCCCAGGCCTTTGTCTCCTTATTATGCCGAGATTTCCGGTGTTATGCAGCTTGAAATCCACAGCGTAATTACCGGCCTGACTACTCCTGAGGAAGGCGCAGCCAATATCATTCAGAAGGTAGGCCAGATCCTGCTGTAAATTTATATTGGCCAGACGGCGTACTTTCACAGTCATTGGATAACAGGTGTCTTCGGTAAACCAATATTCAGGGAACAAGACACCAGATTCAGAGAGGTAGCAAAATGAATAAAAAGAGTACAAGAATGGGATATTTGATGCTGCTCCCCAGCGTGCTTTTGATTCTGGTGTTAATCTTGTATCCCACCGTAAATACCATATATCAGAGCTTTTTTGAAATCCGCACTCAGACGGCGGCCCTGGGACCGAAATTTGTAGGATTCCGCAACTACGTGAAAGCGTTTCAGGATGAACATTTTTGGGATACCCTGTGGTGGACGTTGGCCTTTACGGCAGTGTCCGTGGCCCTGGAGCTGATTATCGGTATGGGACTGGCCCTTTTGATGAACCGGAAAATTCCGGGCCAGGGTTTGATCCGGACGGCAGTATTGATTCCCTGGGGGATTCCCACTGTAGTTTCCGGTATTATCTGGACTCAGTTTTTTGCTCAGAACGGCATTGTCAACAGTACCCTGGCGGCGTTTAACTTGATTAAAGAACCTTTAAGCTGGCTGGGCAATGAGTGGCTGGCCAAGCTGTCTATTTTAATTGCGGATGTTTGGAAGAATACGCCGTATATGTCTTTGCTGCTTCTGTCCGGGCTTTTAACTATTTCCAGGGATTACTATGAGGCGGCAGAGATTGACGGAGCCGGCAAATTCCGCCAGTTTACCCACATTACCCTGCCATTGATTAAAGCGACCATGTCCGTAACGGTTTTATTCCGCATTATCTCAGCCATGAGAGTGTACGACCTGATTGTGGCCATGACCGCAGGGGGACCGGCAGGAAGAACGGAAACCGTTTCTATGTATGCGGTGAATACCTATTTTACTTATGGAAATACCGGTTACGGCGCAACTTTATCTGTACTGATGCTGATTATTTCCGTTGGAATCAGTATGTTTTTTGTAGACAGTCTGAAAACGAAGGGGAGTGTGTAGATTATGAAGCGAAAAAAGAAAGCCGGAACCATTGGATACGTTATATTCCTGTCACTGTTCCTGTTTGTGATGATAGCTCCCATGCTGTACATGATTTCCGCATCCTTTATGCCTCAGTCGGATTTAAACATGATTCCCCCCAGACTCCTGCCTTCCAAAGCTACACTGGAGAATTACGCCAGGGCGCTGGCCCAGCAGCCGATTATCAAGTATGTGTATAACAGCTTTATCATCACCATTATCGCGGTTGTCATCTGCGTTACAGCAGGAAGTATGGCGTCTTATGCGCTGACCAGGACCAATATCCGGTTTAAAACCACCTTTTTGGTATTCGTTCTGGCCATCTCCCTGCTGCCTACCATCACTTTAATCAATCCGATTTTTAAAATGTACAGCAATATGGGGCTGCTAAATACCCATATTGGCCTGGCGGTAATTATTTCTGTGCTGGATTTGCCTATGACCATCTGGTTTCTGACAGCGGTATTAAAAAACGTGCCTATTTCCTTTGAAGAAAGCGCAAAGCTGGACGGGGCCAATATGTTTCAGATTTTTATCTACATTTTGCTGCCTCTTTTAAAAGCAAGTATATTCTCCATCAGTATTCTGGTATTTATCGGCGCCTGGAACCGGTTCCTTTTGTCTCAGGTATTAAACCAGTTTGAGGATTGCCGGACAGTAGTAGTGGGACTTACCTTATATCAGACGACTCACACCATTCCCTTCGGGGTTGTGGCGGCCGCTGCGATGATTACAATTCTTCCGCTGCTTTTGATGGTATTGGTTTTCCAGAAAAATATTCTGGGAGGGATTATGGAAGGCGGCGTGAAGGAATAACCGTTATTTGTAAATTCTTTGCGTCAATAAAGCTTTCCTTCAGCCACTTTTGCCGGATACCATTTCTGGAACCATGCTGTAAAAATCCCCATAAAGACAGGCAGTACAGAATTGATAAGCCCGACAAAGCAGCTGACAGGGGTTTGCATCAGGAACCAGGTAAAAACGGAGGTAAACAGATAAAGGACACCCCAAAGTATAGTCAGAATACGGTTGGTCTTTAAAAAGAGAGGGTTTTGTAAAGCGTCCTCACCACCATAGCTGTTCATGGAATAATGAGCCGTGAGAGGCACTTTCCCAAAACAGGACACAAGCCACATCACGCCAAAGGAAAGATACGACAGCGGCAGCATCCATTTTTCTGAACATCCGGCCAGCATCGTAACGGAAAAAAAGGTTACCAAAGCATTTGTCAAAACATCATATACTGTTTTTTTGTTTCGATAGAAGATAAGAGGGATGAGGGCACAGGTGGCGATGCTGATAAGACATCCCTCTTGCCTGCAGATAGCAGGGGCTGCCCATAAAACAATCCACGGAATGAGCATAATGTTCATATTGGTGCTTTTCTGCGGCGGGGCCGCTTCTGCTTGTTTCATCTGCGGCCGTGAACCGCCAAAGTAAGCGTCCCATTTCAGCATCAGGGTAAAATCTCCTTTTACCTTATAAAGCCCCTGCATCATGGCTTCATCACCCCGAATTTCTCCGGCTGCAATTGAGCGCCATACAGTAACCGGAGTTTCAATCTTTGTAGTGGCTGTTAAAGACCCGTTTGTATAAACATGGCTGCCGTCCTTTCCCAGCAGGATTTGGTAGCTTTCCTCCACATCCGTATAATGCATTTCCAGCACAATGTCTTTGCCGGGATAGTTTTCCTTGCAATAAAGCGCTGCCATTTGCCTGGTAAAAATCAGCGTGTCAGATTCTTTTTTTGCGGCAGTCTCGCCTGCTTTTGCGCCGCCCCTATCAATCCCCCAGCTTGCGTCAGCGCAGGCTTCAAAGGTTTCTCTCGGCAGCAAAAGCTGGTCAAGCTGTTTCTGGGTTTCTCTGGAAATCCCTCCTTTTATATACTGCTGTCCTGCCTGCTTTACATAGGAAAGATATTCGTTAGTACGCCCGGCCAGTTCTGGTACTCGAAATAACTCCCCCTGACCACAAAAAACGGCGGCATAATTTCCGTGCCCACAGAGATGATCGAAAAGGCTGTATACGCCGTCATAGTTTCCTTTTGCCGTATAAAAGCCGCAGGTGGAGATGGCAACTGTTCTTTTTCCGCTCATATCATATCGGGAAGGATGGTTTCCGCTTCCCACCTGTCCCTCCTTTTCTTCCATGAAAGGAAGAAGCATAGGCAGCTGGCGGTCAATTAGGTTCTTTAGTGAACCGGGAACCGTAAAATAATATAGTGGAAAGCTCCATATTGTAATGTCCGCCCAAAGCAGGTCTTGGATAACCTGCTGCATATCATCCTGTATACAGCATTGTCCGGGAGTGCGGTTCCAGCATGAAAAGCAGCCGAGACAGGGCTTAATATTCATACGGCTGACGGAAAGCTCCTTTGTCTGAATATCCGGAATCTCCTGCTTTATGCCATCCAGAAATGCAGATGTAAGCCGGTAGGTATTGCTGCCGGATCCTTTTGGGCTTCCGTTTATCACCAAAATATTCATAACTTCATTTCTCCTTCCAACCGCCGGATGCAGTCTTGCGCCCACTCAATTTGCATTTGTAAACTTCGCCGTCCATATTCTGCCGTCATCTGCCAATAAAGCGCTTTTTCTTTCTGCCCAATCAGATCGCCATAGGCGTTTATGAGCTGCGGAACAGGCTCCAGGCTCTTTAAGAATAACTCACAGCTTTTTTTCACGCTTTCAAAATAGCAAATATTTTCTTTCATGCTTCTTTCCCCAAGGAAAAAGACTTTCATCAAAACCGGTGTCTTAACCCTCAGCCCTAAGTCATCATCTGCAAGCCATCGCAGCAGTTCTTTCCATCCTGCCGTTGTGATGGAATAGATGTTTTTATCAGGCTTTCCGCTTTGCGGTACAACCGTTTTGTTTACCCATTCCTTTTGTTCCAGCCCTTGCAGCTCCCTGTAAATCTGGCTGGTTTTCGCATCCCAGAAATAATTCAGGGAATCTCGAAAGGTTTCCATAATTTCATACCCGGTCATTTCCTTATAATTGAGCAGCCCCAAAATCCCGTGCTTTAACATATAATGCGCGCCCTTCCTTCACGGATTTATTTTACTTATATATTATATTCTACAAGTGGAATATGATCAATAGTGAACTTGTATGATTGCCAGAGAGCAGTCTTTTTGGTATACTGGAAAAAGGCTGAATTCTGCTCCTGCTTATGCAGTAAAAAGCCCAATCAATCAACCAGATAAAGGAGAAACTGAAAGTATGAAGTATGGCCGGAGCAGTGAGACAGCTATGATACTGGAAACCCGGCGGCTGTATCTGCGGAAAATGGATCAGGGCGACTACAAAAGCCTGTGCCGGATTCTTCAGGATCCGGAGGTAATGTATGCCTATGAACACCCGTTTTCCGATAAAGAAGTTCAGGACTGGCTTGACAGGCAGAGGGGTCGGTATAAAGAGCAGGGATTTGGCCTCTGGGCAGTGATTTTAAAGGAGACCGGAGAGATGATCGGGCAATGCGGCCTGACTATGCAGGATTGGGAAGACAGGCAGGTGCCGGAAATCGGTTACCTGTTTGCAAAGGCTTATTGGCATCAGGGCTACGCCACAGAGGCAGCTGTTGGATGCAGAGAGTATGCCTTCAGAAATTTGGGGATAGAAGAAGTGTTTTCCATTATCAGGGACAACAATATTCCTTCCCAAAATGTGGCAAAGCGAAACGGAATGACTGTGGCAGGAACGCAGAAAAAGCATTATTACGGCATGGATATGCCTCATCTGGTATTCTCTGTAAAAAGGGAGCTGAAAGCATGAAATATATAGGATATTTATTGTTTATATTGATTCAGTGTACCTGGGGACTGGGGCAAACCCTGCTGGGACTGGTGCTTTTCTGCATTCACAGGGCATCTCCCCACACTTTTTATAAAGGGTGTGTCCACACGGAATGGAAGATGGACGGCGGTATCAGTCTGGGGCTGTTTATCTTTACTCCGGAAGGGGGCGGGAATTCAGAGTGGAACAGCCGTCTGACAGTTCATGAATACGGCCACGCCTGGCAGTCGCTTCTGCTGGGGCCCTTTTATATTATCCCCGGACTGGCATCTCTATGCTGGAGCCGGATGAATTATTTTCAGCGGATGAGACGGGAAAAGAACATCCCTTACAGTGACTTCTGGACAGAACGCTGGGCCAATTGGTGGGGCGAAAAGTTGACTGGCCGCCCTTCTATATAGGGAAAAGAATCAGGAGTGAGATCATGGGAATATTAAAAAACAACGAGTATGACAATCCGGAATTTTTCCGCCAATATGCCGGTAGACAATTATTTTTATCCGGGAGAACGCAAAACCAACTTTCTGAGCTGTGAGATTTTGAAGGAACATCATACCCTGACCCAGATTGTTATGGGACTGCTGAATAACGGCTTTGCCCTGGAAGCTTTGGAGGAGGCCCAGCCGCCTGGGGAAATGATGGACATTCCCGGCATGGCCGACGAAATGCGCCGGTCTATGATGCTGTTAGTGCGGGCCAGGGCCTGCGCTGATTCACTATTATAACTTTTCGGGGATGTCGCAAAATGAAAATTGACAACAGAATCATCTATCCAGATACGGGAGAAGAAGTGTACAATATAATAAAGTAAAGGAGGGACTATTTGTGATGCCGGACGGGAAAATTAAAAATTCCAGAGAACTTGAATTTGCTGTATTCTGCATTGAAAATGTCGCCGCAAAGCTGGGCGTGAATGCAGAACGTGTTTATCGGGGATTTACCGAAAAAAGCGATATTCTGAACGGCTACATCGTGCCGGAGTATGAAGTGCTGCATACCCAGAGCCGGGAATATATCGTAGACGATCTCCTTACCGTAATGAAAGAAAGGAGTGTGAAAGTATGATGCTCTATCATGGCTCCTATCTGGAAATCGCAGAACCGGACGTGCTCCATTCCCGCCCAAATGTGGATTTTGGGCGTGGATTCTATGTCACGCCGCTGTATGAGCAGGCGGTAAAGTGGTGCGGTAAGTTCAAACGCCGTGGCAAGGATGGAATTATCTCACGGTATGCGTTTGACGAAAGCCGGGAAGAGGAATTGAAAACGCTGAAATTTGATTCCTATTCCGAGGGATGGCTGGATCTTATCCTGAACTGTCGCAGCGGAAAAGACACAACCGCCTGCGCTATGAGAAGCCGAATCTGCAAATCTGTTTCCGCACAGAGAAAGCGCTGAGGCTTCTGCGTTTTGAAGGGAGTGAACAGGTATGAACGCAAACCCGATTTTGCTTCAAAAAAAATATAGCCGTGTGATTGAGTGCTTTGCCAAACAGCAGGGGCTCTCGTTGGATGCGGCACTGGACTTCTTCTACCATTCCCAGGTCTATCAGCTGATTCGGGACGGCGTATCTGATATGCACTGTATGAGCGATGTGTACCTGGCAGAAGAACTGAAACAGGAATACAGCCAGAAAGAATAAAAGCACTTTGCCGGATTCTATACCTCCGAAGCAAAGAGTATCTGGAAGAAATATACCGAAAGCTACTCAAGCCATTTGACGATGAAGTGGCAAACCACACCGCCCACGACAGTAACGAAAAAAGAGATTACAGCAAGAGTATTCAGCTGAAATTTTGTGATGTAAAAATCAGCCTTGATATGATACAATGGACGTGTCATATCAAGGCTCTTTCTATCGCGGAAAGGAGTTTGGCAATGTTCGGGAAGCCAAAGTATTAGACGTACAGGAGGATAAATATGATTAAAAACATTGTATTTGATATGGGAAAAGTCCTGACAGCCTACCAGGCTGACGCCGTGGCCTGCCACTTTATAGAGGATGAGGCAGAGCGGAAAGAAGTCTGCACCAGTGTATTTGTCTCTCCGGAGTGGCTGCTGTTGGATATGGGCGTGATTTCCGAAGAAGAAGCCTTAAAAAAGATTCAGGCCCGCCTGTCCACCGATCATGCCAGGGAAATGGCCAGGCTCTGCCTGGAGCGCTGGCATGAATATAATATGTGGCCCATAGAAGAAATGGGGGAGGTGGTAAGGTGGCTGAAAAAACAGGGATTTGGAATCTATCTCTGTTCCAATGCATCCCTGCGCCTGCTTTCCTGCTATCAGAAAGTGATTCCGGCTATAGACTGCTTTGACGGAATTCTGTTTTCAGCCGAAGAAAAATGCATAAAGCCTCAGAAGGAAATTTATCTGCGGCTTTTTGACAGGTTCTCCCTAAAGCCGGAGGAATGCTACTTTATTGATGATTTAGCTTTAAACATTGAGGGCGCCAGGGCCTGCGGCATGGATGGCTACTGCTTTGCAGACGGAGACACAGGGAAGCTTAAAAAGGTGCTGGAAGGATTTCCGGCTCCGGTGGGAGAGTAAGGGAAAATTTTCTGCCGGATGCTTTCTAAATTAAAGAGGCTGTCCAGAAAACGAAAACTCTTGTTTTCTGGACAGCCTTTTTAGTTGGTTTTTCTGTCTTAGAATTCCGGTTCAATCAAGCCGTAAGTATTGCCTTTTCTCTTATAAACGACATTAACCTCATCTGTGTCTGCATTAAGGAATACATAGAAATTATGTCCAAGCAGCTCCATCTGGAAACAGGCTTCCTCCGGATCCATAGGCTTCATGCCAAAGCGTTTGGTCTTTACAATCTTAATCTCATCCTCATAGGGAACAGGCTCTTCCTCCAAAAACTGGGAGGAAAACGCTGCTGCCGCCTGTTTGCGGTCAATTAATTTGTTCTTATATTTCTTAAGCTGCCGCTCAATAATCTCCTCCACTAAATCAATAGAGACATACATGTCGCTGCTGGACTCCTCAGCGCGGATAATATTGCCCTTAACCGGGATGGTAACCTCAATGTTCTGGCGGTCTTTCTGTACGCTCAGGGTAACGGTAACCTCCGTATTAGGATTAAAGTAACGATCCAGCTTGCCGATCTTTTCCTCCACAGCGCTTCTTAAAGCGGGAGTGACCTCGATATTTCTTCCGGTAATGGTATAACGCATACATATCAGCTCCTTTTTCTTGGGATACTGGTAGTATACCATGTTTAGATGAAAAATTCAATAAATAGTGAAGAATTGTCTTAACAATTTATTGGGAAAATTCATAAATTTTCTTTACGGAAAATCTAAAAAAGTATTGCAAAACTACTTGCTTCTTTTCGACAGCAGTCAAGGGGATTTTGGGAAAATCCTGTCATAATTTGTAACTTTGTGACAAATAGATAAAAAAACCAGGAACCTATGTTTTTTTACAGAAACAGACAAATCAAGGGGAAAAAATGTGGATAATGTGGATAACTTGGTGTATAACTCGGTTTTCTTGTAAAATCAATGGTTGGAAATGGGGAAAATTTGGGAAGAATGTGTGTATAACCAGATGTGGACAATGTGGATAAGTAAAATAACGAACATATATTTTGTACACAATGCCCAGTTAACCATAATTTGCGTTTGTTAAACAGCATAGTACGCCAGAAAGTAACAGGAATGTTAATTTTTTATGAACTCGTTGAATAAAAGCAGGGTTGGTGATACAATAAATAAGATTGTATCTAGAGCAGGAAACAGATTTGGGAGATTAATCTATGAACTTATTTGAAAAAGTATTTGGAACCCACAGCGACCGGGAGCTGAAGCTGATTTATCCGATTGTGGAAAAGATTGAAAAGATGAAGCCGGAGATGGCTGCTTTGTCTGACGAAGAGCTGCGGGATAAGACCCGCATTTTTAAAGAGCGTCTGGCAAAGGGGGAAACCTTAGATGACATCCTTCCGGAAGCCTATGCTGCAGTGCGGGAAGCGGCCAGAAGAACGTTGAATATGGAACATTTCCAGGTGCAGCTAATCGGCGGTATTGTCCTTCACCAGGGGCGTATTGCAGAGATGCGTACCGGCGAGGGAAAGACTCTGGTTTCCACCTGTCCGGCATATTTAAATGCTTTAACCGGAAAAGGCGTTCAGATCGTAACGGTCAACGACTATCTGGCTAAGCGTGATGCGGAGTGGATGGGGCAGGTTCACAAATTTTTAGGACTTACCGTGGGAGTGGTATTAAACTCCATGACCTCGGAAGAGCGGAAAGCGGCATACTCCTGCGATATTACCTATGTGACCAATAACGAGCTGGGGTTTGACTACCTGAGAGATAACATGGCCATTTACAAGGAGCAGATGGTGCTGCGGGATCTGGATTTCTGTATCATTGATGAGGTGGATTCTGTTTTGATAGACGAGGCCAGAACTCCTCTGATTATTTCCGGCCAAAGCGGAAAGTCCACCAAGCTCTACGAAGTATGTGATATTTTGGCCCGCCAGCTTGTAAGAGGCGAAGCCTCCGGCGAGTTTACCAAAATGAATGCGCTGATGGGAGAAGACATCGAAGAGACCGGAGACTATATTGTTAACGAGAAGGATAAAGTGGTGAATCTGACGGAAGAAGGCGTTAAGAAAGTAGAGAACTTCTTCCATATTGAAAACCTGGCAGATCCCCAGAATCTGGAGATTCAGCATAATATTATCCTGGCGCTGCGGGCTAACAACCTGATGCACAGGGATAAGGATTATGTGGTAAAGGATGATGAGGTTTTAATTGTAGACGAGTTTACGGGACGTATTATGCCCGGCCGCCGCTATTCTGACGGACTTCACCAGGCAATTGAGGCAAAAGAACACGTAAATGTCCGCCGGGAGAGCCGGACGCTGGCAACCATCACGTTCCAGAATTTCTTTAATAAATATAAGAAAAAGGCCGGTATGACCGGTACGGCCCTTACCGAGGAAAAGGAGTTCCGCAACATCTATTCTATGGATGTTATTGCTATCCCCACCAACAAGCCGGTACAGCGTATTGACTTAGAGGATGCGGTATATAAGACGAAAAAAGAGAAGTTCCACGCTGTAGTGGAAGAAGTGGCCCAAGCCCATCAAAAGGGGCAGCCGGTGCTGGTAGGCACGATTACCATTGAAACATCTGAGATGTTGTCCGGCATGTTTAAGAAAAGAGGGATTCCCCATAAGGTTTTAAACGCCAAATTCCATGAACTGGAAGCAGAGATTGTAGCGGATGCAGGTATTCACGGCGCTGTTACCATTGCCACCAACATGGCTGGCCGGGGTACGGATATTAAGCTGGACGATGAAGCCAAAGCCGCAGGCGGCTTAAAGATTATCGGCACCGAGCGCCATGAGTCCCGCCGTATTGACAATCAGCTGAGAGGGCGTTCCGGACGTCAGGGGGATCCCGGCGAGTCCAGATTCTATTTGTCTCTGGAGGATGACCTGATGCGTCTCTTTGGCTCTGAGCGCCTTATGAAGATGTTCGATGCCATGGGAGTTCCGGAGAACGAGCAGATTGAGCACAAGATGCTGTCCAATGCCATTGAAAAGGCTCAGATGAAGATTGAGACCAACAACTACGGCATCCGTGAAAGCCTGTTAAAATACGATGAGGTTAATAACGAGCAGAGAGAGATTATCTACGCAGAACGCCGTAAGGTATTGGACGGCGACAATATGCGGGACGTAATCCTGCGTATGGTTACTGACCTGGCAGAAAATGCCGTGGACATGGCTATCTCTGACGAAATGACCACGGATGCGTGGGATTTAAAAGAACTTAACACGCTCCTCCTTCCCGTGGTCCCCATCCCCCCTGTAGTTCTTACGGATGAGCAGAAAAAGGGAATGAAGAAAAATGAGCTGAAACACATGCTGAAAGAAGCGGCTATTAAGCTTTACGAAGAAAAAGAAGCCCAGTTCCCCCAGGCAGAGCAGATGCGGGAGATTGAGCGTGTGGTTTTGCTTAAGGTAATTGACAATAAGTGGATGTCCCATATTGATGACATGGATCAGCTCCGTGAGGGCATCGGCCTTCAGGCCTATGGCCAGAGAGATCCGGTAGTGGAATATAAGGTTAATGCCTACGAGATGTTCGACTCCATGACTGCCGCCATCCGGGAAGAAACGGTCCGGATCCTGATGCACATCCGCGTAGAGCAGAAGGTAGAGCGGGAACCGGCGGCAAAGGTAACCGGCACTAACCGGGACGACTCTGCAGCCGCTGCCCCCAAACGCCGCGCAGTTCAAAAGGTTTACCCCAACGATCCGTGTCCCTGTGGTTCCGGCAAAAAGTACAAGCAGTGCTGCGGCCGCAAACCCATATAAGGATGGGGAAAAATAATATTAATTATAAAGAAAGCAGGTGAAACTTGTGGTAGAATTGGATCAGTTTAAATACACCCTGTCCACCTTCAAAAAGCCATTAGTGGAAGTGAGGGATTCACTTTAACTTAGATGCCAAACTGAGGAAGATCGACGAATTGGATAAAAGTATGGAAGAGCCCAGCTTCTGGGAAGATTCAGAACGCTCTACCAAGATCGTCAAGGAAGCCAAGAATTTAAAGGATACCGTGGAAGGCTATAACCATTTAGAAAACCTTTACGAAGAGATTGAACTGATGATCGAAATGGGCTATGAAGAAAACGACCCGGAGGTTATTCCTGAGATTCAGTCCATGCTGGATGAATTTACAGCCAGCTTAGAGAGTATGCGCCTGTCCACCCTTCTGACAGGAGAATATGACAAATGTAACGCTATTTTACGCCTCAACGCCGGAGCCGGCGGCACGGAGTCCTGCGACTGGTGCAGTATGCTGCACCGGATGTATTGCCGCTGGGCGGAAAGCAGAGGGTTTACCGTAGATGTGCTGGACTTTTTAGACGGCGACGAGGCTGGCATCAAGTCGGTAACTATCCAGGTCAACGGTGAAAACGCCTTCGGATATTTAAAGTCTGAGCGGGGAGTTCACCGCCTGGTGCGGATTTCTCCCTTTAATGCGGCAGGCAAACGTCAGACTTCCTTTGTGTCCTGCGATGTTATGCCTGATATTGAGGAGGATTTGGACGTAGAGATCAATCAGGATGATTTGCGGATTGATACCTACCGTTCCAGCGGAGCAGGCGGGCAGCATATTAATAAGACTTCCTCTGCTATCCGTATCACTCACATTCCCACCGGGATTGTGGTACAATGTCAGAATGAACGCTCCCAGTTCCAAAATAAAGACAAAGCCATGCAGATGTTAAAAGCCAAACTGTATATGCTGAAACAGCAGGAAAATGCAGAAAAGCTTTCTGATATCCGGGGTGAGGTTAAAGAGATTGGCTGGGGCAGCCAAATCCGTTCTTATGTCCTCCAGCCTTACACAATGGTAAAGGATCACAGAACCGGTGAAGAGATAGGCAATGCAGACAGCGTGTTAAATGGCAATTTGGATCCCTTTGTCAGCGCTTATTTAAAATGGCTGAGCCTTGGCTGCCCAGACAAACATGCCCAGATGGCGGACTAAAACAAAATGTAACAGTTCAGACGCGGCGCTTTCTTGCCCGCCGTCTGAACTGTTATTAGTTTGGCGATTCTTCCGAAAAAACGGTTGCATACTTGAGAGGAATATGGTAATATCTTTTTCGTGAATACAAATGTATTTATGGTGCGGACATTTACGCGACGATAAAGAGGAGAATTCATGGAAGATAAAAGCAAATATTTTGTGCTGAAGCAGAGGGCGGTTCCTGAGGTCCTGCTGCGGGTAGTGGAAGCGAAACGGCTTTTAGAGTCAGAGAGAGCCATTACGGTTCAGGAGGCCACAGACAGAGTGGGAATCAGCCGAAGCTCTTTTTATAAGTATAAGGATGATATATTTCCTTTTTATGACAATGCCAAGGGAAAAACCATTACGCTGGTGATCCAGATGGATGATGAGCAGGGGCTTCTGTCGGATCTCCTCCATGTAGTAGCTATCTACAAGGCTAATATTCTGACTATCCATCAGAGTATTCCGGTAAACGGAGTGGCTATGTTGACTTTAAGTGTAGAGGTGCAGAACCATACCGGAAA
Source organism: uncultured Lachnospiraceae bacterium (assembly GCA_910577645.1). Lineage (GTDB taxonomy): Bacteria > Bacillota > Clostridia > Lachnospirales > Lachnospiraceae > UMGS1370. The sequence goes on from CAJTOL010000011.1 coordinate 78,587, forward strand.
TGTTTCCAGCATGATAGAAGAGATGGAGAATATGAGCGGAATTCATTATGTAAAAATATTAGCCAGAGAATAGGCGGAAATAGAGGAAAGGGACGACAAAATGAATACAGAGGCAAAGGAAAATGAGAAAATAGCGGCAGCGGTTATGGGATACGGAACCATTGGTTCCGGCGTTGTGGAGGTTTTGGAAGAAAATCGGGATATAATAGCCAAAAAAACAGGAAAAGAGATAGAAGTGAAGTATATTCTGGATCTTCGGGAATTCCCGGGGACTCCGGTAGAAAATAAAATTGTTCATGATATTGCCGCCATTACAGGGGATCCGGAGGTAAAGATTGTGGTGGAGGCCATGGGCGGCGTTCATCCGGCTTATGAATTTACCAGGGCCTGCCTGATGGCAGGAAAACACGTAGCGACCTCCAACAAGGCCCTGGTGGCCGCCTGCGGTACTGAGCTTTTGCAGATTGCCCGCAAAAAGCAGGTGAATTTCCTGTTTGAAGCCAGCACAGGAGGAGGAATCCCTGTAATCCGCACCATGTACCGCTCCCTGGCGGGAGAGAAAATTGAGGAAATTACCGGGATTTTAAACGGCACTACCAATTATATCCTGACCAAAATGGATCGCTGCGGCCAGACCTTTGAGAGCGCTCTAAAAGAAGCTCAGGATTTAGGGTATGCGGAGAGGAACCCGGAGGCGGACGTAGAAGGCCATGACACTTGCCGCAAGATTGCCATCTTAACTGCCATGGCTACGGGAAAAGAAGTGAATTATGAGGATATCCCCACAGAGGGTATTACCAAAATTACGGATGTGGATTTTAAATATGCAGAGAAGCTGGGCAGATCGGTTAAGCTTTTCGGCTCCAGCCGTATAGAAGGGGACAAGGTTACGGCCTTTGTAGCCCCGGTAATGGTTGGTCCGGAACATCCGTTATATGCTGTAAATGATGTTTATAATGGCATTGTTATAAAAGGGAATATGCTGGGCACCTCCATGTATTTTGGAAGCGGAGCAGGAAAGCTTCCCACCGCCAGCGCGGTAGTAGCCGATATGATGGAGGCTGCGGTTTATAGTGAAGAAAACATTCCTCTGGGCTGGACGGAGGAAAGGCTGGAGATAGAGCCTTTGGAAAACGCTTCCTTCCGTTATTTCCTGCGGATTTCCGGAAACACCCAGTCGGGGAAGGAACGTGTGCGGGAGGTTTTCCCGGACGGGGAGATTGTAGAGCTTTCCGGCTATTCCGAATTTGGAGTGCTTACCTCCAAAATGAAGGAGGCAGAATTTAATGAGAAAAAAGCTGCTATTTCTGATGTTATAGGCCTGATTCGGGCAGAATGAGGAAGCTATGCTGATTGTGAAAAAATTCGGAGGAAGCTCCGTCGCAGATAAAGATAAGATATTCAATGTGGCAAAGCGCTGTATCGAGGACTACGAAAAAGGCCATGAAGTAGTGGTGGTTCTGTCCGCTATGGGAAAGACTACGGACAAACTGTTAACTAAGGCCCACGAGATTAATTACAACCCGCCTAAGCGGGAGCTGGACATGCTTTTAGTAACCGGGGAACAGGTTTCTGCATCCTTAATGGCTATGGCCATCCACGCACTGGGAGTTCCGGCTATCTCTTTAAATGCCGCTCAGGTTGCCATGCACACCACCAGCGCTTATACCAAGGCCAAGCTGAAAAAGATTGAAACCAACCGGATCCGCCACGAGCTGGATTCCCGTAAGATTGTGATTGTCACCGGATTTCAGGGCATTAACCGGTACGATGATATGACCACGTTGGGACGGGGAGGCTCCGATACCACGGCAGTAGCCATTGCGGCGGCTCTTCATGGAGATCGCTGTGAGATCTATACGGATGTGGAAGGCGTTTATACCGCAGACCCCAGGATTGTGCCTAATGCACGTAAGCTTTCCGAGGTTTCCTATGATGAAATGCTGGAATTTGCTTCATTAGGGGCAAAGGTTCTCCACAACCGTTCCGTGGAGATGGCAAAGAAATACGGAGTGGAGCTGGTAGTTCTTTCAAGCCTGACCAGGGCCCGGGGAACCGTAGTAAAGGAGGATACAAGAGTGGAGCGTATGTTGGTAAGCGGAGTTGCCGTGGATAAAAATACTGCCCGGGTTTCTGTGCTGGGGGTAAAAAATGAGCCGGGAATTGCTTTTCGTATTTTTAATATGCTGGCAAAAAACCAAATCAATGTGGATATTATTATCCAGTCTGTAGGAAGAGAGGACAGAAAGGATATCTCCTTTACTGTGGCAAGAACAGATCTGGCAGAGACCCTGGATCTGTTAAACGAAAATAAAGAGGCTTTTACCGCCAGCGATATTACCTGTGATGAAACAGTGGCAAAAGTATCCATTATCGGAGCCGGTATGGTCAGCAACCCGGGAGTTGCCGCCAGAATGTTTGAAGCTCTTGCCAACGGGAATATTAATATTAAAATGATTGCCACTTCCGAGATTCGGATTACGGTTCTGATCGATGAACAGGACGCAAACCGGGCCATGCGCCTGGTTCATGATGCCTTTGATCTGGCAGATTAATTCCCTCATAGAGACGGCGCAGGCAGAATATGGCCTGCCCTGTCTCTTTCGCTTTTTTACCGGACTTTACTGTCCGGGCTGCGGAGGGACCCGGGCAGTAAAGGCGCTGCTGTCCGGGAGGATATTTATGAGCCTGTATTTTCATCCCTTTGTGCCGTATGTAGCAGCGGCGGCCGGGGCAGAGCTTGTTTTTTGGATAGGGGGCCGGTTAAGGCCGTGTACAAAAGGGCCTTCCGGTTTTTCACGCCGGCTTCCAAAGTGGGCGATAGGCGCATTGGCGGTAGTTCTGGTAAACTGGATTGTAAAAAATGGACTGCTGATTCTTTTGGGAATCCCTATGATTCCCTGAATTGTTCATTATGGGGATGTTGCAAAATGAAACCAGAGACTTTCTATTAGCGCCCCCTGCCAGGAGAATAAATAAGGAGACTTTCTGCTATCAGATACGCTTAAGGCGCGGATGGATAACAGAGAGTCTCCTGGTTTTATTTTGTAACATTCCTTTTACCAGAGCGTGTTTGAAAATTCATTCCTATCATCTGCACACTCTAGGGAACCATTTGATATTGTTCTAAAAGATCGTTAAAGAACGAGGCGTATTCAGGATTCTTCATGAGAGAAAGAATAAAAAGGTAATAGGCGAAAAAGGCCAGGCTAACAACCAGCCCAACAATAGAAAGGATAATACCGGCAATGGCAAATCCGTCCATAGGCTGCCCTTTTTTGGAGAGAATCGCCAGGACAATTCCGGTGATTCCCAGGATAACGGCTAGAGGGGAGGCACAGCAGGCTACAATAGAGAAAATCCCTGAGATCATAGAAAATACAGCCATATTGTTTTTCTTCTTATAAGGAGGCTGTCCCTGACCGTAGTTGGGAACCGTATAATAACCATTTTGGTTTCCGTCCTGATTATAACCGTTAAAACCGGACTGGCCGTAAGGATTCTGAGACGGGTACTGCCAGGGATTCTGTTCCTGTCCGGAATTTTGAGGCTGTCCGGGATTTCCGTAAGGATTCTGTCCGGGATTTCCGTAAGGGTTCTGCCCGGGATTCCCGTAAGGATTCTGTCCGGAATTCCCGTAAGAATCCGGTTCAGGATTGCCATAAGGAGTTTGAGGCTGCCCCTGCTCCCCCTCAGGCCGATTCGGCTGCCCGTCATTTGGATTTCTATATAAATCGTCTCCATTAAAATCTGACATAAATATTTCCTCCAATCGTAAAATTAAGTCACAAAGTATTGTAGCATGAAATCCACAGTATGTCCAATATTTATGAAAAATCGGATCACATCCTTGCATATACCGCTGCTATGAATTATAATAGGCTGGTCAAGACCAGGAGGATCGGCTGTTGATGCCGGTTGGGGCATAAGCGTCCCTTCCTCGCTGAGGATACAGACAGAAAAGGAATGCATATGGATATTATTAAGCAATTACAGGAAGAACTTCAGATTGGCCGCCATCAGGCAGAGGCGGCAGTAAAATTGATTGACGAGGGAAATACCATCCCCTTTATCGCACGTTATCGAAAGGAAGCCACAGGCTCTTTAAACGATGAGGTGCTGCGGAATTTAGATGAACGTCTCCGCTACCTCCGCAATCTGGAAGAAAGGAAGGAGGCGGTCATTTCCTCCATCCGGGAGCAGGATAAGCTTACCCCGGAGCTGGAAAAACAGATTTTAGACGCTGCCACCCTGGTAGCCGTGGAGGATCTGTACCGCCCCTACCGCCCCAAGCGCCGGACCAGAGCCACCATTGCCAAGGAAAAAGGCCTGGAGCCCCTGGCAAATCTCATTGGCCTCCAGATGATCAAGTCCCCTCTGGAGGAGATTGCAAAAGACTATATTTCTGAGGAAAAAGGCGTTGCCGATGTCCGGGAGGCCATAGACGGAGCCAAGGATATTCTGGCAGAGACGGTTTCTGATAACGCCCAGTTCCGAACCTACATCCGAAAGGCCACCATGGATCAGGGGATTCTGTCCTCATCCACCAAGGATGATACGGTTTCTTCTGTTTATGAGATGTACTACCATCATGAGGAACCGGTAAAAAAGGCGGCCGGTCATCGGATACTGGCCCTGAACCGCGGGGAAAAGGAAAAGATCCTTACAGTAAAAATAAATGCCCCCAGAGATCAGATTCTCCGTTATCTGGAGAAGCAGCTGATTACCAGGGACAACCCTTACACCACCCCGGCGTTAACAGAGGTGGCAGAGGACAGCTATGACCGCCTGATTGCCCCGGCTATTGAGCGGGAGATCCGCAGTGCCCTTACGGATATGGCAGAGGACGGCGCCGTCAAGGTATTTGGCAAAAATTTAGAGCAGCTTCTTATGCAGCCGCCTATTGAAAACCGGGTGGTGTTAGGCTGGGATCCGGCCTTCCGTACCGGCTGTAAGCTGGCGGTAGTAGACGGCACCGGGAAGGTGCTGGATACCGTAGTGATTTACCCTACCGCCCCTCAGAATAAGGTGGAGGAGTCTAAAAAGACGGTTAAAAATCTGATTAAGAAATACAATATTTCTTTAATTTCTGTAGGAAACGGTACGGCTTCCCGGGAGTCAGAGCAGGTTATTGTGGATATGCTGAAAGAAATCCCGGAAAAGGTGCAGTACATTATTGTCAACGAGGCCGGAGCTTCCGTATACTCTGCCAGCAAACTGGCAACGGAAGAATTTCCCAAGTTTGATGTGGGCCAGAGAAGCGCGGTATCTATTGCCCGCCGCCTCCAGGATCCCTTATCCGAGCTGGTAAAGATTGATCCCAAGTCCATTGGGGTAGGCCAGTACCAGCACGATATGAACCAAAAGCATTTAAGCGAGACCCTTCAGGGCGTGGTGGAGGACTGCGTAAATAAGGTAGGCGTAGATTTAAACACTGCCAGCGCGTCTCTTCTGGAATACATTTCCGGAATCAGCAAGGCCCTGGCCAAAAATATTGTGGCCTACCGGGAAGAAAACGGGGTGTTTACCAACCGCAGACAGCTCCTGAAGGTGGCCAAGCTTGGCCCTAAGGCCTTTGAACAATGCGCCGGATTTATGCGGATTAAAGGCGGTGACAATCCCTTAGACGGAACCTCTGTTCACCCGGAGAGCTACGAGGCAGCCGGAAAATTGCTGTCCTGCTTAGGCTATGAGCCGGATCAGATCCTGGCCGGCGGCTTAAAGGGCATCAGCAAAAAAATTACCAATCCTGCCAAGCTTTCCGCAGAACTGGGAATTGGAGAGATTACCCTTTTAGATATTGCAAAAGAGCTGGAAAAGCCTGCCAGAGATCCCAGAGACGAGATGCCAAAGCCTATTTTACGTACCGATGTGCTGGATATGAAGGATTTGACACCGGGGATGGTTTTAAAAGGTACTGTCCGCAATGTCATTGACTTCGGCGCTTTTGTGGATATCGGCGTCCACCAGGACGGCCTGGTACATATCTCCCAAATGACGGAACGGTTTATCAAGCATCCTCTGGAGGCCGTCAGCGTAGGGGATATTGTGGAGGTAAAGGTTCTGTCTGTGGATCTGAACAAAAAGAGAATTTCCCTTACCATGAAGCTGTAGTATTCCTGCGGTTTCGCTGCAGGGCGCCCTTGGCGGATAAAGGCAGAACTGTGTGCCCCTTGTCCCTTGAGGGCAGGAAATCAGGAGAATCATTATGGAAGAGATAAAAAGACAAACCGCTGGAAATTGTATTCAGCAAGAAGGAACGGATAACGAAACGTCCTGCACACTGCCGGACGAAGAGAAAACGGAGCAGCAGCCCGGCGCTCCTGACGAGCCGCCGGTGTTTTCCTTTCCGGTAACTTTAAATGCCGGTGAGCTTTGGAAGTTTTCCATGTACCACGCCAACCGGGGATACCTGGGGATATTTAACGGGCTGTTTACTATTGCGGCCCTGTACCTTCTGGTGACTCAGTGGGCAGTGGTAAGCGGCCCTTACCGGATGCTTCTGATTCTGTGCGTTTTGATGTTTACGGTATGGCAGCCTGGCTCCTTGTACTTAAAGGCAAAGCGCCAGGCAAAGGTTCCGGCAGTAAGGGAGCCTATGATTCTGTCCTTTGGAAATTCCGGCGTTACAGTGGAGCAAAGCGGACAGATCGGCACCATACCCTGGCAGGCTATGAACCAGATTGTGGGAAATAAGTGGCAGTTTATCCTGTATAAAGACCGGATCCACGCCTTTTTGCTTCCAAAATCGGTAGTAGGATCAAAAGAAGCGGATCTGCGGGCATTTTTAAAAGAGAAAATGCCCAGGCGCCGCTGCAAACACATATAAACCGGAAAATTCCAAGACCAGGTAGGAAAATAAGAATATGATAAAAGAAACATACAGCCCCCAGGAGACCTATGACCTGGGGATGGCCCTGGGGCGGCAGGCGCGCCCCGGGGATGTGTACTGCCTAAACGGCGATTTGGGAGTGGGAAAGACGGTGTTTACCCAGGGATTTGCCGCCGGACTGGATATAGAAGGCCCGGTTAACAGCCCTACTTTTACCATTGTCCAGCAGTATGAGGATGGCCGCCTGCCTCTCTACCATTTTGATGTGTACCGTATCGGGGATGTCAGCGAGATGGATGAGATCGGCTATGAGGAATGTTTTTACGGCCAGGGAGTAAGTTTAATTGAGTGGTCCAACCTGATTGAAGAAATTTTACCGGAAACGGTGATCCGGGTAACCATTGAAAAGGACTTGGAGAAAGGATTTGACTACCGGAAAATATCGGTAGAATCAAATGACCCTGGGCTGAGAAAGAGGAATGTATGAGAATTTTGGGAATTGAAAGCTCTTCTCTGGTAGCCAGTGTGGCAATTGTCACTGACGGGGTGCTGACAGGAGAGTACACCATGAATCACAAAAAGACTCACTCCCAGACCCTGCTTCCTATGATGGATCAACTGGTTCAGATGGTGGAGATAGAGCTGGACACAGTGGATGGGGTGGCAGTCTCCGGAGGCCCCGGATCCTTTACCGGACTGCGAATCGGCTCCGCTACTGCAAAAGGCCTGGGGCTGGCCCTTAAAAAGCCTTTAATCCATGTGCCTACTTTAGATGCCATGGCTTATAATCTGTGGGGGACCAATGCTCTGGTGTGCCCGATTATGGATGCCAGGAGAAACCAGGTTTACACCGGGATTTACCGGGTGGCAGCCCGGTTAGAGGCGGTAAAATCCCAATGCGCCATGGACATGGGAGAATTGATTGAAGAGCTAAATACCTTTAACCAGCCTGTGATTTTTTTAGGTGACGGCGTTCCGGTATTTAAAGATTTGATTCAGGAAAAAATGACGGCTTCTTATCAGTTTGCGCCGCCTCAGATGAACCGTCAGCGGGCGGCGTCAGTAGCAGCTCTGGGAGCTGTCTATATGAAAGAAGGGAAGATAGAAGCAGCAGAGGATCACGCTCCGGACTATTTGCGGAAGTCTCAGGCCGAGAGAGAGCGGGAAGGAAAGGAGCTGCTTGCCGGAGACGGCGGTTCACAGCCCTGCCAGTTTAACCGGCTGGAGACAGAAGCTCCATGATTTGCTTTATGCGCTCCTGCCACATTCCGGAAGTAGCCGCCATTGAGCAGATCTGTTTTTCAGATCCCTGGTCTGCCAGGCTTTTAGAGGACAGTCTTCAGAACTCCTGGAATCATTTTTGGGTAGCAGAAGAAGATACCTTGGGGACTGTCTTAGGCTATGCCGCTCTCAGCCTGATTGCAGGGGAGGGGGAAATCCAGAGAATCGCAGTTCTTCCTGTCGCCCGCAGGCAGGGGACTGCCAGGGAACTGATGGCAGCTATGGAAAGATTTGTCAGAGAAAATCAGGGGGAAGCGCTGACTCTGGAGGTGCGCCAGGGAAATAAGGCGGCCCGGAATCTTTATAAATCCTGTGGTTTTGCGGAAGAGGCCATCCGCAAGGGGTACTACCGCCACCCTGCCGAGGATGCCGTTATCATGTGGAAACGGGAGATTTGAAACATTTTCCACTAAAAATCGACAAAATTTCGTATATAATGGAGAGGAATTAAAAGAGTGCCGATTTTGGAGGAAAGGTGATTAGGTTATGAGAAAGTACACAAAGAACGGGCGGTTAGAGACTGTAATGTGTAACTGCTGCGGAAAGAAAATGGTTGTAAAAGACGGTATTGTCCGGGAAGGCGCGGTGATGGTGGATCACACATGGGATTTCTTTTCGGAAAAAGACGGAGAGGTTCATCATTTTGATTTGTGTGAATCCTGCTACGATGATTTTATTAATCAGTTCCGCATCGAAGCAGACGTGGAAGAACAGACGGAATTTTTGTAAAATTTTATATGCTTTATGAAGAAAAACGGTAGACTTCTTTTAGAAAAACAAAAGAAGCCGCCGTTTTTTTTGTTTTTTTCTTAGCCTTTCTTTAAGTCCGTTGAGTCAGGATAAATGATATGCTACAGTAAAAGAAAAGAGGAGGAAGGTATAATGAAAAGGAGAAGAAAAAAGAACTATTTGTTAACTGACATTTTGCTGGCTGCCGCCGCCGTGATTCTTACCGGCTGCGGGGCAGGGGGATCCGGAAAGCAGGCAATGGCCACTATGGAAGCCGGCCAGGCCTATGCTACGGAAGCAGCCGGTTCAGAAGTTCCTGCAGGAGAAGGAATTTCATGGAGCTATGAGGAGGCCGCAGCGGCAGAAGACGACTTTGTGTGGGAGGGGGTGGGAATGTCGGAACCTCCCAATACAGAGCGATACAGGGAGATTGTGGAAAATGCTTTTCTTTCCGCTGAAAACGAGCCGATATCAACCTTTGGTGCAGATGTTGATACGGCGTCTTATGCCAATATCCGAAAACGAATCCTGCGGGGAGAAAAGGTGAATCCCAACAGCGTGAGAATTGAAGAGATGATTAACTATTTCTCTTATGATTATCCGGAACCTGAGGGGGACGCTCCTTTTTCCGTAACTACAGAGATCGGGGACTGCCCCTGGCAGGAAGGACATCAGCTGCTGCGTATCGGCCTTCAGGCCCCAAAACTGGACAATGACGCTCTGCCGCCGTCTAATCTGGTGTTTTTGCTGGATGTATCCGGATCCATGAAAAGCGAGGATAAGCTTCCCCTGGTAAAGCGGGCGTTTCTGCTTCTTACAGAGAATCTGAAGCCGGAGGACAGGATTTCTATCGTTACCTATGCGTCCAGTGACCAGATCCTGTTGGAAGGGGCCAGCGGCCGGGATATGCTTAATATTATGTCAACGATTGAGTCTCTGGAAGCCTTTGGCAGTACCAATGGATCCGCAGGAATCCTTACAGCCTATGAACTGGCGGAGAAATATTTTATCCCGGGAGGAAACAATCGGGTGATTCTGGCGACAGACGGAGATTTTAACGTAGGGATGTCCAGTGAGAGAGAGCTCTTCCATCTTATCGAAAATCAGAGAGAAAAAGGAGTGTTCCTGTCCGTTATGGGGTTTGGGATGGGAAATATTAAAGATGACAACATGGAAGTCCTGGCAGACAGCGGCAATGGAAACTATGCCTATATTGATGATATTGCAGAAGCCCGCAAGGTATTGATTGAAGAGATGGGAGGCACTCTGTTTACTGTGGCAAAGGATGTAAAGATTCAGGTAGAATTTAATCCGGCCATTATAAAGGAATACCGCCTCATAGGATATGAAAACCGCCTGATGGCGGCCCGGGATTTTGATGATGATCAGAAAGACGGAGGCGAACTTGGAGCCGGCCACCGGGTAACCGCGCTCTATGAACTGGTGCCTGAATCCGGCGGTGATTTTGACGATCCCTGGCTTACGGTCCGGCTCCGCTATAAAGCCCCGGACGGGGAGGAAAGTACTTTGCTGGAGTATCCGGCAGGCCAGGAACAGGTGCAGACAGAACTTTCTGCGGATTTCAGCTTTGCCGCCGGCGTGGCTCAGACAGGTATGCTGCTTAGAGGATCCGAATACAGCGGCACATCTACCTATCAGGATGTAATCACCCGCCTGAAAGCTTTGCCAGGCATCACAGAGGATCCCTATAAAGAAGAGTTCCTTTATCTGCTTTCTAAATTAAACCGCAGCCGGTAAATGCATAAAAATATTACTTAGATCTTATCATAAAAAGCAGAAATGGGAATCCGGATTTATTAAAGATTTACTTGATTGTCAATTTTTCTTCTCTGTGCTATAGTAGTGGGGATACCCTAAACGGAAAAGGGTACACACAAAAAATAAAAAAGGTGGTACACATGCTTTTTAGCTCTCAGATATTCCTTTGGTTTTTTTTGCCCCTGGTTCTTCTTGCCTATAGGATAGCTCCGGGATTGAAGGCCAAAAACGCAGTTTTGCTGGTATTCAGCTTGCTGTTTTATGCCAGAGGAGAACCCAAATATATTATTTTGATGATCCTTTCCATCTGTTTGAATTACATGTTTGGACTGGGAATCCAAAGAGCAGGGGAAAACAGGCGGAACCGGACAGCTCTTTTGTGGATGTGCGTGGGGATTAATCTCTGTCTGCTGGGGTATTTTAAATATTTTAATTTTTTCCTTCAGATTGGAAACCGCCTGCTGGGAGGAGAGGTTTTGGCCTACCGGGATATCGCGCTTCCTATCGGCATTTCCTTCTATACATTCCAGGCTATGTCCTACGTTATTGACGTCTGGAAAGGGGAAAATAAAGCGCAAAAGAACCTGTGGGATCTCGCGCTTTATATTTCCTTCTTTCCACAGCTTATTGCAGGCCCTATTGTTAAATACCATGATATCGAAAAGCAGCTGGCGGAAAGAAAAACCGATCTGTCCGGCTTTTGCTATGGGATTAAGCGGTTTTGCTATGGCCTGGGGAAAAAAGTGATTATCTCCAACTCCATGGCTCTGGCGGCGGATCAGATTTACGGACTGCCTTTTCAGCATGTAGGCACTGCGCTGGCGTGGAGCGCGGTAGGGCTTTACACTTTGCAGATTTATTTTGACTTTTCCGGGTATTCGGACATGGCTATCGGCCTGGGAAGAATGTTTGGATTTCACTTTATGGAAAACTTTAATTATCCATATCTGTCCAAATCGATTACCGAGTTCTGGCGCCGCTGGCATATTTCATTGTCCACCTGGTTTCGGGTCTATGTGTACATCCCTCTGGGCGGCAACCGGAAAGGAGTATACAGAACCTATTTGAATCTGTTTCTTGTATTCTGCCTTACGGGCCTGTGGCATGGCGCGGCCTTAAACTTTGTGTTCTGGGGCATTTATTATGGTATTTTGATTGTTCTGGAGCGTGTCACCGGAAAAAAACCGGGCTGGCTGGGCACCATGTTTCTGGTAGTTATGGGCTGGCTGATGTTTAGAGTCACCAGTATGCGGGGAATCCTGATCCTGTTAAAGAATATGTTTATTCCCTGTGCCGGGCTTTACCCCATAGAGCTTTATATTACCCCAAAGACTCTGCTTCTGGCGGCTGCCGGTATCCTTTTGTGCGGCCCTTTGCAGGCTTTGTTCCCCGGACTGAAAAAACGTCTTTTTGATGAAGAGTATATCGGAGTGCCGGACATCGCGGTTATGTCCGCTATTTTCCTGTATTCCGTTCTCCTTTTAATCAGCAGCACCTACAACCCCTTTATCTATTTCCGGTTTTAATCGAAAGGAGGAAGCTGAATGAAGAAATTAATGGTTATTATTTTCGTTCTCTTTTTGGCAGTGCCGGGACTGTGGATTACTGTGGAAGGGCTGACAGGAAATGCGGAAGTGTTCAGCGATGCAGAACAGCGCATGCTTACCGAGTTTCCTTCTGAAATTACATGGGACAACTTAGACCGCTTTGCCGATCAGTTGGAGGATTACATTAACGATCATGCGCCGTACCGGGATGAGCTGGTGGCGTTTAATGCAGGGCTGGATTATCATCTGTTTCACGCTACTGACACTCCCAGCGTGATTCTGGGAAAAAACGGCTGGCTCTTTTATGCCGGGCAGAACAGCGCGGAAGATTTCAGGGGCCTGGGAGGAAGGACGGAAGAATGGCACCAGGAAGTGGCGGCCTTGGTAAATGCCGTTAATGCCGGCTTAGAGGCTCAGGGGATAGAGTTTATAATTCTTCTGGCGCCCAACAAAGAGAGAATTTATCAAGAATATATGCCGGATTATATGGAGATTGTAAACGAAAAAAATCGTTTGGATATTCTTGCGGATTATCTGAGAGAATCCACCAGCGTACCGGTTGTATATCCCAAAGAATGTTTTGAGGATAAATCCTACCAGTGGTATTATAAAACCGATACCCATTGGAACAATGCAGGGGGATTTTTGGCAGGACAGGAATTAATAGAGGCTTTGGGAGGAACCGTGACTGATATTTCGGAGGTAGATGTGACCTACACACCCAGAGGAACCGGGGATTTGGTCCGCATGGCCCACCTTCCTTCAGAAGATTTTGATGAGACAGAGGCGCTGGTTAACGGATATCTGCCGGAAACAGAGCTGACAATGGTAGAGGACACCGGCTATTATCCTACCTTGAAGTTCTATACCAGTAAAAATGCGCCGGATCCCAGACATGTGGTGATCTACCGCGATTCTTTTACCGATGCCATCAATGCTACCATGTCCCGGTATTTTGCCAGGGTGGATACTTATTGGTGGGATTCCGGGGCGGAAGCGAAAATGGGAGAAGAAAAACCGGATGTAGTGGTATATGAAATATTGGAAAGATATATTGACGAGAGGATACTGGACGATTTGCAGACCTTGTCTCAGGTGTGGCAATAGTCAGGTTTTTTCGAAAAAATAGTAACCGTTTAGCTATGAAATTCTGTTACGAAAAGTAAGGGAGAATGTGCAATGCTGGATATTTGTTTGCTGGGAACCGGAGGTATGATGCCTCTTCCCTATCGCTGGCTTACCTCTATGATGGCAAGATGCGATGGCAGCAGCCTTTTAATTGACTGCGGCGAGGGGACCCAGGTTGCTTTAAAGGAAAAAGGGTGGAGTCCCAAACCCATTGATGTAATTTGTTTTACTCATTATCATGCTGACCATATCAGCGGCCTTCCGGGCCTGCTTCTCACCATGGGAAATGCGGAGAGGACGGAAGATTTGACTTTAATCGGCCCCAAAGGCTTGGAAAGAGTGGTAGGAGCGCTGCGGGTTATCGCTCCGGAGCTTCCTTTTGAGCTGCGTTTCATAGAGCTGACAGAATCCCGTCAGCAGTTAAAGCTTGGCCCTTATACCATTGATGCCTATCGGGTCAATCACAATGTAATTTGCTATGGTTATACCATTTCCATTCCAAGAAAAGGCCGCTTTGATGTGGAGCGGGCTAAGGCCCAGAATATCCCCCAGCGCTTCTGGAAGCATCTCCAGATGGGAGAGACTGTGATGGATAAAGAACGGATTCTGACCCCGGATATGGTGCTGGGGGCGGCCCGGCGTGGGTTAAAGGTGTCCTACTGTACAGACACCCGGCCAGTGCCGGTTATTGCAGAATACGCCAGGGATGCGGATCTGTTTATCTGCGAGGGTATGTACGGGGAGAAAGATAAGGCAGGCAAGGCCAGAGAAAACAAGCATATGACCTTTTATGAGGCTGCGGCTCTGGCAAAAGAGGCAGAGCCCCGCGAGATGTGGCTGACCCATTACAGCCCCTCTTTAACCCGCCCGGAAGAATTTATGGATGAAGTGAGAAAAATATTCCCCAGGACTAAGGCTGCAAAGGACGGATTCAGCCTGGCCCTGGATTTTGACCAAGAATAACGGAGGAATCCTATGGAGAAATCAATAACAGAAGACGTTTTGATCCTGGCAATCGAAAGCTCTTGCGATGAGACCGCCGCGTCGGTGGTAAAGAACGGCAGGGAGGTGCTTTCCAATGTGATTTCCTCCCAGATTGCCCTTCATACCCTTTATGGGGGCGTGGTGCCGGAACTGGCATCCAGAAAGCATATTGAAAAAATCAATCAAGTTGTGGAAAGCGCGCTTCTGGAGGCAGGCGTAACATTGGAAGAGATTACTGCCATCGGCGTTACCTATGGCCCCGGTCTGGTAGGAGCCCTGCTGGTAGGTGTGGCGGAAGCCAAGGCTATTGCCTATGCAACAAAAAAGCCTTTAATCGGTGTCCACCATATTGAAGGTCACATATCTGCCAATTTTATTGAACATCCGGAACTGGAGCCTCCCTTTGTGTGCCTGATTGTTTCCGGCGGCCACACCCATTTGGTGATAGTAAAAGACTACGGCGAGTTTGAGATTATCGGCCGCACCAGAGACGATGCGGCAGGGGAGGCCTTCGACAAGGTGGCCCGGGCGGTGGGATTGGGCTATCCCGGCGGTCCCAAAATAGACAAGACTGCAAAGGAGGGAAATCCTCATGCCATTGAATTCCCCCGGGCCAAAATTGAGGGAAGTCCTTACGATTTCAGTTTCAGCGGTTTAAAATCTGCTGTGCTGAATTATATTAACCATGCCGCCATGACAGGGGAAGAGATTGCAGTTCCGGATCTGGTGGCTTCTTTCCAAAACGCAGTGGTGGAATCCTTGGTGAGCCGGGCCGTTATGGCGGCTAAAGAATATGGTTATACCAAATTGGCCATTGCAGGCGGAGTGGCGTCTAATTCGGCTCTCAGGGCCGGTATGGCAGAAGCCTGCGAAAAAGAAGGAATTGACTTTTATTACCCGTCCCCTGTTTTTTGTACGGACAATGGGGCTATGATCGGTGCGGCGGCCTATTATGAATATAAGAAGGGGATCCGCCACGGATGGGATTTAAACGCTGTTCCCAATCTGAAATTAGGGGAGAGGTAACGGGCCTGACGGGCTTGACCGGACATGGCTCCGTAAATTCATATCAGGAGAAGAAATATATGGAGACAACGGCGGCAATTGTCCTGGCTGCAGGCCAGGGGAAACGGATGGAGAGTAAAATACAAAAGCAGTTTCTTCTATTAAATGGAAAACCTCTTATCGCCCATTCTCTGAAAGCCTTTGAGGAAAGCCGGATCGATCAGATTATTCTGGTAACCGGAGAGGATGAGATTTCCTATTGCAGGAAAGAGATTGTGGAAAAATACGGATTTTCCAAAGTGACTGCGGTTATTGCCGGAGGAAAAGAGCGCTATCATTCTGTCTATGAAGGATTAAAGGAAGCCGGGGAAGCGGAGTATGTCCTGATTCACGACGGAGCCAGACCCCTTTTAACGGAAGAAATAATTGACAGAGCTTTAAAGGGAGCCAAAGAGTACGGGGCCTGTGTGGCGGGGATGCCGGTAAAGGATACCATAAAAATTTCCGATGCCGGCGGCTTTGTGGAGGCCACTCCGGATCGCAGCAAGCTGTGGCAGATCCAAACTCCTCAGGCTTTTTCCTATTCCTGGATCCGGCAGGCTTATGACAAGCTGTTTTCTTCGGAAGAATATCAGAGGGGAGTTACGGATGATGCCATGGTGTTGGAAGCTATGTCCTGCCACAGAGTACGCTTAATAGAAGGGAGCTATTCTAATATGAAAGTGACTACGCCGGAGGATATGGCAGTGGCAGAGGCTTTGATGAACTTTTCCGGGAATTTTAGACCAGGTAAAGAATAAAAAGGATGAAAAAGGAGAAACTACCAGATATAGTGCAGGAAATACAAATTTTTACCATTTATTGGGGCGGAAAAATCTATCAAAAAGACCGTCAAAAAAAGTTGAAAAAAATGGAAAAATGTCATTGACAAATTGGCTTCTCCATGGTAGACTAATCGAGTCGCTTGACCAGCGGCCCACTAAAGAAAACCACTCAGAATGAACTTCGAAAAAAGATTAAAAAAGTTCTTGACAAACTTGGGTGAGTCTGGTAAAATAGACAAGCACGTTTGGAGAGATATCGAAGTGGTCATAACGAGGCGGTCTTGAAAACCGTTTGTCCGCAAGGGCGCGTGGGTTCGAATCCCACTCTCTCCGTTGGACGCGTTTTAAGGCGAGTCTTAGTTATAATTTAATAATTTGAGTTTTCAACCAAGCAGAAGTACCCAAGTGGTTGAAGGGGCTCCCCTGGAAAGGGAGTAGGTCGTTAGTAGCGGCGCGAGGGTTCAAATCCCTCCTTCTGCGCTCAGCTTTTGTAAAAGAGCTGAAAGCAAAGCACCTTAACAATTGAAGATTGAATAATACACAGACCCTGAAAATTCAAAGAACAAAGGCCAGGAAAACGGCCGTGAGTTCGAGAGAATTCAGAACGAAACCAAGTAAAACGGGAAAGATTAAAGCTAGAGTTAATCAAGCCCGGACAAACCATAACAAGAGAGTTTGATCCTGGCTCAGGATG
>CAJTOL010000012.1:0-86646 GCA_910577645.1 uncultured Lachnospiraceae bacterium
GGAGAATCCTTATATGCCGGAGTTTTCTTCATGATATTTTTCAGAACCGTGCGCTCCTGCTCCGACAGCTTCTCATACCGGATTTGTAGCTGCGTACACATCAGGGCAGTAAACACATCCAGATAGGAACCCGGCACGGCCAGCGCCTTCTTTGCGTCCCTGATTAGCTTCATGCTCACAGGGCATAGTCTGCCCTGCCCGTAATACCAAGGGGGATTTTGGGGCGGCTCTGCGGCTGTATTTCCCCTGAAAATCGCCCCGAAACGATACACAAAAAACCACTGCCCGCCCATTCCGGCTGTTACTGCTGAATCGGGCGGTTTTTCTATGAAGGAGGCACTATGCCAGCGTTTCTTACTTTTTCTCTTATAAATCTACCCTTCTTCTTGTAAACCAAAAGAAATATATAGAAACTACAATTCGGGTGACCGTGACATTAGCTGCTATTTCCATGCAGATTGTGGTGCTTTTGCTGACCAGAAATTACGTGTATTACCTGTTTCTTTCCATTGGAGCTACTGTGATACAAAATTTTGTGATTTCGGTAAAAACAGACAAGCTTTATCCCTGTCTGCGGGAGAAGGACATCCGCCCCATTCCCAAGGAAACCCTGGGGGAGATTCGCCGCAACGTACACGCTTTACTGATTCACCGCATCGGAAGCGTGGCAGTATTCAATACTGATAACTTGCTGATTTCAAAGTTTGTAGGCGTTGCAACGGCTGGCTTATATTCCAATTATATGCTGATACGGCGGTTTTTAAATATCTTGATCAGCGCGCTTTTTGATGCCATAACTCCTGTACTGGGGAATATGGCTGCCACAGAAACGGAGAAACGCAACCAGACGGTTTTTTACCAGCTTAACTTTTTTTCGGCCTGGCTTTTTGGATGGATGAGTATTTGCCTGTTTTGCCTCTATGATCCTTTTATTGATATTTGGCTGGGCAGAGGATATTTGCTGTCAGGACCGGCGGTTCTGCTGATTGTAGTAAACTTTTATGTAACCAATATGCGTACTCCTGTACTTAACACCAAAAGCGTTTTGGGCCTGTTCTGGGATGACCGGTATAAAGCCATATTGGAGGCAGTCTTTAACCTGGTGATTTCCGTAATTCTGGCCCGGAGATGGGGAATTGAAGGGATTGTGGCCGGGACACTGATCAGCACACTGGCGATTCCCTTTTGGTTTGAACCCTGGATTCTTTACCGCCGCGGATTACATATGCGGGTCAGGGAGTATTTTATCCGTTATCTGAGATACCTGTCAGTTACCGTAATTGTCGGGACAGCAACATGGCTGCTGTGTCGGATGACAAACGGAGATATTGGCGGCTTCTTGTTAAAAGCTCTGATTTGCGGGACGGTTCCAAATATCGGTTATCTGCTCGTGTATCGCCGGACAGAAGAACTTCGGCTTTTGAAACATGTAATAGGCCGTATGGCTAAATTTCTCTTTACATCGCCGCTTTAGTATGCTACTATAATAACACGCCAAAGAAACCGAGAAATAGCTTTGGCTGATGAGGAGGATTATATTATGAAAAAAAGACTGGTAAGCATGATGACTGTTGCCGCCATGGCAATATCTTTAACCGCATGTGGGAATTCCCCTGCTCCGGCAGAAACTACAACCGCGCCGGCGGAGACTGCTCCGGCAGCCACCGAGACACAGGCCGCTGAAACAGAGGCAGCGGAAAGCGAAGCAGAAGCAACGGAAAGCGGCACCTTTATTGTGGGATTCGATCAGGACTTCCCGCCTATGGGATTTTTGGGAGATGACGGTGAATACACCGGGTTTGACCTGGAGCTGGCTCAGGAGGTTGCCAAACGTTTAGGCCTGACCTATCAGCCTCAGCCCATTGCCTGGGACGCCAAGGATATGGAGCTGGAAACCGGAAACATTGATTGCATTTGGAATGGCTTTACTATGAACGGCCGTGAAGAAAATTATACCTGGTCGGATCCGTATATGGATAATACCCAGATTTTCGTAGTAGCGCCGGATTCCGGTATTGCTACCCTGGCGGATTTGACAGGTAAGGTGGTGGAAGTTCAGGTGGATTCCTCTGCACAGGCAGCCTTGGCCGACATGCCGGAGCTTGCAGATACCTTTAAGGATCTGGTGGTAACCCCGGATTACAACACTGCATTTATGGATCTGGAGCAGGGCGCAGTAGACGCTATTGCCATGGATGTTACCGTGGCCGGTTATATGATTCAGGAAAGAAATTCGGATTTTGTGATTTTGGAAGAGTCTATTTCCTCTGAGGTTTACGGAATCGGCTTCCAGTTAGGGAATACTGAGCTGCGGGACAAGGTTCAGGGCGCTCTGGAAGAGATGGCTGCAGACGGGACATTAAAGACAATTTCCGAAAAGTGGTTCGGTACTGACGTAACCACTGTTGGCAAGTAAATTTTCCTACGTTACCCTCAGTGAACAAGGGGCGTGTGTGCCCTTGTTCACTGAGGGCAGGCAAAAAACTTTTATAGTAACAGGAGTAGAGTATGAGCGTCAGCCAAATGATGAAACAATTAATTGGAGGAATGGGAGTCAGCATCCAGATATTTGTGGTGACCCTGGTATTTTCCCTGCCTCTGGGGCTGTTGATTTCCTTTGGAAGGATGTCAAAAAACCCGGTGATCCGCAATGTGACCAAGGGCTACATATCGATCATGCGGGGAACCCCGCTGATGCTCCAGCTTATGGTGGTTTATTTTGGCCCCTTCTATCTGTTTGGAATCCGAATCGGAAACAGCTACCGGCTTTGGGCAGTATTTATCGGCTTTGTCATTAACTATGCCGCATATTTTGCGGAGATTTACCGCAGCGGCATCCAGTCCATGCCGGCGGGCCAGTATGAAGCCGCCCAGATTCTGGGCTACAGCCGTGCTCAGACCTTTTTTAAGATTATCCTGCCCCAGGTGATGAAGCGGATCCTTCCGGCAGTAACCAACGAGATTATTACTCTGGTAAAAGACACCTCCCTGGCTTTTACATTAAGCGTTATGGAGATGTTTACAGTAGCCAAGGCCCTGGCGGCCAAGGGAACTATGATTCCTTTTGTGGCTGCCGGCATTTTTTATTATGTATTTAATCTGATTGTGGCTCTGGCTATGGAGATGCTGGAAAAGAAAATGGATTACTATCGCTAGGGAGGCGTTATGAGCATATTAACAATGAACCACATTGAAAAATCCTTTGGAAATGTCCAGGTACTAAAAGACATTTCCCTGTCGGTAAAAGACGGTGAGATTCTGTCTATTATCGGGCCGTCCGGATCCGGAAAATCTACTCTGCTGCGGTGCGCTACTATGCTGGAAACCATGGACAGGGGAGAGATTCTATACCGGGGCACAAAGGCAGTCTGGTCTGACGAAAACGGCTCCATTTGCTACGCTCCTAAGAAAGAATTAAAAGAAATCCAGGGGCTGTATGGTCTGGTATTTCAAAACTTTAACTTGTTTCCCCATTACTCTGTAATGAAAAACATCACCGACGCCCCTATTCATGTTCAGAAACGGGACAGAGATCAGGTCATATCTGAAGCCAAAAAGCTTTTAAAAAAGATGGGACTGGAAGACAAGGCAGATGCTTACCCTTGTCAGCTTTCCGGAGGGCAGTGTCAACGGGTTGCGATTGCCAGAGCCCTGGCTTTAAATCCCCAAATTCTCTTTTTTGACGAACCAACCTCTGCTTTGGATCCGGAGCTTACAGGGGAGGTGCTGAAAGTTATCCGCTCCCTGGCTGACCTGAATATTGCGATGGTAATTGTCACCCACGAAATGGCTTTTGCCCGGGATATTTCTGACCGGGTTATCTTTATGGCTGACGGCGTAATCGTAGAGGAAGGCACCCCGAAAGAGGTATTCGCCTCTGATAATGAACGTACCCAAAGCTTCTTAGGAAGGTATGGAGAGATGTTAAAGTAGATTCTTGTTAAAATCTTTAGAAAATCTTTCGCTTTTCTTACAGCCCCTCTTCCAAAATAGGCGATATATTATAGCCATCAAAGGAAGGGGGGATTCTAAAATGAACCACCAACTATTACAATATGCTGCCTATGGAACCATGACAGTAACCATCTTTATTATCTCTATGATGTTTGTTGACGCTTGTATGGATACATTTCGGGAATGGAAACAAAAAAACGTGCACAGCAGACGGCTTCCATGCTATACTAACCCGAAGAGATCAGAGACAGAATCTTAACGGAACGGGTGAAAGGAAGACAGACATGGAAGCAAACCGCATATTATTAGTGGAAGATGATAAAGAAATCAGGGAAGGAATTGAAATCTTTTTAAAAAGCCAGAACTACATAGTATTTCAGGCAGCAGACGGTATAGAGGGATTGAAAATTCTGGAAAAAGAAGAGATTCACCTGGCCATTATCGATATTATGATGCCCCGGATGGACGGGATTACCATGGTAGTCCGCCTTCGGGAAAAATGGGATATTCCGGTGATCTTCCTGTCAGCCAAATCGGAAGAGGTAGACAAAATCATGGGACTGAATATGGGAGCAGATGATTATGTTACCAAGCCTTTCACTCCTATGGAACTCCTGGCGAGAGTCGGTTCCCAGCTCCGCCGGTATAAACGCTTTATGGAGCGGTTAGAAAGGCAGGAGCCTGACAATGGGAAGATTTACCGGATCGGCGGCCTGGAGGTTAACGAAGAGACCGTAGAGGTCATGGCGGATAATGGCCCGGTACGGCTTACCCCTATGGAATTTAAGATCTTATTGTTACTGATAAAAAATCCTGGCCGGGTATTTTCGGCGGAGGAGATTTATGAGCGGGTCTGGAACGAAAGGGCGGTAAACACCGATACGGTTATGGTTCATGTCCGCAACATTCGGGAGAAAATAGAAGTAAATCCGAAAGAACCAAAATATTTAAAGGTGGTGTGGGGAGTTGGATACAAAATTGAAAAGCAAGCATAGATTAGGAATATTTCTTACATGGCTTCTGATCATAGGAGCAGCGGCGGGGATGGTCAGCGCCTATCCCTATATCTGGCAGAGGGCAGTATACTGGAAAGAGCAGCGCCGGGAAATTGAAATGGAGTTTGCCCTCCAGAATATGGCGGAAAATTTAGCTGTGCAGGCACAGTTTGCCGGATACGCTATGTGGATGGAAGAGATTCAGGAGGAGCAGGGCAGGAAGCTTTTGCCGTCCCAGGTATTTGTACCGGAGCTGGAAACGCTTTTAGAGAATAAGATTATTGTCCAAGTGGGAAGTGAGGACGCCGACAGTGCAGAGGTAGTCTGGGAGGATGGAAGTTTTTACACAGACACAGGGCTTCTGGAAGAGATCCGCAGATACATTGATGAGAGAGGAGATTCCTGGAAGGATGCTTTGGGAACCATGGGAGGAATCCAAAACACCAGGGTATTAGATGAAGGCGGCGGGGTTATCTCAGGGGAAAGACCTTCTTTAGATGAGGAAAACCAAGTGCGCGTCAGGATTTTCTTTGACCAGATGGGAAGATGTAAGTATGCCGGGGCAGAAGGAAACACGGAAAGCGTCCGCTCCCTGGAAGAAAATCAGGGGGCATTTAACCAGGCTTTGGAGGGACAGGATCCAATCGCCTATCAGTATGGAAACGATTACGTATACTATGGGATCTTATTTTCCGGCCCTCAAAACCGCTATTATGAGTTTACCATAGATAAGGAAAAGGTATTGGGGTATATTCCAGAGGGTGCAGAAGCCATTGACTTTCACACCTTGGGCAATAGCGGGATGTTTTTGCTAATCTGGATCGGTCTGGCCCTGCTCCTGGCCCTGGCTGCCTGGCTTTTGCCTCTGCTGCCTGTAATATCTTTAGGAACCGGAAAAGTCAGCCAGGCATTTCTGGGGATTGTGGCTTTGGCACTGCTTGGGGATGCCTTTCTGGTACTGTATGGCGGAGAGCTGATTGTAGAAACGATAAACGGCAATCTGGCAACAGTGCTGTCTGAAATCTTTGGCTTTGACGGATGGCCGGAGACTTTAAGGATTTTAAACGGCATATACTGGGCCATAACCTTTGCAACGGTATACTGGGCCGCGCTGTGCCTGAGAGCAGTATTTACTCTGGGGCCGTGGAGGTACTTTAAGGAAAGAACCATTACCGGAAAGATTTGCCGGATGTTGGTAAGGTTTGGCCGCTTTGTCAGGATCAGATGTCTGCGATTTTGGGATTCTTTTAGCAGGATAAACTGGCAGGAACAGCCGGTTAAGGTAATTTTAAAGATTGTTATGGTCAATTTTGGGATTCTGGCCGTAATTTGTATGCTGTGGTTTTTTGGGATTTTTGCCCTGATTGCATATTCAGTTGTCCTGTTTGTAATTTTAAAACGATGGGCGGACAGCTTTTATAAAAAATATAAGGTGCTTCTGGGAACAATCGGAGAGATAGCTGACGGGAACCTGGATGTGGAGGTGGAAGAAGATCTGGGGATTTTTACTCCCTTTTACCGTCAGCTTACCCGCATCCAAAATGGCTTTAAAAAAGCGGTTCAGGAAGAGGTGAAAAGCCAGCGGATGAAAACGGAATTGGTAACCAATGTGTCTCATGATTTAAAAACGCCTCTGACAGCAATTATAACGTATATAAACCTGCTAAAGAGGGAGGATATAACCGAGGAGGAGCGCCGCAGCTATATTCAGGTGTTGGAGGCGAAATCCATGCGGCTGAAAGGGCTGATTGAGGACTTATTTGAGGTCAGCAAAGCTACCAGCGGAAGTACTCCGGTCGTTCTGGTGGATGTGGACATTGTCAGTCTTTTAAAGCAGGTGCATCTGGAGCTGGGGGAGCGGATGGAGACGTCTGACATTGATTTCCGATGGAGCTTTCCGCAGGAAAAGGTTATTTTAAAGCTGGACAGCCAGAAAACTTACCGGATATTTGAAAATCTGCTGGTGAATATTCTAAAATATGCTATGCCGGGCACCCGGGCCTATATAGATGTCCAGACAGAAGGAGAGGCGGTTATCGTGTCTATGAAAAACATTTCTGCTGCGGAATTGACCATCAATCCAAGCGAGCTGACGGAGCGCTTTGTCCGGGGCGATTCCTCACGCAACACCGAAGGATCCGGCCTTGGACTTGCCATTGCCAAAAGCTTTGTAGAACTCCAGGGAGGGCGGATGGATATTAATGTGGAGGCAGATTTATTTCGGGTGGTAATTTACTGGTAACAGTTGAGACGTGCGGCCCAGGCCTGCTGTTTTCATAACTTTTGAAAATAGCAGACCTGGGCTTTCACCCGTTTACTTTCATGGAAAAATATAGTACAATAAAGTACAATTGCGATAATTATTCTAAAATGGAGGAGGAAGGTAAATGCGAAGCATTTTTAGGATGCCTTCCGACGACATGGCAGGGGACGTCAGGCGTCGCGTGCCGATTCATTATTATACTAGGAGGTATGCCGTATGAAACCATATGATTATGTCTTAGTTGGAAGCGGCCTTTATTCTGCAGTATTTGCCTACCTGGCAAAACAGAAGGGCAGGAAGTGCCTGGTAGTGGAAAAACGGAACCACACCGGCGGCAATGTATACTGTGAGAATATAGAAGGAATCCATGTTCATAAATACGGAGCTCATATTTTCCACACCAGCAATAAAAAGGTGTGGGAATTTGTCAATAGTCTGGCAGAATTTAATCGTTACACCAACAGCCCGGTAGCCAATTATAAAGGCGAGATGTATAACATGCCTTTTAATATGAACACCTTCAGCAAGATGTGGGGGATCTGCACTCCGGCAGAAGCCAGGGCAAAGATTGAAGAGCAGCGATCCAGTATTACCGGGGAGCCGAAAAACCTGGAGGAGCAGGCCGTCAGCCTGGTGGGAAGAGATATTTACCAGAAGCTTATTAAGGGCTACACCGAAAAGCAGTGGGGCAGGGACTGTAAAGATCTGCCGGCTTTTATTATCAAGAGACTCCCTGTCCGCTATACCTATGATAATAACTATTTTAATGATCTGTACCAGGGGATCCCCATAGGCGGTTACAATGTAATAATTGATAAGCTGCTGGAGGGGTGCCATGTGGAGACCGGAGTGGATTATCTGGAAAATAAAGAGTATTATGATTCCTTAGGCGAAAAAGTTGTATATACCGGCCCCATTGACATTTACTATGACTATCAGTTTGGCAAGCTGGAATACCGCAGCCTAAAGTTTGAAACAGAGCTTCTGGACGAAGAAAACTACCAGGGTGTGGCTGTGGTGAATTACACCGACAGAGAGACTCCCTACACCCGCATTATTGAACATAAGCACTTTGAGTTCGGCGCTCAGCCAAAGACCGTGATTACCCGGGAATACCCGGTGGGCTGGAGCGCAGGCATGGAGCCCTACTACCCGGTAAATGATGAGAAAAACCAGGCCCTGTATCAAAAGTATGCAGCCCTGGCTCAGAAGGAAACCGGCGTGATCTTCGGCGGCCGCCTGGGAGAGTATAAGTACTACGATATGGACAAGGTTATTGAGTCCGCCATGAGGAAGGCAGAGGAAGAGCTTGTATGAATGTAGTTTATGCATCCAATGACGGTTATGCCCGCCATCTGGGGACATCCCTGTATTCCTTGCTAGACCGGAATCAATTGGAGGAAACCATAACGGTTTATATTCTCTCTGTGGGAATGTCCCAGGAAAATCAGAGCAGGCTGAAACAGATTGCGGATCACTTTGACCGCAGCCTTAAGATGATAGAACTGGGGGATTTAAAGAAACGGTTTCCCTATGAGGTAGATACAGGAGGGTTTGATATCAGCGCTATGGGCCGCCTGTTTGCAGGCACTGTTCTGCCGGAATCAGTAGAGAAGGCTGTGTATTTGGACTGCGATACGGTAGTGCTGGGATCTCTAAGGAAACTTTGGGCCATAGATCTGGGAAAATGTGTTCTGGGAGCTGTGATGGAGCCCACTATCTACCCTTCCGTAAAGGAGCAGATAGGGCTGGAGCCGGAGGATGCTTACTTTAACTCCGGAGTCCTTTTAATGGATGTAAAAGCCTGGCGGGAACAGGATGTGGAGAGAAAGATTTTAGACTTTTATAAATCTCTGGGAGGCCGTACCTTTGCCTGCGATCAGGACACCTTGAACGGAGCCTTAAAGGGGCGGATTAAACCCCTGTCGCCCAGATATAATTTCTTTACCAATTACCGCTATTTCCATTACCGGGATCTGGTAAGCCAGTCTCCGGCTTATAAAGCGGTTCCAAAGAATCTTTTCAGGCGGGCGAAAGCCCACCCTGCTATCCTCCATTTTATGGGGGATGAGCGCCCATGGAAAGCAGGCAACCGGAACCATTACCGCATGGCCTATGAGCGGTATCTGGAGAAGACGCCCTGGCGGGGAACCCCTAAGGAGAAGGGGCAGGAGCTTTATATGGCAGCCTACCATCTGATGGATTATGCCACTTTTTTATGTCCCCCTGTCCGGCGGTATATCAGCAAAAAGTACGGTATGAAAGTTGTGGAGAGCCGAGGGAAATGAAGGTAAGCTGTGTCATATTAAACTATAATGATTCTGAGACTGCCGTGAAACAGGCAAGGCGGATTTGCGGCTATGAAGCCCTGGACTATGTGGTGATAGTAGACAATCATTCCACAGATAATTCCTGGGAAAAGCTGCGGCAGCTAAGAGAAGAATGTCCAGGGATTATCTTGCTTAAAACAAGAGAAAATGGCGGATATGGAGCAGGAAATAACGCTGGAATCCGATATTCTTATGAAGAGCTGAAGGCGGATTATGTGTTGATAGCCAACCCGGATACTGTTTTTACGAATACCTGTGTAAAGAACCTAAAGGAGGTATTGACAAGGCATAAAGATGTGGCCGCGGTTGCTCCCAGGATGATAGATCCGGTATTTGGAAAGCAGCTAAACGGCTGGAAATTGGCCGGGTTTTGGGGAAGCCTGATAAAGACCGGGCCGGTATCAAGAAGGACACTGGGGCGGCTTTTAGCCAGTTATCTGGACTATTCTGAGAAGTATTTTACAGGAAAAAAGGCCGTTTATACAGATGCAGTCCATGGCTCTCTTCTGATGGTAGATGCTGAGAAAATGCTGAAGTGCGGCGGATATGACGAGAAGGTATTTCTCTATAATGAAGAAGATATTCTGGCATGGAAATTTAAAAGGGCAGGATATGGGACGGTATTGCTTTTGTGTCAGACCTACCGTCATGAACATTCGGCATCTATTTCTAAAAGTGTAAAAAGCGCGATTAGCCGTCAAAAACTGCGTCAGGAAAGCGCGCTGTATTACTATAAAAATTATCTGAAAATCGGCTTGGCAAAGGCTTTCTTCGCCAAAATGTTTTTTTCGGTAATTTTAATGGAAATCTACCTGGATGACACAATAAATACCCAATGGGGCAGATTCTGCGCCAGGAAGAGGAAGAAATGAATGAGTTAATTTCGATTATTGTTCCGGTATACAATGCAGAAAAATACCTGGACAGAGGGATCCAATCGATTATCAATCAAAGCTACCGAAATCTGGAAATTCTTCTGATAGATGACGGTTCTACTGACAGTTCCTTTCAAATTTGTCAGGATTATGCAGGCCGGGATCCCCGTATTCAGGTGTTCCAAAAGGAAAACGGAGGCGTTTCCAGCGCCAGAAATTTTGGCCTTTCCCAGATGACAGGCCAGTGGTTTATGACCATGGACGCAGACGATTACATGGCGGAGGATGCCATTCTTATGTTATATGAGGCTGTGAAACAGAGCCAGGCAGATATGGCAATTGGCGGCTTTGAAATGGTCTATGAGGATGGCAGCCCCAGAGACAGACGGGCATGGAAAAATGCCTGGTCCGGAACCTTAAAAGAGTTTGGGAACGAATTGCTGGTTCCTTTTTTCGATCTGCAGCTGATTCATAACTGCAATAATAAATTGTACCGTGCCAAAAGCTTTTGGGGCAGGCGGGCAGGATGGGAATTTGAAAGCCCTGCCCAACAGGCGGCCCACATCCTCTTTTATGACGAAATGATGTGGATTAATGAGGACGTTTGGTTTTCTGCCAGGATGATTACCCGAACAAAAAGAATCTGTGTGGTTCCTCAGGTGATTTTCTACTATTGGCAGCATCAGGCCGGGGACAGCCTTATAAGCCGGTTTAATCCTAATGGGGTGGAAACCTGCTTCCCTCTGTTAAAAGCCATTCAGGGGCTTTTGAGACGTTCCCACGCTTCAGAGGATGTACAAAACCAAATGAATAACCGGATGGTATTCCATATCTGCGGCTTTGCAGGACTGGCGTATTACCGGTCCGGTTACAGCCGCCGCCAGTGCTATGAAGAAATTAAAAAGCTGGCGGCCCGGCCGGAATTCTGCCGCCTGCTGGTTTCGGTAAAGCCTGAGGGGCTGAAAAACCGCCTGGCTGTGCTGGTGCTGCGCTGCCGTCTGATAAGGATTTACCATTGGATGTGTTTGGCCTTATACGGCCGTCAGAGGCGGGCGTATTTTAAGAGTCAGAAGGGACAAAGATAGCTATGAGAGATGGATCAGACCCCATACTGGTAACCAGATCTTCCATGCCGCCTTTAGAGGAATATGTGGAGAAGCTGCGCCATATCTGGGATACCGCCTGGCTGACCAATATGGGAGAATATCACGAGGAATTAAAAGCAGAATTAAAAAAATATTTGAAGGTGAAAGAGCTGGAATTGTTTGTCAACGGCCACATTGCACTGGAGATGGCACTTCAGGCTTTTCAGCTGGAAGGAGAGGTGATCACCACCCCCTTTAGCTTTGCTTCCACCACCCATGCCATAGTGCGGAATGATTTGACTCCGGTATTTTGCGATATTAATCCGGATGATTTTACAATGGACGCAGACAAGCTGGAAAGCTTAATTACAAAAAAAACCTGCGCTATAGTGCCGGTTCACGTATACGGAAATTTCTGCGATGTAGAAAGAATAGAGGATATTGCCCGCCGCCATAGCCTGAAGGTAATCTATGACGCGGCTCATACTTTTGGGGAAGAATTTGACGGCCGGGGAGCCGGAGATTTCGGGGACGTGTCTATGTTCAGCCTTCACGCCACCAAGGTTTACAACAGCATTGAAGGAGGGATTGCCACCTTTAAAGAACCATGGCTGGCAGACCGGCTTTATAAGTTGAAAAATTTTGGGATCACCGGAAAAGAGTCTGTGGAATACGTAGGCGGAAACGGAAAAATGAATGAATTTCAGGCGGCCATGGGCTTGTGCAATTTAAAATATATAGACAGGGAAATCGCAAAGCGAAAGGCAGTGGCAGAGCGCTACCGAAGCCATCTGGAAGGGATTTCCGGTATCCGCCTGTCGCGGCAGAATCCTAAAGTTACTTATAATTATGCCTATATGCCTGTGGTATTTGAGGGTGACAGGTGGAACCGGGATGAGATTTATAATCGGCTGGCAGAAAATAATATCTTTGCAAGAAAGTATTTTTACCCCTGCATTAATGCTTATGATTGCTATAAGAATCAATTTGATCCCCAGGATACGCCTGTTGCGGATCGCATATCTAAGCAAATATTAACTCTGCCCATGTATGCAGATTTATCCCTGGATATAGTGGATGAGATCTGCCGGATTATTTTAGGAGAGTGAGCTGTTTATGAAACAAAAACCGCTGGTAACGGTCAGCTGTATAACCTATAACCATGAAAAATATATTGCCAGAGCGCTGGATAGCTTTCTCATGCAAAAGACAGATTTCCCCTTTGAAATCGTCATTCATGATGATGCTTCCACTGACAGAACTCCAGAGATCATCCGGGAATATGCAGAAAAATACCCTGAGATTATCCGCCCTATGTACCAGAAAGAAAACCAGTATTCCAAAGGAATTTCCAATATCAGCGGGGCTTTTAATTTCCCGCGGGCAGAAGGCAAATATATTGCCATGTGCGAGGGGGACGATTACTGGATTGATGACTCGAAGCTTCAGCGCCAGGCAGATTATATGGAAGCTCATCCGGAATGTACCATGTGCTTTCACAGCGCAAAAACAGAGTCTGAGGATAAGGCGCTGCGGGCAAAAGAGGTCCGCCCCTATAAGCGCAGCAAATTGTGCACTCCGGAGGAAGTTATTGATAAACGGGCAAATTATCCTACAGCATCGCTGATGTTTTCCGCCAATCTGGCTAAGGCGCTGCCTCAGTGGTATCATGATTGCCCGGTAGGGGATATCCCAATCCATATTTTTATGGCCAGCAAAGGAACGGTTTATTACATGGACCGAAAGATGTCGGTGTACCAGCAGGGGGTCAGCGTTTCCTGGTCCAGCCAGATGGAGAGGGGAAACTACAAGGAAAACCTGATTCGCCATCATAATGCCATGAAAAAAATGTTCCGGGCCTTTGCAAAGGATACGGATCACAAGTATGACAAGGCCATTAAAAGCGCCTTTCACAGGATGGATTTTCTGACATTTTTAAATACAAAAGAGTACCGTCAGGTGCTGCAGAAAGAGTACCGCCGCTATTATAAAGAGCTGGATCTTCGCACCCGGTTCTTCTTAAAATTAGACGTATACTACCCCTGGATGTATGACGGACTGCAGAAAATATGGTACACAGTAAGAGGTAAAAAATGACTGAAAATCCAACAAGTTTAAGAGGGAAAGTCTTGTCCGGACTGTTTTGGAAAGTTCTGGAAAACGGTGGAGTCCAAATAGTCCAGTTTGTGATTTCCCTGATTTTGGCAAGGATGCTGGGGCCGGAACGATACGGCACTATTGCGCTTCTTCTGGTCTTTATTGCCATTGCCAATGTGTTTATTCAGTCCGGCTTTCAAACGGCTCTGATTCAGAAACGCCAGGTAGATGATCTGGACTATTCCTCTGTTTTTTACCTGGGGCTGGGGGTGGCGCTGCTGCTTTATGCGGTGATTTTTGCAGGAGCCCCGGCTGTGGCAGCCTTTTACCATGATCCGGAGCTGAAATCCATGTTGAGGGTGCTGGCTCTTATGATATTTTTCGGCGCTGTAGTGTCGGTTCAGACCGCTATGGTATCCCGGAAAATGGAGTTTCGCAAAATGTGCGCTGCCAGCCTTTTTGCCACCTGCCTGTCAGGAATTGCCGGAGTAATTGGCGCATACCGGAGCCTTGGCACTTGGGCACTGGTGGTACAGCAGCTGGGCACTCAGTTTTTGCTGATGGTATTTTTATGGGTGCTGGTGGGCTGGAAGCCTATGAGAGCCTTTTCCTTTAGCCGGGTAAAAGCGCTGTTTTCTTATGGCTGGAAGCTTTTGTGCTCCTCTCTTTTGGATACGGTATATAACAACTTATATACTATGGTCATTGGCAGGATTTACCAGAAAGATGTGGTAGGCTATTACAACCGGGGCAATCAGTTTCCACAGCTTATTGTCAACAACCTGGCTGCTTCCATTCAGGCGGTGATGCTGCCAGCCTTTTCTGCCAGCCAGGAGGATAAAGAGCGGATGAAGGCTATGGTCCGGCGCTCCATTGTCACCAGCGCTTTTGTAATCTTTCCCATGATGGCAGGTTTGATTGCAGTGGCAAAGCCTCTGATTTCCATTATCCTTACAGAAAAGTGGCTGCCCTGCGTGCCCTTTTTGCAGATTATGTGTGTGGCCTACGCCATGTGGCCTATCCACATCGCAAACCTTCAGGCTATTAATGCTCTGGGGAGAAGCGATATTTTTCTAAAGCTGGAAATTATAAAAAAAGCCCTGGGACTGGCTGTTTTAGCGGTCAGCATCCCCTTTGGCATCTATGCAATGGTATGGTTAAAGGCATCTACTGATTTTGTGGGGACAATTATTAATGCATATCCCAACAAAAAGCTTTTAAATTACAGTTTTTTAGAACAGTGGAGGGACGTGTTTCCTGCTTTGGTACTGTCTGTAGTTATGGGGGCGATAGTCTACAGCCTGCAGTTTTTTATCCATAATAACTGGATCCTCCTGATTGCCCAGATTGGCGTTGGGGTGCTGATTTACGGAGGCCTGGCCTGGATATTTAAGATAGAGAGCTTCCGGTATCTGGTGGGGGTTGTGAAAGGGTTTCAGAAAAGATAGAATTTGAATCGAGGACAATATGAAAACAGAGACAAATATTCTTCTGACCAGCGCAGGCAGGAGAACCTATCTGATAGAATATTTTAAAGAAGCAGTTGCAGGAGAGGGAAGGGTTCATGCCGCCAACAGCCAGATATGTCCGGCATTTGCGGCGGCGGATCAGTGGGTGATAACCCCTCTGATTTACGATGAAAACTATATTCCGTTTTTGCTGGATTACTGCAGGAAAAATCAGATTACCATGCTGATTTCCCTGTTTGACATTGATCTGCCGGTGCTTGCAAAACACCGGAATGAGTTTGCCAAAATCGGGGTAAATGTGGTGGTTTCGGATCCGGAGGTTGTTGAGGTCTGCAATGATAAATGGAAAACCTTTCAGTTTTTAAGCAGCAATGGACTGCTGACCCCTAAGAGCTTTTTGAATCCGGAAGAAGCAAAGCTGGCTGTCCGGGAAGGTTGCCTTTCTTACCCGCTTATAGTAAAACCCCGCTGGGGAATGGGATCTCTTTCTGTTTTTCAGGCAGATAATGAAGAAGAACTTGACATTTTTTATAAGAAAATTGCCCGGGAAATCCAAAACAGCTACCTTCGGTTTGAGGCGGTGAAGGATCCGTCAGCCTGCGTCCTGATTCAGGAAAAAATAGAAGGCCAGGAATATGGACTGGACATTATCAATGATCTGGATTGTCATTATCAGAACACGATCCCGAAAAGGAAGGGAGCCATGCGATCCGGTGAAACAGACTTTGCCGAGACAGTAGATAATGAAGATTTAAAGGGGCTGGGAGAAAGGATAAGCAGCCTTTTGAAGCACCGGGGCAACCTGGATATGGATGTATTTGAGGCAGGAGGGAAATACTATATTCTGGAGATGAATCCCAGATTTGGAGGAGGATACCCCTTTAGCCATGCCGCCGGAGCCAATTTCCCCAAGGCTTTGGTAAACTGGGAAAAAGGCATTTCTCCCAAGGCAGAATGGCTTACCGCCAGGCCTGGTGTCAAGGCATATAAGGATATTAAAATCCTGGTTGTGGAGGAATAGGCAGGAATGAAAGATATACTTTTGGTGATCCCATCCTATAATGAGGAAAAAAATATCGAAGCTGTGGTGGGAGAGCTGATTGAGAAATTTCCTCAATTGGATTATATTGTGGTCAACGATGGCTCCACTGACAATACGGTCAAAATTTGCCGGGAAAAAGGCTACCATCTTTTAAACCTTCCGGTGAACCTTGGCCTGGCAGGATGCTTTCAGGCAGGTATGAAATATGCCTTTGAAAAAGGTTACTCCTATGCGATTCAGTTTGACGGAGACGGGCAGCACAGACCGGAATATATTGAAAAAATGAGGGAAAAGATGGACGAGGGCTATGACATTGTCATTGGCTCCCGGTTTGTGGACAAGAAAAAGGATTTTTCCATGAGAATGATTGGAAGCCGCCTGATTGGAGCGGCAATCTGCATAACCACCGGGGCCAGGGTAGCGGATCCTACATCCGGTATGCGGATGTTTAACAAAAAGATGATAGAGACCTTTGCCCTGAGTTTAAACTATGGGCCGGAGCCGGATACGATTTCCTTTCTGATTAAGCAGGGGGCCAAGGTGGCTGAGGTGTCGGTGGAGGTTGAAAAACGTCTGGCAGGAGAAAGCTATTTCAAACCTTTTGTAGCGGTGAAATATATGGTGCGGATGCTGATTTCCATCCTGTTGATTCAAAATTTCCGAAAAAAATAAGCGAGGATTTTTATGCTGGATAAAATGGCAGGGCTTCTGCTGGAGACAGAGGGAAATATAGAAAAAAAGAATATGCTCTGGAATATAGCAGGAAGCTTTTGCTATGCCTTTGCCAGTATTTTATTGTCATTTCTGGTAATGAGAATTTCCGGGGACAGTGCGGGAGGGATTTTTGCATTTGGATTCAGTACCTTTGGACAGCAAATGTTTACGGTGGCATATTTTGGAATCCGGCCATTTCAGATAACAGATGGAAGCGGGGAATATTCTTTCGGCGATTACCTGGGGCACAGAATTCTTACCAGCGGAATGGCAGTATTGATTTCCGCTCTGTATCTGACCTGGATGGGAGTAGCCGGAGCCTATTCCCCGGTTAAGGCGGCAGTAGTATTTTTGCTGGCAATGTACAAAATAATAGACGGCTTTGCCGATGTATATGAGTCGGAATTTCAACGCCAGGGATGTCTGTACCTGACAGGAAAGTCCAATACCTTCCGAACTGTTTTATCCGTGATAACCTTCCTGTGTGTGCTTTTGTTTACCAGAGATATGACCTCACCGGAAAGCGGACTCCTGGCTGCCTGTTGGGGAGCTGTGGCGGCACAGATACTGGGAGTAGCGTTGTTTAATTTGTCAGTAATCGGAAAAATCAAAGGCATAGATTGGAGGAAATATCAGGGGAAAGCAAAAAAAATTTTCTCCCAGACAGGCCTTTTATTTCTCTCTGTTTTTCTGGACTTTTATATTTTTTCTGCAGCAAAATATGCGATAGACAGCAATTTAAATGACGCTGCCAGCGGATATTTTAATTTGATTTTTATGCCTACATCCGTTATATATCTGGTAGCAAACTTTGTGATTCGTCCCTTCCTTACCAGGCTGACTGAGCTTTGGACAGAAGGGGACTTAAAGGGATTTCGTAAATTGTTAGTACGGATTGGGACTATGATAGGCGGCTTGACAGTGATGGCGGCAGGGGCGACTCTGGTCTTGGGAAAGTGGGCTCTTGGCGTTATGGAAATGTTTTTAGGGAAGGGATATGAAGGAGCTTTAACCCCGTACCATATGGCCTTTACTGTGATTGTACTGGGGGGCGGCTTTTACGCATTTGGCAACCTGATGTACTATGCGTTGGTGATTATGCGCCAGCAAAAAAGGATTTTTTTGGTCTATGTGTTAGTGGCAGCAGGAGCCGTAACAGGAGCTCCGATATTGGTGAGAAGATTTCTCATTTTTGGCGCAGCGTGGGCTTATACATGTTTTATGTTGCTTTTAATGATTGGATTCACAGCAAACACAATTTGGATCTATTGCCGCAGACAGAGGCAATAGCTTTAATAAAGAGAGTAATTTAAAAAAGAGTAATAAAGAAGGGACCGTTATGGAAGAGAAAAAACTTCTGGTGGACGTAATTATCCCGGCCTATAAGCCGGGAAAAAGGTTTAAGCGCCTGTTAAGGATGCTGACAGTCCAAACCTTCCCTGTTCACCAGGTGATTATTATCAATACAGAGAAAAAATATTGGGATCAGGATGGAATGGACGGGGCTATGCCGGAGGGGCTTCCTGTTATGGTGCGGCATATTTCGAAAGAAGAATTTGATCATGGCGCTACCAGGCATATGGCGATGGAACTGTGCGAAGGGGATATTGCAGTATGTATGACAGATGATGCAGTTCCCGCAGATAAGTATTTGATTGAGAATTTGACCAGGGCTTTCAGCCAGGCCGGGCCTGGTGGAGAAGCAGTGATTCAGGCTTACGCCAGACAGCTTCCGGATAAAAAATGCGGCTTTATTGAGCGCTATACCCGTTCCTTTAACTACCCGGATGACAGCCGGATCAAGACGAAAAAGGATTTGAAAGCGCTTGGGATCAAGACCTACTTTGCCTCTGATGTATGCTGTGCTTACCGCCGGGATTTGTATTTTTCCCAGGGAGGATTTATACGGAGAACCATTTTTAATGAGGACATGATCTTTGCCGGAAAAGCCATTCAGTCCGGCTATGCAGTTGCTTATATGTCGGATGCAAAGGTAATCCATTCCCATAACTATACCTGTATCGAGCAGTTCCGGCGAAATTTTGATTTGGCGGTTTCCCAGGCAGATCATCCGGAGGTATTTGCAGGGATCCGGTCAGAAAGCGAAGGGATCCGACTGGTGAAAACCACTGCCCTTTACCTGCTGAAAAAAGGAAGATTCTGGCTTATACCGGATTTGATATTAAAAAGCGCATCGAAATACCTGGGATACCGGATGGGAAAGAACTATGACAGACTTCCCCGGGCGGTAGTGCTGTGGTGCACCATGAGCCCCGGGTATTGGAAAAATACAGCAGATGGGAGGAAACTATGATGACCACAATGCTCCGCATCCTTTTGATACTGGTATCCGTTGCCACAATGGGGATGATGGTACGAAAAATACGTCAGGCTAAGGTGCAGATAGAGGATTCGATTTTCTGGATTCTGCTGTCTATGCTGCTGGTGGTATTCAGTATCTTTCCGGCAGTGGCGGATGGCCTGGCCTGGCTGTTGGGAATCTATTCTACTGCTAATTTCCTGTTCCTTTTTACAATATTTTTACTGTTGGTAAAGCTGTTTACCATGACTTTAAGAATGTCTCAGCTGGAAACCAGATTAAAGGAATTGGTTCAGAGGATGGCTTTGGACGAGCTTCAGCGGGAAGAGGAAAAGCAGTACGCCGGGGAAAAGGAGAGATAAGAAAATGGGCAAACAAAAGAAACGGCCATTTGCTGGATTTTCCTTTGACAGAAAAAAATTTTTAATTTATCTGACAGCAGCCGTCCTGGTTCTGGCCGCCGGATTTATCTGCGAGTATGCCTGCAATATGAAGGTGCTGTCTCTTGACAGGATCCAGAGGGGAATTATTCCGGTCAGAGAGGAACATGTGACGGCAGAAGGCTTTACAAAGACGGACAGGGGATGGGAGCTGACGGAAGATAAGGGGATTTTAACAGTCTCTTTGGATGGCCAATATATTGAAAAAATTGCTTATTTGTATGATTATGCTCATCTGTTAAATGCCAGGGCCTATGTGTGTTATTACAATGAATACGGGGAGGCGGATCCGGAACAGGATCTCATATTAGAAGATCGAAACAGCAGCCTTTTAACTGCTTCTTACCTGAACATTGGCAGGGAAATCGATCACATTCAACTGGTAATTGAGAAATCCGGTTTGGGAGAGAGCGGATCCCTGGAAGCGGCGGCAAAGGAGCCCCTGACAATCACCGGATTTGAAATTCATAATACAGCAGTGATTAACTGGGTTCGACTGGGATTTTCCTGGGTAGTTCTTGGTCTGGCAGCATTTTTCTATCTGTTTCGAGAAACTATCGGAAAGCATTTGGAGATAGGCTTTGTGGCGGTTTGCTTGTCTATAGGGATCCTGATGATAGCAGCGCTTCCCGTAAGCAAGGTGGGGTATGATGAAGAAACCCATTTTCTGCGATCCATGGAGATTGCCAGCATGCCATGGGGAATGAATGTCAGTCCTGCCGTATGGGCAAAGATGATCCCCAGCATCAGCGACTGGCCGGAAAACCAGCCGGGAAGCCGGGAAGAAAAGGCTCTGATAGAAGAATTTTTTAACAGAGAAGGAGATTATAAAAACGGGAATATCCATCCGGATCCCGTAACTCCGGCAATCTCGATTCCTGCCTATGGAGGGCAGGCGCTTATACTTAAACTCTGTAAAGGACTGGGAATACCCTTTGGAAGGATGATACGCTTAGGTAGGCTGGGGAACCTGCTTATTTATGCGGCGGTGATGTTTTTTGCCATTAAAAAGACTCCTGTGGGAAAGGCGGTAATGGCGGTTATAGGATTACTCCCCACTTCCATTTTTATGGCCTGTGTGTATTCTTATGATCCGGCGGTAACCGCCTGGATTTATCTGTCCATGGCCTGCCTACTTAAAGAGATCCTGACGCCGGACACCAAGATTTCCTGGAAGTCCTACGGGCTGATTTTAGCTGCGTTTGTTTTGGGCTGCTGTGCCAAAGCGGTATATGCGCCCATGATTTTGATTGGGCTTTTGCTTCCGTCATCTAAATTCCGGGATAAGCGGCAGAGGACTGTTATGCGCCTGGGTTTTATTCTGGTACTTTTCGGCCTTTTGTCTACCTTTGTCCTGCCGGTCCTGCTTGCGCCTAAGGCTACCGGGGATTTGAGAGGAGGAGATACCAGTGAAATCGGGCAGATGTCTTATGTTTTAGGAAATTTTATTGCCTATATCCAGATTCTGTTTCGAAACATTTTTCACCAATTGCCGGACTTTGTTCTGGGAAAGGATATTTTCTCGGTTCAGGGGCACCTGGCGGCCAGCGGATTTACCTGGCTGACAGGGGTGCTGGTGGTCTATACGGTAGCTACGGATACAAAGACCACGGCCCCGGAAAGACTGTCTGTCTGGCAAAAGCTCTGGATTTTTCTGATGCTTGGCGGAGCAGTTCTTCTGGTGTGGACGTCCATGTACATTTCTTACACAGAGCCGGGAATGGTAACCATTGCCGGGGTTCAGGGACGGTATTACATGCCCATCCTGTTTTTGTTTTATATGCTGTTTAATTCCCGCGCTATCATTGCGCGAATAGAAAATATGTGGTATCATACGGGAGTGCTGGCAGTTTCTTCATTTATTCTGCTGGCCACTATGTGGCAGACAGTTATTGCAGCCTGCAGCCTGTAAAAGTAAAGGAGAGTATAACCATGGGAAAGATAAAAGTTACTTCCTGCCCCATTGAAGGGCTCTATGTAATCGAACCGACAGTTTTTAAGGATGAAAGAGGTTACTTTGTAGAAACCTATAATCAAAATGACTTTCAGGAAGCCGGGCTGAATCTGGTATTTGTCCAGGACAACCAGTCTATGTCTGTAAAAGGGGTTTTGAGAGGACTTCACTATCAGAAGGAATTTCCACAGGGCAAGCTGGTAAGAGTGCTAAGGGGGAAGGTTTTTGATGTGGCAGTAGACTTAAGATCCAATTCCAGAACCTATGGAAAGTGGTTTGGCGTAGAGCTGTCTGCAGAAAATAAAAAGCAGTTTTATATTCCGGAAGGATTTGCCCATGGATTTTTAGTCCTGTCAGACGAAGCAGAATTTGCGTATAAATGTACGGATTTTTATCATCCTGGCGACGAAGGCGGCCTGGCCTGGAATGACCCGGAGATCGGCGTAGAGTGGCCTGTGGAGGACGGAATGGAGCTGATTATTTCTGAAAAGGATCAGAAGTGGGGCGGCTTTAAGGATACCTTTAAATTCTGATTTTACGAAGGCAGCTTGGGAAAAAGAAAGGAAAGGGATTATGAACTATGTCCTTTCTCTCATAAAAGAGATAATTAAAAAACGAAAATTAATTTGGGATCTGTCCAAAGCAGATTTTCGAAAGCGGTTTGTAGGCTCCTATTTCGGCGTGGTGTGGATGCTGATCCAGCCCATTGTGACAGTATTGATCTACTGGTTTATCTTTGGACCCAGCGGATTCAGGAGTACGCCGCCAATACCCAATTCCTCTTATATTGAATGGCTGGTTCCGGGAATTGCACCCTGGTTTTTCTTTAGCGAGGCATTGAATACAGGAACCAACTGCTTACAGGAATATCATTATTTGGTTAAAAAAGTAGTGTTCCAGGTGGAAATTCTGCCTATATTAAAGGTGATTTCCAGCCTGTTTGTTCATGGATTTTTTGTTATTATCATGTATGGAATGTTCCTGGTTGGAGGAAATATGCCACAGCTTACCTGGATTCAGGTGGTATATTACGGGTTTGCGGTATCTATGCTGGCCCTGGCAATTTCCTATTTTACCAGCGCAGTGACGGTGTTTTTCAAGGACATGGCCCAGATTGTGGGTATTTGCCTTCAGTTTGGTATGTGGATGGTGCCGATTATGTGGTCGGTATCCATGTTTCCCAGCGCCCCGGTATGGCTGGAACAGGTTCTGAAAATCAACCCGGTTTATTATATCGTGACAGGATACCGGGACTGTATGCTTACAGGCAACTGGTTTTGGGAAAGGCCGATGCTTACCCTGTATTTCTGGGGAGTGACAGCAGTTTTGATGCTGGTGGGGCTTAAGATATTTAAGCGGTTGAGACCGCATTTTTCGGATGTGTTATAAAGAAAATAAGGGGAGACTTTCTTGGATTTTTCTCACGGAAGTCTCTCCTTTTTCTTGTCAGCATATGAAATGAGAGATATGTAAAAGACCGAGCTGGCGGGATAGAAAAACAATCGAAGAATCCGTCGCCAGTTTGATAAAGTGAAGCTGCACTACCGACCAGTGAACACCTCGCCAGAGGCAGACAAGAAACCAGAACTTTGACCTTAGAGGTTGAATACGGTAAAATTGCAGAAAAATGAAGATTTAATCGCTTTAGCTCGTCGCTTTGATTAAGTTTTACGACTTTTGAAGCGAAGTAAGCAGCATCGTCCCACCCGTCCGCATTTGCTTTGTCGGGAAGCGCCAATACTAATTCACGATAAAATCGTTCTTTCTGCATACGCTTATTATCACGTTTACAGCATCCAATACCAATTTGTCCAGCTACAACGGGAAAAACCTGCTTGTTATATGCGATATCATCAACCTTAAAAACGTGACGGGATCCATCAAGGAAAAATTTAAAAAGAGAAGGTTCCCCAACTTCTTGAAGTTGGTCTGCCAACTGTTTTAAATTTATGGAATTTTTCGGAGAACCAGTTTCCCCAGAATCTTTCCACTTTATTATTTTATTAGGGTCATCATCATAATCTATGGAAGGCAGACCGATAGAATCATAGCTATACTTATATGTGTGATAGCTTTTTCCCCTTGTTTCTTTTTCAATAATTTCCATTATTTTAGCCATATGAAACTCCTTTTTTTCGCCATTCATTTACCGAGGAAATCCAGTGCTCGGTTAGTTCATTATCGGTAACAGCCGCCATAAACGGCTTGGCGAGGAAATTGTTTATTTTTCTCAAAACAGTTCCATAATCCTCTGTATCCATATCAATTTTTCGGCAAAATGTGTTCCACTTCTTCTGCATTGCTTCGTCATTTACAAATCCTATTACCTGTTCAAACTGTCCAACAGTAAAGACTATGTCCACGATTTACAAAGGTCTTTTTTTAAGCCTTTGTAAGTGTAGCACCGTCGAAATCAAATCTATTTGCAAGGTAGTAAATGTCATAGTAGTCTTTCATTCTACTGGAGAACTCCATTAGGCTGAGTATTGCGTCTATCTTTTCTGCAATTGTTGTTTCAAGTGAATAAGTGTTCACTGTAGGGGAAGGAAAATCATCAAGCTGAGTGGGGATTTTTCGTTTTTCACGTTTTGGTACAATGACATCGCCAACACCAAAATCAATACTGAATGGTGTTCTGGTATTCTTAATTCTCGCCACAAGAGAAACCCCGATACCAGCATACTTTTTTGCA
The DNA here is from genome assembly GCA_910577645.1 of uncultured Lachnospiraceae bacterium. GTDB lineage: Bacteria > Bacillota > Clostridia > Lachnospirales > Lachnospiraceae > UMGS1370. The sequence goes on from CAJTOL010000012.1 coordinate 24,231, forward strand.
ACTGCAATCGGCGCAATTTCTTTGATTTCAAAGCTAATAAAATCATTTCCTGTAGATGTTCCGATGATTTCTTCTAATACAGGTTTCAATTCTTCAGGGGTATTTGGATTTCTCCAAACGACGTAAGAACTCTTCCTGGCAGAAAAGTTGTAGACAGAGCTGATAAGTTCTGCCGCTTTCAACGGCTTTGTTTTTCAATCTTGCAAGAACAGACGCAGCCATATCAGCCATTCAAAAGCACCTCCATTACATTCATAACTTTTGTATAAAGTTTCATTTCTTTTGCATACATGGAAAGATTTACTAGGTTTTTGTTATTATCAATGGCATAGGCATTGACCGCTTTATTGAAAATTTCATTGTCCAATTTCGTACGATACTTGAAACAATCACAAAGTGTCCGTTCACGGTCATAAACTGCCAGAGAAATTCCATTAAAATTATCTATTGTCTTACCCAGATTCAAAAAATTCTTTTGGATAAAGTATGGTTTCAAGGGTATTTCCTGTACCCGTTTTACTGTTCTTGAGGCTGTCCGTGGCACTGCAACCGACCATTTACGAGGAGAAAAATCGCTATACCCATAATGAAATAGAGCAGATTCTACGCAGATGATTCCTCTTGGAAGCATTTCTTTTAATATTTGTTCATCTGTCACGATTGCATTTTGAGGAAGTTGATAAAAGCCACGGCGGATTCTCTCTATAACGCCTTCTTTACAGAGTGCGGCTACTTCATAGTTTTTAATCCCATCTAAAACAAAGTCTGATGTTTTTGCTATGCCGCCTTTATTTAAAATTACTTTTCTTGCAAGTTCCCTTTTATTCAAATAAATACCAACTTTCTGCACGCAAAATACTTTAATTGTATGCTTTTATTATATAGAGATACAAAACAAATTTCAATAGTTTTAGGCAGACATTTTACAAAAGTTGCGTGCTGTTTGTAATACCATATTTTATAAAAAAAGAGGATAAGACATTTCATTCCTACTCATTCTAAGGCATTTTCAGCCTTAAGTTGTTCTCTGTTATGCTTTGTGTCTGCTGTCTTAAACACAATTTTTGTGTTTTGGCCTTATCTGGTTTCATACTTAATCCAGAACGGTATACTCATTGTCGCCCTTGCGAATTTGATTTATCAGGTTTACAAGGGAAAAAAGAAATAGCCGCCACTACTCGCAATAGTGACGGCTGACCTCACAATGAGGTGAAAAGTTGATATTGTGGGGTAGAGCCGCTTCTATGGCTTTCCCTTTTTCTATGCTTAATAAAAAAGAACCATCATTTTCTGCGTATTTTCCCATGGATTCCCAGAAATGATGGTCTTTCATTCAATTTCTTTGTTTTAGTCCTCTTCCGACTTGCTGCACATTTGCAGCCGGTGCTGATATTTTTCCCTGGTAGCCAGACCGCCCCGGATGTGGCGCTCGGATTTGTTTACATCCAGTACTTTACGGGCCTGCTCTGCCAGGTGAGGATTAATGGAATTTAGGCGTTCCGTACAGTCTTTATGTACAGTCGATTTGCTGATTCCAAATTTTTTCGCCGTCTGCCTGACGGTAGCATTGTGGTCTATGATGTAATTGGCGATGGCGACTGCGCGCTCTTCGATATATTCTTTCATGGGATTACCCCTGAGAATGTTTTTTACATCATATGCCAGGGGGTGAGGGAATATGTTTATTGCCAAGCACTTCCCGTTGTTAGAAAAAGCGGTTATGGGCAATATCCACAAAATATCCATGGATTTTTTGTGGATCAAGTAAATTGAAGCAATATATAAAGTGTGATATAGTAAAGTTGCTTGTGAAGAATACGTATTCTAAGGTGCAACTTATGATTACAATGACAGAAATCGCAAAATTAACCAAGGTTTCCCAACCAACTGTTTCCCGGGTACTCAACGGAAATATGAATGTAGCGCCGGATATCCGTGAACGGGTTCTGGCCTGTGCCAAAGAACATAATTACCAGCCTAATGTCTTGGCAAAAGGTCTTCAGGGCAGTAAGACACACCTGCTGGGGGTAATACTAACCGACATTTCCAATGGATTTTTTGCAGATGTAGCAAAAGCAATCGAAACAGAAGCCAGAAAGCATGGTTACAGTATCATCCTTTTTAACAGTAATTACAATACGGACAATGAACTGGAATATCTGGACGTTGTTCGCCGCTATCGGGTTGACGGTGTTCTTGCAGTCCCCATGCGTGAAACCAGCGAGGTATGGCAGGGATATGCAGAAAAACTGGAAATACCTGTTGTGTCTGTAACACGCCAGACGAAAGGACTGGATTCCGTATATGTAGATCATGCAGAAGCAGGACAAATGGTAGCCGAACACCTGAGCCACCAGGGCTATAAACAGTTTTTGTTTATAGGAAAAGACTATGATCTCAAATATATAGGGTTTCGCCAAACGTTATCAGAGTATGGTCAGGCAGAGCATGTTGCCAATATTGTATACCAAGATGACCCACAGATGAAAGCGGCATTAAAAGCTTATCTGCCGTGTCGGGAAAAGCGTCTGGGTATCTTTGCCGGAAATGATATTTATGCTCTGCGGATTCTTAGCTTTCTTCAGGAATTGCAGTTTCTTGTTCCCGCAGAAGCCGGAGTAGTCGGTTTTGATGATACGATGATGGCACGGTATCTGAAACCTGGCCTCAGCAGTGTTTCCCAGCCTATTGAACGGATGGCGCAAGAAGCAGTTTCACGTTTGTTATACCGCATTGAACATCTTGGCCAACATCCACTTTGGGATTGCCCTCTCCATGGCTTGCTTGTCCCAAGGCAGAGTTCTTAAAAAAGAACCCCCTCAATACGGTTCTTTTTTGGGAATTTGTGAATACGTATTCTTGCGCGCGGAATGAAGAGTATTTTTTTGCCTCTGCTTGAATACGTATTCACACTATTACGCACCTTACCCTCAGGGAACAAGGGCATACATGCCTCAGAACCGTAAATCTGTAGTGCAGAACGGAGAGTTCCCTTGTCCACTGAGAGTACCCTCTAAATGAGGGATAAAATAACTTAACAGAAAGGAAAAAATTATGGATTATGCAAAAACAGCACAACAAATTTATGAAAAAGTAGGGAAAAAGGAAAATCTTATCTCTGCTGCCCACTGCGCCACACGCCTGCGTCTGGTATTGGCGGATAACGCGAAATGTGATGCAAAAGCCGTGGAGGACATTGACGGTGTAAAGGGCGTGTTCAGCGCCTCCGGTCAGCTGCAGATTATACTGGGAACCGGCGTGGTTAATAAAGTCTATGATGAATTTATTGCCATTTCCGGCCTTACTGCTGCATCAAAGGAAGAGGTTAAAGCGGCAGCTGCAGCCAAGCAAAACGTATTCAAACGGGCAATCAAGACCCTGGGCGATGTTTTTGTTCCTATTATCCCGGCTATTGTGGCCAGCGGTTTTCTTATGGGAATTATGGAAGCGCTGACCTTTATGGTTAATAATGGTTTCTTAAATATTAACACCTCCGGTTCCATTTATACCTTTGCAAATTTGTTTGCCAACACGGCATATACGTTTCTGCCCATTTTAATTGCATTCAGCGCAGCCAGGGCTTTCGGAGGAAATCCTTTCCTTGGTGCGGTCATCGGTATGATTATGATCCATCCTAACCTGCAGAACGCCTGGACAGTAGCAACAGAAGGTGTACTCCAGACACAAAAAGTATGGTTTGGGCTATACAGTGTGGATATGGTTGGCTATCAGGGCCATGTTATCCCGGTAATTATCGCCGTTTGGGTTCTGTGCTTTATTGAAAAACGCCTGCATAAGGTGGTTCCTGCCATGTTGGATCTGTTTGTAACACCATTAGTAAGCGTATTCGTTACTGGTTATCTGACTCTTTCAATTATCGGCCCTATTTTTGTTGCCGTTGAAAATGGTATTATCAGCGGGATTCTGACCCTGCTCACCTTGCCTTTTGGTCTGGGAAGTATGGTAATGGGAGGCCTTTACTCCCTGACGGTAGTAGGTGGTATCCATCATATGTATACCGTAATTGATGTGGGACAGATTGCCCAGTACGGATTTACTTACTGGCTGCCTTTGGCTTCTGCTGCCAATCTTGCTCAGGGTGCGGCAACATTAGCAGTTGCATTGAAAACCAAGAACACCAAAATTAAATCTGTAGCCCTTCCTTCTTCTCTTTCCTGTTTTATGGGCATTACGGAACCTGCCATTTTCGGTGTGAATCTACGTCATTTTAAGCCATTTGTCTGCGGCGCCATTGGTGGTGCGGCAGGCGCCATGTATGCTTCTTTGGTTGGTCTGGGAGCCAGCGGTACAGGTGTTACCGGAATTTTTGGACTGTTGCTGTGCCTGCATGATTCCGTTAATTACATAATCATGATGGCTATTTCTATAGGAGTGGCTTTTGCATTAACCTGGTTTTTTGGCTTTAAAGATGAAGAACCTGTCCAAAAGAAGGCCCTTAAGTCCCAGGTATCCCCCGGCAGGGCAGAGTGCCAGCCTGGTACGGTTTATGCTCCTGTTTCCGGTACAGTCTTCCCTTCCGAAGAAATCCCTGACGCAACCTTTGCTGCAGGCGTTTTGGGACGGGGGATTGGAATCAATCCTACGGAAGGAGTGATTGTAGCGCCTTACGACGGGGAAATTTCCTTTGTTACTGATACAAAGCACGCTGTAGGCATTACCTCTTCTGACGGCATGGAACTGCTTATTCATGTAGGAGTGGATACTGTAGCTATGGCAGGAGATGGATTCGAATGTTTTGTCCAGATGGGACAGAAAGTAAAAGCAGGAGAAAGACTTATTACATTTGACCGGGAAAAGATTAAACAAGCAGGCCACCCGGACTGTGTCGCCGTGCTGCTTTCCAACTCTGCAGAATACCCTGATTTATCTGTTCAGAGCGGCGCCTGCCAGGCGCTGGACAAAGTAATCAAGGTTTGATAAAATAAAAATCTGCATGTTTTAAAGGAGAAAGGAATGTTTTTATGAAGATATTATATATGGGAACGGCTGCGGCAGAGGGCTGGCCAGGACTGTTTTGCTCCTGCTCAATCTGTACTCATGCCCGAAAAGCAGGGGGGAGGAACCTGCGTACCCGAACACAAGCCCTTCTGGACAATAGCCTGCTGATTGATTTCCCGCCGGATACCTATATCCATGCATTGCAATATGGGCTGAATCTTGGCACTGTCCACACGCTGCTGGTCACACACAGCCATATGGATCATTGGTTCCCTACTGACCTGATTCATCGGCATGAGCACTTTGGGCATGGCGCAGAAGGAGTATTAGATATTTATGGCAATGAGGCGGTCAGAAAAACCTTTTATGAACATATCCTGATTGACCGCTTCAAGCCGCATCCCATTGACGATACTGTCCATTTCCATATGACTCACGGCGGAGATCTGATTCGATCCAATGGCTGGGAGATCACAGCCGTGCCTGCTGACCATGATAAACGGGAGGAATGTCTGGTTTATATTTGTAAAAAAGACGGGAAAACCGTATTTTATGGTCATGACACAGGCTGCAACCTGTCACCTGAGGCGTGGAAGCTGATAACGAAAGAAAAATTCAATCTGGTCAGCCTGGACGCAACTATGGGAACCAAATCCGTGAAAGAGTATCACATGGGACTGCCGGATGCTGAAAGGATGTTTAAAAAGCTGGCTGACCTGGGATGTATCGACAATCAAACAGTAAAAGTTGTCAACCATTTTAGCCATAACGGAGAAATGACCTACGATCAACTTGCCTCCTGGGGAACAGAACGAGGGATACTGGCAGCTTATGATGGAATGGAAGTGGAGTTTTAATTTGCTACTTTCTCATAACTTTCTCCAAAGCTTTCCCTTTGGCCAGTTCGTCAATAAGCTTATCCAGATAACGGATTTCCCGCATAAGGGGTTCCTCAATCGTTTCCACTCTGACTCCGCATACGACGCCGGTTATCAGAGATCTTTTTTCATTGAGGCAGGGCGCATTTTGGAAAAATTCAGAGTAAGTGACGGACTGGTCGGATAATCTTTCCAGCTCCTCCCGGGTATAGCCGGTAAGCCAGCAGATGACTTGATCTACCTCGTCTTTTGAGCGGCCCTTTCTGGTTGCCTTGTTGACAAGTAAGGAGTAGATTTTGGAAAAATCCATTCCGTATACTTTTTCATTATTCATAGAAGCCTCCTGTGTTCGTTTTATTCCTGCAAGGTTACTGACTCGCTTGCAGGACAAGCCATCCTGCTGTAAAATTTAGAAAGTACCTGAACCAACTGCCCGGGGGATTCGGTATTTACCTGGTGCCCGCAGCCGGGAACCTGCCGGAACCGGGCCCGGGGAAGGAGCTGTGCCAAATCCCGGCAGGCCTTATTGTTAGCCTTATCCCGTTCCCCACAGAGAATCAGGGTAGGACAGGAAACACTTTTCAGGTTATGGGAAAAATCCAGATCCGCCATACTGGTAGTCAGGCTTAATAAATCTCTTTTTTCAAAATCCATCTTTCGAAAAGCGGCCTGAGGCAGGAGAGAAAATACCGCGTTTTGAAAGGACAACAGTTTCTTTGGCATACGGTACTGAGCGCCTATAAGGGCCAGGGAACAAACCTCCTTTGGATGTTCAATAGCATAATGAAGAGCCAGAACCGCCCCCAGAGACAATCCGCAGATATGAAGAGGCTGGGGAAGAAACCGGCAATACTGGCAAAGGGCCTGATACAAGTTTTGGTAGGTCACCTCCTGACCTATGAGAAAATCCGACAGCCTGGGTGTTAAAACCGTTCCCACCGGAGCGGAGGGAAAAAGGTGATCCGCAGCCGATGACCAGCTTTCCGGGCCCTGTCCTAAACCGTGAAGAAATAAATAAGACATATATACAACCTCCTGACAGTAAAGATTTTGTTCTGCTTATTAAATAAGAATTCTGTTCAAATACTCTTCGGAATCTTTCCTGGATTTAAATATTATGACATGTTTATCTTTTCGATATTTTTCAATTAACTCATATATTTGAGGCAGGCTTTCTTTAGGAAAGTCAAGGATAAACTGCCGGAATTCACTGTCAAATTCTGTCTCATGCCAGGGCAAATCTTCCCGCTCTTTTCCGATTCTGGATTCAGCGCCGGAAAGGCAGACATCCAATGGAAAATCCAGAAGAAAAACGGTATCGCAGTATTTCAGGCGCATTTCCAGTGTCCGGTTATAGTTTCCGTCTATAATCCATCTGTCTCTTATAAGAATATCCTTTAGCTTCATGTCAAATTCTTGCCTGGAGCTAGTGGTCTTATCCGGTTTGTGCCATAGCATATCAAGGTAGTAGAGCGGGAGCCCTGTCACATCCCGAAGCTTTCTTGAAAATGTACTTTTTCCGGCTCCGGGGCTTCCGATAACAATTGCTTTTTTAAACATGGCCCCACCTCCATTGATTTCAGGCTGCCTCTTAAACAAGAGGTTTTTACAAGTGTACCATATAATAAAGAAAAAAGCCATGCATACCTTACAGGCTGCCGGAATACAATGGTAATAATCAACTATTTGGGGAGGCAGAAAGATGCGAAGAACACTAAATGGCAAAATATTTGCAGTCATGGGTTTGTTTCTGTGGGTTGCGGTGGTGCGTCTCTTAAGCGGGTGCAGTATGGCAGGACTGGGAAAAGAAAACTCCGATAAAGTAAGAGATTTGGAATTTACAGTAGTGGGAGACAGCGACGTGCCTCAGGAGCTTTTGGATTTGATTCAGGAAAAAAAGAATGATGCTTTTAAACTAACTTACAGCAATGATCAGGGATTATACATAGTAAACGGTTACGGTACCCAGGAAAGCGGCGGCTACAGTATTACAGTGGAACAACTTTACCTGACGGAAAATGCTATAATATTTGATACAGAGCTGATGGGGCCGGGAAAAGACGAAGAGGTCAGCAAGGAGCCGTCCTGCCCTTATATTGTAGTAAAAACAGAATTTTTAGAAGAGCCGGTAATTTTTCAGTAAACAACTGTTTCGTCATTTTTGTCGCACGTAAATGATAGCATAAAATATATGGAAAAGGCAGAGGGGATGTTCTGAAAACGTAATTCAGCAACATCCCCTTGCTGTCAGATTAGAAGTATCCCTGACAGGAGGACTAACGGGTTTCTGTCATACGCCCGTTGAAGATCTGAGCCAGGTAGTTCTTTTGAATATCTGCTTCCACAAAATATTCAATATTAAAATAGCATACAGGAACGTTTTCTTCCGCAGTAAGGGTATAGGGCTGATTTACCGGTATGAACCGAAAGGAACCGGCAATCTCATCAGACGCCTCTTCGTTGTTAACAGAAAGCTGATACCGAGAATCCCCTACTGCATACAACCATTGATTTTGCAAAGGATTGCCCTGTGACTCTGTCTTTCCGCCTCTGCCGCATATAACGGACAGAGACAAATGGCCTAACTGGAAGGGCTGGATTAGACTCCAGGAGCCAAGGCGTTTACTCCTTCCCATATAATTGAACCGGACGCCATCGCTGTACTTTGAGAAGAAAGGAAGATGGAGATTCCATCCCTTAAAGAAAGCCTTATCCCACTCATTCATAGTAAATACACACATCATAAACTCTAAGTCCTCAATCGCCTGGATGGTGTAAGGAGAACGGTCAAAATCCGGGACAAAAACAGATGGCTCCGTAATATTGAAAATATCCTTCCTGGTCTGTACAAAAGCAGAGTTTCCATTAAACAAAAAAACAATCAACTCCTCGGCATCAGGTTTGGGGGTAACGGCTTCTCCTGCCTTTATGGTGCAGCGGAAGAAAGAAATCCCGTCTAAACCGGTATCAATTGCAGTGCAGTTATCTAAACATTTATTTTCCATAGCAACCTCCATTAATATACACCGTGGGCGCTGGTGTAGATTTCAACCCAAACATAGCAAACTGCTTTCCCTGGGCTTGCAACCAGGCTGTGATCCGGCCCGGCAGTTACAAAACTCCAGTCGCCCTCTACATGGCGGAAAATATGCTTGCTGTCAGCTTCGGTAGTTAAGGTAAAGTCACAATCCTCGCCTACAGCATAGTTAAACTGATGCACCTCCCGATGGCCTTTTTCTACAGTTCCGCAGTCAATACCGCGGCAATAGCCTGCGGTAATCTTGCCTAAGCGCCCGCAGTCGCCGAAAAGAACAGAGCGGGATTCCAGTCCTTCAGACTTGCAATACTGATCATAGCGGTAGCACTGGGAAATAGTACGGAAATAGGGAAGATAAACACTGCACTCCTTCTCCCGTTCAAAGTCATAGTCATCCATATCGCATACACACATAATAAACTCTAAGTCTGTAACAGCAGTTACGGTATAATGGGAACGATCATAATCCGGTGCGTAAAAGCTTAATTCATCAATGTGGAAAGCTCCGTCCTTTCCGCCAATAAAACCTTTGCCTTTGCCAAAGATCAAAAGAACAGCTTTATCCGGATATGGTTTTGGGGAAACAGAGCTTCCGGCTTTCAGATAGTATTTATAGGCGGACATGGGACCGTCATAAACGCCAGGCAGCAGCTCTGTAAAAAATACGCCGGATGAATCATAATGGCGGACAATGTCCACATCTTTTATCATACTTACTTTCATCGTAACCTCCTAAAATCTGGTAATCATAGAATCGGTTTAACCAAAGTGAAAACAGACACATTTTTTCCTAAGAAACTACTTTCATCAATTCTCAGTATAGGCGTAAAGCGGTAAGTTGTCAAGATAAAAAAGAAAATGTGCAAAAATTACAAAAAATAAATCTTAAAATAGTATAAAACATACAAAATAACGACATTGAACCAAAAAAATGTTGACACATTCCTGTGCTGGTGATATTCTAAGAGCGAAAACAGCATGTTTTGTGAAACTGGTTTCTCAAAAAAGAAACCCAAGTCATCAAAGTTGGCAAGGCAACAAGAGAGGAAAGGGAGGTAGAGAGAATGGCGGAAATCAGACACGTAAAACGTGCTGCGATTGAAGCAATGATGAAAGAAACTCAGCCCGGGTTTTATCAGGCAGAAATGCTGCCGGGGGCTATGGAAGGGGTTGAAACTTACAAATGCCGTCTTCTGAAAGGAGCAGGCTGCAAGCTGGAATCCTATAAGAAAAAAGGAGTGTCCCTTTTCTTTATAGGAGGGAACGGACAGGTTTTTCAGGGAGACGTATCCTTTGAGATTACAGAGAGAGCGGTGTTTTGCCCGGATATCAACGGTGTTGATTACCGGATCCAGGCAGAAAGTGATATGGAATTTCTCCTTTTGATTCAGGCAATGAGCCAGGAGGATCTGAAGCATTATGAGATGTATCACATTGTGCTACCCTGGTTTAATACTGCAAAGCAGTGGCATCTGTATACAGAAGGATTCCGAAACGAGGATCTGAAATCTTTTGCATGCCTGCATCAGTATTACGTAAGCCGTATGAGTCTGGGAGAGGTAGTGGGGCCCGGAAATGCAAAGCTGGAGCCACATAAGCATCCGGAACTGTTTCAATGGTTCTATGGCCTTCCGGGAACGGATCCGTTCCTCTTTCATGCAGGGGATGAGACTGTGGATGTAGAAGAGGGGGATTGGATTTGTATTCCTAATGAGACCTATCATATTGTTTCGCCTAAAAAGGACAAGGATTATGTTGACTATGTTTGGTTTGAAGTGGTAGTTCCGGGGCTTGAAATGTGCCCATATTTTTACTAAAATAGAATTCATAAAAACCTGCGGGAAGGTAAGGGGATATTATGAATATCTATGAAATTGCCAAAGAAGCGAATGTATCCGTATCAACCGTATCAAGAGTAATAAACGGTAATGAGCATGTTCGCGAGGAATCAAGAAGACGTGTGACAGAGGTTATTGAGAAGTCAGGCTTTGTTCCGAATTTTTTTGCAAGAAGCCTGAATCGAAAGCAAACGAAAATGGTTGGAATTTTATGTCCGGTTATTTCCGATATTAACCATGCAAAACAGGTATCTGTGCTGGAGAGCCGCTTGAGAAAAAGTGGATTTGATATTATTTTGTGTAGTTTGGAACAGAATTATGATGATAAACAGTCTTATCTGGATTTGCTGATTCAAAAACAGGTAGACGCAATTTTCATCATTGGCGTAGGGAACGACGATAATTTGAGTAGCGCATTGTTGGGGGATATTTCAGCGAAAGTACCGATTATTATTATAAATGGTAAAGTAGATGTGCCCAATGTATACAGTGTTGTATCAAATGAACGCCAGATGGCTTCCGGTCTGGTGCAGGATTTGTGCCTTATGGGTTGTTCCAGAATTGCCTATATTTACGATAGTGAAACCTACAGCGGCAATGAAAAGCGGGAAGGGTATCTGGAGGGGATGAAAAATTGTAATCTGGATACACTAGACCTGGTATGTAAGGTTGAGGAACAAATCAGCATGAATGATGTGGAAGGGTCAGCGGATGTGATTAGAAAGTTTCTTGAATCCATGGAGGAACTGCCGGATGCCATTATCACCGCAGACGATGTACTGGCAGTGCCGGCCCAGAAAGTAATTACGGCAATGGGCGAAAAGATGCCTATTATCGGATGGAATAACTCTATGTATTCTCAGATTGCTTCCCCTGCCATCAGCAGCGTGGATATTAATATGGACCGCATGAGTGAGGTAGCGGTTATGATTCTAAAGAAAGTATTAGAACAAAAGACAACACCCAGATATATTGAGGTTCAGTCCAACCTGGTCGAAAGGGAATCCTTTGTCTCCGCCTGCTTGTAAAATTTGGTTTTACCAAAGTGGAGGAGGTTCACTATGACAAAAAAATTATGTAGAAACCTGGCAGTTGCAATGAGTATGGCAGTGGTACTTTCCGGCCTGAGCGGATGTCAAAGTTCCGGAGGCGGCAATTCTGCCACCGCAGCGCCTGCTGCCACAAAGGCTGTTGCAGATGGGGGGTCCCAGGCTGCAGGGGATTCCGTTATTAAAGAAAAACGTGACATAGTAATCATTGACGCCGGCGGAGAGCAGGACATGTTCGGCGAAATTGTAGAGATGTTTAAGGCAGAGTATCCTGATTATGTCAAGGATGTTGTCTGGATTCCTGCGTCAACCGGCGAGCAGGTTTCCAAGCTGGCTGCAGAAAGGGATGCAAAGAAACCATACGCCACGCTCTGTACCAATGGTTATGATACAGTAGCAGCGGGAATTGATGCTGAGGTTTATATTAACATTTTGGAAAAATATCCGGATCGCTTTGCCGATACTATTGCAAATTTTAACGACGACTCAAAGATTCAGCTGGACAAAGGCCTGGGATATGGAATTCCTCATTTGAATTCCATAGGCGGCCCCATGATTACTTATTGGCCGGATAAGGTTCCCAATCCTCCAAAGAACCTGGATGAATTATTAGCATTTTGTAAGGAGAATCCAGGCAAATTCGCATATCCCCGTCCAAGTAATTCCGGCGCAGGCTATGCATTCCTTCAGGGCATGCCCTACCTTGCAAAGGAAGAAAATCCCGATGATCCTGAAAGCTGGACAAATGTTTGGGATTATTTAAAGGAAATGGATCAGTATATTGACTACTATACTACCGGTTCCGCATTGCTGTACCGCGATTTCAACGAGGGAACCCGCTGGATGATCACCACTGCTGTTGGCTATGAGACCAATCAAAGGGTCCTGGGCGCCATGGATCCTTCCTGTAAGCAGCTTTTCCTGGATGATTTACATTGGGTAACGGACTCCAATTTCTGGACAATCCCCACCGGGTTGGATCCTCAGGATGAAGAGCTGAGTTTACTATTTATGGAATTTACACTCCGCCCGGAGATTCAGGCAATGTTGTATGACCACGGATTTATGTATCCCGGCCCGGTTTTAAAAGGCGTTACGTTAGACCAGGCTCCCCCGGAATCCCAGGAAGCTTTAAATGCAGTTATTACAGAGGAGCTTTTAGACGGCATTGAGAATTACCCCCATGTTGGGCCTATGACTATGTCCCAGCTGGTAAAGGCAATGGAAATGTGGGATGATAAAATTGGCGCCAACAAGTTAAAGTAATAGGATTATAAGTTTCAAGAGTATTTAGGCCGAGGGTCCGAAACAGATAAATCGGTTCCTCGGCCTTTTGATATTTAAATTTATCTGAAATTAAGAGTAAATCTAAATATTTAACAGAAAATATCATATTGGAGGTATAACGTGAAAGATTTTAATCAACTGATTATGAGAGATATGTGTAAGTCATTTGGAAATCTGCATGTATTAAAAGACTTTAACTTGACCATTAACCGCGGCGAATTCGTGACTTTTTTAGGACCTTCTGGCTGCGGAAAAAGTACGGCTTTAAACTGCATTTCCGGTTTGTTAAACATTACAGGCGGCTCTATTCAAGTGGATGATGAAATTATTGATGACGGGGGAAAAACTTTTGTTTCCCCGGAAAAGAGGGGATTTGGAATTATTTTCCAGAACTATGCCCTGTTTCCCCATATGACGGTTTTTGACAATATTGCCTTTAGTCTGTCGGTAGCTCACCGCCCTAAAGACGAAATTCGGAGAAAGGTGGAAGAAGGAATCCGCATGGTGCATCTGGAAGGTCAGGAGCATAAGTTCCCATCACAGCTTTCCGGCGGCCAGCAGCAGCGTGTAGCCATTGCCCGAAGTGTGGTTATGGAACCGGGGTTGCTGCTGCTGGATGAACCTTTATCTAATCTGGATACCAAGCTGCGTACTGAGATGAGGTATGAGTTAAAGCAGATCCACAACCGGTTGAAGAGGGCTTCTGTCTACGTAACCCATGATCAGTCAGAGGCGTTGGCCCTTTCTGATAAAATTGTCATTATGAAGCTGGGAAAGGTTCAACAGATTGGAACCCCAAAACAGGTGTTTTTATATCCTGCCAACCGCTTTGTGGCAGATTTTATGGGATATAAAAATATTTGGGACGCTAAAATTTTGTCCGTTGAAGAGTCCGGAAATATCAGAAGATTTCAGGTGGAATCTTCTGGGATCCCATTTATGGTTTACAGCCGTTCAGGCGAGAATGAAGAGGTGGAAAAAATCCTGATCCAGGCATACCAGAAGGGGGAAGAAGTACTTTTGGCAAGTCGGCCGGATGATATTTTGGCAGGAACAACCGGGAAAAACGATATGAATATCCGAGTGGAAGGCACAGAATATCTGGGAACTACCATTCAGGTAACCGGAAGCATAAAAGAAGGGATGGATGTCCAGGCACGCATTGAACCCAATACCTTTGTAAAAGAGGGAACTGCCCTTTCTCTTACAATTCAGCCAGACAAGCTTCTGGTACTTCCCAAGGATAAGGAGGAATAAAATTATGCTGAAAAATAAAGGCTGGACGATGGAAACGGCTGCCTTGATTCTTCCGGCAGTTTTGTTTCTGCTTGCAGTATTCATTTATCCTTTTGTCTATGCCCTGAAACTGAGCTTTACAGACAGCGGCAGCGGTGGGCTGACCCTGGCAAATTACATCAGCTTCTTTTCAGATTCAGTAGAGCTTAAGACAGTTTGGAATACTATCATTATTTCTGTTCCGGTAACAATTCTCACCATTGTCCTGGCAGTACCCATTGCCTACTATATGAGAAATGGAATTAAGCATGAGAAACTGGTTACATTCTTTCTGATGATCCCCATGACTTTGGGGGTAGTGCTGATTGCAGAAGGAATGATCACCTATTTTGGCCGGAATGGCTGGTTGATGCTGCTTTTGGAGAAAATGGGGCTGATTGAGGAAAGGACAGGCCTTATCCATAATTACTGGGGTGTTGTGATTTCTCTGTTTATTCAGAGCTTTCCCATGGGGCTGACCATATTAATCGGCTACACCAGGGGAATCCATCCCAGCCTGGAGCGAGCTTCCAGAATGTTGGGAGCATCCAGATCCCAGACCTTCTGGAGAGTGATTTTTCCCCTTATGATGCCTGGGATTCTCATTGCATTCTGCCTGAACTTTACCTCGGCTTTTTCGGTATTTACCTCTGCGATTATGCTGGGACAGGCCACAAGCACCACCCGGGTAATGGCCTATTCCGCTTATATTACGGCATATGAGTATTTTGACTATAATTTCAGCTCGACTATCTGCGTTATGATGGTGATTATTCAGTTTATACTAATCGGTGTTGTATTTGCTCTGAGAAATAAGCTGTATAAGGGCGCATCATCCGTTGGAAAAGGATAAGGAGGAGGATTGATCATGGGAAATCCCAAAAAGTTAACATTTTCCGGCGTAATGTTTTATGTTGTTAATATTGTTTACATGATTAATGTTTTCGGCATCTTACTGTCGGTTCTGGTCAATTCCTTTGGCGTAAAATGGCCCAATGGGGCCTGGCTGCCAGATGAATTTGGACTGAAATGGTGGGAATACTGCGGAGCTCACCACGAATTGGGTCAGCTGTTGTTTATGACCATGCTGGTAACGGTTATTACCGTTTTGCTGTCTGTTGTTTTGGCATACCCGGCGGCCTTTATTATGGCAAAGCGGCAGTTTGCAGGTAAGAAGCTGATTAATGGCCTGTTTCTGCTTCCGGTTATTATTCCGCCTATCTGCTACGGTCTGCCCTTAGCTACCGTGCTTTACAAGGTAAACCTGGCAACTACTTTGGCAGGAGTGGTAATTGCCAATATGATTCCTACTGTCTCCTACATGATTCTGGTTATTCTGCCCTTTATTGAGCAGGTAGGAGATAACGTAGAATTTGCCTCCAGGATGCTTGGGGCAAGCCGCCTCCAGTATTTTATCCGCATCCTGATTCCGCTTACCTTCCCGGGGCTCATGTCCGCAATTATGCTGTCAATTGTAAGAGTAATTTCTATGTTTGAGTTGACATTCCTGGTTTCCGGAGCCAAAACCCAGACCCTTGTTGTGGCCCTGTTTGCAGACGTCAATGCTCCCGGATACCGGCCAATCCAGATGATTGATGCCCTGGCGGTAATTTTCTTTGCGGTAACGGTTATCCTGTTTATCATCTCTATGAAATTTGGAAGCCCCACATCTGTTTATTCACAGATTGGCAGCGAAAAATAGTCATTGCCGCAGAAATAAAACTTTGATGAGGTGAGACATGAAGAGAAAACAAATTGCCGGAATGAATCAGAATTACCGCCAGTATAGTTACCGGTATTTTTTAGAGAGTATGCAGCTTGCCGGATATGAGAGTGTGGAGCTTTGGCTGGGAGCGCCTCACGTCTGGGTAGATTCAAGGGGATGGAACCAGGCCAAAACAATCGCCAGAGAAACCTGCAGAGCCGGACTTGAGATTGTATCTGTAACGACTCCCAGCGGCGGAGCATTCCAATATCAGTATGGAGCCCAGGAACCTTTTCACCGGAAAAGGAGTATTGCCTATTTTCAAAACGGCGTCCGCATGACGGCAGAAGTGGGCGCGCCCCTGATGACGGTAAACAGTGGCTGGGGCTACTGGACGGACGAAGAAGATCAGGCTTTTGAAAAATCGGCCGAGATTCTCGGCGCAGTATGCCGTACAGCAGAGCAGGAGGGGATAACCATTGCTCTGGAATCCCTGACCAAAAAAGAATCTCTTATTGGCTACCGGATTGATCAGATTCAGCGTCTGGTAAAGGCAGTCAACAGCCCGGTATTAAAACTGATGGTAGATCTGGATGCTGTTTGGTATTCCGGGGAGCCGGCCCAGATGTGGTTCGACCGTTTCGGTAAGGATCTGGTACACTGCCACTTTCAGGACGGAGATCGGACTCTGCCCTCAGACGGGCATTATGTCTGGGGCGGCGGAGAGTTTTGTTTAGAAAGGGAAATTGGGTGTTTGGAACGAAACGGCTATAAGGGAATCCTTACCCAGGAGATTTGCAACAGTCCGGATCCCAGAGCGGATGAAATCCGCAATATGCAGGTTTTAGAAAGCTTTTTGGAGGATTAAAGAATGAGGGACGCCAATTTCGAAATTGTAAATACCAATGAACACTATTTTCGCTTCCCTTTGGACACTTTTGTGGAAAAACAGAAGGAGCTGGGGGGATCCCGCATTGTATTTTGGGCCAGCGTACCCCATCTCTGGGCGGATCAGTACGGTGTGGAGCCTCATGAAGAGATATTTACAAAATTTTTTGAAGCAGGTATTATTATAGAAGCAATCGCAGCAAGACCTTACAATTATACATTGTTTATGGATAACCGTTCCCTTTTGGGAGTACATAGTATGGCATATTACCGGGGACTTATTGATCTGGCGGCAGAGCAGGGGATTTCCCTGGTGGCAATAGAGCTGTGGGGGGCCCTGCGGGATAAGGACCGTTGCGAACAGTATCAAAATTGCTGCCAGGCCCTTAGAGCTTTGTGCCAATATGCAGGACAAAAAGGGATAAATCTGGCAGTGGGAAATGTTTCTTACAGTCATTCCGCTATGATAAATACTTTGCCGGAGCTTAAAAGTCTGCTGGAAGAAGCGGACTGCGAAAATCTGCTGGCGTTTATGGACTATGGAACAGCCTGGCAGAGGCATGAGAATGTTGAAATGTGGATCGATACCCTGGGACAGAGGCTGTGCATGATTTATCTGTCAAATGCCCGCAACGGCGGCAGCGGATATCCCCTCTCCCAGGGCTGCTGCGCTATCCAAAGGGATCTGGACAAGCTGAGAAAGGCAGGATTTTCCGGGGTGATTGCCTTGCGGATGAGCCAGGACTTTTGCCAGCAGGATCCGGCTTTGGTTGATGATGAAAATTGGAACTATTTAAATGGTAAATAAGTGCCCTTGTCCACTGAGGGTATACAGAGGTGACAAACAGGATGGTTTTAAGCGGGCATGCTTCTGATTCTGTAACAGATATGACTATAGGGAATGCCAGGGAACTGATTCTAAGATTCTCTGTTCCCCTGGTATTCGGAAATTTGTTTCAGCAGTTGTATTCTATTGTGGACGCAGTTGTGGTAGGGCGATTTGTAGGGGTAGACGCGCTGGCCTCTATTGGCTGTATCAGCTGGGTGTGTTGGCTGATTAATGCTTTTTTAAGAGATACTGCCAATGCCTTCAGCATAGCGGCATCTATCCGGGTAGGAAGACAAAATAGCAGAGAATTCCTTCAGATTGTGTGGGCCGCCATTGTTATATGCGCCGTTCTGGGAATCCCGGTAACAGGGCTTTTGCTGGCAGCGGTTCCGCTTATAGTGGATGTGTTGAGCGTACAGCCCAATGTGGTGGAAATGACCAGGCAGTATTTGACAGTATTTATCCTGACCATTCCTGCAGGCCTGATATATAATATTGCCGCCAGCCTTCTCAGAGCTTACGGAAACAGCCGTATTACCTTTCTGTCCATGACGGTTTCTACGATAGTAAATATTGTGCTCGATCTGCTTTTTGTCCTGGTACTCCGGTGGGGAGTCCTGGGGGCAGCGGCCGCTACCTGGATCGCTCAGGTTATGGCCATGGCAACTGCTTTGCAGGCGGCTTTTCGGGAACCTGCTTTTCACATTGAAAAAGAAGATTTGCGCCTGCAGCCGGAACTTTTAAAGGAACTGTTCCGGCTGTGGCTGCCTATGTTTTTCAACAGTTTGATTATTTCCTTTGGAGGCTTATTTGTAGAGAAACATACTAACCAGATAGGCTCCGCTTTTACTGCCGGCATCTCCGCATGTATGAAGTTATTCAGCCTGCTGGAGGCCATTATAATGGCAATTCAGACCGGAGTGAGTGTATATGTGGGACAAAATCTGGGTGCGCGGCAGTATCGGAGGATTAAAACCGGCCTGGTTGAAATCGTAAAATTGGGGTTTGGACTGATAACTGCTATGATTTTACTGGTATTTGCTACGCAGCAGTGGATTTTGCCTCTGTTTCTTTCAGCAGAGAATCCGGAAGCCTATCAGAGAGCTTATGAAGCAGCAAGCGTCAATACCCACATCATTCTGCTGTCTATGCTGATTATGACGCCTATGTATCTTCACAGGGTTACGATCCAGACTTTGGGATTCCCGGGATATGCGGCTGCGGCCGGAGTGATGCAGCTTATTATGCGGGTGGCGACAGTCCTTATAGGACCGTCAGTAATAGGAGAATATGCCTATTTTATTCAAGACGGTATGGCGTGGCTGGTGTCATTGCCTATTGTAGCCATTCCCTGTTACCGTTTCCTGGGAGAAAAAATCAGGGAATCATAAATTTTAAGGGTGATTGCCTGTTTTTGCCGCCGCCTGCTTCCGCCGGGACTGATATACGTCTTTATTAAATGGAATAATGTAGGTACACTCGTAATGGATCGCCTTGATGCGGCTGTAGATAAAAATGGTTCCGTCTTTTAACAGCCCGCGGGAGACAATGTCCATAGCAGGTGTGCCTTTCTTTGAATTCATCATTTCTGCCGCCTCACGGGAGAGGACGGCAGGGCGGTAGTTGGTCATAAAGTGGGAGATTTTATACTTCTTTTCCAAGACGTAATTCTGCACAGAGTCCTCAATGACCTCCCTGGGAAGCTCCGGAAACAGGCGGCAGGGCATCCAGGCAGTTTCCAGCTGGCTGATCTCATAGCGGACAATGCGGAGACGGCGGAATTCCCATACCAACTCATCCGGGGCCAGGTTAAAGATATTGATGAGCTTGGCAGTGGGGCGCACCTTTTTCCGGTAAATCAGTTTGGATTCCATATCCTCATAAGGAACCTCAGTGAGAGAATTGGAAATTAAAGGATTGCCCAAAGCCCGCTCCCGGATATAAATGCCATCTCCCTGAATGGATTCAATAAGACCAATGGCTTCCAGGCGCTTTAAGGCTTTCTGTATGGTAAAACGGGATACCTGGTAGGCGGCGGCTAAATCTCTCTGGGTAGGCAGCTTATTATGCCAGAATTTTTGCTGAAAAATCTTGCTGATCAAATCGGTTACGATAAATTCCGTTTTCTTTGAACTCATTCTCTTTCCTTCCCCTTTAACAGGATGGCTGGTTTAAGGGAGAATCTCCCGGAAGATGCTTACGGGGTTACCAGAGTCCCGTCGGGAATCCGGCTCTGGGTCCACTCATGAGGCCGATAGATAACCGGGTATTTTACGATTTCTTCTTCATTAATATCAACGCCGATGCCTGGGCGGTCAATGGGATAGAAATATCCGTTTTCTACCTCATTGTAGCCGGGGAATACGGCTTTTATTTTGTCCTTTAACTGGATATTTTCCTGAATTGCAGCATTGTGCAGATGAATATTTAAGTGGGTGTTGACTGCCACGCCGATGGGAGTGATATCGGAGGGAGTATGCCATGCAATCCGAATGCCGAAAGCGTCACAAAAAGCTGCAATTTTTAAAGCCGGGGTGATTCCTCCAAGCTGGGAAACATGACAGCGAAGAAAATCGATTCTGCGGTTAACAATCAAATGTTTCCATTCCATGGGATTGTTAAACAGCTCTCCGGTGGCGACAGGGACAGAGCACTGACTGCGGAGCTGCTCCAGCCACTCATTTTGATCCGGAGCCAGTAAATCTTCGACGAAATAAGGTTTATAGCTTTCCAGATCCTTGGCAAACTGAATGGCCTGGTTGGGAAAGAGACGTTCATGAACATCGTGAAGGATGTGAAAGGCGCTGCCGTACTTCTCCCTCAGCTTGGCAAACATATGGACCGTGTTCCGCATATAGTCATCCTGATTAAAATAAGTACCGGAAATAGGATGGGACGGGGTTTTCAGCTTGTCCGGAATTCCGCCGTAAAATCCCAGCTGGCAGCGGATATGCTCATAGCCTGCCTGGCGGATTCTGTCAATTTCAGAATACAAATCCTCCATAGTATCTGCTACTGCATGGGTGTAAGCGGGGATGGCAGTGCGCGCTTTCCCTCCCCAGAGCTGATATAAAGGCATGTCGGCCAGCTTCCCTTTAATATCCCAAAGAGCCATGTCAATGCCGGAGACGGCATTATTGATAACAGGGCCATTTCTCCAATAGGAATTGACCATCATCAGATTCCATAAATCCTCAATGTCATTGGCATCTCTTCCGATTAAAACAGGTTTTAAATACTCGTCTACTATAGTCTTGACTGCCAGGGGGCGCTGCTGGAAAGTGGCGCAGCCTACGCCGTACACTTCTTTATCTGTAAAGACCTTAACGGCCACCAGGTTGTGACGTTCCGGATTGGTAATATAACATGGATATGGTTTCCGGCGTATTTGGGCCTATTGTGCCTGCTATTGCAGGGGCAGGAATGATAAAGGGGCTTATGGGCGGTTTGACAGCCCTGGGAATGATTACTAATACCACGGATACCTATAAAATTATTGATATGCTGGCCAGTGGTGTGTTTACCTTTCTTCCTTTTTTTATAGCGGCATCTGCGGCAAAGAAGTTTAAGACTAACCAATACATTGCCATTGCCATGGCATCGATTATTATGTATCCCACTATGGTAGATGCGGCAAAAGCCGGGGAAATCAGCAATTTTCTTTTTGGAGGAGCGCTGCCTATTCCGGTATTTAACTATTCCGGATCGGTTATCCCTATTATTTTTTCCGTATTTGCTCTAAGCTATATTTATAAGTGGGTAGACAGGCTTGTGCCGGAAGCTGCCCGCACCGTTGTTACTCCCACCCTGACCATATTTATTTCCGGGTTTTTTACTTTAAGTGTGATTGGCCCGATTGGAATCTATTTAGGGAAAGCTTTGGCATGGATACTGGATGCGGTATTTGGAATCTCTCCGGTTTTTGCGGGATTTGTTATGGGAGTTATCCGGCCGGCTTCAATTCTGGTAGGTATGCACCATGCCATGACTCCCATTGCCCTGGAGAACTTTGCCACTAAGGGCTGGGATATGCTGATGCCCATGATGTTTATTGCCAATCTGGCAATCGTAGGCGCTGCCTGCGGCTGCTACTTTAAAGAAACGACCCAGAAGGAAAAATCTATTGTATTTTCTGCCGTATTATCCGGTATTTTAGGGATCACAGAGCCTGCGCTGTTCGGTGTGCTGACGAAGTACAAGAAAGGCTTTTTGGCCGCCACTATTGCAAGCTGTGCAGGAAGCATGATTATCGGCGGTTTTGGCGTAAAACTGTACGGGTACATTACCTCCAGCGTATTCAGCATTCCCGCTTATATCGGCCCTCATTTCCTGTGGGCTGCATTGGCCTGGTTGGTAACCCTTGTGTTATCTTTTACATTGTCTTATTTATTTGTGGTGAAAAATAGCTTGTAGATACCATACGAATGTAAAAGCCGATTTAAAAATAGGGGATTTTAAAGATGAGCCAAATCTTACAGATAAAAAATCCCGGGAAATCCCACAAAATCTTATCGGACAAAGAAGTAATAGTATAACCTTCTACCCGTTATGAGCAGCCGTCACTATTGCCGTAGTGGCGGCCTTTGCTTTTTTTCAGATATTGATAAAGGGTCTCTGCCGCAAGGCTTTTTCCACGGGCTTTGTCAAAGATAATTTGTATAGAACGTTTTGGAATACGGCAATTAATGGGAATCTGAACCAGCTTCTTTTCTTTTAACAAAGGTAATGCCAGCTTTTGAGGGACAAAACCGATTCCAAAATTGTTTTCGATAAGAGGCAGCATAAGATCCGATGTTGCAACCTCCATATCAGGTTCAAAATCTAGGCCGTATTCTGCAAAAAAGCCTTTGTAGAGGTGATAGGTGGCGCTTTCCCTGCCCAATCCAATGAGGGAATACTGTTTCATGTCTTTCAGCTCTAATGTGGTTTTACATAGATTTCTATACTGGGTTCCGCCTGCAAGTATTTCCTCATAATCCATTATTCTACTGCACGCGGCTGTTTCAGGCAGCTCAAAAGGAGTGGTGATAACAGCAAAATCTAAATTTCCTTTAATAAGGCATCTTATGGTTTCCGGAGTTGTATGGTTATGAATTTTTATTTTTATCTCAGGATATTCTAATCTGAAATTATGCAGTGCATCTAATAAAAAAAGATGAAGAGCTGTCTCGGTTGCTCCTACCTCAACGGTGCCGCAGCTTAGTGAATTCTGCCTGCCTATTTCCTGCTGTGCATTTAACAGATGATTGTACGCAATTTCTACATGGGAATAGAGCAGCTCGCCTTTTTCTGTCAGGCTGATTCCTCTTGCTCCACGAATAAACAGGCAGCATCCCAGCTGGGATTCCAGCAGCTTCATAGTGCGGGTCACATTTGGCTGATTGCTGCCAAGGGCTGCCGCAGCTTTTGTTATGTTTTGATATTTTGCCACATAGTAAAAGATTTTATAGTATTCAAAATTTATATCCATATATTTTTTATATCTCTCCAATATAACATATACATTTTTCGTATTTGATAAAATGAATTATAATACATTGGCGAAAAGATGTAAATGGAATTTGGAAAGGATGTGGTTTTTATGAATAAAGACTTAACTGTGGGAAAACCTGAGACGGTATTATGGAAATTTTGCCTTCCTTTGTTTGGCAGCATTATTTTCCAGCAGCTCTATAATATAGCAGACAGCCTTGTTGCAGGGAAATTTATCAGCGAAAACGCCCTGGCGGCGGTTGGAAACAGTTACGAAATTACATTAATTTTTATTGCCTTTGCCTTTGGCTGTAATATGGGCTGTTCTGTTGTGGTTTCCCAATTATTTGGCGCAAAGGAATACAGCAGGCTTAAAACCGCTGTAGCTACTGCCTGTATTTTCAGCGGCGCTATCTGCGGGGCGCTGATGATCATGGGAATTTTGGGCTGCAATCCGCTGCTTCATTTGATTCGAACTCCCCAAGAAGTATTTTCAGACTCAAAATTGTATCTTGACATCTACATATGGGGCCTTCCCTTTGTGTTTTTTTACAATATTGCAACTGGAATTTTCTCTGCCCTGGGGGATTCCAAAACCCCCTTCTATTTTCTTGCAGTATCCTCTACATCCAATATAGCAGTAGATATTTTGTTTGTGAAAGCGTTCCATATGGGGGTGGCAGGAGTGGCATGGGCAACCTTTTTGTGTCAGGGAGTCAGCTGTATCATGGCAGTGATGGCCATATGGATAAGGCTTAGAAAGATTCCATGTCAGGGAAAGCCGGAATTATTTGACATGGATTTGCTGAAAAAGATTGCAGTAATTGCCATACCAAGTATTCTGCAGCAAAGCTTTATCTCCATAGGAAACATTTTGATTCAGAGTGTGATCAACGGATTCGGCCCTTCTGTTATGGCAGGATATTCTGCTGCAGTAAAGTTAAATAATCTGGTAATTACCTCATTTACCACAATTGGCAACGGGATTTCCAATTATTCAGCGCAGAATCTGGGGGCCCGAAAATATGAACGGATAAGAGAAGGCTTTCTTGCAGGAATTAAAATGGTATGGTGCTTGTGTATTCCCTTCTGTATCCTTTACCTTTTTGGCGGAAAGTATCTCCTTCTTTTATTCATGGAAAAGGATTCCGCTGCGGCTTTGATGACAGGACAGCAATTTTTATGGATCTTGTCTCCCTTTTATTTGGTGGTGTCTGCAAAACTGGCTGCAGACGGGATTCTCCGGGGGATCAGCGCAATGGGGCAGTTTATGGCAGCTACATTTACGGACTTAATTCTGCGAGTGGTTTTAGCCTTTTTATTATCAGACTGGACAAAAAGCCCGGTAGGGATATGGTGTGCATGGCCGGTTGGCTGGACGCTGGCTGCGGCAATTTCTATTTTCTTTTACCACAGAGAATACAAAAAATATTGTATAGACAATACTTTTTCTAAATGATAAAATGGGTAATACCGTGGCAAAAAGGAAGCCAAAAGGAGATTGCATAATGATAAAAGCCATATTTTTTGATATAGACGGAACTCTCCTTTCCCACCAGTCGGGGAGTGTCCCGGCCAGTACCAGGGAGTCTATCCGTCAATTAAAGGAACAAGGAATAAAAATTTTTGCGGCTACGGGGCGTCATATGCTGCAGCTGGAAAAACTGCCGGTAAAGGGGCTGCCCTTTGACGGGTATGTCACTTTAAACGGCCAAATTTGTATGGATGCCAATAAAGCGATACTGTATGAAGCGCCTATTGAACCGGGTGATACGGAAAAGATGACGGAAATCTTTAAACAGATGGCGCTGCCGGTAATGGTGATAGAGCAAAACCGCATGTACATTAATTTTGTCGACTCTATGGTGGAGGAGGCACAAAAAGCGATTTCAACGCCTGTTCCGGAGATCGGCGTTTATACAGGGGAAAAGGTATATCAATATATTGTATACGGGAAGGAAGAGAGAGTACAGTCCCTGGCTGCCCGGCTTTCTGATTGTAAAATGACGAAATGGAATCCCTACGGATTTGATATTATTCCGAAGCAGGGGGGAAAGGTGGCAGGCATCCGTCAGATCCTGAAATATTTTGGAATAGGAGAGGACGAGATAATGGCGTTTGGAGATGGGGGAAATGATACGGATATGCTGCGCTTTGCTGCCATAGGAGTAGCAATGGGAAATGCAGACGAGGCGGTTAAGCAGCAGGCAGATTATGTGACTTCTCACATAGATCAGGATGGAATCTGGCAAGCGCTGAAACATTACGGAATAGTATACAAAAACTTTTTTCTCTCCTGAGTCATATGATGTAGGGAGAATACATTCACGGAATGTTTTACTCCTGAAAGGAAGGTTTTTATATGATATTAAAAGATATATGGCTGGATGTAAAAGCGGTGCAGGCCAGAGACCCGGCTGCCAGAAGCGCTTTGGAGGTGCTGCTGCTGTACCAGGGCGTTCATGCGCTGATTTGGCACCGCTTTGCACACTGGTTTTATAAGCATCACATGCTTTTTATTGCCCGTCTTCTGTCTCAGCTGGCCAGATTTTTTACATTGATTGAGATTCATCCCGGCGCAGAACTGGGCAGGGGGATTTTAATCGATCACGGTACCGGCGTGGTAATCGGTGAAACTGCTGTGGTAGGCGACAACTGTACGATTTATCAGGGCGTTACTCTGGGAGGCGTAGGTTTAAATAAAGGAAAGCGCCACCCGACCCTGGGAAACAATGTTACAGTAGGAGCAGGAGCCAAAATTCTGGGGGCATTTGAAGTGGGGGACAACTGCAACATTGCCGCCAATGCCGTGCTGTTAAAGCCCCTGGAGAGCAATGTTACTGCGGTAGGAATCCCGGCGCGTCCGGTAAAAAAAGACGGTATTCCTCTGCCCAAAGAGGAGCGATACGCGTCTGCACGGAGCTTGGGTGATAACACCAGAAAAATAGCAGAAATGGAAGAGCGGATCCGGGAACTGGAGGCCTTGGTAGAAAAGCTTGCCAAAGAACAGAAACAGGAACAACCAATTACAGAGAATGCTGATTAAGAAAAACCAAAGACAGAATCATTGTAATTAGTTCTGCTATGGGTACGGCAAGCCATACGCCCGTTACCCCTAAAAGATTTGGCAATATAAGCAGCAGCACTGTAATCAAGCCGAAAGTCCGCAGGAATGATAAGATTGCTGAAATCTTTCCATTTGATAATGCGGTAAATGCGGCAGAAGTGAAAATATTCAGTCCGCAGAACAGAAAGCTAAAGGAGAAAATCAAAAATCCATTTCTTGTGATTTCATAAACAGGAGTCCCCTTTTCTGAAAAAGCACAAACGAATGACGGACTAAAAATAAATGCTATTGCGAAAACAGTGATGGAAATAAAGATAATAAACCGTATACAAATGGAAAATATATTCTTTAGCTGTTTTTCATCCTGTTTTCCATAATTATAGCTGATGACAGGGGCTGCTCCCATAGAAAACCCTATGAAAAGGGAGCTTAATAAAAACTGAGTATAAATAATGATCGTGATTGCTGCAACTCCATTTTCGCCAAGGAGTTTCATCATAATCCGGTTAAAAAGATAAGTTGTAACCGCCGCTGCCGACTGGCTTACCATTTCTGAAAAACCATTTGCACAGCTTTCTGCCAATAGGGAAATATTCATGACTGGCTTTCTGAAATACAGAGTGCTTTTTCTTGTGGAAAAGAATAATAAGCCTGTCACTGCCGGTATCATATAACCGATACCCGTACCAAGAGCCGCCCCCTTTATTCCCATTTCCAACGGCCCCATAAAGATGTAGTCCAGCAAAATATTTGCAGTTCCCGCGCTTACCCCAAGAACCATACCGATTCCGGGGCGTCCCGCCGTTACGATTAGATTTTGAAAAAGCACCTGCAGTATATTTGCAGGCGTAAATAGCAGCAGGATAAAAAGATACTCTTTACAGTACGGAAAAAGAATATTGCCG
The DNA here is from genome assembly GCA_910577645.1 of uncultured Lachnospiraceae bacterium. Classification (GTDB taxonomy): domain Bacteria; phylum Bacillota; class Clostridia; order Lachnospirales; family Lachnospiraceae; genus UMGS1370. Next base: position 51,420 of record CAJTOL010000012.1, read on the forward strand.
GCCCCAAGCCGCCAGACAATTTGGTCAATAAACACGGTTCCGAAAATTACAATTAACACGCCGGACAGAACTCCGAAACCAATAATCAGCGTAAAATCCTGTGCCGCCCTGGTATGTTCCCCAGCCCCCATTTTGCGGGCTATAATGGCGCTTCCTCCGGTTGCAAGCATGGTTCCGAGGCCTACTATCAGATTGATAATAGGGCAGACAATATTCAATGCCGAAAGTGCATTGGTATCTGCAAAGCGCGCGACAAAAACAGTGTCAACAACTGTATATAAGCCCATAAATATCATCATAAAAATCGTCGGAAATGCAAATTTCAGCAATGATTTTATGGTAAAGTTTTGCGACAAAGGATTTTCAGCCTGCTGCATGTCATTCATGTTTTCTGTCCTCCGATTTTTCTTTCTGTAATACATGATTACAGGGGCGGTCCAGTGGTTTCTGCAGTATAAACCGCTGGGTCGGATAGCCAAATTCAACCAGCAATTCTGCTTCAGAAAAGCCAAGACTTCCCCACATTTTCCGATAGCCGGTATCTGCTTTATCCCCTTCCCTGAAAGTGGTGACGCTAATCTGCGGGGAGCTTGCAAGCTCATACAATGCAAGTTCACAAAATGCTTTCCCGATCTCTATTTTTGGATACTGTGGGTGTACTCCAAAAAAGTCAATGCTTCCCTCTGTTTCGTTAAATGCCATAATCCCGATTGCCGTATCTGTGCTTTTTAAAATCAATGCCTGTTTATTTCCGATATACTCCTGCAATTGTTTCCGGTATTGCTGTTCATCTAAATGGGGAAAACCGTCAATAATAAGATGAACTAGTTCTATCCATTTTGGTATGTCCTCTTTTTCTGCAAAGACGATCTTATTCTTCCAGTTTTTTTCCTCTAAACCTGCCGGATTTTCGTTTAAAATATATCTTAGCTGTAATGGATAAAATTCTTCCTCCTTCCTGTATTGGTTTGGAGATTTTTTATACATGATTTTGAAAATATCCGTAAAAGACTGTTGGCTCTCATATCCGGCAGAAAGCGCAATATCAAGGATTGGCCTGCCAGAAAGAACAAGCAGCTTTGCAGCTTCTGTCAGCCGGCGGCGCTGTATGTAAGTCTGGATTGTCAATCCTGCCGTATCTGAAAACATTCGGTGTAAATGATATTTTGAATAGTGTACAGCTTTTGCAACGGTTTCCAAATCCAGCTTTTCGTGCAGATGACTTTCAATATAGTCAATTGCTGCCATTATCTTTTTGATATTTGCCGACATTGCAGTCGCCCCCTTTCCTTACTATTATAGCAGAATCGTCCCTTTTGTTTTTCATATATCTTGCGGTTTTACCCATTTTTGGCGGGATTTGCAGCAGCGGTGAATTTTTAAAATTACTGCTTGACTATTAACAGAAGATGCTATATTATAACTGTGACTGAAAAAGTATTTTTGGTCATAAAAGGAGAGGAATATGGCAAGAAGTTTTACAGAACGGGAAAAAGAAAATATTAAAAAAGGTTTGCAGGATGCCTGTAAGCGGAGCTGGACACAGTACGGATATAAGAAAACCAGTGTAGATGAGCTTTGCAGGGAGGCGGGCATTTCAAAAGGAGCATTTTACCTTTTCTTTGAATCAAAGGAAGCTCTCTTTTGTGAAGTCTTATGCTCCGTCCAGGAACAGATCCGTCAAGTGGCTTCCAGGGCTATGGAAGAACAAAAGGATCGGTATGGGGCTGCAAAGGCTCTGAAGCTCATTTACCGGGAATATGATAAGAACAATTTTTTATATAACTCAAATACTACGGATTTCACGATTTTTATGAACCGGTTAACAGAAGATCAGATTAAAAAAATTGAGGCGTCTAACAATGTGAACCAGCAGCTTTTTCTGGACCAACCTTATTTGAAGCTTAAGGTTGACGCAGATATGGCGGCATCCGTTATTTACTCTTTAATTATGAATATCAAAAATAAAGATATTTTTCCCTGCAACCATACGGAAACCTTTGATTTTATGGTTGATCATTTAATTGACAGCTTATATGAGTAACAGGAGGAAGAAAATGAAAACAGAAGTTGTGAGAAAAAATAATATAGAGATTGCAGTAGTAAGCAGTGACGAGCTGGTGATTACAGATGTCCAGTCCGCCTTAGATTTGATTATGACAGTATCCTATGAAACAGGCTGTACCAATATTGCCATAAATAAAGAAGCCATTATAGATGATTTCTTTGTTTTGAGCACCTGTCTGGCAGGAGAAATATTACAAAAATTCATTAATTATGGCATCAGGCTTGGGATATATGGGGATTTCTCAGGCTACACCAGCAAGCCTCTGAAAGACTTTATGTATGAATGTAACAGAGGAAAAGACATTTATTTTCAGCCTGGCGTTTCCATGGCAGTTGATAAGCTTATCGGCTAATTTCAGATAACTGAAATATAAAGATTGTAAAGGGAAAAAGATATGGAGTATTTGACTGCCGCAGAAATTTCAAAAATATGGAATATATCAAGCCGTATGGTTGCCTATTACTGTGAGACAGGACGGATTGAGGGGGCTATAAAAAAGGGAAAGACCTGGTTTATTCCCTCTCATGCAGGGAAGCCTGCCGACAGGCGGTATTCAAGGAAAAAGGTAAGGCCTGCGGCAGACAATATAATGCAGACAGAGCCTATAACAGAAATTGAAAAGACAGGTACAGATGCGATTTATCACACAAGAGATGTATTCCATCATCTTGGATTTACCAGAGAAACCTTGAGATATTATGAAGAAATCGGCCTGATTAGTCCAAAAAGAGAAAAATACAGCCAATACAGAGAGTTCGATTTTTACGATATGTCCCGCCTTATGACAATTGATTTTTATAGAAAAAGAGGTTTTACGCCTGTTCAGATTAAAAATCTGTTAGAGGCAGACAGCCGGCAAACGTATGAAGAAATATTATGGGAACAGCGGGATGCGCTGAAAAAAGAAATTGAACATTTGCAGGAAATGTTACGGCGATTTGAAAAGGCAAGCGCTTATATACTGATAAATGCAGGGGGCGGTTTCCATGAAAGAGAAAAAAGCTAAGTACGGGAAAGATTTTTTGCTTATGGTAATTGGGCAAATTGTATCGCTGTTTGGCAATGCCATTTTGCGTTTTGCCCTGCCTCTCTATTTGCTGAGGGAAACGGGCTCATCCGCTTTATTTGGCATTGTGACCGCTTTCTCACTGCTTCCGATGATAGTACTGTCGCTTTTGGGCGGTGTTTTGGCTGACCGGGTAAACAAGCGGAATATCATGGTTGGATTGGATTTTTTCACGGCAGTGGTGATTGCGGGATTTTATATCCTTAAAGGCGTTGTGCCGGCGGTTCCTTTGTTCACGGTCACCCTAATGCTGCTTTACGGGATTTCGGGTATATATCAGCCTGCCGTTCAAGCAAGCATACCTGCGCTGCTCCCTAAAGAACGGATTCTTGGGGCAAGCGCTATTGTAAACCAGATTGGATCTCTGGCAAATTTTATCGGGCCGATTATTGGCGGTATGCTCTATGGCGTATGGGGGATAAAAAGCATATTGCAGGTGAGCATTATGTGCTTTCTTTTATCTGCTGTTATGGAACTGTTTATCGTCATTCCCTTCCACAAACAGGCAGGAAACAATAAGCTGGGAGAGACTGTAAAAAAAGATTTAAGGGAAAGTCTTCATTTTTTGAAATCAGAAAAGCCGGTTTTTCTCAAGGTGTGTATCGTGATTGCAGGGCTGAATTTATTCTTGTCCTCAATGATAACAATTGGGGTTCCTGTGATAATTGTTGACACTCTGTCATTGACAGACCAAATGTTGGGTATCACCCAGGGGCTGCTGGCCATTGGCGGCATTGCCGGCGGTTTGCTGACCGCTTTGTTTGAGAAAAAATTAAAACCAGGTAAGGCGGCTGTATTTCTACATTTGTGCGGGGGCTTCACCTGTATTATGGGACTGGGAATGTTACCGGAAGGCGTTCCTTTCGTTCAATACGTGGTGCTGTCCTCCATGGGAATGGCAGTGATGATAGCTTCCGCTATGTTCAGCATCCAGATGCTGGTTGTTGTACAGACACAGACGCCCTCACATCTGGTAGGCAAGGTGATAGCCTGCATTATGACTCTAATTATGTGTTCACAGCCGGTGGGGCAGTTTATATACGGGATTCTTTTTGAAGTGTTAAGCCAGTATATAGCAGCAGTGATACTTGGCACGGGCATTATTTCATTATTGATTGCCATGTACTCTAAAAGGATACTCAGAGAGCTAGGAGAAAACGAAAGTGTTGGGTAAAACTTATAACAGTTTTTTCAGGTTCTCTGCTTCTTCTGGAGACAATTTTTTTCCTCCTGTAAAGGCTGTTACAAAATTACTAATGGAACCATCAAAAGAGTCCTTCACCATTTTTTTTGTCCAATTTTGAATCAGCTCACTACGGGAACATTTGTAATAATACATATTATATTTACTGCTTTTATCATCTGCATCAATTAATCCGGATCTCCGCAGATTACTTAAGTATGTTCCTAAAGTTTGCTTTTTCCAGTTCATACCTTTTTCAGTATTAAAATAATCCAGAATTTCCTTAAATGGAACAGGTGTGTCTTTTTGCCAGAAAAATTCCATTATTGCGAATTCTGTATGTGATAATCCATATTTTCCCATATAAGTCTATCCTTAACTAATCGTAAAAAGTTTTAATGAGGGCATATATCATAGCGAATGGTGTTAATCGTGCTTCCTTCAATGGTTATGCCACATAAGCTGCAACGTTTGCCATTTAAATAAACAACTTTACAACTATTATTATCATATTTGAAATGTTTTGTAAAGGTACCGGATTCGTAATTATGCGGACAATAGGCTTTTGAATCCGTATTTTTTATTTCAATAATATTTCCATTAGCATCTGTCCAAAAATGCTCATAAGGCAAGGGGGTTATTTGTAATTGCAAAGTACTGTGATGAAAAATAATTTCCGGATTTTCCTCCATCACTGTCGCGGCATTATAGTTTACAGGAGGATTATATGCAAATGATGTAATACTGCCAGCTACGCATATAATGATCCCTATAAAACCAGATAAAAGCGATTTTTTAGAGCTTTCATATTTTTTCAATTCCAAGAGTCTCCTTTCAATGACTTTTTTATCATTATTTACCAATGAAGCTACATATTTTTTTACTGTTGTCGGTTTGCTTTCTGTAGCGATATCAATAATGAGGTTACCATACTTGGTTCGCTGCTCCAAATCATATCCTTTTGCAGTACAAAAATCGCAATATAATTCACTGACATTACATAGCTCACGATACATAAAATGGCAAAACGGATTGTACCAGTTTAAAGCAACGGCCAGCAAGGCCATGTATTTAAAAAAAGTATCACTATTTTTAATGTGGTTTAGTTCATGTTCTATAATGTATTGGTAGTCAATATCCTTAAAGGCTCTAAAACTTAAAGGAAGAATGATACAGGGATGAAAAATACCTATGGTACATGGTACACCACAAAGTTCCAAATAAATCAGGCGAACCTTTCTCCTTACGCCTAATGCAGTTTTGGCATTTTGGAATATTTCTGTTTTATTTATGGAATTATCGGTCTGATTTAAACAACTCTTTTTCAGCTTTAAATATCCGTGCAGTTGATGATATATTAAAACTGCGGATATAGTACCTATAAAACATAGAATCAACCATATTAATTTAATTTGCCAGGAAATGACTTTTTGCTGTTGAATCACCAGTATATATTTAGTTAAATCAATGTGTTCACTTTCGCTTACAAAGTATGCTTTTAAGGCAGGAAATAGCTCGTAAAGTTTTTTAGTATGATAAATTTGAACCATGCGAAAGGAACTAAATAGAATACCATAGAGATTTTTAAAATAAGGTATCTCCAGCGTATGGAAAAGTATTTATGGGCGAAAGGATAGAAAAGAATGTATAAAATAAATACTTCCGTCCCAGACAACGTCATTATAAAGAGTAAAGATTTATTCAAGATATCACCTGTGAATGAAATAGTACTAAAAAACTTAGTATAAATTTTACGATTATTACAGTTATATGTCAACTACTTAAAAGAATACCACAGGCCTTACCGGGACCATGATATAGCAATCTTTTTAGTAAAGCTAATTGAGCTGTTTGCTCTTTGTCTATATTCCCTGTGATAATCGCGTCACTAAAATTTACTTTGACCATTTTATTATCCTTTTATGTAATTAAAGATGGTATCTAGTGCTGCTTATTATACGATTAGAGGCAAAAAGCTGCAACAAAAATTGTCACAGCTTTTTAGTTATTAGAGCTATATACTTAACTTCGGAAGTTACTTAGTGCATATTGTACAAGCGAGGCATCGCTTTGTCAACAATAAATCCTAACATCATAAAAGTATTGCTTTTTGGGGGACAGATTGCATATAATAGAGATGCTTTAAAAGCGGCGGCATGTAAACAGAATACTATGATTAAGGAAACAAACCAATGGAAGAATACCGCATTATCGAACAAAGCATCATCAAACAATTCCGCAAATCCATCTGGCGGCCTTTTGTCCGGGCCCTCAATGACTATAATATGATAGAGGAAGGCGACCAGATTGCCGTCTGCATCTCCGGAGGCAAGGATTCCATGCTTCTGGCTAAATGTATGCAGGAAATTTTGCGCCACGGCAAGATGGAATTTGGTCTTAAATTTTTGGTTATGGATCCGGGGTATCATCCGGATAACCGCCGCCTGATTGAGGAGAATGCCAGGCGGATGAACATTCCTGTTCACATCTGTGATTCGGACATTTTTGATATTGTGGTGGATGTGGATCAATCCCCCTGCTACCTCTGCGCCCGTATGCGCCGGGGGTATCTCTATGCCCATGCCAAGGAGCTGGGATGCAATAAGATTGCCCTGGGCCATCATTTCGACGATGCCATTGAAACGACGCTGATGAGCGTGCTGTATGGCGGTCAGTTTAACACCATGATGCCGAAACTCCACAGCACTAATTTTCCCGGGATGGAGCTGATTCGTCCTTTGTACCTGGTAAAGGAGAAAGCAATTTTAGAATGGAAAGAATACAATCACCTGAGATTTCTTCAATGCGCCTGCCGTTTTACCGAACAGATTGCCAGAGAAAAGGCGATGGAAGAGCAGGTTCATTCCTCTAAACGCCAGGAAATCAAGGAGCTGATTCAAGAGCTTCGGACAATTAATCCAGGGGTGGATATGAATATTTTCCGAAGTGTGGAAAATGTCAATCTGGATGCCTGTATTGGGTATGTAAAAAACGGAATACGTCACCGCTTCCTGGAAGAGTACTAGACGTGTTTGAAAATTCATTCCTGCATAATCTTCCGGCCTGCCGCATACATTTTCCTAAGGAAAGAAAGGCGGGCAGGTATTATGGAATTAGTGAAGAAGCAGATACATATGAACCGGTGGAAGGGAAACGTAACTACCCAAGTGACCCTGGATGATGATTTTATTGTGCCGGATACCATGGACGACATGGCCCAGGTGCTTTTGGACAACGGGGAAGTTCAGATAGAGTCCTTAAAAAATCAGGGAGAGAAGGTTCTGGTAAAGGGAAAGCTGGACTTTCAGGTGCTTTACCGGAGAGAGGAAGGGGGACTCCAGACCCTTGGGGGAACCATTCCTTTTGAGGAAACCATCAATGTGCCGGGGCTGGAAGAGAGAGATGATGTAAGCTTAAACTCTGAGCTGGAAGATTTAAGCACCGGTATGGTTAATGCCAGAAAATTGGGAGTTAAGGCCATTGTCACCCTGGAGGTGCGGGTGGAAAGCCTTTATCAGACAGAAGCGGCAGTGGATGTGGAAGATGTGAACCCCATATCCGGCAACAGCACCGGAAATGTTCTGGTTCAGCACCGGACTATGGATGTTGCGGCTATTGCGGCCCGCCACAAGGATACCTTCCGCATTAAGGAGCAGATGTCGTTATCCGGAAACAAACCCAATATCGACCAATTATTATGGAAGGAAATGCGGTTGTGCGGTGTTTCTGCCCGTCCGGTGGACGGACGGATGCAGATAGACGGAAGCCTGGCAGTTTTTGTTATTTACTCCGGGGAAGGAGACGAGACGCCGGTACAATGGTGGGAGGAAACCATCCCGTTTTCCGGCGAGGTGGAGGTGACAGACGCAGACGCGGATATGATCCCGGTGGTCAATATGCGCCTGGCCCACAAAGATGTAGAGGCGCGGCCGGATTATGACGGAGAAATGCGGGATCTGGATGTGGACGCAGTTTTGGAGCTGGATATGAAGCTTTATGAGGAACAGGAACCTGAGCTGTTAAGCGACCTTTACGCGGTAGACAGGGAGCTGACTCCGGTTACCAAAGAGGCCTGTTTTGAGCAGATACTTACAAAAAACGGCTGCAAATGCCGGGTGGCAGAGAAGGTTTCTCTGGATCAGAATCAGAGGGTGCTGCAAATTTGCCACAGCAATGGAACCGTAAAAATAGACGAGATTTCTGTGGGAGAGAATCAGCTTATTATTGATGGTGTGGTGGAGGTTTCCCTGCTTTACCTGACCAGCGACGATTCCGCCCCGGTTCAGTCGGCGGATCATATGGTTCCTTTCCACTGTACGGCGGAGGCCAGGGGAATCCGGGAGGACAGCGTCTATCAGGTGATTCCTGGTTTAGAGCAGCTTACCGCAGTAATGGTAGGCGGCGACGGCGTGGAGGTAAAGGCTGTGGTAGCCCTGGATGTACTGGTGCTCCAGCCTGTATGCGAAACAGTTATTACCGGTGTAACGGAACAGCCTTTGGATTTAAAAAAGCTTCAGGATATGCCGGGGATTGTAGGATATATCGTCCAGGCCGGTGACAGCCTGTGGAAAATTTCAAAAAAATTCCATACAACAGTGGACAGTATCATGGCGATGAATGAACTGTCCAGTGACGAAATCCGAATCGGCGACAGGCTGATTCTGGTAAAACAAGTGGCTCAGGGATAATTTTATGAAATTTGGAGATACCCATACTGTACACAAATAATCTGCTGTGCGGTATGGGTTTTGCCGTTTATGGGAGAAACAGATGCCGGATGTCCGGCCTACTGCCGCAGGCTTCAAAGGAGGGACTTGCAATGAAATCAGAACCAACATTTTTAATCGGTGAGCACGGCCAGGCTGTCATAGAGGTAATAGGCGGCCCTCACCAGGAAAACTTTAAGTGCTGCGATCAGCCCATGGGGCTTCTGCTTGCCAATACCACGGATGGAGCAAAGGAAAAGCACCTTCCTCAGGTGAAGGTAAAAGGGAATAAGGTTACGGTTAAGGTAGGAGAAAATCCTCATCCCATGACCGGCGAGCACAATATCCAGTGGATTTACCTGCAGACAGAAAAAGGCTGCCAGAGACGGATGCTGGAGCCGGACAAACCGGCAGAAGCTGAGTTTCTGGTAGCTGATGACGACAAGCCGGTGGCAGTATACTCTCACTGTAATCTTCATGGATTTTGGAAGACCAGTCTGTAAAAGCGGGACATACACCTTTTTGCCATTGTGTGATATAATACAGTATAAACACCTTGTGCATCCAGCTGGTGCTTCATCATAGATTACAGGGCAACCTGGACGGTAATGATGCAGTTGCAAAGCATAATTACCGTTTACATAGAAAATCGGAATTTTCACAGTAAAGAGGCAAGAGGCAAACCCATGAATTATACTTATATTCTCCAATGCGCTGACGGAACCTTCTACTGCGGCTGGACAAACTGTCTGGAAAAACGGCTGAAGGCGCATAACCAGGGCAACGGAGCAAAATACACCAGGAACCGCCGGCCGGTGGTTCTGGCTTATTACGAAGAATTTGCTACCAAACACGAGGCTATGCGCCGGGAAGCCGCCATAAAAAAGCTGACCAGAGAACAGAAAAAGCGTTTAATTGCCGCCGGAACAAAGGCTCATGCTACAAATGCATACATCATAATATAGTGGCACAGACTGCCGCCCATGACAAAAAGGTGGAAAATTTCATGGGATCCGAAATATTTATGCCGGGCGTTAAACAGGGGCAGCTTCAAAGCATAGATCACGCCGCCTAAGGTGTAAATAATCCCCCCTGCCAACAGCCAGCAGAAAGCTGCTGTGGGGAGAGCCTGTACGATCCGGGTAAAAGCAAGGACACAAACCCAGCCCATTGCAATATACAGGCAGGAAGAGAACCACTTGGGACAGGTGATCCAGAAAGCTTTAATCACAATGCCGGCAACGGCGATTCCCCAGACCAGACTCAACAGCAGCCAGCCGGTTCGGTCGCCCAACACGATCATGCACACCGGGGTGTAGGTTCCGGCAATCAGGATAAAGATCATCATATGATCCAGTTTACGGAGAAGCCGGTTGATTTTGGGAGAAATATCCAGAGTGTGATAGGTGGCGCTGGCAGCATACAGCAGGATCATACTGATAATAAATACAGCCAGGGCGGCTACATGAAAATGTCCGGGTTCCCGGGCAGCCTTCATAAGCAGAGGGCCGGCGGCCAGAATTGCCAGAGCCATGGCAATAAAATGAGTAATGGCACTGCCGGGATCTTTTATTTTGGAAAGGTTGGATTCTATAGCTTCACGTGACATAGTAATACCTCCTAAATATAAATATAACAATGAATCGGCACGCGACGCTAGGCGTCCCCTGCCAAATCGTCGGAAGGTATCCTAAAAAATGCTTTCGCATTTACCTTCCTCCTGGTAACAATGAATCGGCACGCGACGCCAGGCGTCCCCTGCCAAATCGTCGGAAGGCATCCTAAAAATGCTTTCGCATTTACCTTCCTCCTCATAAAAGTTGAAACTGTGTAATGTAGTATTGAAAACTATATAGTGTTATATTACATACTATACACTATTTTTGAAAAGATGCAAGGATTTTATAAAAAATTTACTTTAGGAAAGGCAGGAATACAGAAGATGCTTCGGATTTTGTATGAGGATCCATATATTGTGGTGCCGGTAAAGCCGGCGGGGATGGAAGCTCAGTCCAGCCACAGCTTTGAGCCGGATATGGTTAGCGAATTGCGGAAACATATAAACAAGTTATCCACAACGTCGTCCACAGGAGCGGCAGAACCGTATGTGGGAGTTATCCACAGACTGGACAAGCCTGTAGGCGGGGTTATGGTCTATGCAAAGACACAGAAGGCGGCTGCCGCGCTGTCAAAGCAAGTGCAGCAGGGTGCTTTAAAAAAGACCTATTGTGCAATACTATGTGGAAAACCTGTGGATAGTGTGGGGAAATATATGGATTTTTTGAAAAAGGATGGAAAGAATAATTATTCACAAATTGTGGATAAGTCTGTGGATGAAAGCAAACTGGCAGAGCTTTCCTATAAGATTCTGGAGACAAAGGTGGTGGATGGGCAGGAGCTTTCTCTGGCAGAGATTCAGCTTCATACAGGACGGCATCATCAAATCCGGGTCCAGTTTGCCGGACACGGCACACCGCTGTTGGGGGACGCCAAATATGGAAATCCACAGAAGAATCGGCCTTTCCGCTCTGATTCTCTGGCTTTGTGGGCAATGAAATTGACATTTTTTCACCCGGAAACGGGAAAGGCCATGACATTTTCGGTAAAACCGGAGGGACGGGATTTCAAAAAATTCTTAGCCATATAGGGAAAGTTTTCCAGGAGAATAATTCGGCGGTTTTGGTTCATACTAGAATTTGTACAAAGGAAGTACGAATCAGAAATAGGTGAGACCATGGAAAAGCCGAAGGAGAAACTGAAGAAGATTCTTATGATAGCAGGAGTTACGGGAGCGGTGTATGCAGGATGCAAATACCTGCTGCCCCTCGTAATTCCTTTTTTTGCTGCTTATGGAACGGCTGTCCTTCTGGAACCGTCTGCCAGATGGATCCAGAAAAAGCTGTCCATAAAAACAGGCGGAAAAACATGGAAGATTCCGATTGAGGCCATAGGCGGGGCAGAGCTGGCGGCCGTGTTGCTTGCCTTGGGAGCCGGAATTTATTTTGGCGGCTGCAGGCTAATCCAGCAGGCCAAACTTTTAGCGGATACTTTGCCTCAGCTTATCAGGCAGTTTGATATGTGGCTTACAGGATACTGCCGATCCGCAGAGGAGATCTTTCATTTGAAATCCGGATATGTGGTCTGTCTGATGCAGGATATGCTGAGAGAATTAGGGTCAACCATAAAAACGGCTGCCATGCCTTATTTGATGGTCAACTCTGTTTCTGTATTTCAGTGGATTGTAGGAGGAATGGTAATCCTGCTGGTGTTGTTTTTGGCTACCGTACTGACTTTGGGAAAGCTGGAAGCGATCCGGAGATTTGAAAAGAGATCCCTGTTTCGGGAAGAGTTTGCAGTAATCCATGAAAAATTCGGCATTTTCGGCAGGACTTATCTGAAGGTTCAGGCAGTAGTCCTTTTGCTTACTGTGGCAATCTGTATGGCTGGCCTGTGGGCAATAAAAAATCCGTATTATATTCTGCTGGGGATAGGAATCGGGCTGCTAGATGCCCTGCCCCTTTTCGGAACCGGAACGGTATTGGTTCCCTGGGCTTTGGTAGAGCTGCTTGCCGGGCGGGGAGGGAGAGCCGCCGCCCTTATAGGGATCTATGTATTTTGCTACATCCTGCGTCAGGTTTTAGAAACCAGAATGATGGCAAAAGGAATGGGGCTTTCCGCCCTGGAGACACTGATTTCCCTCTATGCAGGGCTTGAGCTCTTCGGAGTGTGGGGCGTAGTCCTGGGCCCGGCGGCCCTTATGATGAGCAAAGCCCTTCTGGAAATTCTGGAGACAGCGCCTGCAAGAAAAAAATAATTTTTTTCTTGCAGAAATCCTCATTCAGTGGTAGCATTAGCAAATATATTATAGCAGTTCAGATTCCACATCGGATGGATACCGGATGTTCTTGTCCGGCTATGCCGGACAAAAAGATATTCCGTCTGAACTGCTGCCAAAATAACCGCAAGGAGGATAAGAGTATGGCGCTGATTTTACCAGAAGGATATGATCCCAGGCTGACAGTCCGTCAGACCCAGGAGGCAATTAAATATATTCGGGATACATTCCAAAAAGAGTTTGGCAGGGAGATGAACCTGGAGCGAATTTCCGCGCCGCTTTTTGTAAAGAAAAGCTCTGGCTTAAACGATAATTTAAATGGAGTAGAGCGGCCGGTTCAGTTTGATCTGCTGGGAGAGGCGGACGAGATTGTGGAGGTGGTTCAGTCTCTGGCAAAGTGGAAGAGAATGGCATTAAAACGCTATGGATTTCAGCCTGGAGAAGGCCTGTACACCAATATGAACGCCATCAGGCGGGATGAATCTTTAGATAACCTTCACTCCTGTTATGTAGATCAGTGGGACTGGGAGAAGGTGATTACCAGGGAACAGAGAAACCTGGATACCTTAAAAGATACGGTAAGAACGATTTTTAAGGTCATTAAACATATGGAACATGAGGTTTGGTATAAATATCCCCAGGCAGTAAAACGCCTTCCCGAGGATATTGCTTTTATCACCACCCAGGAGCTGGAGGAACGCTATCCGGATAAGACGCCTAAGGAGAGGGAAAACCTGATCACCCAGGAGTACGGCTGTGTATTTCTGATGAAGATAGGGGATAAACTGACAGGCGGAAAGCCTCACGACGGTCGCGCGCCGGACTATGATGACTGGCAGCTGAACGGAGATATCTTATTCTGGTTTGATACGCTAGGGTGCGCCCTGGAGATTTCCAGCATGGGTATCCGGGTAGATGAAAAGTCTCTGGATCAACAGCTTACAAAAGCTGGCTGCGATGACAGAAGGAGTCTGCCTTACCATAAGATGCTGTTAAACGGAGAACTTCCCTGTACGATTGGAGGAGGAATCGGTCAGTCCAGGCTATGTATGCTGCTTTTGAACCGCGCCCATGTAGGAGAAGTTCAGGCCAGCTTGTGGCCGGAGGATATGAGGAAAGCCTGCCAGGAACACAAGATTATACTGCTGTAGGGAAAAGCCACGGAGCAGAGGGGGAATGGGGATGCCGCAAAATGAAATAGAAAGGCTCTGGTTTCATTTTGCGGCATCCCCATTCCTTTTTTGTTACCGGGTATCCGGCAAAAATTATTCTGGATCAAAAATACCTTCCGGAAGAAATTCCGCCAGCTTTTTGAGAGAAGTGTTGACCACTAAATCTTCCGGAAAATCCATTTCCTCAAGAAGCTGGTGGACATAGCTGTGATTGCCTACGTCAAAGCAGATATGGGCGTCACTGTCTAAAATAATGTGAGTTTTATACTTTCGGCAGTATTCCAGGAGAGTCTGATAGTTTTGGCGGGCGTTGGCGCGAAAACCCCTGGGGCTTAAGGAGGAATTATTTACCTCTAAGAGCTTGTGGTGCTGGGCAGCTGCGGCCGCCAGAGTCTCGTAATCCGTAGGGAAACGTCCGTCATCCGGATGGCCGATAATCTGAATAAAGGGATTTTCTAAAGCCTTCAAATAGGCGGAGGTGTTTTCCTGCATGGTTTTACCGCTGTAGCAGGGCGGATGGATACTGGCAATCCCGTAATCCAGCCGGGCCAAGGTACTTTCAGGCAAATCCACTTTTCCTGTGGGATCCAGAATATTCAGCTCGGCGCCCATAATGATTTGGATACCGTGAAGCTTTCTGGGAATGACTTTAAAATTCTGAAAATAAAAGCTTCCCAGGGTGCCGGGCATAGCGGGGGCGTGGTCTGTGCAGCCATATAGCTCTAAGCCCTTACTGGCAGCCGCCTGAATCATTTCTGCCAGGGTGCTGTAAGCGTGGCCGCTGGCCAGGGTGTGGGTGTGAAGATCAAACTTATCATTCATAAGAGTTAAAGATCCTTTCCGGGGTACAAAATCATAAATCTTCCTGCCTGTCAGGGGGAAGGAACAATCAAAGGCACTGGCCCTGTGAAAAATTTTATCATATTCTGACATAAGGGAAAAGGGCTTTCTTAAATTTTTGTGAAAACCCTGGCAAATTTGATTCTTTTGTGTTTAAATAGTAGGTGGGAAAATGGGGACTTTTCCCGACAGTTCAAGATTGATGGAAAAGAGAGGTACATGACAATGGGAGAAGAGATGAAGACAGGAACGGCAATGACAGAAGAGAAGATTCAAGAGCCCCAGGTTACGGAAACCATGGAAGATTATGCGGCTGAGTTGGAAGCTTCTTTGCGTAGAGTACGGGAAGGGGATATTTTAACCGGAACCGTAATTGGTGTGGATGATGACAGAGTAGTGGTGGATTTAAAATACTACGCAGAAGGAATTATTACCAGAGAAAATGTAAGCAGTGATCCGGAATTTAATTTAAAGGAGTCTATCCATATAGGCGATGAAATCAGCGCCACGGTGGTAAAAACAGATGATGGCGAGGGCAATATCCTTCTTTCTAAAAAGCAGGCTAATGATGTTCTGGCCTGGGACAAATTAAAACAAATGATGGAAGAGCGAACAGTAGTTTCCGTTAAAATCAAAGAGATTGTCAAAGGTGGAGCCGTTGCGTTTTTAGAGGGAATCCGGGGCTTTATCCCTGCTTCTAAGCTGGCTGCCGAGTACGTGGAGAATTTAGATGAGTGGAACGGAAAGACCATAGAGGTTACGGTAATTACCGCTGACGAGGAAGAAAAGCGGCTTGTCCTTTCCGGAAAAGAGGTGGCAAGAGAAAAGCTGGCTGCCGAGACCCGGAAAAAGGTAGCCAAATGTCAGGTAGGGGCCATTGTGGAGGGCACCGTAGAGACGTTAAAAGATTATGGAGCATTTGTAACCCTGGAAAACGGTCTTACAGGCCTTCTTCACATTTCCCAGATCAGCAGCCAGAGAATTAAGCATCCCGGCGCGGTATTAAAAGAAGGACAGGAGGTTAAGGTTAAGATTATCGGTTTAAATGACGGTAAAATCAGCCTGAGCATGAAGGCAATTGAGCCGGAGGATGAACCGGAAGAGGTATTTGATTACAAAGAAACCGGCAGCGTATCCACTGGACTGGGCGATCTGTTAAAGGGCTTAAAGCTTTAACAATATGCAGCAGTAAGCGAGGTGGGGGACAATGGCACAAAGCCGCGGAAAAAAAGGACCGGCAGACCGGTGGAAAGAAATTATGTTTCTCTATAATGCCGCTTTGAGACAAATCAACGCAAAAATAGAGATCATGAATGATGAGTTCGTAGAGAGGTTTAATTACAGCCCGATTGAGCACATCAAATCGCGTCTTAAAACACCGGACAGCATCGTCAGAAAACTGAAAGCAGACGGCTATGAGGTTAGCATTGAAAACATGCAGGAGAAGCTCAGCGATATTGCGGGTATCCGTATTATCTGCTCCTTTATGCTGGACATCTATCAGATAGCGGATATGATAGCAAAGCAGGCGGATGTAACGGTTCTTTATGTAAAGGATTATATTAAAAGGCCAAAGCCAAATGGCTACAAAAGCTATCACATGGTAGTCACCATTCCGGTTTACCTGACAGAAGGGCCGGTAGAAACCAAGGTGGAGATCCAGATTCGGACAGTAGCTATGGATTTTTGGGCCAGCTTAGAGCACAAAATAGCATATAAATTTGAAGGAAATCCTCCTATAACGCTTCTTCAGGAGCTAAAAGCCTGCGCGGATATGGTAGACATTTTAGATGCAAAAATGTTTTCATTAAACGAGGCGATTATGGCTATTGCAGAGGCAGAGAAGGAAGAAGAGACGGAAAAATGAAGGCAGTATTACAAAGAGTATCCAGGGCTGCGGTAGCGGTGGATGGACAGACAATGGGAAAAATCGAAAAAGGATTTTTAATTCTTTTAGGAGTATCCAATGAGGATTCGGAGGAAACCGGTAAAAAGATGGCTGATAAAATTTGCCGGCTTCGGATTTTTGAGGACGAAAACGGCAAGACCAACCTGTCTTTGGCAGACGTTGGAGGAGGGCTTTTGGTGGTAAGCCAGTTTACCTTGTACGCGGATTGTAAAAAGGGGAACCGGCCCAGTTTTATAAAAGCCGGGGCGCCGGATCATGCAAATCGTATTTACGAATATTTTATGGAGTGCTGCCGGGCACATGTCAGCCAGGTGGAGCACGGCGTCTTTGGGGCAAATATGCAGATTGAGCTGGTGAACGACGGCCCCTTTACCCTGGCGCTGGACAGCACAGAGCTATAGTATATTTATTTAGACACTTTACGAAATGATAAACGGAGGAAAGGAACTATGTCTAAAAAGACAAAAGGTCAGGAGCTGGCTGAAAAATTAGTTTGGAAAGCTCCCAATATCGCAAAAGAAGCGCCCAAGCAGATTGCCAAGGCAGAGAAATTTTGCGAGGGCTATAAAAAGTTTTTAAATGAAGGAAAAACCGAGAGGGAATGTGTTTCCGCCATTGTATCTCGTCTGGTAAAGGCAGGGTATGTCCCCTATGACATCAATGCTTCCTATAAGCCGGGAGATAAGGTTTACTTTGTCAACCGCAAAAAGTCTTTGATTGCCACTACCTTTGGAACTCAGGGGCTGGAGGAAGGCGTCCGCTTAAACGGCGCGCATATCGACGCCCCCAGGCTGGATTTAAAGCCCAATCCCCTGTACGAGAAAGATGATATTGCCCTTTTTAAGACCCATTATTATGGGGGAATCCGCAAATACCAGTGGACTACGGTTCCTCTGGCGATACATGGCGTGGTGATAAAGAAAAACGGCGAGGCAGTGAATATTGTTATCGGAGAGAGTGAAAAGGATCCGGTATTCTGCATTACGGATCTGCTTCCCCATCTGGCGTCAAAGCAGAATGACAGAAAGCTGGGAGACGGTATCAGGGGCGAAGAACTGAATGTTGTGGTGGGCTCCGTTCCCTATCAGGACGAGGCGGTAAAGGAGCCGGTAAAGCTTATGGCACTTAAGCTCCTTAATGATAAATACGGAATTACGGAGTCTGACTTTTACCGGGCGGAGATAGAGATGGTTCCGGCGGTTAAGGCAACAGACGTAGGACTGGACAGAAGCCTGGTAGGGGCTTACGGCCAGGACGACAGAGTCTGCGCCTATACGGCGCTTATGGCGGAGATTGATACAGAACTTCCCACACGCACTACGGTTACCTTTTTCGCGGACAAAGAAGAAATCGGATCCGACGGCAACACTGGTTTAAATTCCGACTTCCTTCTGCACTATCTGGAAGATTTGGCAGAGCAGGCAGGGGCCAATATCCGTACCCTGCTGCGAAATTCTTTATGCCTGTCTTCAGATGTTAACGCTGCCTTTGATCCTACATTCCCTCAGGTACATGAGCCGTTAAATGCCAGCTATATAAATAAGGGCTGCGTTTTGACCAAATACACCGGGGCCAGAGGAAAGGCCGGATCCAACGATGCCAGTGCGGAGACTATGGCGGAGATTATCGGAATTATGGAAAAAGAAGGCGTTTATTGGCAGGCAGGAGAACTGGGCGCTGTGGACGAAGGCGGCGGCGGAACCATTGCCAAGCTGGTAGCCCATATGGACATTGACGCCGTAGACTTAGGGGTGCCGGTTCTCTCTATGCATGCGCCTTTTGAGCTTACATCCAAGCTGGATGTATATAATACATATAAAGCATTCCGGGCATTTAACAAATAGGTAACAGTTCAATATAGATACCTGGCTGAACTGTGAATTTTTGGGAAGGTCTTTCCTTTCAGGTAACTGTGTGATATACTACAGAAACCGGTTAAAGAAAGACCTTGCCGGTAAAATGGATAAAGTTAGTGAGGAGATTATGAGAAAATCAAAAAGATTAATTTTATGCGGCGCGGCTGCCATGGCAGTACTTGCCGGCTGCTCTAACACGAAGACCGCTTCTACAACGGCAGCAGAAACTGCTTCAGAAGCTGTCAGTGAGACGGAAACCACAGGCTCTGGCACAACGGAGGCCACGACTCCGGAGGAGGAAGAGATTCTGAAGGGAAGCGTAGTCCTGGGGGAATATGTAGGAATGGAGTATACCCCTATGGATACCACGGTTACCGACGAGGACGTGGAAGCTACGATTCAAAATGTTTTAGCCATGAATGCGTCCTATGTGGAAGTGAACCGGGCTGCGGCTGACGGAGACATGGTGAACATTGACTATGTGGGCAAGAAGGACGGCGTGGCCTTTGACGGAGGAACTGCGGAGGGAAGCGACCTGCTTCTGGGATCCGGCCGTTTGATCGACGGCTTTGAGGACGGCCTTATAGGGGCAAAAAAGGGAGATTCTGTGACCTTAAACTTAACTTTCCCGGAGAGCTATCACAGCGAAGAACTGGCCGGACAGGAAGTTACCTTTGATGTTACGGTTAATGCCGTAAAGGAGGAACAAAAAGCCGTATTAAATGATGACTTTGTAAAGAGCCTGGAGCTGGAATCCGGCGCCACTACCACGGAAGAATACCGGAAAGGCATCCGTGACAGTCTGGAGGAAAACAACGAGAGCATTGCCAAGATGCAGATGGAGAATGACGTATTAGAAGCAGTGATTGCAAATTGTGAATTCAGCGATATTGATGCCCGGATTGAGAAAGAGTACAGCGAACAGTGGGAGCAGATGAACAATATGGCTGCCATGTACGGCATGGACATGGAATTTTATGCATCTATGAACGGGATGTCCAGCGTTGAGGAATTCCAGGAAGCATTTAAGGAGCAGGTCAGCAATACCATTAAGGTGGAGCTGGTAATGGACGCAATCGCTGAAAAAGAAAATCTGACCCTTTCCGAAGAGGACTATGCGGTTCTGGCAAAGGAATTTGGCGTAGAAGATATCAGTAGTCTGACCGAAAGCTACACTCAGGAGATGGTGGATCAGGCGGCTCTTCAGATTAAGGTACTGAACTTTTTAACCAGCAATGCGGTAGCAAAATAAATATTAGCTAACGGGCCCCCGGCTTGTAAGTGGAAAACAACCATAAGAGAAAACGGAGGATATACCATGGAGCTTTTGAAAGAAAGAATACGAAAAGACGGCGTAGTCCGTGAGGGCGGAGTCCTGAAGGTGGACAGCTTTTTAAATCACCAGATGGATATTGACATGTTTGTGGAGATTGGAAAAGAACTGCGAAAACGCTTTGCCGGAGAAGAGATTAATAAGATTCTGACTATCGAAGCTTCCGGTATCGGAATTGCCTGTATTGTGGCCCAATATTTTCATGTGCCTGTAGTCTTTGCAAAAAAGACCAAGACAAAGAATATTGCCGGAGATGTGTATACCTCACAGGTTGAATCCTATACCCATGGGAGGATCTACGATATTATTGTATCCAAAGACTTTTTGGGGCCAGAGGACAAGGTTCTGCTGATTGACGATTTCCTGGCTAATGGAAAGGCCCTGGAAGGTCTGGCCCAACTGGTACAGGATGCCGGCGCAACCCTGGTAGGGGCCGGCGTGGTAGTGGAAAAGGGCTTTCAGAGAGGCGGGGACGCTATTCGGGCCAGGGGAATCCATTTGGAATCTCTGGCAATTGTAGAGAGCATGGATGCTGCTACCGGAGAGATTGTTTTCCGGGAAGATTAGAGAAAGGGGCTTCCTTACTGGATTTGCCGCGGTTTTTTGCCGGGGCGGAGAGGAAATAGCATGAGCAGGAAGGCATTATTTTTTGACATTGACGGCACTTTGCTGAGCGAGTTTGACGGCGGGATTCCGGAAAGCGCCAAGGAGGCGCTGAAGGAGGCCCGCAGACAGGGGCACCTGGTATTTATTAATTCCGGCAGAGGATATATTTTGGTAAAGCCGGTATTAAAGCAGATAGAGACAGACGGGGTATTGTGTGGCTGCGGGACCTACATTATGATAGATGGAAAGGCAGTGTATTCCTATCATGTCCCTTATGAGAAAGGGATAAAGCTGCGCCAGGCTATAAAGGAGTACAGAGTAGAAGCTGTTTTAGAGGGAGTGGAGGGCTGCTACTTTAATCAGGAGCCATACCGGATTCCGGAGATGGAAAGGCTCAGAACTTCTGTAAACAGGGAAATGGGATGTATATCCCTTCCTCTGGAGGATACCAGTTATGAATTTGATAAATTTTGCATAACAACAGACCATATCAGCGATGCGGAAGGCTTTTTCCATGCCATAGAGGATGACTTTATTATTATTGACAGAGGCGGTTTTTACGAATGTGTTCCCAATGGCCACTCTAAAGCGACGGCGATTCAACGGGTGCTGGATCATTATCAGATCCCCTTAAGGGATGCATATGTCTTTGGGGACAGCATGAACGATCTCCCTATGTTTGAATTTGCGGAAAATACGGTTTTAATGGGAAAACATGACAAGGGCCTGGAGCCATACGCCACTTTTGTGACCAAAACAGTGGAAGAGGACGGAATTGCCTGGGCAATAAAGGAACTGGGAATTATTTGACAGCATAAGAGGTTTGGATGAACAGAGACAAAAGAAGGTATTTAAGAGCAGCCCTGATGGTGCTGCTTTTGCTTTTAACGGCAGGCAGTCTGGCTGTAGCCATAAGCAGGGGAATCAGGGACAGGGGCGGCCAGGAAAGCCGGAATGAAACAGAAGAAAGTACCCCCTGTCAGGAGGAGACGGAGATTAGCCCGGAGGAAACAGCAGGGACAGATGAAGAAAGCAGCAGGGACGAGACGAAAGAAGGGGAAGACTCTGTCCGGGAAACAGAAAAACATCCGGAAGCAGAGGAAGAAACACAGCAGGAGAAGGGGCTGAATTCCCGGAATCAGGCTTGTGACAGGGAGGAACCATCCCCCCAGGAAACCCCTTATCAGCCGCCTGTGCTGGCAATTGCCTCGGATCTCCATTATCAAAGCCACAGCATTACAGACCGGGGAAAAGCATACATAGATTTTATTGCCGGCAGCGACGGAAAACTGATAGAGTATCTGCCCCAGCTTTTGGATGCATTTTCGGATGAGATTATTAACACGGATGTAGATGTTCTCATCCTTAGCGGTGACATTACCATGAATGGAGAAGCAGAAAATCACCAGGAGCTTTCCGCCAAATTGGCCCGGATTCAGGAGGAAGGGATCCCGGTGCTGGTGATTCCCGGAAACCACGATATTAATAATCCCAATGCTTCTTATTACTTTGGAGACAAGAAAACACAGGGACAGTCTGTTACACCGGAAGAATTTTACCAGTATTACCGGGACTTGGGTTACGATCAGGCTTTAAGCAGGGACGAAGCTTCCTTAAGCTACATTTATGAGCTGGACGAAAGATATTGGATTATGATGCTGGATACCTGCCAGTATGAACCGGTGAATCTGGTAGGCGGAAGAATCAGTGAGGAGACCCTTTTATGGATGGAGGAATGGCTTCAGAAGGCGGAATCTGCCAATGTTACCGTGATTCCGGTGGGCCACCACAACCTGCAGCCGCAGAGCAGCCTGTATACGGCTGACTGCGCCCTGGACAATTACCAGGAGGTTACAGAATTGCTGGAACGCTTCCGGCTGCCGGTTTATATCAGCGGCCATCTTCATGTCCAAAGGGTGAAAAAGCATCGCCAGATTCCTGTCAGTGAAGAGCGCCTGGGCCCTGGAGCGAGAATGGAGGCAGAGCAGACTTATGAAAGAGAAAAGGAAGCTTATGGAATTTACGAGATTGTCAGCAACTCCTTAAGTATTACGCCCTGCCAGTATGGGATTATGAGCTGGGATGAAAAAGGGAATATGACTTACGGGACCAAAAGGGTAGATGTATCCGCCTGGGCGGCAAACCAGGACTTTACGGATCAGGGGCTTTTGAACTTTGAGGCCTATTCAAAAGAATATATTAAAAAGATTGTCAGCCGCCAAATCGAAAATAAAATGGATCCTGTATCCATGGAGCTTATGGGGGAAATGACGGATTTATATGCGGAGCTTTACGAGGCCTACTATGCCGGAAGAATTATTGATGAAAAAGCGGTAAAAAGCAGTATGCCCTGGCAGTGGTGGAACCGTATTTTGCCGGACAGCCGCCAGATGAGAGAGATGCGGGCTATGATCGGGGACAGCAAAGAGGATCACAATTACCTGTATCTTCCTGCATCATAAAAGAGTGTTACAAAATGTAAATACTTACAAAAAGTATTAAAAAGATCTTGAATTATTCCAAAACATGTTGTATATTAAAGTTAGTAAATAAAGGCTGATAGGATTTACATTGAAATGTAAGCACTTACAAAATCAGAAAATGTATGGAGGTTATCAAATGAGCGGCAATGTAAAAGAAACAGTGATCCAATTTGGCGAAGGCGGATTTTTAAGAGGTTTTGTAGATTACTTCTTCCATAAATTGCAGGAGAAGGGCCTCTATGACGGTAAGATCGTAGTGGTACAGCCCATTGAGAAAGGTATGTGCCAGATGCTGGCAGATCAGAACTGTGAATACAACTTATTTCTCCGCGGGATCAATAACGGGGAGATTGTAAACGAACATACCCATATCACCTCTATTTCCAGGGCATTAAACCCCTATACCCAATATGAAGACTATATCGCCCTGGCAACCAGCCCGGACATGCGGGTGTTGGTTTCCAATACCACAGAGGCCGGCATTGAGTACCTGGGCACTGAGAAGATTACGGATATGCCTCCAAAATCTTATCCGGCAAAGCTGACTCAGTTTTTATATAAGCGATTTGAGGCAGGCCTTCCCGGAATGATTTTGCTTCCCTGCGAGCTTATTGATAATAATGGTGATAATTTAAAAGAATGTGTATTAAAATACGCAGATCTGTGGGAGCTGGGCCAGGATTTTAAGAATTGGATTAACACGGAAAACGATTTTTGCAGTACACTGGTTGACCGCATTGTAACCGGCTATCCCAGAGACGAGGTAGAAGAGTTGACCAAGAGGCTGGGATATACGGACAACTTGATCGATACTGCTGAGATTTTCCACTTATGGGTAATCGGCGGCCACCATGAAGATGAGCTTCCCTTTAACAAGGCTGGTTACAACATTGTCTGGACTGATGATGTAAAACCTTATAAAAAGAGAAAAGTACGTATCTTAAACGGCGGCCACACCTCTATGGTATTAGGCGCTTACCTGTACGGCTTAGAGACGGTAGGCCAGTGTTTAAAGGATGAGACTGTCAGCGCATTTTTAAAGAAATGCCTTTTTGAGGAGATTGTTCCTACTTTGGGAAACACAGAGACGGACATCCAGTTTGCAAAAGACGTATTGGAGCGTTTCAGTAATCCCTTTATTAAGCATCAGCTTTTAAGCATTGCATTAAACTCTGTAAGTAAGTTCCAGGTTCGCGTTCTGCCTACCATTTTGGAGTACAAAGAGAAGTTTGGCAAGTACCCGGAGGCGCTGACTTTCTCCATGGCTGCCCTGATTTCTTTCTACAGAACCGACAAGGCAAACGACGGCGCCGAAATTATGGAATTTATGAAGACTGCGTCTGTAGAGGATATTATGAAAAAAGAAGATTACTGGCATGCTGACCTGACGGATATGATTCCTATGGTAAAGGGATATTATGACATGATTCAGGAAAAGGGTATGGCAGAGGCATACAAAGCAGTATTGGCAAAGCAATAAAATAGCGGGGGTGCGGACATCTGCTAATAGAAAGTCCCTTTATTTCATTTTGCGACATCCCCTTATCCCTGATTTTCTACCCCCATGGTAAACTCCTGAGAAATTTCCGGCAGGATGTGGTATAATAAGAATACTTAGTACAGTCTTGTCAACTGAGTGTAAAAATATAAGGAGATTTCTACATGGATATTTTACTGGGATTAATGCTCCCTTTTATCGGAACCGCGGCAGGGTCTGCCTGTGTGTTTTTCATGAAAGATCAGATAAAGCCGGGAGTGCAAAAAGCTCTTTTAGGTTTTGCGGCAGGCGTGATGGTGGCAGCGTCTGTATGGTCGCTGCTGATCCCGGCAATGGAGATGTCCGAGCACATGGGCAAAATGGCCTTTGTCCCGGCAGCAGCAGGCTTTCTGATAGGAATGGGCTTCCTGTTCCTGCTGGATCAGGCGATTCCTCATCTGCATCTGGGCAGCAATACCCCGGAAGGGCCCTGCTGTCAGTTGAAGCGCACTACTATGCTGATGTTGGCTGTAACCATTCACAATTTTCCTGAGGGTGCGGCAGCAGGCGCCGCGCTGGCGGGAGTAATGTCGGGGGATGGCCGGATTACCATGGCAGGAGCTTTGACTCTGGCTCTTGGAATTGCCATCCAGAATTTTCCGGAGGGAGCTATCATTTCCCTTCCGTTAAAGAGTGAAGGAATTAGCAGGAGAAAGGCATTTTTGTCCGGCGCGGCTTCCGGCATTGTGGAGCCAATCAGCGCGGTGGCTGCCATTCTTCTGGCAACAGTGGTAAATCCTGTTTTGCCGTACCTGCTGTCTTTTGCTGCAGGCGCCATGATTTATGTGGTGGTAGAAGAACTGATTCCCGAAGCATCTCAGGGCAGTCACAGCAATATCGGCACTATCGGGTTTGCAGCAGGATTTGTAATTATGATGATATTAGATGTGGCATTAGGTTAAATTTCGATTAAATGGGGGTGGGGCCGTAAAAGTCAGGTTGTGACTTTTGCTGCTCCACATTTCTATTCTGCCTCCCGCCGGCATATATTTCTAAGAACAGGGGAGGCGAAGGGAATGAGAAGGAAAGTAAGGCATTTGCTGCTGGCAGGAATGGCAGATTTTTTATTGCTGATGATGTTGCTGCATATCGTACAGTACGGATGCTTTGAGGCAGCAGTAGAGACCGGAATGATAGACGAAAACGGCATTACTTTGCAAAAGGGGAAAGGAGAACAAGAAAAAGTAGTGGCATTGACCTTTGACGATGGCCCCCACGCAGTATATACCAAAGAGCTTTTAGATGGGTTAAAGGCCCGGGGGGTGGAAGCAACGTTTTTCCTTATGGGTTCCAGCGTGGAGGGGAATGAGGATTTGATTCGCCAGATGGAGGCAGACGGGCATCTCATCGGCAATCATGGCTACCGCCATATCCAGATGACCACTGCGGGAATCCCGGCGGTTCGGGAATCTGTAGAAAAGACAGGACGGATTATTGAAGGCATTACCGGGATAGAACCGGAATACCTGCGTCCCCCTTACGGAGACTGGAATGAAGAGCTGGCGGAGACTATGGAGCTGACGCCGGTTTTTTGGTCAGTGGACAGCTTGGACTGGAAGTATCAGAACGCGCCTCAGATTACAAAACGGGTACTGAAGAAGGTTGGAGACGGGGACATTATTCTGATGCACGATATTTTCCCTACTTCTGTGGAAGCGGCGCTGGAAATCGTTGACACATTGCTGGCCCAGGGATATACTTTTGTTACAGCCGATGAGCTGATTATTGATTGACAAAGGAAAAAATTATGGATTTATTCGATTATATGAGGGAGACTGTCCAGGAAACGGAGTCGCCTCTGGCCTCCCGGCTGCGCCCAAGGACCTTGGAGGAGGTAGTGGGACAGCAGCATATTGTAGGAAAAGACAAGCTTCTTTACCGGGCCATCAAGGCAGATAAGATCGGTTCTATTATTTTCTATGGCCCGCCGGGCACGGGAAAAACCACTCTGGCAAAGGTCATTGCCAATACTACCAGCGCAGAATTTAAACAGATCAATGCCACTGTAGCCGGAAAAAAGGACATGGAGGATGTTGTAAAAGAAGCAAAAGACTTGCAGGGAATGTACAGGAAGAAAACGATTCTGTTTGTAGACGAAATCCACCGGTTTAATAAAAGCCAGCAGGATTACCTTTTGCCTTTTGTGGAGGACGGAACCCTGGTTTTAATCGGGGCTACTACGGAGAATCCTTATTTTGAAGTGAATGGAGCGCTTTTGTCCCGCTCGCGGATTTTTGAGTTAAAGCCTTTGGAAAAAGACGATATCAAAGAGCTTTTGCGGCGGGCCGTTACCGACGAGGAAAGAGGCATGGGTACTTATGGCGCCCGGATTGATGAGGAAGCTCTGGAGTTTCTGGCGGATGTGGCCAACGGTGATGCCAGAGCTGCCCTGAATGCCATTGAGCTGGGGGTTATGACTACGGAACGGGGAGCTGACGGAACCATTCATGTGGATTTGGCGGTGGCCCAGGAGTGCATCCAGAAGAGGGCAGTCCGCTATGACAAAAGCGGGGATAATCACTACGATACCATATCGGCGTTTATTAAAAGTATGAGAGGATCCGATCCGGATGGGGCAGTTTATTATCTGGCCCGAATGCTCTATGCAGGGGAAGATATTAAATTTATCTCCCGCCGTATTATGATATGCGCTGCCGAGGACGTGGGAAATGCCGATCCTCAGGCGCTTACGGTGGCGGTCAGCGCTGCTCAGGCAGTAGAACGCATAGGGATGCCGGAGGCCCAGATTATTTTGGCTCAGGCAGTTACCTATGTGGCATCGGCTCCCAAGAGCAACGCCGCCTGTCAGGCAGTTTTTCATGCTATGGAGGCAGTGAAGGAAACCCGTACCATGCCGGTTCCTGTACATTTGCAGGATAAGCATTACAAAGGCGCGGCCAAACTGGGCCACGGAAATGGATATCTTTATGCCCACGATTATCCGAATCACTATGTAAAGCAGCAATACCTGCCGGACGGATTGGAGGAATACCATTTTTACAATCCCACTGAAAACGGCTACGAGAAAAATATAAAAAAACACCTGGAGTTTTTGAAGGAGTCCGCAGATGAAAAATAGTACAATGAAAGCAAGCAGGATGATTATTATTTCCCTGGACGCGGCAGGGGAGCCGGATCTGGCTTATATAAAGGAGATGCCAAACTTCCGCCGCTTTTTCGAGAGAGCCGCTTTGTGTCCCCATGTGGAAAGCGTTTATCCCAGTCTCACTTATCCGGCCCATGCCGCTATCGTCACCGGCTGCCGGCCTAAAACAACCGGTATTGTTAATAACCTTCGTTTTCAGCCCTGGCGGAAAAAGCCGGACTGGTTTTGGCAGAGAAGATTTATTAAGCGAACCACGATCTATGATGAGGCCGCAAAAAAGGGTATGAAAACAGCAGCCTTTTTATGGCCGGTTACGGGAAGGGCGGGAATCTCCTGGAATCTTCCGGAAGTGTGGGCCAACCATTTTTGGGAAAATCAGGTTACCGTGTCCTTTGCCAACGGAACTCCTTCTTTTCAGCTGGATTTATACCGGCGGTTTGGCAAGATGCTGGACGGCGTCCGTCAGCCTAATCTGGATAATTTTGTTCAATCCAGCTTTTTGTATTCCATGAAGAAATACCAACCGGATCTGGCTCTGGTTCACTGGACAGATGTGGACACCAACCGTCACGATTATGGAGTCAGCAGTCCGGAGGCTATGGAAGCCTTTTGCCGCCATGACAGGCGCCTGGGAGAAGTGTTTCAGCTGCTTGAGGAAATGGGATGGGAAGAAGATACGGATCTGGTACTTTTGGGAGACCATTACCAGATGGATACCAACCGGATTGCTTATCCCAATTATTACTTGAAAAAGCTTGGCTGGCTGGAGCCTGGGACAAACGGGATCCGCCGGTGGCAGGTTCTTGGCCGGGAAAGCGGCGGTTCCTGCAATATTTATGTAAAGGACGAAAGACGTATCCCGGTGGTGAGGCGCTTTCTGGAAAGCTGGAAGGCCCGGCCGGATTCCCCTGTAGAAGAAATTTTTGACCGGGAAGAAGCCGCGGCTATGGGAGCGGATCCCAGGGCGGCTTTTGTCCTGGAGGCCAAGGAGGGGTGGTATTTCCAGAATGGCCTGGAATGTGCTTCTGAGGCAGTAAACCGGGAAAAGAATCCGGATCACCATCTGGGCAATCATGGCTTCCATCCAAAGAGAGACGGCTATCAGACATTTTTTGCCGGGGCTGGTCCGGATTTTATAGCAGGAGCCAGAAAAAATGATATGAAACTTATTGATGAAGGCCCTACGCTGGCCAGAATTTTAGGCGTTAAGCTTACGGGCTCGGAAGGCCAGGCGGCTCTGGAATTGCTGGCAGATTGAGAGATAGAAAAAGCCTTTGCAATTTTTCCCAATTTCATATATAATGGTGTTGGAGTCAAAAGGCATTTTGGCTCTATGATATATGGATTGCTCGGCAGCCATGCCTATTTATGGAAACATGATGGACATGATCTTTTGACCCTGATATCATATAATAAAAATGACTAAAGGATGCCGGAGGCCTGTTCCTCCGGCAGCATATCCCTAATTCTGAAAGAATCCCCAATACAATGCAAGGAAACAAATACTCACATAATTAAAGAAAGGCAAGGAAACCGTTTATGCGTGAAAAATTAAATACGCTGCCATTGGCAGAATTAAAGGAACTGGCAAAGACACAGGGAGTGAAAGGATCCAGCAGTATGCGAAAGGCCGATTTGGTAGAATTACTGTGCCAGATGTCAGAAAAGAAAGCTGAGAAGGCGGCCCCTGCAGAGCGGGGAAATCAGCCGGAACATAGTCATCAGAGTGAGCGCAGCCCTCAGCCGGAACGCAGCCTTCAACCGGAGCGCGGTTCTCAGCCGGAACGCAGCCCTCAATCGGAGCGAAATTTTCAACCGGAACGCAGCCAGCAGCCAGAACGAAATTCCCAGCCGGAGCGCAGCCAGCAGAGTGAGCGCAGCTACCAGCCCAGAACCAGCCGCCCAAGTGGGACTCTCAGCTCCGGAAGCACCAAATTTGACGCCATGTCTCCGGAAGAACTGGCAGAACTGGACAGTGGTATTGAGGCTAACGGTATCCTGGAGGTTATGCCGGACGGCTTCGGATTTATTCGCTGCGAAAACTTTCTTCCGGGAGAAAATGACGTATATGTAGCGCCTTCTCAAATTCGCCGCTTTAATATGAAAACCGGCGATATTGTCCGGGGCAACCGCAGGGTAAAAGCGCCTACCGAGAAATTTGCCGCCCTGCTGTATATTTCTACTATTAACGGATATCCCGCCAGTGTGGCAGAGCGCCGTCCAAATTTTGAAAACCTTACCCCGATTTTTCCTAATGAGCGTCTCCACATGGAAACCCTTGGGGAGAAAAATACGGTAGCTATGCGGGTATTGGATCTGCTGGCTCCCATCGGAAAAGGCCAGAGAGGTATGATTGTATCTCCTCCCAAAGCCGGAAAAACAACTCTTCTTAAACAGGTGGCAAAGGCCATTACCACCAATCATCCGGACATGCATTTGATTATTCTTTTGATCGACGAGCGTCCTGAGGAGGTAACGGACATTAAAGAGGCCATTGTGGGGCCAAACGTTGAAGTGATTTATTCCACTTTTGACGAACTTCCGGATCGCCACAAGAGAGTCTCCGAGATGGTAGTAGAGCGGGCTAAGCGATTGGTAGAACATGGGCGGGATGTGACGATTTTATTAGACAGCATTACCCGTCTGGCAAGAGCTTACAACCTGGTAGTACCGCCCTCTGGCCGTACTTTATCCGGTGGTTTGGATCCGGCGGCCCTTCATATGCCGAAACGGTTTTTCGGCGCGGCAAGAAATATGCGGGAAGGCGGCAGCCTGACCATTCTGGCAACTGCATTGATTGATACCGGAAGCCGTATGGATGACGTTATCTATGAAGAATTTAAAGGTACCGGCAACATGGAACTTGTCCTGGACAGAAAACTTTCTGAAAAGAGAATTTTCCCGGCTATTGATATCTTAAAGTCCGGAACCAGAAGAGACGACTTGCTGCTGACCCGGGAAGAAGCAGAGTCCGTAGACATTGTACGTAAGGCAACAAACACCTTAAAACCGGAAGAATCTGTTGAAAAGATTTTAGACTTGTTTGCAAAAACACGCACGAATCGGGAGTTTGTGGAAATGTCTAAAAAAATCAGATTTTAAAAGGGTTCTTTTGCCGGCGCGGCTTCGGTTTCCTGCCGAAAAAGTGCTTGCAATCCCTGATTTTCTATGATATACTTACTGGGCTGTGCATATAGCATAAAGTGTAATAAAATGCGGCAACGCATTTTTGCGGTCGGAAACCGCACAATAAGAATAGAGAGGTGAAAATCATGAGAGAGGGAATCCATCCAGCCTATTATCAGGCAAAGGTAGTTTGCAACTGTGGCAATGAATTTGTAACTGGTTCTACCAAGAAGGACATTCACGTTGAGGTTTGTTCCAAATGCCATTCATTCTATACAGGTCAGCAGAAAGCTGCCGCTGCTCGTGGACGTATTGATAAGTTCAATCGTAAGTACGGCGTTAACGCTGGCAAATAAGTTTGAGCACATAGGGTTGAGCTTAGTGGAAACACTTGCTCAGCCCTTATTTTTACTTGTTGAGCAAGGAGGAATTTTATTTGAAATATTCTGGTATTGGCGGTCAGGCGGTTATCGAAGGAATTATGATGAAAAACCAGAATGAATATGCCACCGCAGTCCGCAAGCCGGACGGGACTATTGAGGTAAAAAAGGACGCCTATATAAGCCTGACAGAAAAATACAGGATTTTGTCCCTTCCCTTTATCCGCGGCGTGTTTAATTTTGCGGATTCCATGATTCTGGGAATGAGGACGCTTACCTGGTCAGCCAGCTTTTTTGAGGATGACGAGGACAGTGAGCCAGGCAGGTTTGAGCTGCTTTTGGATCGGATTTTCGGAGAAAAATTAGAAAAGGTACTGATGGCCTTTGTCATGGTATTTTCTATGGTAATGGCTGTGGGGATTTTTATGGTTCTCCCCATGCTTTTATCAAATATCTTCCAAAAAGTTATCCCGTCTGACACGGTGATGGCGGTGCTGGAGGGTGTAATCCGGATTCTGATCTTTATTGCATATATTAAGCTGATTTCCAACATGGAGGACATAAAACGGACCTTTATGTACCACGGAGCAGAGCATAAATGCATTAACTGCGTGGAGCACGGTCTGCCCCTGACGGTAGAAAATGTGCGAAAGAGTTCCAAAGAGCACAAACGCTGCGGCACCAGCTTTCTTCTCATTGTTATGGTTATCAGCATCCTGTTTTTTATGGTAATCCGGGTAGAGGATGTGTGGATGCGGGCAGTGAGCCGTATTGTGCTGATCCCGGTGATTGCCGGAGTTTCCTATGAATTTTTGCGGCTGGCAGGCCGGAGCAATTCCTGTGTAGTGAATGCCCTTAGCCGCCCCGGTATGTGGATGCAGGCCCTTACTACCACAGAACCCGATGACTCAATGATTGAGGTGGCAATTGCCGCTGTGGAAAAAGTATTTGACTGGAAAACTTATTTAAAAGAGAATTTCCCGGAGACACGGTTATGACATTGGAGAAACTGCTTCGGTTTGGGGCGGATAAGCTTAGCAAAAGCGGCATCTCAGAAGCAGATCTGGATGCCAGATACCTGCTGCTTTCCGTTACCGGTATCAGCCCGGCCATGTTTCTTATCAGGAAAAACCAAGAGGCAGATGGGGAAACAGAGCAGCGATTTGAAGATTTGATTCAACGCCGGGCCAGCCGGATCCCATTGCAGCATATTCTGGGAACCCAGGAGTTTATGGGGCTGGAATTTGCGGTCAGCCCGGATGTGCTGATCCCCAGACAAGATACAGAGACTCTGGTAGAGCGGGTGCTTTACGACCGGAAAGGAATAGAAGGAACCCCGTCCCTTTTGGATATGTGTACCGGCTCCGGCTGCATCGCCTTAAGCCTGGCAGTTTTGGGGGACTTTGGACAGGTGGTTGCTGCGGATATTTCCCCGAAGGCTCTGATAGTAGCGGAGGAAAACGCCAGGCGGCTTTTACCCCGACACCGAAATAACCGGGAGGATCAAGGTGCGGCAGGCAATGAAAGAATTCGGGAACATGGTAAGATTCTAAACGGACGGGCCGATAGGTTTCAACTGATTCAAAGCGACCTTTATGAGAACATCCCGGCTGACATGGAATTTGACATAATTGTTTCCAATCCGCCCTACATCCCCAGCCAGGACATCCGGGATCTGGAGCCGGAGGTGAAGGATTATGAACCCAGGCTGGCTTTAGACGGATCTGCCGATGGCCTGGAGTTTTATCGAAGACTGGCAGCAGAAAGCGGGGCCTATTTAAAACCAGGCGGCCGTATTTATCTGGAGATCGGATATGACCAGGGGCTGGCGGTTAGCAGTCTTTTGAGGGCTGCAGGTTTTATTAACATAGAAATTATCAAGGATATCCCCGGCCAGGACCGGGTAGTGGCGGCAAGATGGCCGCAGGAGGGTACCCATGTTTGACAAATTAGATGATATTCTGATTCATTATGAAGAATTAATGCTGGAGCTAAGCAGCCCGGATGTGACAACGGATGCCAAAAAGTTCCAGAAACTGATGAAGGAGCAGGCAGATTTGGCTCCTATTGTAGAGGCCTACAAAGAATATAAGCAGGCAAAACAGGCTATTGAGGACAGTCTTCTGATGCTGGAAGAAGAGTCCGATGAGGAAATGCGGGAGCTTGCCAAAATGGAGCTTGCCGACTCCAAGAAAAAGGTGGAGGAGCTGGAGCAGACCATTAAGATTCTGCTGCTTCCCAAAGATCCCAATGATGAGAAAAATATTGTTCTGGAGATCCGCGCAGGAGCCGGCGGCGACGAGGCCGCTTTGTTTGCTGCCGAGCTGTACCGTATGTATGTCAACTATGCCGAGAGCCAGCACTGGAAAATCGAGCTGGTCAGCGTCAATGAAAACGGTATTGGCGGCTTTAAGGAAGTACAGGCCATGATCAATGGAAAAGGTGCATATTCCAAGTTTAAATATGAGTCCGGTGTTCACCGGGTACAGCGTGTGCCGGAGACCGAGTCCGGCGGACGGATCCATACCTCCACCGCAACAGTTGCGGTAATGCCGGAGGCGGAGGATTTTGATATTGTAATTGAGGATAAAGACATCCGCATTGATGTTATGAGGGCATCGGGAAACGGCGGCCAGTGTGTGAATACCACGGACTCTGCCGTGCGTTTAACTCACATGCCTACCGGCATTGTAATTTACAGTCAAACCGAAAAATCTCAGCTTCAGAATAAAGAAAAGGCCTTCCGGCTGCTGCGTTCCAAACTATATGATTTGGAGATGGAGCGCCGCCAGAATGAGGAGGCCGACGCCCGTCGCAGCCAGATTGGCACCGGCGACCGTTCCGAGAAGATTCGTACCTATAACTTCCCCCAGGGAAGGGTTACGGATCACCGGATCAAGCTGACCCTGTACAAAATCGACAATGTGATGAACGGAGATCTTCAGGAGCTGTTAGATGCCTTGATTACCGCAGATCAGGCGATACGTTTAAGCCGCTTAAATGAGACGAATTGATTATTGTATACTTCACCATTACCCATGAGTTGGGCCATCATTACTTAGGTCATCCGTTACAAAACGGCGCTGTCTAAGTAACTATTTTCAAGTGTCAATGGAGGCTGTGAGAGTGTTTTTACGGTACTGTATGGCAATGGAATTAAAAAGGCAGAAAAAATTGTCCGATGGTTTAAAAATCTGCAAGTTATTTTCCCTGAAACCACGGTCCAAGCACTTCCATTTCGTATGAAAGAAGATGAAGACCTGCGTAATTATATTGCAGGAATGCTTGATAAGATGGATACAGACGTTTATGAGATCTCTGTGGCAAGTGATGAGATTGATTTCTATGAATTTGCGTGCAGAGCAGAAGAAGGAAGTAACATTTCTGTTGCAGAAAATGCTGTTTTTACTGCGCCTAAATGTAGAACACCAGAACAAGTGAGGATGCTCAGCAAAGTGCGCCCAAAACATTTAGTTGGAATGCTATCTATCAGCGGGCGAAAAAGTTAAGTATGGACTCGGGGGGGCATTTTTGCATTATGCTGGTAGGAGAATATGCCCCTGCGTTCCCTGCTTCTTATGTTAACCCGGTGGATGCGGCAGGTATTTCCTTCTTTGAGATAGATGAATCCATTATTCTCAGCTCCACAGAGTTGCCCGTTTGATGTATGCCATGGGACTTGACGTGTTTGAGACGCCGGCTGAACTTGAAGAATATGCCTGTCAACAGGCAGAAGATATGCCGGTTTGGCCGGAAGAGGGTTCCATGATTTATGAAAACGGACTAATTACTGTTAAAATGGGAGAAAGTTCATGATTTTATGGCGACATAAGCTTTTGCCGCCAGGTTTGCAAAATTTAGAAAACTATGCTATCATAACCCATAGTATCATGATAATAAACGCAACCAGATCTATTTGACAGGAGGATAGGAATGAAAGGAATTATTTTAGCAGGAGGCAGCGGAACCAGACTCTACCCCTTGACCAAAGTAACATCCAAGCAGCTTCTGCCTATTTACG
>CAJTOL010000012.1:86743-92701 GCA_910577645.1 uncultured Lachnospiraceae bacterium
CATTAATCTTTCCTACGCTGTCCAGCCAAGCCCTGACGGGCTGGCCCAGGCTTTTATTATCGGGGAGGAGTTTATCGGAGAGGATTCTGTTGCCATGATTTTAGGCGATAACATTTTCCATGGCCAGGGATTAAAGAAACGCCTTCGGGCGGCTGCCGCCAAAGAAACCGGGGCTACCGTATTCGGTTATTATGTAGACGACCCGGAGCGGTTTGGCATTGTGGAGTTTGATGAGAAGGGCCGGGCGATCTCTATTGAGGAAAAGCCGTCCAGTCCCAAATCCAACTATTGTGTTACCGGGCTGTATTTTTATGATAACCGTGTGGTAAACTATGCCAAGAACCTGAAGCCCTCCGCCAGAGGGGAGCTGGAGATTACGGATTTAAACCGAATCTATCTGGAAAGCGGGGAATTGGATGTAACCTTAATGGGCCAGGGATTTACCTGGCTGGATACGGGAACCCATGAGTCCTTAGTGGATGCCACGAACTTTGTAAAGACAGTAGAGACCCATCAGCACAGAAAAATCGCCTGCCTGGAAGAGATCGCCTATTTAAACGGCTGGATTACCAGAGAGCAGGTGCTTGAGACCTATGAGATATTAAAGAAAAACCAGTACGGAAGATATTTAAAAGACGTATTAGACGGAAAATATGTAGACAAGCTGTATAACTAGTGTACTGACACTAGCGGGGGTGTCAGGAAGTCAGCAAAGGAGCTACTTCATCAGGAGGAACCATGCTGGGGATATCCCTGTATGCCCGGAAAGCAGGGCGAAGAAGGAGGAAGCTATGAAGATTATTGTAACAGGCGGAGCGGGATTTATCGGAGGAAACTTCGTACACCATATGGTAAAGAAATACCCGGATTATGAGATTATCAATCTGGATTTATTAACCTATGCGGGAAATCTGGAGACCTTAAAGCCGGTGGAGGATAAACCCAACTACAAGTTTGTAAAGGGGGATATTGCAGACCGGGAGTTTATATTTGATTTATTTGAGAAGGAGAAGCCGGATATTGTAGTAAACTTTGCGGCGGAGAGTCATGTAGACCGTTCCATTACGGACCCGGAGATCTTTGTGCGGACCAATGTAATGGGAACTACCACGCTGCTGGATGCCTGCAAGAAGTATGGGATAAAGAGGTTCCATCAGGTATCCACAGATGAGGTATACGGGGATCTGCCCTTAGACCGTCCGGACTTATTCTTTACCGAGGAAACGCCGTTACACACATCCAGCCCATATTCGTCCGCCAAGGCCAGCGCGGACCTGTTTGTACTGGCCTATCACAGAACCTATGGGATGCCGGTGACGATTTCCCGATGCTCCAACAACTATGGCCCGTATCACTTCCCGGAGAAGCTGATCCCGCTGATTATCAGCCGAGCATTGGCAGATGAGGAGATTCCGGTATATGGGACAGGAGAGAATGTAAGGGACTGGCTGCATGTATCGGATCACTGTGAAGCGATAGATTTAATTCTGCATAAAGGAAAAGAAGGGGAAGTTTACAATATAGGAGGTCACAACGAGAGGACCAACCTGGAGGTAGTAAAGACGGTGTTAAAGGCCCTTAATAAGCCGGAGAGCTTAATCCGTTTTGTATCGGATCGTCTGGGGCATGACAGAAGATATGCGATAGACCCAAAGAAGCTGGAGAAGGAGCTGGGGTGGGAGCCCAAGTACACCTTTGATACCGGGATCAAGGAGACGATAGAGTGGTATTTAGAGAATCAGGACTGGTGGAAGCACATCATCAGCGGGGAATACAGCCAGTATTTTGATAAGATGTATGGAGAACAGCTAAAATAACATTACCGCGCAACGGGGCGCCTGGAAACAGCAGAGGAACACCGCGCAGCAGGGATTTCCTATTTCCTACTTGCTGGGCAGCGGGAACCCCTTGTTTTCAGGCGCTTTTAATTAAGGAGGAGCAGGAAAATGAAAATTCTCATAACCGGATCAAAAGGCCAGTTGGGCCATGATTTGATGAATGAATTTGACAAACGGGGCGTTGAGTATATCGGTGTGGATGTAGCGGAGATGGATATTACAGATGCGAAAGCTTGCCGTCAGGTAATTACAGAGGCAAAACCGGATGCAGTTATCCACTGCGCTGCATATACTGCAGTAGATGCGGCAGAAGACAATGTAGAGCTGTGCCGCAAGATTAACGCAGAGGGAACCAAAAACATTGCAGAGGTATGCCGGGATCTGGACGTGAAGCTGATGTATATCAGTACCGACTATGTGTTTAACGGCGAAGGCGTCCGCCCCTGGGAGCCGGATGACCACAGAGAGCCTCTGAATATCTATGGACTTACCAAATATGAGGGCGAGGTTTATATTGAAAGGCTGGTAAAGAAATATTTTACCGTCAGGATTGCCTGGGTATTTGGAGTCAACGGTAAAAACTTTATTAAAACTATGCTGCGGTTAGGAAAGGAAAAAGGGGCAGTCAGTGTGGTAAATGATCAGATTGGTTCTCCTACCTATACCTATGACTTAGCCCGGCTTTTGGCAGATATGATTGAGACTGAAGAATACGGCCGTTATCACGCCACCAACGAGGGTCTGTGCAGCTGGTATGAGTTTGCCTGTGAGATTTTCCGGCAGGCGGGTATGGATAACGTCAGGGTGACCCCGGTGGATTCCAGCCAGTTTCCGGCCAGGGCCAAACGTCCCAAAAACAGCCGTATGGATCAGTCAAAGCTGGTGGAAAAAGGCTTTACCCCCCTTCCAACCTGGCAGGATGCTCTGGGGCGGTATTTAAAGGAGATTGATTACTAAAGAAGCAGGCCCTCTCACCAGATGAAAACAGAAAGGCCATTGAGGCTCATAAAACAGGAGGATATAGAGTAATGGGAAAATATTTTGGAACGGACGGCTTTCGAGGCGAAGCAAATGTGGATTTAACAGTAGAGCATGCCTATAAGGTAGGGCGCTTTTTAGGCTGGTACTATGGGCAGAAAAATCCGGATGAGCGTACCCGGGTGGTTATCGGAAAGGATACTAGGCGCAGCAGCTATATGTTTGAGTATTCCCTGGTTTCCGGCCTTACTGCGTCGGGAGCAGATGTTTACCTTCTCCATGTAACGACTACTCCCAGTGTTTCTTATGTGGTAAGAACCGAGGAATTTGACTGTGGCATTATGATCTCTGCCAGCCATAATCCCTATTACGATAACGGTATTAAGGTTATCAATGAGAGAGGAGAAAAGCTGGAAGAAAGCGTAATCGTTGAAATCGAGAAATACTTAGACGGGGAAATGGGAGAGATTCCCATGGCAAGAAGGGATCATATTGGACGCACGGTAGATTTTGCTGCCGGAAGAAATCGTTATATCGGATATCTGATTTCCATTGCAACCCGTTCCTTTAAAAATATGAAGGTGGCCCTGGACTGTGCCAACGGCAGCGCCTCCACCATTGCCAAGAGCGTATTTGACGCTTTGGGAGCAGAGACTCATGTGATTTCCAACGAGCCAAACGGTTTAAATATTAACAATGGGTGTGGCTCCACCCACATTGAAAATCTCCAGGCTTTTGTCAAAAATGAAGGCTGTGATGTGGGATTTGCCTATGACGGAGATGCAGATCGCTGTCTGGCCGTGGACAAAGACGGCAGACTGGTAGACGGCGATGTGATTATGTACATCTGTGGTAAATATATGAAGGAGCAGGGAACTTTGCTTAATAATACAGTAGTTACCACAGTAATGTCCAACTTTGGCCTTTACAAGGCCTTTGATCGGGACGGCATCCGCTATGAAAAGACTGCGGTAGGCGATAAATACGTTTATGAAAATATGTCCGCTAACGGCTACTGCCTGGGAGGCGAGCAGTCCGGACACATTATTTTCAGCAAAAATGCAACTACCGGAGACGGGATTCTGACCTCCTTGAAGGTGATGGAAGTGATTCTGGAGAAAAAACAGTCTTTAGATAAGCTGGCATCCCAGATACAGATCTACCCCCAAGTGCTGAAAAATGTCCGGGTTAAGGATAAAACCGCAGCCCAGGATGATGCGGATGTAAAGAGTGAGGTTGAAAAGGTAGCGGAAAGTCTGGGAGACACCGGGCGCATCCTTCTGCGCCAGAGCGGTACCGAGCCGGTAGTCCGGGTTATGGTGGAAGCTCCAGAGCTGGAAACCTGTGAAAAGTACGTGGATCAGGTAATTAAAGTAATGGGTGATAAAGGGCATTTTGTATAAAAGCAGATTGGTTTGCCACAAACTTTTGCTGGGGTGTTCTTTGCTTGCATTGCTGATAATACCGGTTCCGGGAGAAAGTGGATTTTATGATGAGGGCGAACTAGTTTGGCCATTTTCCCAGATTAAGACGCTTAAAGGACAAATTATTCTAAATAATACCCGCATTTGGCTTGTAAAGCCGATAACCATATTTTTTAGTGTAGTAATAATATAACATTGGGGGTGTCGCAAAATCATCAAATTAGATGATTGAACGATGCCCTCGCTCTATATATGCAAAAATCCAGAAAGAATCTCCAGTTTTACTTTGGTTTTTCCACGAAGTAGAAATCTTTGGAATTCATAATCATTTTTCAGAACCCCAAATGCTCCTTCTACTTGTATCGAGCGGTTCATCCGATATAGAATCCCTTTTTCGCTCAGGATATTATCATAGGATTCCTGACGTTTCTCTAAAAAATTTTTGGAAATATACAGGCGCTTGTTCCCTTTGGCACGAGTACATTTCTCATGCGATAGTCTTATGTGCATAAACGTAGCGTCCGGATCTATCTTGCAATAATTATTCCTTCCCTGGATTAATGGTAAAACAAGTTGATAAACTGCGCCAAGTTCGGTATAATTTTTATGGTATTTTAATTTACTAGGCATATCTTATTATACCACGGATGGCAGGTTCTTCGGAACCTGCTTTTCTGTTTTTGAACAGAAAAATGGAGTGCTGCACCATAGATGATCACTCATCTATTTTGCAACCACCCTTTAACGATCCATCACATTGATTTTCTGGCTAAAACTGTAAAAGTCAGGTTAAATGTACAAACGAAAATCTGGGAATCTTGCTTACAAAATGAGAATTTTATTTACAAAACAGGACTCTTAAGTTACAAATAGGATTCTCACCTTGCAATTTACCGTCTTGTTTTGCAATTCATCCTTGATTTTTGAAATAGCAAATCTAAACTGCGAGTTCGTAAAGCATAAATTTGAAATTTTGCTATCTTGATTGTACTATTCGCACTTCTATGCTATGATAGAGGAAGTAACGAGAATACTGAACTTTGAGCAGGAATAATGGTAAGAGGTGACAATATGGCAGTATGCTATAAAAAGCTGTGGAAAATGCTGATTGATAAAGACATGATTAAAAAAGACTTGCGCTTGCAGACTGGTTTCAGTACGACAACAATGTCGAAGTTGTCTAAAGATGAAAATGTCAGCATGGATGTATTAGAAAAAATTTGTTCCGTATTAAATTGCGATGTTGGAGACATCATGGAATTTGTTCCTGATAAAAAAGAGGAACCGTAAGGAGGCAAAAAATTATGGATCATTCTTATCCGTATATAGCGTCTTTGACCAGAGAACCGTTCCTTTTCTATGAAATGCGTTCCACCGCAAAGCTGATGAGCGAAGGACTCTCAGATGAAGCGATTGTAACAGAAATTGTGGAGCAGAATCTTTTCCAGTATCCAACTGAAAAATCGATTACACGGATGGCAAAAGCCTGTATGAAACGACTTCATGCTCTGGAAGATGAAACTCTGGTTTCTGCGATTGCATCGCAGCCGACAGAGATAGCAAAGCAGATCTGCCTGTATGCGATGATGAAGCAGAGCCGACTTGTTTGGGAGTTTATGCTGACAGTCATTGGAGAGAAGTACCGGTTAAGGGACACGTCCTTTGGTAAGATAGATTTGAATACATTTTTTATGCGTTTGCAGGAGCAGAATGATACC
>CAJTOL010000013.1 GCA_910577645.1 uncultured Lachnospiraceae bacterium
GTCAAAAGACGGTGGTTGAGGCGTGTGTGCCCTTGTCCACTGAGGGTAAACTTCCAGTTGACAACAATCCGTCCCCTGTGATATAGTACCTCCGGACTGTGATTCTTAAGTCATGGTAAAATATGAGAGCAAAGGAAGTGCCTTTTTGTTAATTGTATCTTTTCAGAAAGCATAGAAAATAATATGCTTACAGACAGAACTCATTTGATTTCATCTCAATTGCAGGAGATGTTTTATTTGTGTACCTGTCGGCTGGAGAGATGCGGCACGCCATAACCAGGAGTTTATTTTGCGCCTGTGAGACTGTGTTGGTCTTGCAGGCGTTTTTTTATTTCATGGGAAATCCGGCTCGCAGTACACCACTCAGGAGGAATCATGGAAAAAAGTTTTGAAATATTAGAATTTGACAAAATCCGGAAAATGCTTCAGGAGTATGCCATGACCAACGCAGCAAAAGAGCTGTGTACCCGGCTGACTCCTGCCTTGTCTCAGTCTGAGCTTTCTCATCGTCAGAGAGAGACCACAGAAGCCAGGATACTTCTGGACAAGGCCGGACAGCCGCCGCTTATGAGCCTTTCCGGTATCCGGGACAGTATCCGGGCGGCGGTTCAGGGGCAATGCCTGTCTGTTGAAGAGCTGGAACAGCTGGAGCAGATGCTGGCCGGGATCGGGCGTCTGAAAAGTTATCTTGGGAAAACCAAATATCTGGAAGCAGGCCTGTCCTACTACGACGAAAATCTGGAGGAGCTGCCAAGTCTCAGGGGGCAGATAGGGGATGCCGTCCGAAATGGACGGATAGACGACAAGGCCAGCCGGTATCTGGAATCCCTGCGAAAAGAGATTCAAAATGTAGATGGCCAGATCCGCAAAAAAGCAGAGTCTGTTTTGCGAAGCCATAAGGCCTGGACGGCGGAAGCTTATGTTACCATAAAAAATGGCCGCCTCTGTATCCCAATCAAGAAGGAACACCGGGGCAGGCTTGCCGGGACGGTAGTGACTCAGTCCGCCACAGGATCCACCCTGTTTATAGAACCGGAAGCAGTGGGAGAGCTGGCGGAAAAGCTGTCTTCCCTTCAATTTGAGGAAGAAAACGAGGAGCGGCGTATCCGGTATGAGCTGTCTGCCCTGGCAGCTGAAAATGAGAGTGTGTTCCTGGAAAATATCGCCACAGTAGAAAAGCTGGACTTCTTATTTGCCAAAGGCAAGCTAAGCCAGGCCATGGAAGGGATTGAACCGGCTATCAATACAGAGCGCCGTATAGAGATTAAACAAGGCCGTCATCCGTTTATTAAGAAGGAAGAATGTGTCCCCCTGGACTTAAAAATGGGAGGAGATTTAAGAGGAGTCATTATTACCGGCCCCAACACAGGAGGGAAAACCGTATCCATTAAGACGGCGGGCCTGCTATCTCTTATGGCCCAGAGCGGCCTTCATGTGCCCTGCAGGCAGGCAAATCTGGCTATGAACAGCCAGGTGCTCTGCGATATTGGCGACGGCCAGAGCATTTCCGAAAACCTGTCCACCTTTTCCGCCCATTTAACCAATACCATCCGTATTTTGGAGAAAGTCAATGGAGAAAGCCTGGTTATTATGGATGAGCTGGGATCCGGGACTGACCCGGCAGAGGGAATGGGGATTGCAATGGCTATTTTGGAGCGTCTGCGGCAGCAGAAATGCCTTTTTCTGGTTACTACCCATTACCCGGAGATTAAAACCTACGCAAAAGAAGCGGAAGGGGTCATTAATGCCCGCATGGCCTTTGACCGGGAATCCTTAAAGCCTTTGTACCGGCTGGAAATGGGGGCGGCAGGGGAAAGCTGCGCTCTCTACATTGCAAAAAAGCTGGGAATGCCTGAGGATATGCTGGCCTATGCCGAAAAAGCCGCCTATGAAGGCCTGCCGCCCGGACCGCTGACATCCGGCAGAAAACAGCCTCCAAAGGCCGGCCCTCAAATCCAGAAGCACCGGCCCCAAAAGAGCAGCCGTCCCTTTACCTCCAGATTTCAACGGGGAGACAGTGTAAAAATACTGCCGGAAGGGAAAATCGGAATTATCTGTATTCCGGACAATGAGAAAGGGATAGCGGTAGTCCAGCTTCCGTCAGGAAAAGAAGAGATTAACCAGAAACGACTGCGCCTCCATATAAAGGCGGAGGAGCTTTACCCGGAAGATTATGACTTTTCCATTATATTCGATACGGTAGAAAACCGGAAAGCCCGCCATAAAATGGGGAAAAAGCATCAGCCCGGATTGATCATCCAG
This sequence comes from uncultured Lachnospiraceae bacterium, assembly GCA_910577645.1. GTDB lineage: Bacteria > Bacillota > Clostridia > Lachnospirales > Lachnospiraceae > UMGS1370. Next base: position 2,263 of record CAJTOL010000013.1, read on the forward strand.
GCTGATAAGTAAGGACAAAAAGCAGAAAAACGGGCTTCCTGGTTAAGGCGTCGGCGGGGCAGAGAAAGGCTGTGGATCAGTCTACCAGGAAGACCTCCTGATACCGGACACCCAGCGCCCGGGCTTCCTGGTGGGTATTATAAAAGATATCAATATGGTTTCCACGGACGCCGCCGCCTTTGTCCTCCGCCGTATAGACAATTCCGTTAATTAGAATTTTGCTACCATAAGGGATTACCCTGGGATCTACCGCAATGGTATGATTGGCAATAGCCATAGCGCCGGTGGAGGTATTGCGCCCCCACCCCTCTGAACAAGAGGAGCACGGGCAGTAGGCGGTAAGTTTAAAAACGCCCAGAGAGCGGGGATTGCTGGGGACAGCCTGTCCTTTTACGTATTGGCGGGTTCCGGGAAGTTCGTTTCCGCCTACATAGGCCCGGACAGTGTAAACCCCATCCTCCAGGGCAGACCAGTCGGGAGTTACAGAAAAGCCGTATTCTCCGGAACCTTTACCTGCTATCGCCAGGTCGCAGCGGTGGACATCTGCCAGGCTGGTAAGCTGCTGAACGGTTTCTCCGGCGGCATTGGCCACAGTGATGGTAATCTCCGGAGAATCTGCAGCATTATCTTCATTCCAGGCCCAGCCGGAAATCTGAGAGTCGCTTACGGTATCCAGAGAACCGGTAAAGCCGGCGGCAATAGTTGAAAAAGCGGCGGCGGCAGAAACAAAAGCCGTCAAAAGAGTTCCGAAAAAAATGTGTTTTGCATTGATAAATAATCTCAAAATCATATCCTCCCTTTTAAAGTTCATTTTTGATTAATGAAGAAGAAATAAAATAGAAACAATAAGTAACATATAATTAAATATATGTAATTGTTACGTAATAAAAGAACTGGAATCACTATCTTATGAAATTTTTGTGATTGTAAGGGAAAATTTGGAAATTGAGAATGTTGATAAAAAAGAAAAGAATGTCATAAAATGAAATAAAGGAACTTTCTATTAGCGCAAGCTGACCGCAGGCTAATAGAAAGTCCCTTTATTTTATTTAGAGTAAGTAAACATCAGCCGTAATAGTGCCGTGTTCCAGGGCCTCCTCGTGGGTATCATAGAAAATATCCACCTTTTGCCCGTTTACACTGCTTCCCTTATCTTCTACGGTATAAATAACGCCGTCTATCCAGACCTTGCTTCCCAGGGGAAGAACTGTCAGATCTGCGGATAAGGTGTGATTGGCTTTGGGAACCGTACCGGAAAAAGTTATATTGTGGCCGCCGGAACAGAGCTCACAATTGCAATAGCCGGTAACAAGAAAGGCCCCCAGGTAGGTTTCGCTGCCGGTAAGCTCTACATAGCTTTCCTGTGAAGATCCTCCGCTGTTGGAAGAAGATCCCGCTTTCGATTCCTCCAGCTCTAAGCCAATCATATCGCCGGGGCCGGTTATAATCCGGGAGCTGGTTTCCTGGCCTGGTTTGTAGGAAAAGGTACTGCCCAGCTGATGGCGGGTTTGTCCCATTACAGAATAAACCTGTACAAAATATTCGCTGCCTCCCAGCTGCGTCCAGTCTACAGGGACAGAAAAGGCATGCCATCCGTCGCCGATAGAATCACTTACTGCCTGGCTGAACTGGTTGGCCTGGGCAGTCATGGTTTTTACCGGAACACTGTCTCTGTCCATATCTTCATAAATACGGATTTCCACAGTAAGAGAGGAGTCGTACTGGCCCACTTCCCAGGCCCATCCGCTTATGGTGTCGGAAGTGACAGAACTTAGTTCCCCACGGGTTGCCGCCATAGAAACAATTGGGCTGACCACAGACAGGGCCGCCGCTGCAATACATGTTGCAAAAAGATGTCGTAATCGTTTTTTCATAATATTACCTCACAAAATTAATAGTTTAATGGGGTTATAGTTACTATTATATTACAAAACTATTAAAAGTCAAGAAACATAAAATTTATACTTTTTTTCGAAATAATATGTTGACAAATCATAGGGAAAGGAATATATTATGAAATGTAAGTATTAGCACTCTCGATAAATGAGTGCTAACAAGCTGAAGCTGAGTTAAGGAAAGGATGAAAGGTATGGAGCTGGACAGCCGGAAGGTTACCATTTTAAAAGCTATCATAAAAACCTATCTGGAAACCGGCGAGCCGGTAGGTTCCAGAACCATTTCCAAATATTCTGATTTAAAGCTCAGTTCTGCAACCATCCGCAATGAGATGTCGGATCTGGAAGAAATGGGATATATTATACAGCCCCACACTTCAGCAGGCCGGATTCCTTCTGACAGAGGGTACCGCTTCTATGTGGATCAGATTCTTCAGGAGAAGGAGGCGGAGGTGACAGAGGTCAAGGAGCTGATGATTCAGCGGGTTGACCGTCTGGAGCTGGTATTAAAAAACATGGCCCAGGTACTGGCTCTCAATACCAATTACGCCGCCATGATCAGCGGCCCCCGGTATCACCAGAATAAGTTAAAATTCATCCAGCTTTCCAAGGTGGATGAGAAAAAGCTTCTGGTAGTAGTTGTGGTAGAGGGCAATATTATTAAAAACAATATGATTTCCATCCAGGATGCTATTACCGATGAAGAGGTTTTGAACTTAAACATTTTATTAAACAGCAGTTTAAATGGCCTTACCATTGAGGAAATCAATCTGGGAATCATCAGCAAACTAAAGGATGAAGCCGGATCCAGAAGCCAGGTAGTGGAGCTGGTGCTGGGGGAGGTGGCGGAAGCCATCCGCGCCCAGGATGAAGATTTGCAGATCTATACCAGCGGGGCTACCAACATTTTTAAATATCCGGAGCTAAGCGACGGAGAGAAAGCCAGTAAGCTTTTAAGCGCCTTCGAACAGAAGGAAGCCCTTCAGGAGTTGATTGATGACGTAAACTCCAGCGAACAGACCACCGAGTCCGGAATCCAGGTTTATATCGGCGATGAGATGCCGGTACAGAGCATGAAGGACTGCAGTGTGGTAACGGCCAATTACGAACTTGGCGAAGGGCTGCGGGGAACCATCGGAATCATCGGCCCCAAGAGAATGGATTATGAAAAGGTTTTGATGACATTGAGAAATCTGATGACTCAGTTAGATCAGGCTTTTAAAAACGAAGAAAGGTGATTAAAAACGTGAGCGGTGAAGAAATCAAAAACGAAGAGCTGGACCAGGAATTAGAGCAGGAAGGCCCTCCGGAAGAGGAAGCCGTGGAGGCGGTTCAGGAGGGCAGCGAAGAGGCTGAGGGATGCGGCAGCGAGGACAGCGGCAAGGATCAGACTCCGGAGAAAAAAAGCTTTTTTAAAAAGAAAAAGGATCCCAGAGATGAAAAAATAGAAGATTTGACAGACCGGTTGAAACGGTCTATGGCAGAGTTTGACAATTTCAGAAAACGGACGGAGAAAGAAAAATCCGCCATGTATGAGATTGGAGCCAGAGATATTATTGAGAAAATCCTTCCGGTGGTGGATAATTTTGAGAGAGGTCTGGCCGCTGTTCCCGAGGACGCTAAGGATAATCCTTATGCCGATGGGATGGAAAAAATTTATAAGCAGATGGTAAAGACCCTGGAGGATTTGGGTGTGAAACCCATTGAGGCAGTAGGAAAAGAATTTGATCCCAATTTCCACAATGCGGTGATGCATGTTGAGGATGAAAATCTGGGTGAAAACATAATAGCAGCAGAGCTTCAAAAAGGTTATATGTACCGGGACAGCGTGGTAAGACACAGTATGGTTCAGGTTGCCAATTAACAAGAGTTTTGTATATTTTTCAGGAGGAAAAAACTATGAGTAAGATTATCGGTATCGACTTGGGTACAACCAATAGCTGCGTGGCAGTTATGGAGGGCGGCAAGCCCACCGTTATCGCTAACGCAGAGGGCGTAAGAACAACTCCGTCCGTAGTAGCATTTACCAAAACCGGCGAGCGTTTAGTGGGAGAGCCGGCAAAGCGCCAGGCAGTTACCAACGCCGACAAGACCATCTCTTCTATCAAGAGACATGTGGGAACCGACTATAAGGTAAGCATTGATGATAAGAAGTATACCCCCCAGGAGATTTCTGCAATGATTCTGCAGAAGTTAAAGGCAGATGCAGAAAGCTATTTAGGCGAGAAGGTAACCGAGGCAGTTATTACGGTTCCTGCATACTTTAACGACGCACAGCGTCAGGCCACCAAGGATGCGGGAAAAATCGCAGGCCTGGATGTAAAACGTATCATCAACGAGCCTACTGCAGCGGCTCTTGCTTATGGCCTGGACAATGAAAAAGAGCAGAAGATTATGGTATACGACCTGGGCGGCGGTACCTTTGACGTATCCATCATTGAGATTGGGGACGGGGTTATTGAGGTTCTTTCCACCAACGGTGACACCCGCCTGGGCGGTGACGACTTCGACAACCGGGTAACCCAGTGGATGATCGACGAGTTTAAGAAGGCAGAGGGCGTAGACCTTTCTGCTGACAAAATGGCTCTTCAGCGTTTAAGAGAAGCGGCAGAGAAAGCAAAGAAGGAGCTTTCCACAGCTACTACCACCAATATTAACCTGCCTTTTATCACTGCAACCGCAGAAGGCCCCAAGCATCTGGATATGAATATAACCAGAGCCAAATTTGACGAGCTGACCAGAGATCTGATTGAAAGAACTGCAATTCCGGTACAGAATGCGTTAAGAGATGCAGGCATCACAGCATCTGAGCTTGGAAAAGTCCTGTTGGTGGGCGGCTCTACCCGTATGCTGGCAGCCCAGGATAAGGTAAAACAGTTAACCGGCCATGAGCCTTCAAAGTCTTTAAATCCAGATGAATGTGTTGCAATCGGCGCGGCCATCCAGGGCGGCAAGCTGGCAGGCGATGCAGGCGCAGGCGATATCCTTCTGTTAGATGTTACCCCCTTATCTCTTTCCATCGAGACCATGGGCGGCGTAGCAACCAAGTTAATTGAGAGAAATACTACCATTCCCACCAAGAAGAGCCAGGTATTCTCCACCGCAGCCGACAACCAGACTGCCGTAGATATCCATGTGGTTCAGGGTGAGAGACAGTTTGCAAGAGACAACAAGACTCTTGGCCAGTTCCGTCTGGACGGAATTCCGCCGGCAAGAAGAGGCGTTCCCCAGATTGAGGTTACTTTTGATATTGATGCCAATGGTATTGTAAATGTATCTGCTAAGGATTTAGGCACCGGAAAAGAGCAGCACATTACCATTACCTCAGGTTCCAATATGTCTGACTCCGATATTGAGAAGGCAGTAAAGGAAGCAGCCGAGTACGAGGCTCAGGATAAAAAGAAGAAGGAAGCCATTGACGCCAGAAATGACGCAGATTCTATGGTATTCCAGACAGAGAAGGCGCTGGAGGAAGTTGGCGACAAGTTAGATGTAAATGACAAGTCTGAAGTAGAGGCCGATTTAAATGCATTAAAGGAAGCCATTAACCGGGCGCCCATCGACCAGATGACCGATGCTCAGGTTGAGGACATCAAGGCAGGTAAGGAAAAATTAATGGCCAGTGCTCAGAAGCTATTTGCAAAGGTTTATGAGCAGGCGCAGGCAGCAGGCGCAGGCCAGGCAGGTCCCGGCCCGGATATGGGCGGCGGAGCAGCAGGCAGTCAGCCTTACGGAGATGACGTTGTAGACGGCGACTTTAAGGAAGTGTAATAAACTCATAAAAGCTTGAGACGGGGATTAGGCGCCTGGTGCGTCTAACCCCTTTCGGGCTTATGGACTTTCATAAATTCGTAACCGTTTTCAGACTTTGATACATTGAGAGGGAATAAAACATGGCAGAAAGTAAAAGGGATTATTACGAAGTGCTGGGGGTCGGCAGGGATGCCGATGATTCAGCCATCAAAAAGGCCTACCGGGTGCTGGCAAAAAAGTACCATCCGGATGCCAATCCCGGAGATAAAGAGGCCGAGAAAAAGTTTAAAGAAGCGTCCGAGGCCTACAGCGTATTAAGCGATCCTCAGAAGCGCCAGCAGTATGACCAGTTTGGCCACGCTGCCTTTGAAGGAGGGGCTGGGGGAGCCGGCGGCTTTGGCGGTTTCGATTTCTCCGGAGACATGGGAGACATTTTCGGAGATATCTTTGGAGACATTTTTGGCGGCGGCCGTTCCTCCAGAGGCCGCAGCAACGGCCCTATGAGAGGGACCAATGTAAGGACGGGAGTCCGCATTACCTTTGAAGAAGCGGTTTTCGGGTGCGAAAAGGAGATCGAGATTAACTATAAGGAGGAATGCAGCGATTGTCACGGCACCGGGGCAAAGCCGGGTACTTCCCCTATTACCTGTCCAAAATGTAACGGAAAAGGCAAGATCATGTATACTCAGCAGTCTTTCTTTGGCCAGATTCAGAATGTCCAGAGCTGTCCTGACTGCGGCGGAACGGGTAAGGTTATCAAAGAAAAATGTCCCAAATGTTACGGAAGCGGTTATAAGACCATACGTAAGAAATTCAAGGTTAATATTCCGGCAGGAATAGACAACGGTCAGAGCGTCCGCCTGGCAGGAGCAGGGGAACCGGGAGTAAACGGCGGGGAGAGAGGAGACCTTTTAGTAGAGGCGGTAGTCTCCAACCATCCTTTCCTGAAACGCCAGGATACCAGCATTTTCTCCACAGTATACATTTCCTTTGCAACTGCGGCGCTGGGCGGTCCTATTCGTATTAAGACTGTGGACGGCGAGGTGGAATACGAGGTAAAGGCCGGAACCCAGACCGATACCAAGGTAAGATTAAAAGGAAAAGGAGTACCGTCCCTGAGAAACCGCAATGCGAGAGGCGATCATTACGTTACTTTGGTAGTTCAGGTGCCGGAGCGGATGAACGAGGCTCAGAAAGAGGCTCTCCGCAGATACGATGAAGAAATGCGAGGGGTTGCCCCTCAGCCGGAAGGGCATAAGAAAAAAGGATTTAAGGATTTTTTTAAGGAATAGATTGGGAAGAAGGATGCGGCAAAATGAAACCAGTGTTTTTACTATCGCGGTTTTATTTTGCCGCATTCTTTTTTTAATTCGGCAGTTGATGTAAGTGTTTATTTTGAAAGTACGTCAGCAAAATATAAAACACTTGAAAAATGATACTGTATATGATACTATATAGAGGGGAGGAAGATAAATGCGAAGAATTTATATCTAACGTGTCTAAAAATCGAAGGAGTTATCATGAATGTAAAGAATGATGAGAGGAATTATTATGAAGAACTTGGAATACTATATGAGTTTACCATACAATAAAATCATACAAGAAGTTAATGATGAAAATGGCCACTATTTTTATGGTAAGATTATGGAATTGGATGGTTGCCAGAGTACAGGAGATACACTGGAAGAATTAAATACTAATCTTGCAGAGGCGATAGAAGGGCATATAGAAGTAATGCTTGAAAACGAAATGGAGATACCAGAACCAATTAAAGAAGAAAGTTTAAGTGGTAAATTTGTAATCAGAGTTCCAAAATCTTTGCATAGAAGATTAGTGATAGAAGCAGAAAGAGAAGGGGTCTCGTTAAATCAATATGCTATGTATAAATTAGCAAAATAAGAGTGTCTGTTAAGGGGATGTCGCAAAATGAAATAAAAGGGTTCTGGTTTCATTTTGCGACACCCCCTTTTTATTTTTGCTAAAAGGAATTGCAAATAAAGAATAGATGTGCTACTCTTGTCTCAATGCAATTATTTTTTAGGAGGCCATTATGTATTCAGACATAAACGATCTTCACATTAATCTGCCGGAGGATATTGAGAAAGTAAAATGGTACGGAGATTTTGAACAGGCGGCTAAAATGATAGACTTGCGCCTGGATACTCCGATTCCGGAGGCCCTAAAGAAGCGCCTGCGCTATGAAAAAGAGATTTTGTCAAGGATTCCTTCCCAGTACCCTTACAGCTGGGAGGATGGGCTGAAGCTTTTGCAGGCCCGTTTAAAGGACTTTCAGGAGGAAGAGCTGCAGAAGCTTTGGGAAGAAAATGCGGCGGAATGGATCTACATAAAAGGTCAGATCCATTTTAAGGACGATTTTTTTGACAATCTGATTAAGACCAGATCCTGGATTGCAGACCGGGTTATAAATCCGGAGGACCGTCCCTCTGAGGAACGGGGAAAAATGTTAAACCGGGTAATAGCCAAAATGAAAACCCAGGGAAGCATAGCTTACCGCTTTCGCATCAAAAGCACTATGACCATCAGAAAAGAATCGGAGCAGGAAGGTCAGGAGATTAAAGTATATCTGCCTGTGCCGGTGGAATATGCCCAGATTAAAAATTTCCGGCTGCTGTCGGTTACCATTTGCTTAAATGGTAAGGAGCGATTGGCTTCTGAAGAAGAGTATACTTTGGCGGCACCGGAATTTCCTCACAGAACCATATGCTTCCATACTACCCACCACGTTGGCCAGACTTATTCCGTAGAATTTACCTATGAGAACCATATGACCTACGTCAGCCCCAAAAGGGAAGAAGTCCTGGACGGCCAGCCGGTGATGTATCTGGAAGAGCAGCTTCCTCACATCCGTTTTACTCCTTATCTGCGGGAGGTGACTGCCCAGGTGGTGGGGGAGGAAAAGAACCCCTTAATCAAAGCCAAAAAGATTTACGATTATATAACCAGTCATGTGATGTATTCCTTTGTCCGTACATACATTACCATTACTCAGATTCCTGACTATGTGGCAACCTGCTGGAAAGGGGACTGCGGCTTCCAGGCTCTGTTGTTTATTACCATGTGCCGGATTGCAGGGGTTCCGGCCCGCTGGCAGTCCGGTCTGTATACGACTCCCGATTCTGTGGGAAGTCACGACTGGGCACAGTTTTATGTTGCGCCCTATGGCTGGCTCTTTGCAGATTGCTCCTTTGGGGGCAGTGCATACCGGGCGGGGGAAGAAGAGAGAAGAGAATTCTACTTCGGCAACCTGGATCCTTACCGGATGCCGGCAGCATCCCAGTTCCAGCATCCCTTTTATCCGCCTATGAAATGGAACCGCAACGATCCCTATGACAACCAGGTTGGGGAGGCTGAATACAAGGAAAGAAGTTTGAGAAGCGAGGAATACGAAACCCTTCATGTGATGGTGGAGGCGGAAGAGATTTTGCATTGACAGAGGAAACAGAATAACAAAAGTAGCGATAGAAAAAGGAAGCAGCCGGTTTACTGTCCATTGGGACCGCCGGCCGCCTCCTTTTTCAGATTTTTCATCACATATTTAGCGCATTATTTTCTGTCATCCATTTTAGGATAAGGAAGAGCTTCCTCTTCCAAAAGGCTCTGGTAAGCCGGACGGATAATTTTATCCACATTGATTAGCTCTTCCAGGCGATGAGCGCTCCATCCCACAATACGGGCAATAGCAAACATGGGGGTAAACAGTTCAGTGGGGATATCCAGCATACTGTAAACAAAGCCGCTGTAAAAGTCTACGTTGGCGCTTACGCCCTTGTAAATGGCGCGCTCCCCGGCGATTACCTGGGGCGCCATGGTTTCGATCATGGAGTAAAGGGCAAAATCCTCATCCCGTCCTTTGGCTTTGGCCAGTTTTTCCACGAATTCTTTAAAGATCAGGGCACGGGGATCAGAGATAGAGTAAACCGCATGGCCCATACCGTAGATAAGGCCTTTCTGGTCAAAGGCTTCTTTGTGTAAGATCTTTTCCAGATAAGCCCGCACCTCATCCGGGTCGCCGGGGTTTTTCACGTGCTCTTTAATGTCCGCCATCATCTCCACTACCTTAATATTGGCGCCGCCGTGTTTGGGGCCTTTTAAAGAAGAGAGAGCAGCTGCAATAACCGAATAGGTATCGGATCCGGAGGAAGTAACTACACGGGTGGTAAAGGTAGAGTTGTTACCGCCGCCGTGCTCCATGTGAAGCACCAGAGCCAGATCTAAAACATTGGCTTCCAGGGCAGTGTAGGATTTATCCGGACGGAGAAGCCGCAGGAAATTTTCCGCAGTAGAAAGGCTGGGATCCGGCCGGTGGATATACAAACTGTCATCCCGCTCATAGTGGTTGTAGGCGTGGTAAGCGTACACGGCCATCATAGGGAAGGTAGCAATAAGCCTTAAACACTGGCACAACACATTCTCCAAAGAATTGTCGGAAGCACGGTCATCATAGGAGGCCAAAGTAAGAACGCTTTTAGTCATGGAATTCATAATGTCTTTGCCTGGGGCTTTCATAATGACGTCACGGACAAAGTTGGTGGGAAGGAAATTGCTTCGGGTGAGAATGTCCTGAAATGTTGCAAGCTGATTGCTGGTGGGAAGTATGCCGAATAAAAGCAGGTAAGTGATCTCTTCAAAGCCAAAGTGGCTGGCCTCCAGGAACCCTTTTACCAAATCACGAATATCATAACCGCGGTAAAGGAGACGGCCGTGGCATGGAACAGACTGCCCGTTCTCCATTTTGCGGGATTGAACCAAAGAAATATTTGTAAGACCTGCCAAAACGCCCTTGCCGTTTTTATCTCTCAAGCCGCGTTTAACGCCGTATTCAGAAAAAAGAGCCGGGTCAATGGAATTGTGGCTGATACATTCCCTTAACTGGTTAGCGGCGTACTCTTCCACATATAATCGGTTATCTGCCATAAAAAACCTCCTTTAAAGAATATTTATACAGCCAGTATAGCACTATTAATTGATATTTGTCAATAATAATCAAAAATCAATCATTGACATCCGTTCCAGATGTATTATAATAACGTTAGAGAGGAGGGGAAGTTGTGGACACGATGACTAATGATACCAGCATTATGGCTCTGTTTGAAATATTTTTTTCCTGTCAGAAAGTGCTTTTACACTCTCTGGATTATCGGGAGATTAAATTTTCCCGGCACCAGATTTACACCCTTTTAGCGTTAGGCAGCAGGGAATCCATGACTATGGGCCGGGTAGCGGAAAGCCTTGCCGCTTCCAGGGAGCAGGCTACCCGCGTGGTGGCGTCTTTAGTAGAAGAGGGCTATGTAGAACGCTTCTACGATGAAACCAACCGCAAAAGAGTCTATGTCCGCCTGACTTCCAAAGGCCGGATTTTTATTGAAAAAGAGAAAGATTATGTAAAACATCAGTTAGAAGCCCGGCTTGCCCATTTATCTGATGCTGAGCTGGACGAATTTTTAACCAGTATTTCCAGCCTTAAAGCCATACTGAAAAAAGTAGAGACTGTTGATAAATGAAAAAGAGGATCTTACAAAATGAAACCAGAGACTTTCTATGAGCGCTGTCCGCCAACTCTCGCTGACATCTGCTAATAAAAAGTCTCTTTATTTCGTTTTGCAGCATCCTCTTTTTGAATTCATGGGAAACAATGGGGCCGGTAACCGGCCTGTTCCCCATAAAAGCCGAAAAGCTGTCAATGACAGCTCTTCGTGTTGGATTACAAAATCTAATTGCCGTTAGTTTGTAAAAGCGAAAATCCCCTGCCAGAAGCTGTTTTGTCAGGCGGTGTGATGGAATGTGTAATGCATCAAGGAATTTCGTACTTGATTTGCCCTTCTTTACAGCCTCCAAAACAGAAGTATTTTCATCCGTTCATTAGATTAATGCATTTCATCGTCATTTTATTGCAAAAATACAAAAAAATTTTAAAAAAGTTTTTTTTGTGCCGAAATCCGGCTTTCAATAATTGCTGCCGTACCTGTTTCAACCGGCTAATAGGTCTTTTAAGAAAAAGATAGAAGAGTATTAATTGATATGTTATAATTCTTATCTTGTCCAACCTACACCCGGCAATGGGAGGAGGTGTTCGAATGGAAATCATCATTACTTTTTGCCTAGTGGCATTATAGCATATGCAAATTTTAATTGCAAGATACATTTCTTTTTCACTTCAGCCATGCGTTTGCCGTCTGAACTGTCACCAACAAATCTTGTCAGCCAAAAAAATATATGTTATGATGGATACTGCACAATTATGGAAAGAAACACGGGAGAATAAAAATGAAATGGAAGAAATTTACCTTGACCACCACCACAGAAGCGGTAGATTTGGTCAGCAGTATGTTTGACGAAATCGGCATTGAGGGAATCGAGATCGAGGATAAAATTCCCCTGACCGAAAAAGAAACCAAGGGAATGTTTATCGACATCCTTCCTGACCTGGGACCGGATGATGGAGTGGCCAGGGTTAGCTTCTATCTGGACAGTCAGGATGATGAAAGAGAGATTTTAAAAAAGGTGGAGGAGGGTCTGGATGAGCTGGCAATGTTTACTGACCTGGGGGCCAGGACGATTGATTCCTCCGAGACCGAGGATAAAGACTGGATCAATAACTGGAAGCAATATTTTAAACCTTTTACTGTAGACGATATTTTAATTAAACCTACCTGGGAGGCAGTCCCGGAAGAACACAAGGACAAGCTGCTAATCCAGATTGACCCGGGAACCGCCTTCGGAACCGGTATGCACGAGACAACCCAGCTTTGCATCCGCCAGCTTCAAAAATACGTTACCCGGGAGACAAAAGTGCTGGACGTAGGCACTGGCAGCGGTATTTTGGGAATTGCAGCTTTAAAGCTCGGAGCAAAAGAAGTGCGGGGCACGGACTTAGATGAAAATGCCATTAATGCCGTAGGGGAAAATTTAAAGTCCAACCAGATTCCGGAAGAAAAATTTGCCGTAATTCAGGGCAATATTATTGACAGCAAAGAGATTCAGAACTGGGCCGGATATGAGTGGTGCGACGTAGCGGTTGCCAACATTCTGGCGGATGTGATTATCATGCTTCAGGAGGAGATTCCGGTACACATTAAGCACGGCGGTATTTTTATTACCTCCGGTATTATCAATATGAAAGAACAGGCAGTTAGGGACGCTTTTGCCGCTAACCATGAGTTTGAGGTAATAGAGGTAACCTGTCAGGGAGAGTGGGTTTCGGTAACTGCCAGGAGAAAATAGTATGCATCACTTTTTTGTTCTTCCCCAGGCAGTAGAAGGAGACAAGGTCACCATTACCGGCCCGGATGTAAACCATATCAGAAATGCCCTGCGGATGCGCCAGGGAGAATCCCTTCTTATCAGCGACGGGGAGGGAAACGACTACCACTGCCGGATTTCGTTAATAGAAAGCGGCCTGGTAGAAGCCCGGGTTATAGAACGCCGGGAAAGCAGGGAACTTCCGGTGCGCCTTTATCTGTTTCAGGGACTTCCCAAATCCGACAAGATGGAGCTGATTATTCAGAAGGCAGTAGAACTGGGGGTTTATGAGATTATTCCGGTTATCACCAAAAACGCCGTGGTAAAGCTGGATGCAAAAAAAGAAAGATCCAGGCTGGAGCGGTGGCAGGCCATCTCCGAAAGCGCTGCCAAGCAGTCCGGCCGCAGCAAGATCCCCAAAGTGGAAAAAGTTATGCTTCTAAAAGAAGCTCTTGAAATGGCAGAGGGATTGGACCGGATTTTGATTCCCTACGAGAACCAGTCTGGTATAGATACCATGAGAAAAGCCCTGGAAGAGACCGGGGAGGATACCCGGTCCATTGCTGTTTTCATCGGCCCGGAAGGAGGCTTTGATGAAAGCGAAATCCTTCTGGCAAAGGAGCAGGGAGCGGTTCCGGTCTCTCTGGGCAGAAGGATTCTCCGCACGGAGACAGCCGGCCTTGCCATACTTTCCCTTTTTATGATGAAAGCAGAAGGCGCATTTTAGAAAACCCGGAGTGACACAGCTCGCCTCAACGGCGGCAGCGTTAGCCCACGAAGGTTTAAGGAGTATACCATGACACAGGAACAAGAAATTTATTTTGACAATTCCGCCACCACCCGGGTACTGGACAGTGTAAAGGATATTGTTATAAAAACCATGACAGAGGACTATGGAAACCCTTCCGCCAGACACCGGAAGGGCAAAGAAGCCGAGGATTATATAAAAGAAGCGGCCCGGATCATTGCCGGGACCTTAAAGGTTCAGCCCAAAGAGATCCTTTTTACCTCAGGCGGCACTGAATCCAATAATATGGCCTTAATTGGCACAGCTTTAGCAAATCAGAGAACAGGAAAACACATTGTTACCACCCGGATCGAACATCCGTCGGTGTACAATCCGCTGATTTATCTGGAGGAGCAGGGATTTGAAGTTACCTACCTTTCTGTAGACGGAGACGGCCACATCAGCCTGGAAGAGCTGAAAGAAGCTTTGCGCCCGGATACAATTCTGGTATCCGTTATGTATGTAAATAATGAAGTAGGGGCTGCAGAGCCTGTGGAGGCCATCAGCGGGGTTATCCGGGAAAACAGCCCCCGGGCCCTGTTTCACGTAGACGCTATCCAGGCTTATGGAAAGTATCAAATCCGCCCCAAAAAGCAGGGCATCGATCTGCTTTCCGTCAGCGCCCACAAAATTCATGGCCCCAAAGGCGTGGGATTTTTGTATATCAATGAAAAGGTAAAAATTAAGCCCATTATCTGGGGCGGCGGCCAGCAGAAAAATCTCCGCTCCGGCACGGAAAATGTCCCCGGTGTGGCAGGACTTGGGGTGGCGGCCAGGGAAGCTTACACAGATTTTGAGGAAAAGACAGCGTACCTGTGCGGGTTAAAAGATTACTTTACCTGCCGGCTTGGAGAGATTGAAGGAACAATAGTGAACAGCAAAAAAGGGATGGACAGCGCCCCTCAGATTGCCAGCGTAAGCTTTCAGGGAATCCGCAGCGAGGTGCTTCTCCATGCATTGGAGGACAAGGGGATTTATGTATCTTCCGGATCCGCCTGCTCATCCAACCATCCGGCTATTAGCGGCACTTTAAAAAGTATAGGGGTGAAGACAGAGTATTTGGACGCAACCCTGCGGTTCAGCTTCAGCCGTTTCAATACCAGACAGGAGATAGATGCCTGTATTGACGCGCTAAAGGAGCTTCTCCCTGTGCTTCGCAGATATCAGAGAGGATAAGCGTTACCATGAAAGCCCGTTTTCGGGCGCATGAAGGAAGGAAATATATGGAATATCAATCTTTTTTAATTAAGTATGCTGAGATTGGCATTAAAGGCAAGAACCGTTATCTGTTTGAGGACGCTTTGGTTAAGCAGATCAACCATGCTTTAAAAAGTGTAGACGGCGGTTTTCTCGTAAGCAAAGAATCAGGCCGGATTTATGCCCAGGCCTCTAAGCCCTTTGATTATGACGAAGCGGTTGAGGCTCTCAAGAAGGTGTTTGGCATTGCGGCAATCTGCCCTATGGTTCAGGTTGAGGACAAGGGCTATGCAGACTTAAAGGAACAGGTAAAGGAGTATATTGACCAGGTTTATCCGGATAAACGCTTTACCTTTAAGGTGGCTGCACGGCGGGCCAACAAACATTACCCCATTGGATCCGAGCAGATTAACCGGGATTTGGGGGAAGTAATTCTGGAGACATTCCCGGAGACTAAGGTGGATGTACACAACCCGGATGTGCTTTTGCGGGTGGAAGTACGTCAGAAAATCAATATATTTTCCCAGACCATTGCCGGGCCCGGCGGTATGCCTGTCGGAACCAATGGAAAGGCAATGCTGTTGCTGTCCGGCGGAATTGACAGCCCGGTGGCCGGGTATATGATTGCAAAGCGGGGAGTGCGTCTGGAAGCGGTTTATTTCCATGCGCCGCCTTATACAAGCGACAGGGCCAAGCAAAAGGTAATTGATCTGGCAAAGCTGGTTTCCAGGTATGCCGGGCCTGTTTTGCTGCATATTGTAAACTTTACCGATATTCAGCTTTATATCTATGATCAGTGTCCCCATGAAGAATTAACCATTATTATGCGCCGGTATATGATGCGGATTGCAGAGCGGATTGCAGAGGCCAATCACTGCCATGGACTGATTACCGGTGAAAGCATCGGACAGGTGGCGTCCCAGACCATGCAGTCCCTGGCGGCTACAGATGATGCCTGCAGTATGCCGGTGTTCAGGCCGGTAATTGGCTTTGACAAGCAGGAAATTGTGGACGTGGCCGAGAGGATCGGCACCTTTGAGACTTCTATTCAGCCCTTTGAGGATTGCTGTACCATTTTTGTGGCCAAGCATCCGGTGACCAAACCTAATTTGGGGATTATCCGGAGATCAGAAGAAAATCTGGCAGAGAAAATTGATGAGCTGGTGGAGACGGCTATGGGGACAGTGGAGACAATCTGGTGCCGGTAATCAGGGCGGCATCCCTGCGGGATATTTCAGAACAAAGAAGCCTGCTTTCTTAACTGAAATAAAAAAGCGGCATCCGAAAATGGATGCCGCCCCGTTTCCTTTCACAGGCGCCTGTAATTAATCAATGGTATAAGGAGAAAGGGTATTTAAAATCTCCTCAATATTGTTTTCTGTATGGATATTCAGATCAATGGGTTTGGAAAGATCTAAACTGAAAATACCCATAATGGATTTTGCATCAATAATGTATCGTCCGGAAACCAGATCAAAATCAGCGTCAAATTTGGCTAAGTCATTTACAAAAGACTTTACCTTATCAATGGAATTTAAAGAAATGTGAACAGTTCTCATTTGGAAGAATCCTCCTTGCATCTATGTATTATAGTATCTGCTAAATATCATTTAGAACATACATGAATCCTATTAATATACTACAAAGATACCCGCTAAAAGTCAATAGAAAGTTTACACGAAAAATAAGCCGGTTTCCGGTAAAAAGCAACAGACAGGAGTATTCTATGAAAACAGCAGCTTTGCACAACCTTGGATGTAAGGTAAACGCATATGAAACAGAAGCCATGCAGCAGCTATTGGAGGCATCCGGCTACCGGATTGTGGATTTTAGCCAGAAAGCAGATATTTATATTATTAATACCTGCTCGGTCACCAATGTGGCGGATAAAAAATCCCGGCAGATGCTTCACAGAGCAAAAAAGCAGAATCCGGACAGTATTGTGGTGGCGGCAGGCTGCTATGCCCAGTCTGCAGAAGAAACATTAAAAAAAGACGCCAGTGTGGATATTATTATTGGCAACAATAAAAAGAAAGAGCTGCCTCAAATCCTGGAAGAATATTTCGCCGCCAGGCAGCAGAAAAAAGAGGATCCCAGGCCCCGGGTTCATGTCATTGATATCTCAAAAGCCCGGGATTACGAGGAGCTTCATATTGAGAAAATTGCAGGCCATACCCGGGCCTTTTTAAAGGTTCAGGACGGCTGCAATCAATTTTGCACCTACTGTATTATTCCTTACACCAGAGGGCGGATCCGCAGCCGCCGTCAGGAGGAGGCTGTGGAGGAGGTGGCCGGCCTGACCAGAAAGGGCTATAAAGAAATTGTCCTTACCGGTATCCATTTAAGCTCCTACGGAAAAGATTTTACAGACAGGGAGCAGGGAGAGAGCCAGGTAGAGTTAATTGACCTGATCCGGCAAATCCACCGCATAGACGGAGTGAAGCGGATCCGCCTGGGCTCCTTAGAGCCCAGGATTGTGACCCGGGAATTTGCCCGGGCATTGGCAGAGCTTCCGAAAATCTGTCCCCATTTCCACCTGTCCCTGCAAAGCGGGTGCCAGGCGACTTTAAAACGTATGAACCGTCACTACACTCCGGAAGAATATTTGGAAGGGTGCAGGAATCTGCGCCGCGTATTTGAGAATCCTGCCATTACCACCGATGTTATTACAGGCTTTCCGGGGGAAACGGAAGAGGAATTTGAAGAAACCAAAAAGTTTTTAGAAAAAGCGGCGTTTTATGAAATGCATATCTTTAAGTATTCCCGCCGGGAGGGTACCCGGGCAGATAAAATGCCGGATCAGGTACCGGAAGAGCTCAAGGCCCGCCGCAGCGACATCCTTCTGTCCTTAGAACGGCAGATGTCAAAGGCGTACCGGCAAAGCTTTCTGGGGAAAGAATGCTGTATATTATTAGAAGAATCCGTCACAATAGACGGAAAAGGCTATTATATAGGCCACACTCCGGAATATGTCCGTATGGCAGTTCCTATGGAGAAAATAGAGGTTTTCCTTCCCGGTAAAGCCAGAAAAAACCCGGGCTTTTCCGGAGCCGGAGGATTGATGGCAGAGGGAATTGCTGTCAGGATGCTGACAGATGAAATACTCTTACTTCAGGAAAAGTTAAGAAATTAAAGACTTGCCGAAACAGAAGTTTTGGTTTAGAATAGAGAAGAATAGTGATTAAGGACGTGATGAAGATGGGCGATATTCAAAATACTCAATATTTTAAAGCTGTACAGGAGACTCCGGTAGAAGTGACCAGAGTTTTAAGAGACGTGTATATTGCCCTTACCGAAAAAGGGTACAATCCTGTCAATCAGATTGTGGGATATATTATGTCAGGAGACCCGACGTATATCACCAGCCATAAAGGAGCCAGAAGCTTAATTATGAAAGTGGAGCGTGATGAGATTCTGGAAGAGCTGATGGCAGTTTACATTGATACGAAGCTTAGCTGATTTTGCCGGAAGCAGGAATACCATAAGATGGCAGGAGTCGGAAGTGCTGAGAGCAGCCGGATATAAGGGACAAAAGACAGTTGGTGATGAACCAACTGATTTTGCTGCGTTTTGTTACGAAGTATCCAGGAAAATCCGGTAAGTATTGATACCCCTTGGGGACAGGCCGTGAATTAAAATTGAGGAAAAATGAATATGACAAGGATTATGGGTTTGGATTATGGTTCCAAGACCGTGGGCGTAGCAATAAGCGATGAATTGGGAATCACAGCCCAGGGAGTGGAAACCATTACCCGCAGCGAGGAGGGGAAGCTCCGCCGCACTCTGGCCAGAATTGCAGAACTATCCCAGGAATACCGGATTAACCGGATTATTTTAGGGTATCCTAAGAATATGGATAATTCTGCAGGAGCGCGGGTAAAGAAGACGGAAGAGTTTGCCGATATGGTACGGCGGCGTACCGGCCTTCCTGTAGTATTTTGGGACGAAAGGCTTACGACGGTATCTGCAGAGAGGGTGCTGATGGAAAGCGGAGTCCGCAGAGAGAAGCGGAAGGCAGTGATTGATAAGATTGCGGCAGTGCTGATCCTTCAGAACTATCTGGATTCTGGCAGGGGAAAAGAGCAGGATACCACAGAAGAAACTCAGGAGAACATAGTATGAATAATAGAGAAGGAATGATTTCCATGCTTACTGACGACGGAAGCATGGTGGATTTTTTTGTGTTGGAAGAAACCAGAATAAACGGGAAAAATTACCTGATGGTTACGGACAGCCAGGAGGAAGAGGACGGGGAATGTTATATTTTAAAGGATATTTCACGCCCCGAGGATTCGGAAGCAATCTATGAATTTGTGGAAGATGACGAGGAATTAGACTTCCTGTACCGGATTTTTCTTGAACTGGTTTCAGACATGGAGATTGATTTAAAGCCATAAGGCTTATTGTGTAAAAGCCCGTTATCGGGAAAGAAACATTTATAATGATTGGAGGTAAATGATTGAAGACAGAACAGACAGCAAAGACAGATAATGGAGGAAATGAAACAAAGGTTCCGAAAACAGCCAGACGGCCAAAAAATTACCGTATCAGCAAGAGCCGCAGCTATGGAAACGCCAAAGAAGGGAGCTCCAGAGAGGGATATAGAAAAGAAGGGGCAAGCTATGGGGAACGCCAGGGACACGGGGCCAGAGAGACGGAGCTGCCCATGACCCAGGCAGCGGAGATAACAAAACCTATCCAGAGCAAAAAGCCTTCCTATAAGTCCAAAAAGAACCTGGACAGCAGTCAGTCCGCCCCAAAGGTTAAGATAATCCCTCTGGGAGGTTTAGAGCAGATTGGCATGAACATTACGGCATTTGAGTGCGATGACAGCATTATCGTAGTGGACTGCGGACTGGCATTTCCCAGCGATGATATGCTGGGGATTGATTTGGTAATACCGGACGTGACTTATCTGATTCAAAATATAGACAAGGTAAAAGGCTTTGTGATTACTCACGGACATGAAGACCACATAGGCGCTCTGCCCTATATTCTAAAACAGATTAACGCGCCTGTTTACGGAACTAAGCTGACATTGGGGCTTATTGACAATAAGCTGAAAGAGCATGGAATGCTTAAAAGTGTAAAGCGTAAGATTATGAAGCATGGGCAGTCTGTGAACCTGGGAGCTTTCCGGGTAGAGTTTATTAAGACCAATCACAGCATTGCAGATGCATCCGCTTTGGCAATTTTCTCCCCGGCAGGCGTGATTCTGCACACAGGGGATTTTAAGATCGACTATACCCCCGTATTTGGGGATACCATAGATTTACAGCGTCTGGCAGAACTTGGGAAAAAGGGTGTTTTGGCCCTTATGTGCGACAGCACCAACGCCATCCGTTCCGGATTTACCATGTCTGAGCGGACAGTAGGGAAAACCTTTGACTCCATATTTGCCGACCATACCACCAGGAGAATTATTGTGGCAACCTTTGCTTCCAATGTGGATCGGGTTCAGCAGATTATTAATTCTGCCAATAAGTACAACCGGAAGGTGGTGATTGAGGGCCGCAGTATGGTAAATGTTATTACCACAGCAAGTGAACTGGGGTATATCAATATTCCGGAAGGCACTTTAATTGATATTGAGCAGCTAAAAAATTATCCGGAAGAACAGACCGTGCTGATTACCACCGGCAGCCAGGGAGAGTCTATGGCCGCCCTGTCCCGTATGGCATCTTCCCTTCATCGGAAGGTATCCATTATGCCGGGAGATGTGGTGATTTTAAGCTCCACCCCCATTCCGGGAAATGAAAAGGCGGTGTCCAAGGTTATTAACGAGCTGTCTATGAAGGGGGCTGAGGTGATTTTTCAGGATACCCATGTATCCGGACATGCCTGCCAGGAGGAGATTAAGCTTCTTTATTCCCTGATTCATCCCACTTATTCTATTCCCATTCACGGCGAATACCGTCACCGCATGGCCCAAAAGAATCTGGCTGAATCTGTAGGTATTCCGAAAGAGAACGTGGTGATGATAAGCTCCGGCGATGTGCTGGAATTAAATGAAGAGAGCTGCAATGTTGTGGATCACGTTCCGGCAGGGGGAATCCTGGTAGACGGCCTGGGAGTAGGAGACGTAGGAAATATTGTTCTCCGTGATAGACAAAACCTGGCGCAAAATGGTATTATTGTAGTAGTTCTGACTCTGGAAAAGCACAGCAACCAGCTTCTTGCAGGTCCGGATATTGTGTCCAGAGGCTTTGTATATGTCCGGGAGTCTGAAGATTTACTGGAAGAGGCCCAGACCGTGGTGGATGAGGCAGTTGCAGACTGCTTAAATCACCATATTGCAGACTGGGGAAAAATCAAAACCATTATCCGGGACAGTTTAAGCGAGTTTTTATGGAAACGCATGAAACGCAGCCCTATGATTCTGCCCATTATCATGGAAGTATAAAGAGGAATACATTATGAGCGAGACGACAAAAGATATCAACAGGGTGACGGGAACCATTATTGGGATTTCTTTCCGGCTGATTTTGTATGCCCTTGCTATTTTGCTTATCTACAAGGGAGCCACCAGAGGCTACGAGTTCGGCCATGAGATTTTTTATGCTTCGGCCATGGCGGCGGCCCCGGGCCGTGACATGGAGATTCAGGTGGAGGCCGGGGCCTCTGTCTCTGCCGTAGGAAAGACTCTGGAAAAAGAAGGCCTGATTAATAACCAGTATTCTTTTATCATTCAGGCTATGGTTTACGATTACGAGATTCAGCCCGGCGATTATATCTTAAATACCTCGATGACCTCCAGGGAAATTTTAGACATCTTAAGCGAGGACGCGCAAGAGGGAAAAGAATGACAGAGAGGGAGCGGATTGCTGACTTTATCGTTTCGTTAGAGCAGGGGCATGGAGATTTGTGTGATGAGATCGAAAAAAGGGCAAGAGAAGACAGAGTCCCTGTTATCCGGGCAGAGACCGCTGCCTTTTTAAAGACTATGACGGCGGCGGTTTCCCCAAAGGCTATTTTGGAGGTGGGGACTGCGGTGGGATACTCTACTCTTTTAATGGCCCAGGCAAGTTCCGGGGACTGCATCATTACTACCATTGAGAAATATGAAAAACGGATCCTTAAGGCCAGAGAAAATTTCAGACAGGCAGGGATGGAGGAGCGGATCATCCTGCTGGAAGGGGATGCGGGCCAGATTCTTGCCGGGCTTACAGGCTCCTATGATTTGATTTTTATGGACGCGGCAAAAGGCCAGTATATTCATTGGCTGCCTGATGTGCTGCGTCTATTGTCTCCTGGAGGGATGCTGATATCTGACAACGTCCTCCAGGACAATACCATTCTGGAATCCCGCTTTGCCGTAGAACGGCGGGACAGAACCATTCACAGCAGAATGAGGGAATACTTATTCCAGCTAAAAAACCACAAAGATCTGACCACCTCCATTATCCCCATTGGAGACGGAGTAACGGTCAGTGTAAAAAATAAGGTGTGCATATGAGAAAGACCGAACTGTTAATCCCGGCGGGAAGCCTGGACGTATTAAAAACCGCCGTGATTTACGGGGCGGATGCTGTTTATATCGGCGGGGAAGCCTTTGGCCTCAGAGCCAAGGCCAAAAATTTCTCCAACGGGGAGATACAAGAAGGGATTGCTTTTGCCCATGAGAGAGGGGTAAAGGTTTATATCACTGCCAACATTCTGGCCCACAATCAGGATCTGGCCGGGGTGGAGGCGTATTTTAATGAGCTGAAGGAAATGAACCCTGATGCTCTGATTATTTCAGATCCGGGTGTATTTGCTATTGCCCGCCGGGTGCTGCCCCAAATGGAGCTTCATATCAGCACCCAGGCCAACAATACCAATTACGGTACTTATCGGTTTTGGCATGACCTGGGGGCAAAGCGGGTAGTTTCCGCCAGAGAACTTTCCCTGGCCGAGATAAAAGAGATCCGGGCCAATATCCCGGAGGATATGGAGATAGAGAGCTTTATCCACGGGGCTATGTGCATTTCCTATTCCGGACGCTGCCTGCTCAGCAATTATTTTACAGGGCGCGATGCCAACCAGGGAGCCTGTACCCATCCCTGCCGCTGGAAATATGCGGTGGTAGAGGAAACCAGGCCGGGAGAGTATATGCCTGTCTATGAAAATGAGAGGGGCACTTACATTTTTAATTCCAAGGATCTGTGCATGATTGAGCATATTCCGGAGCTTATGGAAGCCGGAATTGACAGCTTTAAGATTGAGGGACGGATGAAGACCGCCCTTTATGTGGCAACCGTGGCCAGGACCTACCGGAAAGCCATTGACGATTACCGGAAGGATCCGGCCCTTTACCGGTCCAACCTGGAGTGGTATAAAGAAGAGATTGGGAAATGTACCTACCGGGAATTTACCACAGGCTTTTATTTCGGAAAGCCGGATGAGACCACCCAGATATACGATAACAATACCTATGTGAAAAACTATACCTACCTTGGAACCGTAGAAACAACGGACGGTGGAGGCAGGTGCCGTATTGAGCAGAAAAATAAATTTTCTGTCGGCGAGATCATTGAGATTATGAAGCCGGACGGAAGAAATATAGAGGCTCTGGTAAAAGGGATCTATGATACGGAGGGAAACGCCAGGGAAAGCGCCCCCCACCCCAAAGAGATCCTGTGGGCAGAGCTGGATCAGGAGACAGAGGATTACGATATTCTGCGCCGCCGGGAGCCGTAAGGAGCCGGAGGCGCTTCGCCATATGCGGGGAAAGTGACAAAGGAGGAGCTGAAAATGACTGGATTCTTTGGAATTCTGGCAGGGTTCTGCGTGATTTACGGGACCATAGTGGTTCTGTATTCGGGACTCAGCAATCTGTGGATGTGGGCAGGATTTGCTGTCTTTTTCGGCGGGCTGGCCTGGGGATGCCATTATTATTCCCTTCATAAAAAGTCAGTTCCTCTGTGGATTCCGGTATCGGCAGGCACCTTTTGTATGGCCTGCCTGGTGATTTTTATTGTCATAGAGGCCCTGATCTTTTTAGGGGCCTCGGGAAGCTCTCAGCCCAATCTGGATTATGTGATTGTCCTGGGAGCCAGAGTAAGAGAAGACGGGGTCAGCAGCTCTTTGAAAAAACGGCTGGATACTGCAATCCGGTATTCCCGGGAAAATCCGGAAACGGTATTTGTGCTGTCGGGAGGAAAAGGAGACGATGAGCCGGTTACCGAGGCAGAGGCTATGCGGGATTATATGGTATACAATGGCATATCCCCGGATAAAATTTTATTAGAAACTCACTCTACCAGCACAGTAGAAAATATCGCCTACAGCCGGCTGGTTATCGAAGAGGATCGGGCCAAGAAAAAGGAGCGGCAGGCCGCTTCTGCAAATAAGGTGCTCCTTCCTTCGGGAGCAGTGGTAGTGGCTCCGGACAAGCCTGTTCAGATAGGAATTTTGACCAACAATTTCCATATGTTCCGCGCAAAAAAAATTGCGGGGAAGTGGGGAATCAAAGATGCGGCAGGCCTTGTTTCCCAGTCGGATCCGGTGCTGTTTCTCCATCAATGTATCAGAGAGGCCCTGGCTGTCTTTAAAGACAGGCTTATGGGAAACATGTAAAGAAAAGCAGAAAGGATAGAATATGAGCAGATTAGAAGCATTAGAGACATACAGGATTATGGAGGAGAAAACCATCCGGGAGATGAATTCCAAAGGATGGGTGCTGGAGCATAAAAAGACAGGAGCAAAGGTCTTTCTCATGGAAAATGAGGATGATAATAAGGTATTTTCCATCGGCTTCCGCACTCCGCCGGAGGACAGCACAGGACTGCCCCACATTTTGGAACACAGCGTTCTCTGCGGTTCCAAAAAATTTCCGGTAAAGGATCCCTTTGTGGAACTGGTAAAAGGCTCTTTAAATACCTTTTTAAATGCCATGACCTATCCGGACAAGACGGTGTATCCGGTTGCAAGCTGCAATGAAAAGGATTTCCAGAATCTTATGGATGTCTACATGGATGCGGTTTTAAATCCCAATATTTACCGGGAGCCTAAGATTTTCATGCAGGAGGGCTGGCATTATGAAATGGAAAGCCCGGAATCTCCTTTAACCATCAACGGCGTGGTTTATAATGAGATGAAGGGAGCTTTTTCTTCCCCGGAAGGGGTTCTGGACAGAGTAACCCGCCAGGTGCTGTTTCCCGATACATCCTATACCAATGAATCCGGCGGAGACCCGGCGGTGATCCCGGATCTGACCTATGAACAGTTTATTGATTTTCACCGGACCTACTATCATCCCTCCAACAGCTATATCTATCTTTACGGGAATATGGATATGGCAGAAAAGCTGGATTGGCTGGACAAGGCTTATCTAAGCCATTACGAGAAGCGGGAGACGGATTCCTCCATAAAGCTTCAAAAGCCCTTTGAAAAGCCGGTGGAAAAAGAAATCTATTACTCCATTGCAGACGGGGAGCCGGAGGATCATGCAGCCTATCTGTCTGTCAATACGGTAGTGGGAACGGATCTGGATCCCAAGCTTTATGTGGCTTTCCAGATTTTGGAATATACCCTTATCGACGTTCCCGGGGCGCCTTTAAAACAGGCTTTATACGACGCGGGAATCGGCCAGGATATTTTAGGAGGCTATGAAAACGGCATCCTCCAGCCCTATTTTTCCGTTATTGCCAAAAATGCCGAGGCGAATCAAAAAGAAGAGTTCCTTTCCGTGGTAAAGGGGACATTAAGAAAGCTGGCAGACCGGGGCATAGACAAAAAGAGCCTGCTGGCAGGTTTAAATTACTATGAGTTCCGCTACCGGGAAGCGGATTATGGCTCTGCTCCCAAGGGATTAATGTATGGCCTGTGGTCAATGGACAGCTGGCTTTATGGCGGAGATCCCATGATGCATTTGTGCTATCAGGAAACCTTTGACTTTTTGAAAGAGGCGGTAAATCAGGGGTATTTTGAAGAACTGATTAAGAAATACTTACTGGATAATCCTTTTGAGGCAGTAGTTACAGTAAAGCCCCAGCGGAACCTGACTGCCAAAGAAGACGCCGCCCTGGCCGCCAGGCTGGCCGAGAAAAAAGCAGGTTTTTCCCGGGAAGAGATTGACAGGCTGGTAGCCCAGACCAGGGCCCTGAAAGAATACCAGGAAATCCCCTCTCCTCAGGAGGATCTGGCTAAAATTCCCCTTCTGAAAAGGGAGGATATCGGAACCAGAGCAGAAAAAATTTACTGGGATGAAAAAAAGGAGGCCGGAGTGACGGTCCTTCACCACAACCTGTTTACCGCCGGAATCGGATACCTGCAGCTTCTATTTAAAACCAATCATCTTCCTGCGGAGGATTTGCCTTATGTAGGGCTTTTAAAAGCCGTATTAGGCTATGTGGATACAGAAAATTATACCTATTCAGATTTAACCAGCGAGATTTATCTAAACAGCGGCGGAATCAGTATTTCTACCAATTCCTACCCAAATCTGAAGCAACCGGAGGAATTTACAGGGGTATTTGCCGCTTCCGTCAAGGTTTTTTATGACAAAATCGGCTTTGGACTCGGCATTTTAAATGAGGTGCTGACCAAATCCAGGCTGGAGGATGAAAAACGTCTGGGAGAGATTCTGGCAGAAACCCGCTCCCGATCCCGCATGAAGCTGGAAAGCGGATCCCACTCTGCGGCGGTAGCCAGAGCCACTTCCTACTTCTCACCGGTTTCCTACTTTAATGATCTGACTGGCGGCATTGGATTTTATCATTTCCTGGAAAAAGCCGTAAAGGAGTACGAGACCGGAGCAAAAGCAAAGAAGCTTCTGATTGCAAAGCTTAAGGAGACGGCTGCCAAGCTGTTTACCAAAGAAAACTTGCTGGTCAGCTATACGGCTGATGAGAAAGGCTATGAACTGCTGCCCGGAGAGCTTGCCGGATTTACGGCTTCTCTGGAGAATGGAAAGAAACCGGACGCTTCAGAGCAGGAGGCAGCCAGGGAGGCCCTTTCCGTCTACGGCAAGGCTTCCTCTTTTGCCCTGGGAAATCGCAATGAAGGATTTAAAACAGCTTCCCAGGTCAACTATGTGGCGCGGTGCGGGAATTTCCGGGAGAAAGGACTTTCTTATACCGGCGTTTTAAGGATTTTAAAGGTTATTTTAAGTTATGATTATTTGTGGCTGAACCTTCGGGTTAAGGGAGGCGCTTATGGGTGTATGAGCGGCTTTGGCAGATCCGGGGAAGGGTATTTGGTTTCCTACCGGGATCCCAATCTGGCTGAAACCAATAAAATTTATGAAGGGATTCCGGAATATCTGGAGAATCTTACTGTGGACGAAAGGGACATGACCAAGTATGTCATCGGAACCATCAGCGATGTGGATACTCCCCTGACTCCTTCTGTAAAGGGCTCCAGGGGATTATCGGCATACCTCTCCGGAGTAACGGAGGAAATGCTGCAGGAAGAGAGGAATCAGATCCTGACTGCCACCCAGGAAGACATCCGCGCCCTGGCGCCTATTGTACAGGCCGTTTTGGATACAGGAAGCTTGTGCGCCATTGGAAACGAAGAGAAAGTAAAGAAAAATCAGGAGATTTTTAAAGAGGTTAAGGCGCTTTTCGGGGCGTGATTTTATAATTAAGATGCCGGCATGACCTTTTTAAACCTGATATCATAGTTAAGGAGTTATATACACATGGAAAAAAAATCCGGCTTTGTCACCCTGATTGGCCGTCCCAACGTGGGCAAATCCACGTTAATGAACCATCTGATAGGACAAAAGATCGCCATTACGTCTGACAAACCTCAAACTACCAGAAACCGCATACAGACGGTTTATACGGATGATCGGGGGCAGATTGTTTTTGTGGATACCCCGGGTATCCACAAAGCAAAAAATAAACTTGGCGAATACATGGTAAACATAGCAGAGCATACCTTAAAGGAAGTGGATGTAATCCTCTGGCTGGTAGAGCCCACCACCTTTATCGGCGCAGGAGAACGCCATATTGCAGAGCAGTTAAATAAAGTAAAAACCCCGGTTATTCTGGTTATCAATAAAATAGACACGGTAAAACAGCAGGAAGAAATCTTAACTTATATTAACGCTTATAAAGATATCTGTCCCTTTGCCGAGATTGTTCCGGTTTCCGCTTTGAAAGAGAAGGGGACAGACCTGCTGCTGGATTTGATGTTCCGCTATCTGCCTTACGGGCCTGAATTTTATGATGAAGATACTGTCACCGACCAGCCTATGCGCCAGATTGCCGCTGAGCTGATACGGGAGAAGGCCCTGCGCCTGCTGAATGACGAGATTCCCCACGGAATCGCGGTAACCATTGAAAAGATGCAGGAACGGAAAAACGGTATTATGGATATTGAAGCCACCATTATCTGCGAGCGGGATTCCCACAAAGGGATTGTTATCGGAAAAGGCGGGAGTATGCTGAAAAAAATCGGCAGCGCTGCCAGGCGGGAGATAGAAAAGATGATGGAAATCCAGGTGAATCTCCAGCTCTGGGTCAAGGTCCGCAAGGAATGGAGGGACAGCGATATCCTGATGAAGAACTATGGTTATAACCAGAAAGACATATAGGAGGCTTCCATGAGAGAAACGGTCACGGCTACCGGTATGGTTATCAAATCAGCCCCGTCAGGGGAATATGACAAACGTCTGGTAATCCTGACCAGAGAGCGGGGGAAAATTACCGCTTTTGCCCGGGGGGCCAGGAGGCCGGGAAACGCCCTGATGGCTTCGGGGCGTCCCTTTGTATTTGGATCCTTCCGCCTTTTTGAGGGGAGGGATGCTTACACCCTTCACTCCGCGGAAATTACCAATTACTTTCATGAGATTGCCGCGGATATGGAGGCGGCCTGTTATGGATCTTATTTTTTGGAAATTGCCGACTATTATTCCAGAGAAAATGTGGATGCCACGGATTTGCTGAAGCTGCTGTACCAGTCCCTGCGGGCCCTGCTAAAGCCAGCCATTCCCAATCCTCTGATCCGGCGGGTGTACGAGCTGAAGGTCATGGTAATAAACGGCGAATATACAGAAAACCCTACCCGGCCGGTCTGCGATTCTGCTGTTTACACCTGGCAGTACGTGGTGACCTCCCCCATAGAATCCCTGTATCAATTTACCGTGACGGATCAGGTTCTCAGGGAGTTTAGCGTCTGTGTGGAAGATAATTTAAACCGTTATATTGACAGGACATTTAAATCTCTGGATATTTTGGAAAGCATCGGGCCCCTGGGCAGGGAGATTCCTGTCTGAAGGGACAGGCAATGCGCCGCCTCCTCAAATGAAAATGCAAGGAAGGTATTGAAAATATTCAGGAAAGAGGTTATGATATACCTCATATGGGAGAAGCCATATAAGGAGGAGATTATGAAAAAGGCAAAACTGGCAGCGGCAATCCTTACAGCCGGGTTGGCTCTGGGGGCCTGCTCAGGGGCTGGAGGCAGCTTTCAGCCCACGGAAAACAGCATTTATGTGACAGCTGACGGACAGCTGTCCACTGCCACCATAGAGGCGGTCAGCGGGGAGAGCTATACCGGAGAAGCATTTACCGCATTTGTAGAGCAGGCGGTATGTACATTTAATGAAGAAAAGGGCAGTGCGTCCAAGGCCCGCAATGAGGAAGGACAGGCCAAGCTTCCGGCGGCGGTTCGGTCCTGCACCATAGAAGAGGGAAAGGCCTCCATGATTTTAGATTATGGGGACGCCCAGTCTGTAGTGGATTTTTCAGAAGAAAGCGGGATTCCCATAACCAGCCTTACAGTAGGCCCGGTGGGCTCAGGGCTTCCGGCGCTGAAAAAGGCAGACGGATCTGCAGCCGATTCTGGTGAAGCGGCAGGCTCCGGCGGAATGATGGTGGAGGCGGAGGGCGCCGTTACCATCCAGACAGAGGGAAAGATACTTTATATTACAGACGGCGTTACCGTGGTAGACGACAGGACCGTCCGCACCCCAGAGGGAAAAAGTACTGTAATTTTTAAGAAATAGCCCTGCTGCAAGGCTATTTGGCTTGTTACCGGCAGAGCGCGACACAGACTATTACGGCGGAAGAAACGAAACCGGCGGCAGCGCCAGCCGGCCAAATATAGAAGGAAAGAGGTTGGATAACTATGGAAAAGACAATGGAGAAAATCGTTGCCCTGGCCAAATCCAGAGGCTTTGTATACCCGGGTTCCGAGATCTACGGAGGCCTTGCCAACACCTGGGATTATGGCAATTTAGGCGTGGAATTGAAAAACAATGTAAAAAAGGCCTGGTGGCAGAAATTTGTTCAGGAAAGCCCCTACAATGTAGGCGTGGACTGCGCCATCCTGATGAATTCCCAGACCTGGGTGGCATCCGGCCATTTAGGCGGATTCTCTGACCCGCTAATGGACTGCAAAGCCTGCAAGGAGCGTTTCCGCGCAGATAAGCTGATTGAGGACTTTATGGCAGAAAAAGGCATAGAGCCGGATAACCCCATTGACGGCTGGAGCCAGGAAGAAATGAAGAAATACATTGATGACAATAACATTTGCTGCCCAAGCTGCGGCAAACATGACTTTACCGATATCCGCCAGTTTAACCTGATGTTTAAGACCTTCCAGGGCGTGACCGAGGATGCCAAGAATACGGTATACCTGCGTCCCGAGACTGCCCAGGGGATTTTTGTAAACTTTAAAAACGTACAGCGCACCTCCAGAAAGAAGGTTCCCTTCGGCATCGGTCAGATTGGAAAATCTTTCCGAAACGAGATTACTCCCGGCAACTTCATCTTCCGCATCAGAGAGTTTGAGCAGATGGAATTAGAGTTCTTCTGCAAGCCCGGCACGGATTTAGAATGGTTTGCATACTGGAAACAGTTCTGTATCAACTGGCTTCAGACACTGGGGATCAAGGAGGATGAGATGCGCGCAAGAGATCATTCTCCTGAAGAGCTGTGCTTTTACAGCAAGGCGACTACAGATATTGAGTTTCTCTTCCCCTTTGGCTGGGGCGAGCTGTGGGGAATTGCAGACCGTACCGATTATGACCTGACCCAGCATCAGAACACCTCCAGCCAGGATATGACTTATTTTGATGATGAGAGCAAGGAAAAATACATTCCCTATGTTATTGAGCCGTCTCTGGGTGCAGACCGGGTAACCCTGGCATTTTTATGCGCCGCTTATGACGAGGAAGAGATTGGCGAGGGCGATGTCCGCACGGTTCTTCACTTCCATCCGGCTATTGCACCGGTTAAGGTAGGAGTTTTGCCTCTCTCCAAAAAGCTGAACCAGGGCGCTGAGAAGGTTTACGCGGAGCTTTCCAAGTACTACAACTGCGAATTTGACGACAGAGGAAACATTGGAAAGCGTTACAGGAGACAGGATGAGATTGGAACTCCTTTCTGCGTAACCTACGATTTTGACTCAGAAGAAGATCAGGCGGTAACCGTCCGTGACCGTGATACCATGGAACAGGTACGGGTACCCATTGCAGAACTTAAGAACTGGCTGGAAGAGAAATTCCGCTTCTAAACCGCGAATTGTAATGGTTATCACAGACTTATGAAAAGGTGATAGGAGCTGCCGCCTTTCGATTTGCCGTAAGGCAGACGGGAGACAGCAGCTCCTTGTTTTAGACTTATGGATAATAAAAACGAATTTTTAACCAGGCAGCCGGCCAAGCTGTTTTTCTCCTATCTGATTCCGTCGGTCAGCGCGACCCTGGTAACTTCCATTTATATTCTGGCAGATACCATGATGATCGGAAAAGGGGTGGGAGCAGTGGGCATTGCCGCATTAAATCTGATGCTGCCTGTCTTTTCCGTCTATATAGGAACCGGAATTTTATTCGGCGTAGGGGGAAGCGTACTGTTTTCTGTCTCCAAAGGGCGGGGGGAGGACCGGAAAGCTCAGGAATATTTTACTGCTTCCGTCATTTTGGCGGCTTTGACCAGTGTATTTTATATGTGGCTCTTTACCATGTTTTTTGATCCCATTACGTTGGTGCTGGGAAGAAATCCGGGGACAGAGGAGTATGTCCGGGAATATGGCCGCTTTCTGAAAATGACGCCGGCTGTGTTCTTGTTCTCTTCCTTCCTTCAGGCATTTGTCCGCAATGACAGCGAGCCTGGGCGGGCTATGGCAGGAGTGATTGTGGGAGGAGTCACCAATGTGTTTTTGGACTATCTCTTTATTTTTCGGTTTCAATGGGGGATGGGAGGGGCCGCTTTTGCCACAGTGCTGGGCTACGGGCTGACTACCTCTATTTTATGCACGCATTTTCTTTCCGGGAGAAATACCTTAGCTTTGGTAAAAGTACAGTCGCTGGGGCATAAATGCCGGGAGGTGGTGTGCCATGGATTTTCCAGCTTTCTTTTAGAAGAGTCCAGCGGGATTATTTTGGTGATATTTAACCGGCAGCTCCTTCATTATGTGGGGGAGCTGGGGGTGGTGGTATACGGAATTATCTCCAACAGCGCTTTGGTAGTAAGCTCCATTAATAACGGCATTTCCCAGGCTGCCCAGCCGATTTTGGCGGTAAACTACGGGGCAGGCCAGAAGAAAAGAGTGGCGCTGGCCATGAGGTATGCCTCTGAGGCGGCAGTGGCTGGAGGGATTTTCTTCACAATTGTGGGCATCCTTTTTCCAAGACAGATTACCGGTTTCTTTGTGGAAGCAGGGCCGGAGATTATGGAGATGGCAGTAAAGGCGGTTCGGATTTACTTCCTTTCCTTTCTGCCCCTGGGCTTGAATATGCTCTGCACCACCTACCTTCAGTGTGTCATGCTGCCGAATCAGGCAATGATAATATGCCTGCTGCGGGGATTTGTTTTCAGCGGCATCCTGGTGCTGATATTGCCTGTAATATGGGGAGTAACCGGTATCTGGGCGGTTATGCCGGTTACGGAAGTCCTTACATTGGCCCTGTCCCTGGCCTTTCAGAGAAAGGCGTCCGGGAGAACATAATATTATTTGGAAAACTTAAGGAGAACTTATACAATGAAGGACACCACAGAAAAATCATTTGAGATGGATATGTGCAGCGGGCCTATTTTGGGAAAGGTTCTGGTATTTGCCCTGCCTTTAATGCTTTCAGGAATTCTGCAGCTTCTTTTTAACGCAGCAGATATTATTGTGGTAGGGCGTTTTGCCGGAAAGCAGTCCCTGGCTGCGGTGGGATCTACCAGCTCTCTGATTAACCTCTTGATCAACCTGTTTATTGGCCTGTCTGTAGGCGTAAATGTTCTGGTTGCCAAATACCATGGAGCCAGGGATGAGGAGGAAGTCAGCGCTACGGTGCATACCGCCATTGCCGTCAGCCTTATAAGCGGTCTTTTTCTGGTGATTGTGGGAATCGGCGCTGCCAGGCCTTTACTGGAGCTGATGGGGACTCCGGAGGATGTAATTAACAAATCCGTCCTTTATATGCGGGTATATTTTGCAGGTATGCCGGTGATAATGCTGTATAACTTTGGCAGCGCCATTCTCCGGGCCATTGGAGATACCAAACGGCCTCTGTATTACCTGATGATTGCCGGAATAGTCAATGTAATGCTGAACCTGTTTTTTGTTATCAGCCTGAACATGGACGTGGCCGGTGTAGCTCTGGCAACGGTAGCAGCCCAGTGTATTTCCGCAGGGTTGATTGTCCGCTGCCTGATGAAGAGTCAGGGCGGGCTGAGGCTGCATTTAAAGCGCCTGCGTGTTAATGCCAAAAAGCTAGCTCAGATCGTCCGCATCGGCCTTCCGGCGGGAATGCAGGGAGCGATTTTTTCTATCTCCAACGTGCTGATTCAGTCCTCTGTCAACTCCTTTGGCTCGGTTGCCATGGCAGGGAACACGGCGGCTTCTAATATAGAAGGCTTTGTATATACATCTATGAACGCAGTTTACCAGACCAACTTAAGCTTTACCAGCCAGAATATAGGGGGAAAGAAATTCAGCCGTCTAAACCGGATTCTTTATACCTGTATGGGAGTTGTAACGGCTACAGGACTGATTATGGGCCTGGGGGCTGTTGCAGGCGGAAACTGGCTGCTGGGAATCTATTCTTCTGATCCGGAAGTAATCGCTTACGGAGCCAACCGGCTTTTGTTGATTTGCGTTCCTTATTTTATCTGCGGCCTTATGGACACGGCAGTGGGAAGCTTACGGGGAATGGGATACTCTATGCTGCCTATGGTAGTGTCTCTCACCGGAGCCTGTGCATTCCGGGTGGTATGGATCTTTACGGTATTTGCAAGTTTCCGCTCCCTTACGGTGCTGTACATATCCTATCCCATATCCTGGAGCATCACCATGGCGGCTCATCTTTTTTGCTATTTTAAGCTGCGGAGAAAGTTTCCCAAGGAGGATGTTCAATGAAAACGGATATGACAGAGGGGAGCATCCAGGGACATCTGGCGCGTTTTGCCATCCCTCTGATTTTAGGAAATATGTTTCAGCTTACTTACAATGCGGTGGATTCTATTGTGGTAGGCCGGTTTGTAGGGAATCAGGCTCAGGCGGCAGTAGGAATTGCCAATCCTCTGATGAATGTGCTGACCTTTTTTATTGTAGGCGTGTGCAACGGTATTGGGGTGATTATCAGTGAATATTACGGAGGAAGGGATGAAAGGCGCCTGCGGCTGGAAATGGGAACGGCCACAGTTTTTGGAAGCCTGTTTTTTGGCGGCCTGTCCCTTTTGCTGTGGCTGGGAGCGACTACAGCCCTTAAGCTTCTCAGGACTCCGGAAGAGATTTTGGGAATAACATCCGGCTATCTGCGGCTGATTGCGCCTGGGCTTCTGTTCATCTATGTATATAACCTTTATGCAACGGCATTGAGAAGTATGGGAGATGCCAAAACGCCGCTGTATTTTTTGATTTTTTCTTCGGTCCTTAATGTGCTTTTAGATATTTTGCTGGTGATAGCCCTTGACCTGGGCGTTTATGGGGCGGCCGCAGGAACCCTGCTGTCTCAGATAAGCGCTTCAGCCTTGTGTCTGTTTTACGCCAGGAAGAAAGAGAAGGTCTTAAAGCTTCCTGGAAGCGAATTCCGGATTGACAAAGGGATTCTGAGAAGGACCATCCGATACAGCTGGGCTACAGGGATGCAGAAAATCACTTTAAATGTAGGAAAGCTTCTGATACAGAGCTTTGTTAATCCCCTGGGAGTAGACATAATTGCCGCTTTTAATGCGGTAAACCGGATTGAAGATTTTGTCCTTCAGCCGGAACAGAGCATTGGGGCTGCCATTACTACGTTTGTAGCCCAGAACCGGGGAGCCGGAAAGGGAGAGAGGGTGTATCGGTCCTTTCGGGTAGGGATGCTGATGGAGGTGATTTACGGTATTTTTATCGGCATTGTGATTTTTGCCGGGGCGGAACCGGCTATGAGGTTGTTTTCCCCTGACCCAGACAATATAATGATTCCTCTGGGAGTCAGCTACCTTCATATTATGGCGGTAATGTATACTCTTCCGGGAGTCACCAACGGCCTTCAGGGCTATGTGAGAGGATGGGGGGCCATGAATCTTTGCCTCATCAGCACATTTTTACAGATTGGAAGCCGGGTAGTGTTTGCCGCCTTTTTAATCCCCATGTTCGGTATGCCGGGAATTGCCTATTGCTGCCTTATGGGATGGTTTATTATGCTGGGATATGAGGCTCCTTACTTTCTGCGGCATAAAGCGGTGGAGTTTACTTTAAAATCTACTCA
The DNA here is from genome assembly GCA_910577645.1 of uncultured Lachnospiraceae bacterium. GTDB lineage: Bacteria > Bacillota > Clostridia > Lachnospirales > Lachnospiraceae > UMGS1370. Next base: position 37,772 of record CAJTOL010000013.1, read on the forward strand.
GTAAACAAGGGAACATGCTTTAACATTCATTATAAATCTGCCTTATTATTTTATGAACTGGAGGTTGTTTATGAAAAAATCTGAATTTGTATGCATAATAGCCACTTTTATTGCGATTATTTTAGGCGTGATATTATTTTTTTCCATGGCAAGCACAGAAGGTAAACAGGACTATTTTGAGGGAAGAGTTTCAGAAATTTCAGATGATTATATGGTCATTACAATTGACTCATCATATGAAAAGCTGATTAGTAAGTTAGGAGAAACTGTAAAAATAGAAAAAAAGGATGTTGTCAAAGAATGTGATTTTTCTAAATTTGCGTCCAATGAAAGTGTACGTGTGCTGCATAGTGGTATAAATTCAAAAGAACATGAATTAGAACATATATTTGCAATTTATACTTTGTCGGAAATGCCTGCTTCGCGTCCAGAAAAAATTGAAAGACAATATTAAATATGGTAGATTCTACCCATTATGGGCCGCCGTCACGATTACAGCAATGGCGGCCCCCCTTCTTGTATTTTTCGTCAATGGAATAAGAATGAATTGAAGTAAAAATACAAAAAATTAGGCTGAAATAATGTATTAAAATAGAAACAATTGCAATAAATTAATACAATAATACTATTAACAAAAAATAATAATAAAAATCAAAAAAAGCATTGACAAAATAAGGGAAAAATAGTATACTAAAACTATCAAAAAAAGCATTACAAAAGAAACAAAATCTAAGAAAAGGAGGTACGGACCGCCGAACACATAAATAAGGGCTAGTTATCAGATAATGATAGACTTTGGCCAGGGAACCATCATACCGAAGCAAAAAGCCTGTAAGGAATATATCTCAGGATAATCGAAGCCTAAAGAAAACGGCTAATACGAAACCAGATAGAAGATGAAAATAAAAATGAGCAGATTACGGGTGAGTTTGTAAGAGGAGATGGAAGGAAGAAAAATTTTATATAGAGAGTATCAGTTGTAGAGAACAACAAAATGGTACAAGAAGTTGGAAAGCTAAGCGATAGAAAGAGATGGTAGGTGCACTCTCCCAGAACACAAACCAGCATTACAAATCGCAAAGCAGTAAGACAACCTAAAACAAGAAAAGAGAGGTTTTACAGTCCAATGGATGAAATAGCTTAAAGGCGGATATCGAAGCAGAAAAATTCGATGTCCGCCTTTTTCAGTGCTTCCCATCACCTTCTGATTTTGAAAAAGTTGGAACAATTATCGGTGTTGATAATGTGAAGTTTCCGGAAGAGAATTTCTATGGCTCCAGAGTGGAGGTGGGACAGGAAATATATTCACTTGGCTCAGAACCGGAATATATTTACATAAAATATTCAAGCGGATTTGCTCGTTTTTCAGTAGAAAAGGTTGTAAATGACATTACATAGCGGGTGCTGGAAGTTCATAGGAATTGACATATTTTCGTTTGTCGCGTATAATAATAGTAATGAGTAGAGATACTCAAAAAAGCGGTGTACCCTACCATAAGTGGGAGCTGAAAAAGCGGGCTGGATCGCAAGATTCAGTCCTTTTTATTTTAGGAGGTCAATATGAAGTTTTCATTTTATATGGTAGATGCTGGCTACTGCGATTATTTAAGAAAAAGCGACCCCTGCGTGCCTTATACGATGAAACCTTATGCACCGCTTATGTCAGAGAAAACTTTTCTGATAACAGGGAAACAGACCAACTACATAGCAATAACGGTCAAGACAGCTGAAAGGAAAAACCTGATAAAATAAGAAAAAACTAAAAAAATCCCCCGCCCATTGCACGAAGCTAATGAACAGGGGATTAAAAAGGGGAGGATAAGTAGTTAAATTTCTCTTTTGTGTACATCCATAGTATTAACCTGTCCGGAAATTTTATACACAGAAATTACAAATTATTTTTTCTCCAGCTCAGAAAGGCTGCGGATAAGCTCAATATCTGAGGCAGTCAGCCTTAAATTGGCAGAAAGGGTTTCCCCTCCCGGAGGTGTAATGCTTACCTCCATTAAGGTTCCTTCAGTCAGATTTCTGCGGGAAACAGCCCGAAGAAAATTGATAAATTTGGGGTGGTTTTCTTTAAAGCCTAAGGCCCTGTCTTTTAGCTGCATAAGTTCTAATGGGTTCATAGCCATTCTCCTTGTCCTGTGTTTTTCATTCCCTCATATTCTATCACATTTTTTCATAAGTTAACAGATACAGGTATGAAAATCACAACCTGTCCCTGGTTTTCATATTATATAAAAAAGAGTAAGGACAGGACTATGAAAATCTGTTTAGACGCCGGTCATTATGGAAAATACAATCAGAGTCCGGCGGAGCCGGGATACTACGAATCGGAAATGACGTGGAAGCTTCATCTGCTGCAAAAAAAATACCTGGAAGCCTATGGAATCCAGGTAGTGCTGACCAGAGAAAAACAAGAGAACGATAAGGGGCTGTATGCCAGAGGAATGGAGGCAAAAGGGTGCGATTTGTTTATCTCTGATCATTCCAACGCAGTGGGGAGCGGGATAAATAACAATATAGATTATCCGGCGGCATATTGTGCCATTAACGGAAGTGCAGACGGGATCGGTATGGCCCTTGCCCAGACAGTGGGGACCGTTTTAAATACCAGGCAGCCGGCCAGAATCGAGCACAGAAGAGGGAAGAACGGAGATTATTACGGAGTGCTGCGGGGGGCTACGGCGGCAGGAGCTCCGGGGCTGATACTGGAACATTCCTTTCATACCAATGCCGCCATTGCACGCTGGCTTCTGAATACCGAAAATTTAGACCGGCTGGCCAGGGCCGAGGCGGCGGTTATTGCCCTTTACTATAACATTGATGTGCCGGAGCCGGAAAAACGTTCCGGATGGTATCAGGAGGAAGGGGGCTGGCGGTTTTACCTGGGAGATACCGGGGAGCCGGTACGAAATAACTGGTATAAAGATGGCAAAGACTGGTACTGGTTTGACGGCGCCGGAATGATGGTTCATAATACCTGGAAAACCGATTCCAAAGGGCTCTGGTATTATTTGGGGGCCAGCGGGGCCATGGAGAAGGACACATGGGTAGTGTGGAAAAATGAGCTGTACCGCCTGAAGGAGGACGGCAGCATGTTCCAGGGAGAGATTTACCTGAAAAGTGATGAGAAGGGCGCTTTGATTGTAGAAGAAGAGATCGAAAAATTAAGGATTGTAGCGGGGCCGGAAAAGAGAGGCAAAGGAAAGGGAGGCAGATCACAGACTGCCGGGAAGGCAAATAAGAAAAAGCATCCAAAGAGAAAAAAGCCTTCCAAAAAGAAAAAATTTAAAAAGTGACAGGAATAAAACGGGGGACAAGGCTGTGGGGCGAAGGTTCAGGATATTATCCCCTTGCCAATCCCCCTTCTTTGGGCTACAATACCCTCAGTGGGCGAGAGCATATAACCTGTGTCCCCTTGTCCGCTAAGGGTAAAACCACAGAGAAAAAGGAGAAAGAACCTATGAAAAAGAATATCATTGTTGGCCAGTCCGGCGGCCCAACTGCAGTAATCAATGCCAGCCTGTACGGAGTGGTACGGGAAGGGATTTCACAGGGAGATGAGATCGGGAAGGTCTATGGTATGATTCATGGCATTGAGGGCTTTATGGCCGGAAGAGTGATGGAATTATCCGCCCTGCCGTCAGAAGAGCTGGAACTTTTAAAGCTTACCCCTGCAGCATATCTGGGCTCCTGCCGCTATAAGCTTCCTGAAGACTTAAGCCATATCTGCTATCAGGAGCTGTTTGAAAAATTCCGTCAGATGGATATCGGCTATTTCTTCTATATAGGAGGAAATGATTCCATGGACACGGTAAGCAAGCTGTCCCGATACGCCGCCGCCCGCCATATTGACGTGAAAGTAATCGGCATCCCTAAAACCATTGACAATGATCTGATTATGACCGACCATACTCCCGGATACGGAAGCGCCGCCAAATATGTAGCCGCCACGGTTCGGGAAATCGTGCTGGATTCCTCAGGCTACCAGCAGAAATCGGTTACCATTGTGGAGCTGATGGGCCGCCATGCCGGCTGGATTACTGCTGCCAGTGTTTTGGCAAGAAAGTATAAAGGGGACAACCCGGCGCTTATTTACCTTCCTGAGACGGATTTTGATATGGAACAGTTTGCCTATGATGTAGAAAAGGCGTTGGAAAAGCAGCCTAACGTGATTATTTGCATTTCTGAAGGAATCTCTGATTCCAGAGGCCGGTTTATCTGTGAATACGCGGAGGAAGCCAGAGTGGATACCTTTGGTCATAAGATGCTGACAGGAAGCGGAAAGGTGCTGGAGAATTTTGTCCGGGATCGGTTTGGGGTTAAGGTAAGATCCGTGGAATTAAATGTGAGTCAGCGCTGCTCCGGCATGATTGCATCTAAAACCGATATTGAAGAGGCGGCGATGGCGGGAGCCTGGGGCGTGAAAAAGGCCCTTGAGGGAGTAACCGGCCAGATGGTTACATTTTTCCGCAAATCGGACAGTCCTTATGAGATAGAGTACGGTACAGTAGATGTAAATCAGGTTTGCAATCAGGAAAAGAAATTTCCGGCAGAATGGATTACCGGAAAGGGCGCCGACATTGGAGAAGAATTTTTCGCCTATGTTCTGCCTCTGATTCAGGGAGAAACGGATCAGAAAATGGAAAATGGACTGCCGGTATACGCATACAGGAAATAAAAAGCTTTACAACAATCATAGTTTTGTTATATACTAACCTTTAGAGGTTTTACCCTGAATATATACAAAGAAGGATGGATAGTTTAATGGCAATTTTAGAAACCTGGAGAAACCTGGCATATGGCGATGGTTTAGATGATAAAAAGAGAGAAGAGCTGTGGACCGGCTATTTCAGCATTGAGAAAGGAATTTATGAGCAGATCCTTTCCAATCCCACAGAGGTGATTACCGGTACGGTAAAGGAGCTGGCTGAAAAATACAACACAGAGCTGTTAATTATGACCGGATTTTTAGATGGAATTAATGAAAGCTTAAAAGGATACCAAAACCCCATTGATACCATGGAGGAAGATACAGAAGTTCGTATTGAAATCGATCCGGAGAAGCTTTACTACAATATGGTAGAGGCAAAGGCAGACTGGCTGTATGAGCTTCCCCAGTGGGATGCAATCCTTTCTGAGGAGCGCAGAAAAGAGCTTTACAAGGAGCAGAAGGCATCGGGAACTGTCCGCAAGGAGCAGAAGGTATACCCCAATGATCCCTGTCCCTGCGGAAGCGGCAAGAAATATAAAAAGTGCTGCGGCAAGAATGCATAAAAGTCTGACCGATATTGATATCAGACTGCAGATAAGGACAAGCCCGGGAGGCATCTCTCGGGCTGTTTTTCACTCTATTCCCTCAATGGACAAAGGGATGCTGAGAGTATGGAAAATAGAAACAGGAGGATAAAATGGACGCTTACACAAGTTTTGCGGCAGTTTACGATCTGTTCATGGACAATATCCCTTATGAGGAATGGTGCGCTTATCTTACAAGCCTTTTAAAAGAAAGAGGGGTTGGGGACGGCCTGGTTTTGGATCTGGGATGCGGCACCGGAAGCCTTACAGAACTTTTGGCGGCAGAGGGGTACGACATGATCGGCGTGGACAATGCGGCGGATATGCTGGAAATGGCTGCAGAGAAAAAGCTTGCAAGCGGAAGGGATATTCTTTACCTGCTTCAGGATATGCGGGAACTGGAACTGTACGGCACTGTGACGGCGGTAGTCAGTATCTGTGACTCCATAAACTATATTCTGGATTATGGGGATCTGGTTCAGGTTTTTTCTCTGGTAAATAATTATCTGGATCCGGGAGGGGTATTTATTTTTGACTTAAACACAGAATATAAATACCGGGAGATCCTGGGGGAATCTACCATTGCAGAGAACCGGGAGGAAGGCAGCTTTATCTGGGAAAACTATTTTGACGAGGAAACGGGGATCAATGAGTACGATTTAACCTTATTTATCCGTGGGGAAAATAAGCAGGATTCTCTGTTTCAAAGGTTTGAAGAAACCCATTACCAGCGAGCCTATTCAGTAGAAGAAATTAAAAAAGCCCTGGAGGAAGCAGGTCTGGCTTTTGAGACCTGCTATGACGCCTTTACCAGAGAGCCGCCCAGACAGGACAGCGAAAGGATATACGTGATTGCCCGGGAAAAAGGCAAAAAGCAGTTGAAATTTGTTAGAAATACAACGTAATTAATGAAAAACCAACAAAGAGAGGGAGAAAGATGTCTGATTATATTATCCGCGGGACTGCGGCAGAAGGCCAGATCCGCGCTTTTGCTGCAACTACAAGGGAGCTGACAGAGCATGCCCGTCAGGCCCACAACACCAGCCCGGTGGCAACAGCCGCCCTGGGCCGCCTTCTTACAGCAGGCGGAATGATGGGAATTACCATGAAAGGGGAGGAAGATCTTCTAACCCTGAAAATCCAGGGAGACGGCCCCATTGAGGGGCTGACCGTTACAGCTGACTCCCACGGAAGGGTAAAAGGCTATGTCTATAACCCTGCTGTTATGCTGCCCCCCAACGCAAAAGGAAAGCTGGATGTAGGCGGGGCTTTGGGAGTTGGAGTATTAAGCGTGATCAAAGATATTGGCTTAAAAGAGCCTTATGTGGGTCAGACTATTTTGGTTACCGGAGAGATTGCCGAGGATTTAACTTATTATTATGCAACCTCTGAGCAGACCCCTTCCTCAATTGCTTTGGGAGTCTTGATGAACAAGGACAACACGGTCCGTCAGGCCGGAGGATTTATGATTCAGCTTATGCCCGGGGCGTCGGAGGAGATTATCGGCAAATTGGAGGAGCGTCTGGAAAAAATCACCTCCGTCACGGCATTGCTGGACGAGGGAAATACTCCGGAGAAAATTTTGGAACATATCCTGGGAGACTTTGGATTGGAGATAAATGAGACTGTAGAAACAAAATTCTACTGCAATTGTACAAAGGAGAGGGTGGAAAAGGCCCTTGTAAGTATCGGAAAAAAAGAACTTCAGGAAATGATTGACGAGGGGAAAGAAATAGAGGTGAACTGCCATTTCTGCAGCCGCCGCTATGGATTTTCTGTGGAAGAATTGGGAGAGCTTATGAGCCGCGCTTCCCATTAGGCTAAGGAACCAGGCGCGATCTCCATAGAGAGCTTTTCAGGATATTCCATAACAAAAAGAACCGGTATCATAAGGTAAGATACCGGTTCTTATTTGTAATCATTGAATCCAATATAACTTTATTTCAATTACATAAACATGATCTATATGATTGAAAAAGGTACACTGCTGACTAGATGATTATAATTTGGTAACATTGGTTGCCTGGGGTCCCTTTGCACCGTTAACTACGTCGAATTCAACCTCAGCGCCCTCGTCTAAAGACTTGAAGCCTTCCATGTTTAATCCGGAGTAGTGTACGAATACGTCGTTACCCTGCTCATCGGAAATGAATCCGTAGCCCTTCTGATTATTGAACCACTTAACTGTACCTTTCATTATGATACCTCCAAAAAAATAAGAAAAATTACTCCGTAAGTTATTTTACGGATGTCCTAAGAATAGCACAGTTTTAATCCGGTGTCAAATGGTTTTCGTGTCAATTTTTGGAAATTTATGCAGGGGGAATAAGGGGGAAATATACGGAAATTTCCCACCGTCTGAACTGTCACGAAAAAATTGCATTTTGGGAAAAAGCTGTTATACTGGTAAAAGAACAAAGACCCGGCTGGCAAATAAGGAGGATAAGCGGTATGGAATTTCGAAATATAGGAAGGCATTTCTACACCATTACAGAGCATAAGCTTTTCGTTATGAAGCATTGCTTTATGGTAGGCTTGTACCGGCAGGGGCTGCTTCACGACCTGTCCAAATACAGCCCGGAGGAATTCTGGACCGGAGTCCGGTACTATCAGGGGGATCGGAGTCCCAACGCGGCGGAGCGGGAGATATTGGGATTCTCCAAAGCCTGGCTTCATCATAAAGGGCGGAATAAGCACCATTTTGAATACTGGATTGATGTATCAAAAAACAAAGAAGAAGGGCTGATTGGAAACAAAATGCCTTTAAACTATGTAATCGAGATGGTAATGGACAGGATAGCCGCATGTAAGGTCTATAAAGGCAAAGACTATTACGACGGCGCTGCCTGGGAATATTATGAGAGAACCAGACAATTTATCACCATTCATCCGGAAACCAGGGCGCTTTTAGAAAGGCTCCTCTGGATGCTGAAACAAAAGGGAGAGAAAAAAACCTTTTCCTATATCCGCAAGCTGCTGAAAAAAGGAAGCTATTAATTTACCGGGATCTTGGGACATAAAAGCTTTAAAACGCCGTCCAGATAGGATGCCGCATTGTCAGGGTCCTGGAAAAGTTCCGGACAGTATTTGACATAAGTCTGCTTTTCTTTATAGTTTTTTTTGAATACCGGAGTCCAGACAGGCCGGGGCTGGGGAAGAAACAGGCCTGAGGATCTGGTGTAGCAGGTAGCGGCGGTAGCCTTTTTTCTGGCGGAGCGATCTACAAACTCTCCCAGGCTTTTATGGACGGCAGTATCCTCCTGAGGGAGATAATAATAATCCTTATAATCCGGATAAAAATATTTCAGCTCCCCTTCTGTAAGGGGAACGCTGCATACCAGGCGGTTTTCATCGCAGGACAGGGTAAAGGTCCCGTCAGAAACGGACCATGGTGAAGGGACAGAACAGGCGCTCTCGTAAGTTAATTCCAGATGGGTTTCCGGTGTGCCAAAAATGTCATGGATAGTGGAGGTGTCCTGATCTGCAAAGGAAAAACTGCCTTCCAGCATATCACAGTAATTTAGAACAGGAAGAATCAGGGGCATCCCTTCCAAATCCTCTTTGTTATGAAGAATCAGCATATTGTAGAGAAAATCCTCACCGGTAACCAGATAGTCCTGATAGACCTGGATAAGCTGGCCGCCGGAATAGGGATCTGTGCGGAAAATTCCCAGAAACCGCTCAATGGCTTTCTGCTTTAGGCTTTCCAAACCTAAAAGCCCTTTGTAGGGCTTAATCTTTCGGTAAATATCCAGACTTTTAACTCCGGAAAAATCATAGTTAAGGCCATAATGGCAGCAGCGCTTTAACAGATAGGGGATGTCAAAGCCGTCTCCGTTAAAGTGTACCAGGACAGAAAAGTTTTGCAGGAAGGAGAAAAAGGCATGGAGAAGCTCCGGCTCTGCCTCTCTGGTGTCGGCAAACCACTGGAAAAGCTGCCAGCGATTTTCCCGGTAACAGGCGCAGCCGATAAGGTACAGGGAAGAGGTATCGCCGGAAAAGCCGGTGGTTTCAATATCAAAAAACAGCAGATCCGACAAGGGCCCCAGCCTTTCCAGAGGATAGGCGGCAGGGAAATCTATGGTGTGACGGACAGTAATCATAGGTATGGAATCCTCCTGAAGCAATGGAATCTATATCAGCAATTATACGGAACAGAAAAGAGAAAGTCAATGAAAATAGAATATTTGTTCGATTGAGGTTGCATTGAAAACGGGTCTATGTTATGATGAAATGCAAAAGATTGCAAAAGGAGAAGTTATGATTTCTTATATAAAAGGCCCGTTGATGGAAATTGACGGGGACTTGATTGTAATAGAGGCAGGAAATATAGGTTTTGGTATCCGGGTTCCGTTATCTCTGCTGGACGAACTGCCTAAGGTGGGGGAGACGGTAAGAGTCTATACTTATTTTCAGGTTCGGGAGGATGCCATGAGTCTCTATGGCTTTCTCCACCGCCAGGACAGGGAAATGTTTAAACAGCTTTTGGGAGTCAATGGCGTGGGGCCCAAAGGGGCATTGGGGATTTTATCTGCCCTGCGGCCGGATGCTCTGCGGATGGCCATTATTTCCGGGGATGTGAAGGCGATTTCCAAGGCGCCTGGGATTGGGTCAAAGACCGCCCAGAGGGTAATTTTGGATTTAAAAGACAAAATTTCTTCAGAAGATTTGTTCCCTGCGGCAGGAGACGGGGGATTCCTGGAAAATTCCGGAATTCAATCCGGAATAGACGGCTATGGGGATGCGGCCCGTGAGGCTGTCAGCGCCCTGGTAGCTCTGGGATACTCTAATATGGAGGCGGCCAGAGCGGTGAAAAAGGCAGAAATAACAGATGATATGACAACAGAGGATGTGCTGAAAGCCTCCCTGCGTCATTTGTCATTTTTATAGAGGTGAGGATCCATGGACAGGAGAATTATTACCACCGAGATAACCGAAGAGGACAAAAAAATCGACACCAGCCTGAGGCCGCAGCTCCTTTGTGAGTATATTGGCCAGGAGAAGATTAAAACCACCTTAAAAATTTATATCGATGCCGCCAAATCCAGAAACGAGGCTCTGGATCATGTGCTGTTTTACGGCCCTCCCGGTCTGGGAAAGACTACCCTGGCAGGAATTATCGCCAAGGAGATGGGAACCAACATGAAGGTTACATCCGGGCCGGCCATTGAAAAGCCCGGGGAGATGGCGGCTATTTTAAACAATCTCCAGGAGGGGGACGTTCTTTTTGTAGATGAGATCCACCGGCTTAACCGTCAGGTGGAGGAGGTGTTATATCCGGCTATGGAGGACTATGCCATAGATATTATGCTGGGAAAGGATTCCTCCGCCCGGTCTATTCGTCTGGATTTGCCTAAGTTTACCCTGGTAGGCGCCACCACCAGAGCCGGCCTTTTAACCGCCCCCCTGCGGGATCGGTTCGGTGTGGTTCAGAAATTGGAATTTTATACTCCGAAAGAGCTTACTACCATTGTACTCCGTTCCTCCATGGCCTTGGGGGTGGAGATTGACACTGCCGGAGCTGCAGAGATAGCCAAAAGATCCAGAGGTACTCCCCGCCTTGCCAACCGCCTGTTAAAAAGGGTCCGGGATTTTGCCCAGGTAAAGTATGATGGACGGATTACCAAGGAGGTGGCAGACTTTGCCCTGGACATTCTGGATGTGGATAAACTGGGCTTGGATCAGAATGACAGGAACATTTTGCTTATGATTATTGAAAAATTCGGCGGCGGCCCGGTAGGCTTAGATACTCTGGCAGCGGCCCTGGGGGAGGATTCCGGGACTTTGGAGGATGTATATGAGCCTTACCTTTTGATGAATGGGCTTATTAACCGCACCCCCAGAGGAAGGCTGGCAACAGAGCATGCTTACCGGCATCTTGGCATCAGCAGAGAGGAAAACAGTTAAAATTTCATGTTTTCTAACTTTTCTTGACAGTGGGAGTGTGTTATACTATATATCTATAAGGCAAAATTTGCCTGCCCAAACCAAGAAAACAGGAGAACAACCCTTTATGGATTCCAAAAATTATGCAGAAGTATTAATAGACGGCAATGTATACACTTTGGCTGGCGCAGAAGAAAAGAGCTATTTCCAGAAGGTTGCCGTATATATTAACGAAAAGATTGACCAGCTGAAGTCCCAGCCCGGCTTTACTAAGCAGAGTGACGACTATCGGAATGTTATGGTGGAGCTGAATATAGCAGATGACTATTTTAAAGCCATGGACAAGCTGAAGGCTATGGAGGCCCAAAAGACTGACATGGAGAGGGAGATATACAGCTTAAAACATGAGCTGGTCAGCACCCAGATGAAACTGGAGGCTGCCCTCAGGAGCCTGGATGATTTCCAGAGAAAACAGAAGGGGCAGGAGGAGGAGCTGAAAAAGGCTCTGTCCAGGATAAAGGCCAGTGAAGAGCTGGAGGCGGCGGAAAAGGAAGAGGAGGAAAAGGCCGCCGCGGTAACAGCGGCTTTTGAGGCGGCAAAAAATGCCGGATTTATACCTTCTGCTTCTCAGATTCCCCCGTCCCAGAAGGGTGGACACAGCAGCAGAAAAGGAAAAGGTAAAAATACGTAATTACTTGGGGGGCGTTGCAAAGGTGCGCCCCTTATTTTATCACACCGGGAAGGAGAATGGCAGTGACAAGGGAAAAAGCAGTAGAGCTCTTAGCTCCGGCGGGAAGCTTTGAGAGTATGAAAGCCGCTGTGGCCGCCGGGGCGGATGCAGTATATATGGGAGGCAGCCGGTTCGGGGCAAGGGCTTATGCAGATAACCCGGATAAGGACAAGCTGCTGGAGGCCATAGATTATGTTCATCTTCATGGCTGCCGTCTTTACATGACAGTCAACACCCTGTTTAAAGAGAAGGAGCTTCAAGAGCTGCATGACTATCTTTTGCCCTACTATGAACAGGGAGTGGATGGAGTAATTGTCCAGGATCTGGGAGCTTTCATGAAAATCCGGGAGTGGTTTCCCGGCCTGCCCATTCATGCCAGTACCCAGATGACGGTTACCGGTGTTTATGGCGCTAAAGTTTTGAAGAATTTAGGCGCTCAGAGAGTAGTAACTGCCAGGGAACTGTCTTTAGAGGAAATACAGGAGATCCACCGGCAGGTTCCGATAGAGATTGAGAGCTTTGTCCATGGGGCCCTGTGCTATTGCTATTCCGGCCAGTGTTTAATGAGCAGCCTGATCGGCGGCCGCAGCGGCAACCGGGGGCGGTGCGCCCAGCCCTGCCGCCTTCCTTATGAAATAAAAAAGAATACATCCTATTTGCTGAATCTGAAGGATTTGTGTACGCTGGATTTAATCCCGGATATAATTGAGGCGGGAGTCTATTCCATGAAAATAGAAGGCCGAATGAAGAGCCCGAGATACACCGCCGGAGTGGTGAGTATTTACCGAAAATACGTAGATATGTACAAAAGCCTGGGTCGGGAAGGCTTCCGGGTGGATCCGGAGGATAAAAAGCTTTTGCTGGATCTGTTTGACAGAGGCGGTTTTTCCAAGGGATATTATGAAGATCATAATGGACGCCATATGGTGGCATTAAAGGAAAAGCCGGCTTTCCGGGAGGGAAACCAGAATCTTTTTGACAGATTGGACAGAGACTATGTAAACGCTGTGGTACAGGAAATGGTTATCGGTTCCGTATTCCTGGAGGAAGGCCGGCCCTCCGGCTTGTCTTTGAGCCTGGAAAACCCAGGTTTAGAACCGGTTGCCGTTACAGTCACAGGCCAGATGCCCCAAAGGGCCCAGAATCAGCCTGTTACAGAGGAAAAAGTAGCGAAGCAGATAGGAAAAACCGGAGGAACCCCCTTTCTCTTTTCACGATTGGATGTACGGATCACCGGCCGGGTATTTTTGCCGGTACAGGCATTAAACGAGTTACGCAGAGCCGGACTGGAGGCCCTTGAAAAGGAAATTTTAAAGCCTTACCGCAGAGACCGGGCTGCTAAGGCTCTGCCGGACAGCCGGAAGATCCGTCTGTCAGAAGCTGGCGGACAGAGGCCGGAGGTACGACAGACAGAATCGGACGGCCAACAATGGTCCCCGGCTTTCCGGCTGTCCTTTGAAGAGCCGTCACAGCTGGCGGCTGTCCTCTCCTGGCCGGAGCTGGGAGAATATGCGGCGCAGACGAAAGGCAAGGCCCTGGCCCCGGTTATTGATGAGATTGCAATGGACAGCACCGGTTTTCCGGCGGGACAGTGGCAGGAATGGGTCCGGCAGGTTCATGATAAGGGGATTTCCTGTCTGCTGATTCTGCCCCATATTTTCCGGACAGAAGCCATGGAATATTTAGGCACAAACCTGAAACAATTAAAATCAGCCGGTTTTGACGGCATCATAGTTCGGGCTATGGAGGAGACAGAATGGTTAAAGGAGACGGGAATAACCTGTCCCATGATTTTTGATGATACCATGTATACCTGGAACGGAGGAGCCGCTTTCGCCATGAAAGCCATGGGAGCGGAGCGGATTACCCTTCCACTGGAGCTGACAAACAAAGAGCTTATGGAAATCAGCCGGACAGACCCGCCTTCTGATCTGGTGGTTTACGGCCGCCTTCCCATGATGGTTTCGGCCCAGTGCATTAAAAAGACCACATCAGGCTGCGATAAGCGCCGGGAGGCCATAAATATGAAGGATCGGACCGGCAAACTTCTTCCGGTGAAAAACCATTGCCGGTTCTGTTATAATACCATTTATAACCCAAGTCCCCTGTTGCTTTTTGACTGCAAAAGCGAGATAAGCGCTTTAAAACCGGATGGGCTTCGGATGAAATTTACCATTGAAACAGAAGAAGAAACCATAAGGATCCTGAAGGCTTTTCTTGAGGAAGGAAAAAAGAAGGAGGTTTTACCTGTTCTGCTGAAGGATTTTACCAGAGGCCATTTTCGCCGGGGAGTGGAATAGGAAAATAGAATGACAACCCTGATTATTGAAATTTCCAAATATTTCATGATTCTTTTAATGGCTTTTTACACATATTTCAACTTCCGGTTCTTTTCCTACCAGGATTTGGAGGACAAAAAGGCAGTCTGCGGCCGCCAGAACCAAGCCATGTTTTTAATCCACCTTCTGGCTTTTTTAGTAATTTACCTGAAAAGCCAGGAGGAAGCAGTTATCGGTTTCTACCTGGCCCAGGTGGTATTCTTTGTTTGCTATATCGGCGGCTTCCGGCTGCTGTACCGCAATGTATCCAGACTTTTGGTCAATAATACCGCTATGCTTTTATGCGTAGGCTTTATTATTCAGACCCGCCTGTCCATAGAAAAGGGACAGGCTCTGGCGGGAAAGCAGTTTGTGGTAGCGGCTTTAGCGGCGGCTATAAGCCTTCTGCTCCCCTTTATTATGGATCGGGTGTGGCAGCTTTCCAAGATTCCCTGGGTATATGGGCTTGGGGGACTGGTTCTGCTGACGGCAGTGTGGATGAAAGGAAATACCAGCTATGGGGCTCAGCTTTCCTTAAGCTTAGGAGGCGCATCCTTCCAGCCGTCGGAATTTGTAAAGATTACCTTTGTATTTTTTACAGCGGCTATGTTCTACCATTCCACCAGCTTTCGCACCGTTTGCGTTACTACGGCGGCAGCGGCGGCTCATGTGCTGGTGCTGGTGGCGTCTAAGGATTTAGGAGGAGCCCTGATTTTTTTTACCACCTATTTGTTTATGCTGTTTGTAGCTACCTCCAATTGGGTTTATCTGGGAACGGGAGTCTTAAGCGGAAGCGTGGCGGCAGTGGCGGCCTATTATCTGTTTTCCCATGTTCGGATCCGGGTGGAAGCCTGGGCCAATCCCTGGGCGGACATTGATAACCGGGGATACCAGATTACGCAGTCCCTGTTTGCTATCGGAACAGGAGGATGGTTTGGAAGCGGCCTTTTCCAGGGGATGCCTTACAAGATTCCGGTGGTGGAAAAGGATTTTATTTTTGCTGCGATTTTTGAAGAAATGGGAGGGATTTTTGCAGTCTGTGTCCTGCTTATCTGTCTGGGCTGCTTTATCCAGTTTATGATGATAGCGTCTAAAATGAGGGCTGCCTTCTATAAATTGATCGCCTTTGGGCTGGGGATGGTTTATATTACCCAGGTATTTTTAAATGTAGGGGGAGTGGTAAAATTTATCCCCTCCACCGGGGTAACCCTGCCCTTTGTCAGCTATGGGGGAAGCTCTGTTTTCAGTACATTTTTTTTGTTCCATATTGTCCAGGGGCTTTACATCCTGAAACGGAATGAGGAGGAAGAAGATGAAGGGGAATTCTAACTCTCCAGGTTCTAATGGAAATATTTTAATATTGACCTATCTGATCTCAGCAGTATTTGTGCTGCTAATAGGGTATCTGGTGTGGTTTATAGAAGCACGGAGTGAAAATGCCCTCAATAATTCTTATAATGCCAGGCTGGAACATTTATCCGATAAGGTGATCCGGGGAAAAATCTTAAGCAATGACGGCAGAGTCCTGGCTCAGACCCTGACAGGGGAGGACGGGACGGAGACGCGCATTTATCCTTACGGTTCCCTGTTCTGCCATGCGGCAGGCTGGTCTACCAGGGGAAAAACAGGGGTAGAGGATCTGGCCAATTTCTATCTTCTTTCCTCCCATGACAATCTGGCGGAAAAGGTATTGCGGGAGCTGATGGATGAAAAAGATCCGGGAGATGATGTGGTTACCACCCTGGATGTGGATCTGCAGCAAACCGCGTATGACGCCCTTGGAGACAGAAAAGGGGCGGTTGTGGTTATGGAGGTGGATACGGGAAAGGTTCTGGCCATGGTTTCCAAGCCGGAATTTGATACCAACCAGATTAATGTCCTGTGGGACAGTCTGGTGTCCGGCGACGCCGGGGAAGGCCTTTTATTAAACCGTGCCGCTCAGGGAGTTTACCCGCCGGGTTCAACCTTTAAGACTCTGGTCCTTCTGGAATATATAAGAGAGAACCCGGAGGATTATAAAAACTTTCACTTTGACTGTAACGGCGTATACCAATACGGAGAATATACCATACGGTGTTATCACTCTACGGTTCATGGAAGCCAAAATCTGGAACAGGCATTTGCCAATTCCTGTAACGGGGCTTTTGCCAGCATGGGCCTGGAACTGAATCATGCTAAAATGAAAAGCCTGGCAGAAGAGATGCTGTTTAACAAAGAGCAGCCTTTATCCATTCCTTACAGCAAAAGCACCTTCGCCCTGGAGGATGGGGCATCTGACTGGGAAGTACTTCAGACTTCCATCGGTCAGGGAGGAACCCAGATAACCCCTGTCCACAACCTGATGATTACCGCAGCAATCGCCAATGAGGGAAACCTTATGAAGCCCTATTTTATTGATCATGTGATAAATGCCAGCGGGGAGACAGGGCAGGAATTTCTGCCGGAATCCTGGGGAAGCCTTATGAGTGGGGAAGAGGCGGGGATTCTGGCTGGAATGATGGAGCTGGTGGTAACCGACGGAACCGGTTCGGCCCTCAGGACAGAGGCGTACCGGGCGGCAGGTAAGACAGGCTCCGCTGAATTTGAGACCGGAAAGGAGAGTCATGCCTGGTTTACCGGTTTTGCGCCGGCAGAGGATCCAAAGATCGCCATTTCCGTAGTGGTGGAAGAAGGCGGATCCGGCGGCCGGGAAGCCGCCCCCATTGCCAGAGCCGTGTTTGACACATATTTTGTGAAGCAGGCCCAAAAAGAAAATTAAGTGGAAAATTGTAATAGAATTGTTGCCGATATATCAGCCGTTTCCGGATCCCCCCTTGCAATGAACCTGAAAAAGAGTTATACTTAAAAACAGGTATAGGAAAACACACCAGCGACCAGGAGGGATTGCGATGATAGAAGCAACTAGCTGCGGCGGTGTGGTTATATTTCGTGGTAAGATACTCGTCCTCTACAAAAATTATAAAAATAAGTACGAGGGCTGGGTCCTTCCCAAGGGAACTGTAGAGCCGGGAGAAGAGTTTAAAGAGACAGCGCTCCGTGAGGTAAAAGAGGAGACTGGCGTCAATGCTTCCATTATTAAATATATCGGTAAAAGCCAATATTCGTTCAATACTCCCCAGGATGTGGTGGAGAAGGACGTGCACTGGTATTTGATGATGGCGGACAGCTATTACAGCAAACCACAGCGGGAGGAATATTTCATTGATTCCGGATATTACAAATTTTATGAAGCATACCATCTGCTGAAATTTTCCAATGAAAAGCAGATTTTGGAGAAAGCCTATAATGAGTATCTGGAGCTTAAGAGGAGCAACCTCTGGGGTAATAAGAAATATTTCTGATGCAGACAGGAAACATTGAGACGGCAGGAGCCGCCACAGATAGACAACAGGGAAAGATCCCCTGAGATTTATCTGCAGCAGCTCCTGCTACATTTTTTGTCTTTTTTTTCAATAAATCTTGTAATATACAGACAATTGCGCTACAATAATAAGAAAAAAAGCTTTTTATGACAAGAAAGGGGAAAACGATGAAAAGTTGGAAAAAGTTTGGCGCATTGGTAGTGCCTATGGCATTGTCTATGACTTTTCCTGCGTTGGCAGGCCAGTGGGAAAAGGCAGATGTAACCTGGAAATACCAGCAGGACGACGGCAGCTACGCGGCGGACACTTGGCAGTGGATTGACAGCAACGGAGACGGCCTGGCTGAATGCTATCACTTTAATGAGAATGGATTTCTGGATTTAGACACAGTGGTAGACAACTGGGTGGTCAATAGCAAAGGCGAATGGACCTGGGGCGGCAATCCTCAGCAGCTGGATCTGAAAGCAACTGCAGATGAGATAGGAACCATTTACCGGGCAGCGTCACAGAAGGCTGACAGTCTGGACGATTTTGATGCAGATGTTGATGCGGTTATGACCATGACCATAGATGGGGAATCCCTTAAGATGCTGATGGATATGGATATGCAGATGAAGGGAGCAAAATCCGGAAACATGATTTTCCTTTGTGACATGGCAGTTGCCGCTGAAGGAGAGTCTGTGACTATGACCATGTTCTACAAGGACGGCTATATGTACATGGCAATGGATGATTTAAAGATGGCAATGCCCATGGACATGGACGAGATGATAGAGGAGACCATGTCCCTTACCTCCAAGCTACAGGTGGCTTCCGATGAGATGTATGGAATGACAAATTTAAAAATGTATCACAATGGCGATGCCAAGACGGTTACCTATGATATGGACGCTGCTGAGCTGAATAAGGCAGTGAATGAAGTTATGGCTCTTATGGGAAATGATTATTCCGGCCTGGGGTATGAGTACCAGGTGAACCGGGCAAGCGGAACCATCCATATTAACAAAAACGGTTATGTAGATGAGGAAAGCGTTTCTATGGATATGTCCATGGATGTCATGGGAATTCCCATTAATATGACCGTAGATATGGATATCGTATTTAACAATCCGGGACAGCCGGTATACATTACCCTGCCTTCCACGGAAGGATACAGGAACGTGGCAGACCTGTTTGTATGAGATAAATGAATTTCGGGGACACTCAATACAGAGTGTCCCTTTTCATAATTTTGCCGGAAGCGCCTTCCTGCAAAAATGCTCTTGTTCAATGAGGGCAACGCTTCAAGAGAAGAAAGGAGATTAGGACAAATGAATGACGGGTTTAAACAATTAAAGCCTTATCTGGATAAAGCTATGGCGGTACAGGCAGCGCTGGTGCTCTTTGAGTGGGATGATGCTACTTTGGCTCCCAAGGCGGCAGGCGCCAATACTTCCAGAGTGATTGAAATTCTGTCAGGAGAATACTTTCAGGCAGTGACCGGGGAAGAAACCAAGGCTTTGGTAAAAGAGTGCCTGGAAAATCCAGAAGGGTTAAAAGAGACAGAGATGGCCCAGGTAAAAGAACTGGAAGATCAGATAGAACAGCTGGACTGTATTCCCAGGGAAGAATATCAGGCATTTGCCAGGCTTTCCTCTGAATCAGTGCGGCTCTGGGAGAAAGCCAAGGAGGAGGACGACTTTGGCGGCTTTGCCCAGACGCTTCAAAAGGTGGTAGATTATCAGAAAAAATTTGCCGGATATCGGGCAAAGGAAGGGCAGAAAAAGTACGATGCCCTTTTAGAAGGCTATGAGAAGGGCTTTTCTATGAAAGAGCTGGATCAATTTTTCGGGATGTTAAGGGAAGAACTGGTTCCTCTTCTAAAAAAGGTTATGGAAAGCAAAGCTTCGATTCAGGACGATTTTCTCACCGGGGATTTTCCCGAAGAGAAGCAGGAAGAGCTGGGGAGATTTCTGGCAGAGTATGTGGGGTTTGATTTTGAAAAAGGCGTATTTTCAGTCAGCGCCCATCCCTTTACCACCAATCTCCACAACAAGGATGTGCGGATTACCACCCACTATAGCCGCCGCGTAGACAGCTCCCTGTTTTCTGTTATCCACGAAGCAGGGCACGGGATCTATGAAATGGGGATCCGGGATGATTTGACCCAAACCCTGCTGGGCCAGGGGACTTCCATGGGGATGCATGAATCCCAGTCCCGGTTCTTCGAAAATATTATTGGAAGAAGCAAGGACTTTTGGATTCCTATCTATGGAAAAGTCCAGGAAATTTTCCCGGATCCCTTTGAGAAAATCAGCCTGGACACTTTTGTAAGGGCTATCAATAAAGTCCACCCGGACCTGATTCGCACCGAGGCGGACGAACTGACCTACAGCCTTCACGTTTTGATCCGTTATGAGATTGAAAAAGCCTTGATAGAGGAGGACTTAGATGTAGAAGAGCTGCCCCGGATTTGGGCGGACAAATATGAAGAATACCTGGGAATCCGCCCAAAAACAGATAAAGAAGGAGTTCTTCAGGACATCCACTGGTCCCAGGGATCTTTCGGCTATTTCCCTTCCTATGCATTAGGAAGTGCCTTTGGCGCGCAGATTTACTACCATATGAAAAAGATTTTGGATTTTGAGGGCTTGCTCCGCCAGGGGAAGGTGGAGGTAATCCGGGAATATCTGCGGGAGAATATTCACCAGCACGGCAAAATGAAAACAACCCGCCAAATCTTAAAGGATATGACAGGAGAAGACTTTGATCCCAGATATTATATTCGCTATTTAAAAGAGAAATACACAGCTCTCTATCAAATCGCTGATTGAAATTTAAAAAAGGTTATGCTATAGTAATTCCATAGAAAATGGGGGTGTCGCAAAATGAAACCAGAGCCTTTATTTCATTTTGCGACATCCCCTTTCATTTATGGTGGTAAAAAGGAGAAGTACACATGAAAATCCGCGATATTCTGGCAGAGGGAAAAACCACTCTGTCCTTTGAAGTATTTCCGCCTAAGACAGCGGATAATTACAGGTCTGTAGAGGAAGCGGCTTTAGAAATTGCGAAAATCGGCCCTGCTTTTATGAGCGTTACATATGGGGCCGGAGGAGGCACCAGCCAGTATACGGTGCAGATTGCCTCAACCATTCAGAAAGCCGCCAGAGTAACACCTTTGGCCCATCTGACCTGCGTTTCCTCCACAAGACAACGGGTAAAAGAGATTCTCACAGAATTAAAAGAAAATCAGATTGAAAATGTTCTGGCTTTAAGAGGCGATATTCCTGAGGGAGGTCCCCTTGCCCATGACTATCAGTATGCATCCCAGCTGATTTATGATGTGAAGCAGGCCGGGGATTTTTGTATCGGGGCCGCCTGCTACCCGGAGGGACATGTAGAGTCGGCCAACAAGACCCAGGACATTCTTCACCTGAAAGAAAAGGTGGAGGCAGGCTGTGACTTTGTTACAACGCAGATGTTTTTTGATAACAATATTTTATATAATTATCTCTACCGGATCCGGGAAAAAGGCATTACTGTGCCGGTCATTGCCGGAATTATGCCTGTAACCAATGTAAAACAGATTCACCGGATCTGTAAAATGTCCGGCACCTATCTGCCGTCCAGATTTAAGGCCATAGTAGATCGGTTTGGGGATAATCCGGCAGCTATGAAGCAGGCGGGAATTGCCTATGCCACGGAGCAGATTATTGACCTGATAGCCAACGGGGTAAATGGTATCCACGTTTATTCCATGAATAAGCCTGATGTGGCGGCCCGAATCAAAGAAAGCCTGTCCCAGATTGTAGGGTAATCTCTAAAGGGAAAGAGGAAAACAAGGTGGAAATCAACAGAAACGAAATTTTCCGGTATCTGGGCTATGGCAGGGCGGAAGCAGACGAAAGGACTAAGGAGCTTGCGGAATCCTGCTTAAAAGAACTTGAGAAGGAGACATCTCCCAAAAGCCTTATAAGGATCTATTCTCTGACACTGAGAGAAGGCTATGAGATTGACGGCGGCTGCTTTCAGACCGTCAGCAGAAATCTGTGGAAAAACTTAAAGGATTGTAGCCAGATTGCTGTTTTTGCCGCCACTCTGGGAGTTGGGGCAGATAAGCTGATTCAGAAATATGAAAAGCTTGAGATCAGCAGGGCGGTGGTTTTGCAGGCAGCGGCCACGGCTATGCTGGAGGCCTTCTGTGACAGGGAGTGTCAGGATCTTAAAGAAAAATGCCAGAGCCAGGGCCTGTATCTGCGCCCCAGGTTTAGTCCCGGATATGGGGATTTTCCCCTGGAGAACCAGAAAAATTTATTAGACGCCCTGGAGGCGGGAAAGCGAATCGGGATCAAGCTTACAGACAGCTTGCTGATGACGCCGGTAAAATCGGTGACAGCGGTGATGGGAATCAGCAGAAAGGCTTACCGGTGTGAAGTAAAAGGGTGTGAGGCCTGTGAGAAAGGAGACTGTCCCTACCGGCGGTAAAGCCGGACGGCAGAGATAAAGAAAGAAGGGAAACAGCCATGTATAAGATATTAGAAGAAATGAAGAAACGCCGCCTTTTTTTTGACGGAGGCACCGGCAGTATTCTTCAGGCTAAAGGCTTAAAGGCAGGAGAGCTTCCGGAAACCTGGAACATTCTTCACCCGGAAATCCTGGTGGAGCTTCACAAAGATTATCTGAAAGCCGGGGCGGATATTATCAATACCAATACGTTTGGAGCCAATGGGCTGAAATTTTATCCCGGCGGGGAATTTGATCTGGAGCAGGTGATAAAGGCGGCTGTCTCCAACGCCAGGGAGGCGGTGAGACAGGCAGGAAAGGAAGCCTTTATTGCTCTGGATATGGGGCCTACCGGAAAGCTTTTAAAGCCCTTGGGCGACCTGGACTTTGAGGCGGCAGTGGGATTGTACCGGGACATAGCCCGAATAGGGGCAGGAGAAGGGGTGGATCTGGCCCTTATTGAGACCATGAGCGACAGCTATGAGATAAAGGCGGCGGTTTTGGGAGTAAAAGAAGCCTGTGATCTGCCCGTATTTGTCACTATGGTATTTGATGAAAAGGGAAAGCTTCTTACCGGAGGAACCGTAGAGTCTATGGCGGCCTTGCTGGAGGGGCTGGGAGTGGACGGAATCGGAGTCAATTGTGGATTAGGACCGGTTCAGATGAAGCCTATTGTGGAAAAGCTTTTAAAAGTGACCTCCCTGCCGGTAATTGTAAACCCCAATGCCGGGCTTCCAAGAAGCCAGGAGGGAAGGACTGTATACGATATAGACAGTGAAGCTTTTGCCAGGGAAATGAAGGAGATCGCTTCCATGGGAGCCGTAATAGTAGGCGGCTGCTGCGGAACTACGCCGGAACACATAAAAAAGACGGTGGATCTGTGCCGGGAACTTCCGGTTTCCTGGCCAAAAGAGCAGAACCAGACTGTGGTTTCTTCCTATTCCAGGGCAGTTATCATTGGCCGGGATCCGGTAATTATTGGAGAACGGATTAACCCTACAGGCAAATCCAAATTTAAGCAGGCCTTAAGGGATCATGATTTGGAACATATCCTTCGGGAGGCAGCCGTTCAGCAAGATAACGGAGCCCACATACTGGATGTAAACGTAGGGCTTCCGGAGATCGATGAACCTTCCATGATGGAGGAGGTGATCAAAGAGCTTCAGAGCATTACAGAGCTGCCCCTCCAGATTGATACTTCTAATGTAGAAGCCATGGAGCGGGGGATGCGGGTTTATAACGGCAAGCCCCTGATCAATTCTGTCAACGGCAAGGATGAAGTTATGGAGGCAGTATTCCCTCTGGTAAAAAAGTACGGCGGTACCGTGGTGGCTTTGTGCCTGGACGAGGACGGGATTCCGGATACTGCAGAGGGAAGAATCCGTATTGCAGAAAAGATTTATGACAGGGCAGCACGGTACGGAATAAAGGCAAAAGACATTCTGGTAGACGGGCTTTGCATGACCGTAAGCTCGGACAGCAAGGGGGCGCTGACTACTCTGGAAACCTTAAGAAGAATCCGGGATGATCTGGGAGGAAAGAGCATTTTAGGGGTGTCCAATATTTCCTTCGGACTGCCTCAAAGAGAGATCATTAATGCCGCATTTTTTACTATGGCTCTTGAAAATGGCCTTAATGCGGCCATTATCAACCCAAACTCTGAAGCTATGATGCGGGCCTATTACAGCTACCGCGCTTTGGCGGGGCTGGATCCTCAGTGCAGCAGTTATATCGGGGCTTACGGCGGGCAGAAAAAAGACGAGATTCCCTTAAAAGAGGAAAAGGACACAGCTTCTTCCCGGCTTTTTTCTTCCATTGTAAGAGGGCTGAAAGAGGGGGCGGCCAGATCTGCCAAAGGGCTTTTGGGAGAACAGGCTCCCCTGGAAATTATTAATCAGACTATGATTCCTGCTCTGGACTTTGTAGGACAGGGGTTTGAGAAAGGAACCATATTCCTGCCGCAGCTTTTGATGAGCGCAGAGGCGGCCAAGGCGGCCTTTGAAGTGATTAAGGATGAGATGCAGAAGCTGGGGCAGGCACAGGAGAAAAAAGGAAAGATTATTTTGGCTACAGTTCAGGGCGATATTCATGATATTGGTAAAAATATCGTAAAAGTATTGCTGGAAAACTACAGCTATGAGGTAATCGATCTGGGCAGGGATGTGCCGCCGGAAACCGTTGCAGACAGGGCGGTTTTAGAGCAGGTTCCCTTGGTTGGGTTAAGCGCCCTGATGACCACTACCGTTCCCAGCATGGAGGCCACTATCCGGCTTTTGCAAAAAAAGGCTCCCTGGGTGAAAATCATGGCAGGCGGAGCGGTTTTAACCAGGGAGTATGCAGAAACCATTGGGGCAGACTGCTACTGTAAGGATGCTATGGCCTCGGTGAATTATGCAGAATCCGTAATATGCGGTCCTGCCCTTAAACGCTGAGGGCAGAGAAGCTTAAGGCCGGTAACCCTGGCGGCATTTGTCAAATATCCGCGCAAGCATAGCCTGTTTTCCGCATTGCTTGGGGGAATAAAGGAGCAGCAACGTGTTATTTTCCAGCATGTCATTTTTAGTTTTATTTCTTCCGGTAACTCTGGCCGGATATTTCCTTTTGCCAAAGGCTTTGAAAAACCTTTGGCTTTTGGCTGTAAGCATGGTTTTTTACGCATGGGGGGAACCGGATTTTGTAGTGATTATGGCGGCCTCCATTGCCATAAATTATGGATTCGGGTTGGCGGCAGACCGGTTTCGGGATAACAAATATGGGGGCAGAATCGTTCTGATTCTTATGACATTCTGCAATTTGGGAATCCTGGGATATTATAAATACATGAATTTTTTTGTGGAAAATGTCAACCGCCTGGCAGAAAAAGAGGTGCTTGCGCCTACGGCCATTGCGCTTCCCATAGGCATCTCTTTCTTTACTTTTCAGGCCATGTCCTATGTAATTGATGTGTATCGAAAAAACGGAAAAGTGCAAAAAAACATCTTAAATGTGGGTCTGTACATTGCATTTTTTCCTCAGCTTATTGCAGGCCCTATTGTCCGCTATGAGACCTTTTCTGAACAGATTAAAGACCATCCGGTTACAATTTCCGGCTTTCGGGCCGGGGTTCATCGCTTTCTGTACGGGTTTATAAAAAAGGTTCTGATAGCCAATACTATGGCTGTCATAGCGGACTACATTTTTACCCTGCCCGCTGCCGGAGAGCTGACTGTGGGGGCCGCCTGGCTGGGGGCGGTTTCCTACACCTTTCAAATATACTTTGACTTTTCGGCATACTCAGATATGGCTATTGGACTGGGGCGGATGCTGGGATTTTCTTTTCCGGAGAACTTCTGTTACCCTTATATGGCGGATTCTGTAACAGATTTTTGGAGGCGCTGGCACATTTCCCTTAGTTCCTGGTTTCGGGATTATGTGTATATCCCCCTGGGTGGATCCAGGGTGGATTCCAGGTGGAAACTGGTTCGGAACTTGTTTGTGGTCTGGTTCTTAACGGGAATCTGGCATGGCGCGGCCTGGACCTTTGTCTGCTGGGGGATTTTTTATTTTGTGCTTTTGACTCTGGAGAAGCTTTTTAAGCTTCCGGAGAAAGCAAAAGAGTATAAAATCCAGTGGCTTTACCGGATTTTGACTCTCCTTTTTGTGATGCTTGGATGGGTGCTGTTCCGGGCGGAAAGCCTGGGGGAAGCGGCCCTTTATTTAAAGACCATGGCGGGTTTTTCTGCGGCCCGTCCAAAGGTATCCTGGACTCTGTATTACCTGTGGGAATACCGGTGGTATTTCCTCAGCGCAGCTCTGGCCAGCACGCCTCTTGCAGGCCGCTTTCTTAAGTGGGCAGACAGGGAAAATCCTCCAAAACCGGGAGAAGACTCTCCGGGACTTGCCGGGGAGCTTGTACGGCTGACTGTCCATGGAGGTGTGTTTTTCCTGTTTCTGCTGGCAGTTTCTGAGTTGGTGATGGGGGCTCATAATCCTTTTATTTATTTTAATTTTTAAACAAAAATATCTTTTGACCCCAATCCCATTCTATGCTATGATAAAAAAAATCTGAACTCACATATAAGGCAGAAAAAGCGGGGATTTTGCAACATCCCCCTGCAGGGGAGGAAAGGTGAAACAATATTTCCTTTTAGAGAAAATCAACCGTCTGGGCCTGACGGCGGCATTTCTTGCCAGCGTGGCTTTTATGGCAGTGTGGAACCTGCCCGGAGCAGGCCGGGCCGCCATAAAAGCCATGGAGCAGGAGGAGGCCGGAAACCGGAAGCTCTGGGCCGGGATTCCAGGCGCTCTGGATTCCTATTATTCAGAAAGCATAAAAGGACGTTACCGGTTTATTGAGGGAAACGGCCTGATAAAAAGTCTGGCCGGGCTGCGTACCTGCAACGATACGGTGCGTTTGGACAACGGATATTTAGAGCGTCTCAGCAACGAATTTCATATAGAAGAAACCATAGAAAGCCTGACAAAACTGAACCAGTACTGCCAGGAACAGGGGATTCCCTTTCTCTGCGTCCTGGCGCCCTCAAAGGTCTGCCGGTACGATCCGGGGCTTCCTGTGGGAGTGCCGGATCAGGTAAATCCCGGAGCGGATCAAGTGGTTGCCGGGCTGAGAGAGGAAGGGGTTTTTGTAATGGATTTGCGGGAAATCCTTCATGAAGAAGGCCTTTCCCATGAGGAAATGTTTTTTCATACAGACCATCATTGGACTTCGGAGGGAGCCTTTTGGGGCTACCAGAAGCTGGTGGAGCGTTTAAATTCCGACTATGGATATTCCATTGACAAAAGCCTGACAGACAGAGATAATTTTTGTGAAAAGGACTTTCCGGAGGCTTTTTTGGGATCCTATGGAAAACGTACCGGAAAGTATTTTGGCGGGGTGGACGATATTTCCGTTATTCTGCCGGATTTCCCCACAAATCTTCAGACAGAAGTGCCGGACAGGGGGCTGGTGCGGGAGGGGGACTTTTCCCAGGCTATTCTGGACTGGAGCCAGATAGAAGATTCCTGGTATTACGATGACAGCCATATTCCCTATGCCGTCTATACGGGAGACGATTATAATTTGATCCGCCATACCAACCAGACTGCCGGGGAGGACAAAACGGTTTTATTTTTAAAAGATTCCTTTGTGCGCCCGGTAGAAAGCTTTCTGAGCCTGGGGGTCCGCCAGGTGGAAGCCATTGACTTGCGGATAGAGCCCCGGATTTCTGTCAAAGATTATGTGGCGGAAAACCGTCCGGATATGGTGATTTTTATGTGCAGTATTTGGGCTTTAAAGGACTACAATCTTATTGATTTCGGACTGTAGGCTATTTATGTATATAGGCGTTATCACGATAAAGGAAAGAAGGGACAGAGTATGATAGATATGATTCAAAGACCAAGAAGGCTGCGTACCAGCCCGCTTCTTCGCAAAATGGTTCGGGAGACCCGTATGGACAAGTCTTCCCTGATCTATCCCATGTTTGTAAAAGAAGGAACCAATATAAAAGAGGAAATTCCCACCATGCCGGGCCAGTTCCGTTACAGTGTGGATCGGCTGCCGGAGGCCCTGGAGGAGGTTGCAAGAGCCGGTGTCCCCAGCGTTATGCTCTTTGGCATCCCAGAACACAAGGATGCCTGCGGAAGCGGTGCATATAGGGAGGACGGCATTATTCAGAAGGCTTTCCGTAAGGCTAAGGAAAGCGTGCCGGATCTCTATTATATCGGCGATGTGTGTATGTGTGAGTACACTTCTCACGGTCACTGCGGGATTCTGGACGGGACTTATGTGGACAATGACAAAACCCTGGAGTATCTGGCAAAAATTGCCCTTTCCCAGGTTCAGGCGGGGGCTGACATGGTAGCTCCTTCCGATATGATGGACGGCCGGGTAGCGGCCATCCGGGAAATCTTAGACAATAATGGCTACGTGACCACTCCCGTTATGGCCTATGCAGCCAAGTATGCTTCCGGATTTTACGGCCCCTTCCGGGATGCGGCAGGCTCTGCGCCGTCTTTTGGGGATCGAAAGAGCTACCAGATGGATTACCACAATCGGAAAGAGGCCTTAAAAGAAGTTTTTTCTGACATAGAAGAGGGAGCTGACATTATCATGATCAAGCCGGCTCTGTCGTATCTGGATATTATCCGGGAGACGGCCGACGCCATAGATCTTCCGGTGGCAGCTTACAGCGTCAGCGGCGAGTACGCCATGATTAAGGCCGGCGGAAAGCTGGGATATATTGACCAGGACAGTTTGATTTGCGAGACCGCTGCCAGCATTTACCGGGCAGGCTGCAATATTCTTCTGACTTATTTTGCAAAAGAACTGGCCGGATTTATGGATGAGGGGAGAATCGGATAATGACAAAATCAGAACAGTTATTTCAGCAGGCAGTGAAGCTGATGCCAGGGGGCGTCAACAGCCCGGTTCGGGCCTTTGGGGCAGTGGGGGGAAATCCCAGATTTATTGAGAGAGCCAAAGGCCCTTATGTGTGGGATGTGGACGGCAACCGTTACATTGACTATATCGGATCATGGGGGCCTATGATTTTAGGCCACAGCCACCCGGCGGTTTATGAGGCAGTGGTAAAGGCCGCAGAAAAAGGGTTAAGCTTTGGAGCCGCCACTGGCATTGAAAATAAAGTGGCAGAGCTGATTAAGGAAATGGTTCCTTCCATGGAAATGATGCGTATGGTAAACTCCGGAACCGAGGCGGTAATGTCTGCAGTCCGCCTGGCCCGCGGGTATACCGGCCGCAGCAAAATCATCAAATTTGCCGGCTGCTACCACGGCCATTCCGATTCCATGCTGGTAAAGGCCGGATCCGGAGCCATGACCACCGGAGTCCCCGACAGCCTGGGAGTCCCGGCAGGCTGTGCGGCGGACACACTGACTGCGGTTTACAATGATGTCTCCAGCGTGGAGACGCTGTTTGCAGAGCATCCGGGACAGATTGGGGCGGTAATTTTAGAGCCGGTGGCAGGAAATATGGGGGTAGTGGCCCCTAAAGAGGGATTCTTGCAGGCCATGCGGGATTTATGTACCAGAGAAGGGGCGCTTCTGATCTTTGACGAGGTTATTACAGGATTTCGCCTGAGCCAGGCGGGAGCTCAGGGATATTTTGGAGTGACGCCGGATCTGACCACCTTTGGAAAGATTATCGGAGGCGGTATGCCGGTTGGATGCTATGGCGGCAGGAAAGAGCTGATGGAGATGGTTGCCCCGTCAGGCGGCGTTTATCAGGCAGGAACTTTAAGCGGCAACCCGGTGGCAATGTCCGCAGGCCTGGCAGAGCTTACCATCCTTCATGAGCAGCCGGAGATCTATGATTATATTAACAGCCTGGGAGACTACTACCGGGCCGGCGCCAGAAAGCTTTTTGAGAAATACCGGAAGCCCTGGTATGTAACCGGAGTGGGCTCCTTAAGCTGCGTATTTTTTACGGACGGTCCGGTCTATAATTATGAGGGTGCCAGGAAGGCTGATGTGGAAGAATTTGGCCGGTATTTTAACTATATGATTAACAACGGCGTCAGCATGGCTCCCTCCCAGTTTGAATCTATTTTTATCTCCAATGCCCATACCAGGGAATTGATTGATATGACCATGTATATTCTGGAAGGATATCTGTCCGGAGAATAAGCCTTTTAAACAGCGGTTTGACAAGCCGCTGTTTTTATGTTATCATGGCTGTATGAAATAAAATTACATGTATGGGGTTGATGAAGAAATGAGCAGTCGGAGCGTTATGGACATTATCTGTGCATCTTATGAGCATTTTTTTGACGCAGAAAAGAAGATTGCCGATTATATTCTGGATAACAAAAAGGCTGCTGTGGACATGACGGTAGCCGAGCTGGCCCGGGCCAGCGGCACCAGCGACGCTACGGTGTCCCGGTTTTGCCGCCGGTGCGGGTTTAAAGGATATCAGGATTTAAAAATGGCGCTTGCCAAGGAGGTTATGGAGGAAGAGCGGGACAGCCTTCAGGTGTCCAACGAGATTGACCGGGGGAAGCTTCCCCAGGCCCTTCAGAACATCCTGGCAAATAAGATAGCGGAGATGACCGGCACTATCGGCATGTTGGATCCGGACAATTTGGAGACAATTTTAAAAATTTTGGAACATGCCAGGCTCATTCAGTTTGCAGCAGTAGGAAATACTATTCCGGTTGCTATGGATGGGTGTTTCAAGTTTAACCAGCTGGGCCTTTCCTCGGTATGCAGTACCATCTGGGAGGCTCAGATGGCCAATACTTATAATTTGGGGCCGCAGGACGTAGTGCTGATTATTTCCAATTCCGGCACGTCAAGACGTCTGGCAACCCTGGCTGAGGGGGCCCATGAAAATGGAGCCAGGGTCATTGTAATTACCAATAACGCTTCTTCACCTCTTGCCGCCCTTAGCGATTATCAGATTATCACGGCTACCAGGGAGAAGCTTCTCACCGGGGAATTCTGGTTTTCCCGGATCCCGGCTATGCTGGTGATTGAGACCCTGTACCTGCTTTTATTTGTCAGCAAGAAAAATGCGGCGGCCCATATCCGCCGCCATGAAAATGCCATCCGGCCGGATAAGCAGGCATAATAAAAAAATGATTCCCAGCAGACAAAAGGACTGTCCTGAAAATGAAATCAGAGGCAGTTCTTTTTTTGCTGCCTCAAATAATAGCGGATTTATCAATCTTATTTCAAGAAAAAAAATTTCTTAAAAAATAGTATTGACGAAATAAAACTACTATGATACTATAATGACAGATGAAAAAAAGTTTCATAGAAAGGGGAAAGCAAGGAAAAATGATTTATACAGTAACGTTTAACCCGGCTCTGGATTATGTGGTCAGGGTTCAGGATTTTACACCGGGAGCAGTGAACCGGACCTGCAGCGAGCATATTTTTTACGGAGGAAAAGGCATTAATGTATCGGCTGTTTTAGCCACCCTGGGCTTTGAGAGTACGGCTTTGGGGTTTATAGCAGGCTTTACCGGGGACGAGATTGAGAGGGGAGTAAAGACGCTGGGATTTCAATCCGACTTTATCCGGGTAAAGGAAGGGATGTCCCGGATTAACGTGAAGCTGAAATCCAATGAGGAGAGTGAAATCAACGGCATGGGGCCGAGGATTACAGCGGAAGACGTAAAGGGACTGTTTGATAAGCTGGAGCAATTAAAAGAGGGGGATGTGCTGGTTTTGTCCGGCAGTATTCCCGCCTCCATGGATGACCGGATTTATGAAACCATTATGGCAAAGCTTTCCGGAAGAGGCATCCGCGTAGTGGTGGATGCGGAAAAAGGGCTCCTTCTTAATGTATTAAAATATCATCCTTTCTTGATTAAGCCCAATAATCATGAGCTTGGCCAGATGTTCGGCAGGATGCTGAAAACAGAGGAAGAGATTGCAGAACATGCCAGACGCCTTCAGGACATGGGAGCCGGAAATGTACTGATTTCCATGGCGGGAGACGGGGCCCTTCTGGTAACGGAAACAGGAGAGCTTTACCGTTTGGGCGTGGCCAGAGGGACGGTAAAAAATTCTGTGGGAGCCGGTGATTCTATGGTGGCGGGATTCCTGGCCGGGTTCTTGCAAAACGGAGATTATGAACATGCATTAAAGCTGGGAACCGCAGCCGGAGGAGCCACTGCTTTTTCCGACGGATTAGGCGTGAAAAGCGAAATTATGAAATTGTATGAAACTTTATAAGCATTAAATTAGGAGGCAAGGCCATGAGAATTACAGAGTTATTAAAAATGGAAAGTATTGAGCTGGGAGTTTCCTTAAGCTCCAAAGACGCTGCCATTGACCGGCTTACCGGTTTGATGGAAGCAGGCGGACGCTTAAAGGATCGGGCCGGATATAAAGAGGGAATCCTGGCAAGAGAGGCACAGGGAAGTACGGCGGTGGGAGAAGGGATTGCCATTCCTCATGCAAAGGTAGAAGCGGTTAAGGAGCCGGGCCTGGCCGCCGTCACCGTGCCGGAGGGTGTGGATTACGAGGCTTTTGACGGATCTCTGGCAAACCTGATTTTTATGATTGCAGCTCCTGCAGAAGGGGCGGATGTCCACCTGGAAGCTCTGGCAAGACTGTCTACTCTGTTAATGACACCCGGATTTAAGGACGGGCTCCTGGGAGCGAAGACCAAGGAGGAGTTTTTAGAGATTATTGACGGGGCGGAGAATGAAAAACAGGAGGAGGTTGCGGCTTCC
Source organism: uncultured Lachnospiraceae bacterium (assembly GCA_910577645.1). Classification (GTDB taxonomy): domain Bacteria; phylum Bacillota; class Clostridia; order Lachnospirales; family Lachnospiraceae; genus UMGS1370. Next base: position 70,035 of record CAJTOL010000013.1, read on the forward strand.
GATGGAGGCGCCCGGGAGGAATCCCAGGCTCAGGCAGCTTCCGGTTACCGTCTTCTTGCCGTTACCGCCTGCCCCACCGGCATTGCCCATACCTACATGGCGGCAGAGAATTTAGAGTCCACTGCCGGCAAAATGGGCATTTCCCTGAAAGCGGAGACAGACGGATCCGGAGGCGCTCAGAATGTACTGACCAGAGAAGAGATTGCAGGCGCCCAGGCAATTATTGTAGCCGCTGACCGGGAAGTGGAGATGGCAAGATTTGACGGAAAGCCTGTTCTCCAGGTTCCTGTAGCCGACGGTATTCACAAGGCCAAGGAGCTGATTGAAAAGGCGGTTTCCGGCCAGGTGCCTGTTTACCGCCATGCAGGAGGAGCAGACAGCGGCCAGTCCGGCTCAGGTTCCGGAGACAGCAGAGGAAGAAAGATTTATAAGCATCTGATGAACGGAGTTTCCCACATGCTTCCCTTTGTAATCGGCGGCGGCCTCCTGATTGCTTTGGCTTTCCTCTTTGACGACTACGCCATTGACCCGTCAAATTTCGGTAAGAACACACCTTTGGCAGCTTATTTAAAGACAATCGGCGAACAGGCCTTTGGCATGATGCTTCCCATATTGTCCGGTTATATTGCCATGAGCATTGCTGATCGTCCCGGCCTGGCGGCAGGCTTTGTCTCCGGCCTGGCGGCCAAGATGGGAATGACCTTTGGGACTCCGGAAGGCGGCGCGGTAAACGCCGGTTTTTTAGGAGCGCTGTTTGCAGGCTTTGCAGCAGGTTATCTTGTACTGGGCTTAAAGAAATTGTTTTCCAGGCTTCCCAAATCCTTAGAGGGCATCAAGCCGGTGCTTTTATATCCTGTACTGGGCATCTTCCTTGGCACAGTAATTACTACCTTTATCAATCCTTATATGGGTACAATCAACGACGGATTGACTAATTTCCTGAATGGTATGGGCGGAGAGGGCCGGATAGTGCTGGGAATGATTGTAGGCGGCATGATGTCCATTGATATGGGCGGCCCCTTTAATAAGGCGGCTTATGTATTTGGCACCGCTCAGCTTGCAGAAGGCAACTTTGAGGTTATGGCTTCCGTAATGGCAGGCGGTATGGTTCCTCCCATTGCAATCGCATTGTGTACTACCTTCTTTCAAAAGAAATTTACCAAAAAGGACTGCCAGTCCGGCGTTGTAAACTATATTATGGGACTGTCCTTCATAACAGAAGGAGCCATTCCCTTTGCGGCGGCAGATCCTCTGCGGGTGATTCCCTCCTGTGCTGCAGGAGCTGCCCTGGCAGGCGGATTGTCCATGTTCTTTGGCTGCACCCTAAGAGCGCCTCACGGCGGACTTTTCGTACTGCCTACAGTTGGGAATCCTTTAGGATATCTGGCTGCCGTTGCCATTGGTTCGGCAGCAGGCTGTGTGATTTTAAGCCTGCTGAAAAAGAACCTTAATGAGGCCGACCGGTAGACAGATAAATCCCCACCTTATATACAGGCTATTCTGGGCAAGAAAATATTGAAAAATAGGACCAGACGGTCTTCTGTTAGCGAGAATTGGCGGACAGCGCTAACAGAAGGCCATTTTATTTTATTTTGCGGAATTCCTTTTTGACGGCCTGTAACCGTTCAAATTCCCCGCCTTTTAAATTGTTACGATAACTTTACACACTTATAATGTAAAAACTTGAATTTTTTCCGGAGTATATGGTATAATGTCCAGGAACGCTCAGAACAAAAAAACAACATTTCAGGAAAGAATATAAACGATCCAAGGAGGAACAGCGTTAATGCCCATCAGTCAAAAAAAGAATTCAACAATCCTTTTTCTCATACATAGCTTTATTGGACTCCTATTATTTGGTATAGTTGTTTTTAGCATACTTGGAATTTATATGGATAGAAAGAGCAAGGATACCATTTACGAAGTGGGAGAAATCTACATGTCCGGAATGAATGAACAGATGTCCCAGCACTTCGAAAGTGTTATTAAACTGCGCTTTGATCAGGTTGATGGCATTATTTCCACGGTTTCAGAAGAAGCCAGCGACAGAGACAGTATATATGAGGAGCTTATCTATCGGGCTCAAATTCGAAACTTTGATTATTTAGCGCTTTGTTCCGATGAAGGATATTTTGAAACTCTTTATGGAGAATCCATACAGCCTACGAATCCGGGGCCCTTTGTGGACGCGCTGATAAATGGGGAACAAAGAGTTGCCGTAGGAGTTGATGCTGCTGGAAATGAAGTGGTATTGTTTGGCGTTAAGGCAAATTATCCTTTGCAGAATGGCGAGGAGAGTATTGGCCTGATAGCAGCAACTCCTTTGGAGTACATCACCAGCTTTCTTTCTCTGGAAGATAAAGAGCAGATGACATATTACCATATTATCCGGCCGGACGGCAGTTTTGTAATTCAAAATCCAAATATGGAATTGAAGCAGGTTTTTGCTCTGCTGCAAGAAAAGTCGGAACAGGCTGCAGCTGACCATACTTTAGCGGATGTAGTTGAAGCGTTTTCTGCTGCGCTAAAAGAGCATCAGAGATATACCACAACCTTTGAGATAGATGGTGAGGAACAGCAAATTTATGTGATGCCATTGCCATGTTCGGAGTGGTTTTTGGTAGGGGTGATGCCATATGGTATACTGGATGAGACGATAAACAAATTGAGTGTTCAGCGAATGGTTATTACAATGTTGGCCTGCGCCTCTATTTTAATCTTGTTAACATTGATTTTCTGCCGGTATTTTGTCATGACCCGTCTCCAATTACAGGAATTGGAAAAGGCCCGACAGGAGGCGATTGAGGCAAGCAAAGCAAAGAGCAAATTCTTAGCCAACATGAGTCATGATATCCGTACGCCTATGAATGCAATTGTAGGTATGACCGCTATTGCCACAGCTCATATAAATGACAAGGAACAAGTACAGATGTGTCTGAGAAAGATCACACTGTCAAGTAAACATCTGCTGGGACTTATTAATGATGTTTTGGACATGTCTAAAATTGAAAGCGGCAAATTAACGCTGACCACAGAGCAGATTTCTTTAAAAGAAATTGTGGAAGGAATTGTCAGCATTATGCAGCCTCAGGTAAAGGCAAAAAAGCAAAGCTTTGAGATTCATGTGGAGAATATTTTAGAAGAAAATGTATGGTGCGACGGTGTACGTTTAAATCAGGTTTTGCTGAATCTTCTGTCCAATGCCACGAAATATACGCCGGAGGGAGGTTCCATACGCCTGTCCCTGTTTGAAGAAAAATCTCCAAAAGGAGAAGATTATGTTCAAATCCATATAGTTGTTAAGGACAATGGAATCGGCATGTCGCCGGAATTTTTGAAAAGAATATATGATTCCTATAGCCGTGCTGACGGAACCAGGATCCATAAAACAGAGGGAGCCGGTTTGGGAATGTCCATTACAAAGTATATTGTGGACGCAATGGAAGGAACCATTGATGTACAGAGCGAACCTGATAAGGGTACTGAATTCCATATTACGGTGGATTTTGAAAAAGCGGATACAAAGGAAGTGGACATGGTCCTTCCCTCCTGGAATATGCTGGTAGTTGACGATGACGAATTATTATGTCAAACGGCTACCAAGGCATTGAAGTCCATTGGAATTAAGGCGGAATGGACATTGAGCGGAGAAAAGGCTATAGAATTGGTAATACAGCATCACAAAAAGAGAGATGACTACCAGATCATTTTATTGGACTGGAAGCTGCCAGGTATGAACGGAATTCAGGTTGCCAGAGAGATCCGCCGCAATTTAGGAAATGAAATCCCGATTCTGCTTATTTCTGCGTATGATTGGGGGGAATTTGAGACAGAGGCACGGGAAGCGGGAATCAGCGGCTTTATTTCCAAACCTTTGTTTAAATCAACTTTGTTTTATAGCTTGCGTCAATACATGGGGGGTGACGCAACACAGGAGGAAATAGAAGAAAAAGATATTGATCTGTCCGGCCGACGCATTCTGCTTGCGGAAGACAACGAACTGAACTGGGAGGTTGCAAAGGAATTGCTGTCTGACTTGGGGTTGGAACTGGATTGGGCAGAAGATGGTCAGATATGCCTGGAAAAATTCCGGGAATCAGCGAAAGGGTATTATGATGCGATTCTTATGGATATTCGGATGCCGCGAATGACAGGATATGAGGCTACAAAGGAAATTCGAAAGCTGGATCACCCGGATGCTTTGGTAATTCCGATTATTGCTATGAGCGCAGATGCCTTTTCAGATGACATTCAACATTCTCTGGAGAGCGGTATGAATGCTCATATTGCAAAACCAGTTGACGCCGTAGAACTGGCCCGCTTGTTGAAGAGATATTTAAAGGCTTGAGGTTTAAACCTCAAGCCTGTTTTTCTTTCTTTTCCAGCCTTTTTAAAGCAATACAAAATAGCAAAAGCCCTACGCAGGGTATAATATTAGATGCCATTCCCACCTTGATTCCGCCGTATTCTGCCACAATTCCGATAATCCAGGGCATGAGGATAGCGCCGCTGCTGGCAGCCGGGAGCATAACCCCCATGCTGGTAACGCTGGTCATCCGGCCGGCGCTTGCCACTGCCGTGGGGTTTAGCCCTGCCATAGAAAATGCAAAGGCAAACAGCAGAAGGATAGCGCTTATCTGGGTATTTGCCGCCATAAGGCCTATGTAGAAAATAATACAGCCCACAGACATTTTAATCATGGAAGCCGCCGCATTTTTAATGGGAAAGACAAACGCAATTAACATTCTGGCAATAAGGGTGGCTGTCCACATAACCGTCACTGTGTAAGCGCTTAAGGCGCCGGACAAAATTCCGCTGCCTTTAAAATACGTAACCATCCAGCCGGTAACGCTGGTCTCCGCCCCGTTTTGGCAGAACAGCAGGCCGGTCAGGAGCCAGAACTTCCAGCTTTTCAGAAAACTCCAGTCTGTGGTTCCCTCCTTTTTCTGGGAGCGGGTCTTTAAAGAAACAGAGGCAAAAGATACCCACAAGGACAGGCCAAAAAGGGCCAGGACAAACATGGGAAGGCGGTCTCCTATACTGGCGGCAGCGGCAATGAGAAAGGGGCATAACAGGGCTCCCAGGGCGTAGCAGCTATGCATGAGATTCATGCCTTTGGTCCCGTTTTCCGAGTTGTCCCGCACCAAAATAGTACAGATGTTGATGGTACTTCCCTTGGCGATGCCTGCCATGAAAAAGGCCAGCATGAGAAGCGCCGTCCAGGCGGTGATTCCCATAAGGAGATAGCCTGAAAAATAGCCGAAGGTCAGGATTAAGACAGTGGGCTTTAATCCGATTTTTGCGGGAAGGATTCCTGTGGCAAAGCCGGCTAAAAGATTTCCGATACTCATCAGAGACAGAAGGGTTCCGGTCATCCCATAATCAAAACCATAGGTTTCCTGGAGAAGGCTTACTACAACGCCGCTGCTGATAGCGCAGATTCCGCTGATAAAAAAAGCGAAAAAGCCTGTGTTTCGTTGCTTTGCAGATTTGGTGTTCATATTAATATTCCTCTATAAGATTATGATATGGCGTAAAGCCTATACGATTATATAACAAAATCAAAAAATTTGGTAGCACAGATTTTCTTGTCTGTAGAAAAAAATAGTGCTATAGTTACCTTTAGCAGGGGATGCGGTAAAATGAAACTGCTAAAGAACAACAGGAGGATTTGCTATGTATCAATATTGTATATTTGATTTGGACGGGACTTTGCTGGATACTACCCGGGCGCTCCAGAAAGCCACCAACCTTACTATGGCGCGGTTTGGGTTAGGGCCTCTGACTGTGGAACAGATAAAAAGTATTGTAGGAGACGGCTATAAAAAGCAGATGGAGCGGGCGCTGAAGCTGTGCGGGGATGAGGAGCTTAATCATTATGAAGAGGCGCTGTCTGTTTATATGGAGATTTTTGGGGAAAACTGTATGTATCAGGTAAGCCCCTATGAAGGGATTGACAGGCTTTTAAAAGCCATAAAGGAAAACGGAATGAAAGCGGCGGTATTTTCCAACAAGCCTCATGCTCAGACAGTGGAGAATATTACAGGGATTTTTGGAGCGGATGCTTTTGCGGTGATAAGAGGCCAGCAGGAGGGAACCCCCAAAAAGCCGGATCCTGCAGGGGTTTTTGCCATTATGAAGGAGCTTGGGGCAGCTCCGGAGAACTGCCTGTATTTTGGAGACACCGGAACCGATATGCAGACCGGAAAAAATGCGGGAATTGACACTGTAGGGGTACTGTGGGGGTTCCGGGGAAGAGAGGAGCTGGAACAATTTTCTCCTGAATATATCATTACCCGCCCGGAAGAGGGGATCGGTATTTTTTGCGGAAAGTAAGGGCGGCTTTCGTATTGCCATACGTGTAGTTTAGGAGTATAATACCCTCAGTGGGCATAGGGGCTGCCCTTTTGCCTGCCGGGGATAAGCATGGCTGCCGCCGGTTTACGGGCCGGCAGCAAAAGTTTTGTACACGGAGAAAGATATGGAAAAAAGAAAATTGCCCAGACGTCAGTTATCTCAGACCCAGTTTATCGCCTATGGCTTTATGGTAATGATTTTAATCGGGACGCTGCTTCTTATGCTGCCCTGGTCCAGCAGATCCGGAAGGAGTCAGGGATTTTTAGACTGCCTGTTTACGGCTGTCAGTGCTTCCTGTGTAACGGGGCTGGTGGTGGCAGATACGTGGAATAACTGGACTCTTTTTGGCCAGTTGGTGATTCTGACTATGATACAGATCGGCGGTTTGGGATTCGTTACTATCGGAGTATTTATCTCTATTGTTTTGAGAAGAAAGATAGGATTAAAACAAAGGGGGCTGATGCAGGAGAGCGTCAACACCCTTCATTTAAGCGGTGTGGTAAAGCTGGCGAGAAAGATTATCTTCGGAACCGTAATTATAGAAGGAGCAGGGGCGTTTCTTCTGGCTCTGCGATTTATCCCGCAATTTGGCCTGACCCAGGGGATTTACTACGGAGTATTTCACTCTATTTCCGCATTTTGCAATGCAGGTTTTGACCTGATGGGCCGGGCTGCCCCTTATAACTCCCTGGTAGATTACAGCGGGGACTGGCTGGTGAATCTGGTGATTATGAGCCTGATTATAATCGGTGGCCTGGGATTTATTGTGTGGGAGGATATCAGCCGTCATAAGCTGGATTTTAAGTCTTATATGCTCCATTCCAAAATCGTTTTGCTGACAACCACCGGTCTCATGGTGGCAGGCGCCCTGCTCATTGGTATCTCTGAGCGGAATAATCTTATGGCCCAGATGGGAGCGGGGGAGAGGATTTGGGCTTCCCTTTTTGCATCGGTAACCGCCAGAACAGCAGGCTTTAATACGATTGATATTGCCGCTATGCGCCCGGCCAGCAAGCTTGTCACGATTTTTTTGATGTTTATCGGCGGAAACCCCGGTTCCACTGCCGGCGGCGTAAAGACCACTACCATAGTGGTTATGATTTTATATGTATTTTCCACTATCCGCCGGACCAATGGCGTAAATGTGTTTGGACGCAGGCTGGAAGAGGATTCTATTAAACGGGCAAGCTGTATCTGCACCATCAATTTATGTCTGGCTTTGTCAGTAGCCACGATGATCCTGATGCTCCAGGATTTAAATGCTATGGATGTGCTTTTGGAGACTTTTTCCGCCATCGGTACCGTAGGGATGTCAGCCGGAATTACCAGGGATTTAAACATCCTTTCCAGACTGATGATTATCCTGCTGATGTATTGCGGAAGGATTGGAAGCCTGTCCTTTGCCCTTACCTTTACCCAAAATATGAAAACAGCTAAGGTGCGCCTTCCGGAAGGAAAGATTACCATAGGCTAGAGGAGGAGTAAACATGAAATCCATTTTGATTATCGGAATGGGCCGGTTTGGCCATCATCTTTGCCGGAACCTGGCGGAGCTTGGCAATCAGATTATGATTGTCGACGAGGTGGAAGAACGGCTGGAGCCCATGCTTCCCTATGTAGTCAGTGCAAAAATAGGAGACTGTACCAATGAGACAGTCCTGGAAAGCCTGGGGATTTCCAATTTTGATATTTGCTTTGTCTGTATCGGAACCAATTTCCAAAGCAGCCTGGAGATTACCAGCATGGTAAAAGAGATGGGAGCAAAATGGGTGGTCAGCAAGGCCAGCCGGGATATCCACGCTAAATTTCTGCTGCGAAATGGCGCGGATGAAGTAATTTATCCGGACAGAGATTTGGCGGAAAAGATGGCGGTGCGCTACAGCGCCAACCATGTGTTTGACTATATTGAGCTGACGGACGAGTTTTCCATTTATGAGATTCCTCCCATGAGCCAGTGGGTAGGCAAGAGCATTAAGGAATTAAGTATCCGCAACCGCTATAACATCAATATTCTGGGTACCAAGGAGCATGGGGAAGCCAGGCTGATGCCCGGGCCGGATTATGTGATTCGGGCCAATGAGCATTTAATGATTATTGGCAGGAAAGAAGATGTGGATCGGATTTTGGCCCAGATTGAATCGTAATATATGCCTTGCAGGCAGATTTGGAGGAATCATTCATGACAAAGATTGATATTGTTTCCGGCTTTTTAGGGGCCGGAAAGACTACATTTATTAAAAAGCTTTTGGAGGAAGCCATTGCCGGTGAACAGGTGGTTCTTATAGAGAACGAATTTGGTGAGATCGGCATTGACGGAGGATTCTTAAAGGATTCAGGCGTTGAGATCCGGGAGATGAATTCCGGCTGTATCTGCTGTTCCCTGGTAGGAGATTTCGGCACCTCTCTGGAAGAGGTTTTGAAAAACTACAAGCCGGACAGGGTAATTATTGAGCCTTCCGGTGTAGGGAAGCTTTCCGATGTTATGAAAGCAGTCCGGGATGTATCTGCAGACATGGACGTAGAGCTGAACAGCGCCGTTACCATAGTAGACGCATCCAAATGTAAAATGTATATGAAAAATTTTGGCGAATTTTTTAACAATCAGATTGAAAATGCCGGAACCATTGTGTTAAGCCGGACGGATGCGGCAGACGAGAAAAAAGTGGAAGCTGCCGTGGAAATGATCCGGGAACACAATGCCAAAGCATCCATTGTCACGACTCCCTGTGCCCGGCTTACCGGAGCTCAGTTATTAGAGATTATTGAAAAGCCGGATACCATGATGGAAGAGCTGATAAAGGAGGTGAAGGAGCGCCAGGATTCCCACCATCATGAAGACGGCCAGTGCTGTGGCCATGATCATCACCATGAAGGCCATGACCACGACCATGAAGGCCATCACCATGAAGGCCATGACCACCATCATGAAGGCCATCACCATGACCACCATAGCCATGACGATCACGGCGAGGGCTGTACCTGCGGCTGTCACGATCATCACCATGATCATCACGCCGACGAGGTATTTTCAAGCTGGGGAATGGAGACGATTGTCTCCTGCAGCAGGGAGAAGCTGGAGGCAATTCTGGAAGACTTATCCGAGACCACGGTTTACGGCGATGTATTAAGAGCCAAAGGGATGCTTCCCACCGGGAATCCGGGTCAGTGGCTGTATTTTGATCTGGTTCCGGAGGAATATGAAATCCGGGAGGGGAACCCCGGCTATACCGGCAAAGTATGCGTCATCGGCGCACGCTTAAAAGAAGATGAGTTAAGCAAAGCATTTGGAAGAAGTTAAGGATCAGGAGTGTTATAAATGGGGAAAATGATTGAAGACGAAGTAATGCCTTTATTTCTTATTAACGGATTTTTGGAGGCCGGGAAAACCCAGTTTCTCCAGTTTACCATGCAGCAGGAATACTTTCAGGCAGAGGGACGAACCCTTCTTATTGTCTGTGAGGAAGGCGACACGGAGTATGACCAAAAGATATTAAAAAACAGCCGTACAGACGTGGTTTACGTGGAAGATCAGTCCCAGCTTACTCCAGAGTTTTTAACGGATTTGGAGCTGATGCACAATCCGGAGCGGGTATTGATGGAGTGGAACGGAATGTGGAACCAGGATGAGCTGCGCCTTCCGGGGGATTGGCAGATATACCAGCAGATTACCATTATTGACGGATCTACCTTTGACCTGTATGTGGCAAATATGAAGCCTCTTTTAGGGGCAATGGTGAAAAACAGCGAGCTGATTATTATGAACCGCTGTGACGGCATTTCTGATGAAAAGCTGACCGGATACCGCAGAGGCTTAAGAGCTATGAGCAGAAGCAGTGAGATTGTGCTGGAAGATGAGAACGGGGAGATCGCCCAGGAATTGCTGGAAGAGGATCTGCCCTATGATCTTCAGGCTCCGGTTATTGAGGTGAAGCCGGAGCATTACGGCATCTGGTACATTGACTGTATGGATAATACAGAGCGCTATGAAGGGAAAACCGTAAACTTTACCGCTATGGTATTAAAATCTGAAAACTTTCCAAAAAACTATTTTGTTCCCGGACGGATGGCTATGACCTGTTGTGAAGCGGATATGACCTTTTTAGGCTTTATCTGCAAGGCCAGGGAAGCCAGACATCTGGAGACCCGCCAGTGGGTACAGGTTCGGGCCAGGGTGGCAAAGGAATATTGGCAGGATTACGGCGGCGAAGGGCCGGTTCTCTATGCAGAAAGTGTAGAACCGGCAGAAGAAATTAAAGAAATTGTACAATTTTAGGTAACAGAACAGTACGATTTTAAACTGACAAAAAAGAGAGGTACAGAGTGATGAAAAAGGCAGTATTATGGCTTACAGTGGCTGTCCTCAGCTTTGGAATTTCCGGCTGTGACAGCGCAATCCCTATCCCGGGACTGGGAATAGGGAAAGAGGCAGAGGAAGAGACAACAAAGGAAGAGACAACAGAGGAAGAAACAACAGAGGAAGAAACAACAGAGGAAGAAACGGAAGCAGGAGCAGCAGCTGACGACTATACCAAATATAATGCCTATATTGATGTCAACAATATGATGTTAGATCGGTTAGACTTTGTCATTGGAAGTTATTTTGACGATGTGGATTTCCAGGAGGAATTCACTCCATATGAAGAGGATTACTGGTGCAATTCCCTGGGAGATTATTATATTGAGACGATTGATGAGGCGTATGCCCTGGTGGATCAAAAGCCGGAATACCCGGAACTGGATAAGGCATACAAAGAGCTTTATCCGGTTATGCGGGAGCTGATGGAGGATTTAGACGCAGTTCATGAGTATACAGACTTAAAGTCCTACCTGGATGACGATTATGCCAAGGGAGAAGAGCTTCACGCGGCGATCTGGAAAAATGTAAACCTCTATTTCGTTCTCAGCGATACTTTTTATGAAGAGATGAACGAAGTTGCAGACGAGCAGAGAGAGATTGATTTGGCTGCGTATAAAGAAGAAGGACTCATGGCTCATTACTATTCTATGAAGGTGCTTGTAACGGCTCAGGAAATTCAGTCTGCTATCTATGATCAGGGAGTAACAGACGAAAATATTATTGAGCTGGATATTGAAGCTTTGAGGCCTTTATACAATCAATTTGTAGAAGAGGTAGAAGAGTGTCTGAAATATTTTAATGATGACGATCAGCTGGCAAAGGAAGGGTACTACGGTATCTCCAGCATTTATACCAGCGCCCTTAAAGACACCAAGGTGTCCTTAAGCGAGCTGTTTAAGCGGGTAGAGGAGCAGAGACCTTTAAGCGAAGTGGACTGGATGAGCCATGAGGCCATTCCCAGAACAGGAACTATCAGAGAGTTTGAAAGTGAGTTAAGCGATCTGATTGATGAGTATAACCGGTTGTAAAAGACAATACAGAAGGGGCCGTTGCAAAATAGATGAGTAATCATCTATGGAGCAATGGCTCTATTCTTATGGTCTTGCCATGAACATGGGTTTGCGATAGAATAGAAACGAAGTATGGTTTGCCCTGAGCAACAGTCCGGGTAACAGAAGGGCGGTGCAGACAAATGCGAAGAAAGAAATTTCCGATAGGAATTGAGAGTTTTGAAGAAATCCGAAAGGAAGGATTTTATTATGTGGATAAGACGGGGCTGCTCCGGGATTTATTGGACAACTGGGGGAAAGTAAACCTGTTTACCAGACCGCGGCGTTTTGGTAAAACGCTGAATATGAGTATGCTGAAATGCTTCTTCGAAATCGGAGCCGACAAGACACTGTTTGACGGTCTGGCCATCTCCAGGGAAACAGATCTGTGTGATATGTATATGGGTAGGTTTCCTGTGGTGTTTCTGTCACTGAAGGGTGTGGATGGGCTGACATTTGAAGATGCGTATGGAATGTTGCGCCGTTTACTGATTTCGGAGGTACGGCGTTTTAGCTGCCTTTCAGATAGCGAAAGGATTTCAGAAAACGATAAAACTGCATTTATGCGTATCTTGAGAGAGCAGGAAGGTATGGATGATGTGCAGGACAGCCTGCGTATCCTTTCCGAATTACTCTATAAACACTATGGAAGGAAAGCCATTCTGCTGATTGATGAATATGATGTACCATTGGACAAGGCATTTCAGCATGGCTACTACAGAGAGATGGTGGCGCTGATCCGCAGCCTGTTCGGACAGGCTCTCAAGACGAATGATTTTTTGCAATTTGCGGTGCTGACCGGCTGCCTGCAGGTGTCCAAGGAGAGTATATTTACCGGACTGAACAATTTTGATGTAAATTCGATTGCAGATATAAGATATGATGAGCATTTTGGTTTTACGGAGAAGGAAGTATTGGCTCTTCTGCAGGCATATGGTTTGGAACAGGCAGCAGTAACCATGAAAGAGTGGTATGACGGGTATCGCTTTGGCAATGCAGATGTATACTGTCCGTGGGATGTTATCAATTATGCAAAAAAACTACAGGCAGATTCCCAGGCGGAGCCACAGGCATTTTGGATCAATACCAGCGGCAATGACCTGGTGAAGCGCTTCATTGACAGCGCAGATAAGACAACGCAAAATGAAATCGAAAGGCTGATTGCAGGAGAAATTATTGAGAAGATGGTTCGTCTGGAGTTGACCTACGACGAGATTGACAACAGCATAGATAATCTGTGGAGCGTCCTGTTTACGACAGGATATCTCACACAGATGGAAAAGGCCAAAGAAGGTGTGTATAAGCTGGCCATTCCCAACCGGGAAGTGCGGGAAGTTTTTATCCTCCAGATTCAGGAATGGTTTAGAGAAACCATCATACAGGACGGAAAGCCAATGCAGAAATTCCATCAGGCATTTTTAGCAGGAGACGCGGACGAGATCGCAAAGCAGCTGACGATGATTTTAGGCAGAATGATCAGTGTTCTGGATACGAAAGCACGGGATAACCAGAAGGAGAATTTCTACCACGGTCTGCTTCTGGGACTTTTGCGGAGCGAACCGACCTGGCTGCTCTTGTCCAATGCAGAATCAGGCGAAGGCTTTTGCGATATCCTAATTGAGCCGGAAGACCCGAATACGGGGATTGTCATCGAAGTAAAATATGCAGCCAGTATTGCGGGACTTGATGCGAAGTGCAAAGAAGCGATGGAACAGATCAAAGTGCGCCGCTATGATGAAAAACTGCGAAATGACGGCAGAGATAATATTTTTGGATATGGCATTGCATTTTACAAGAAGCGGTGCAAGGTGGTATGGGAGAAATTATAGGGCATGTCACATTTTCGGACAAGCTTACAAGAGAGATTAAAAAGTGGATAAAAACAAGGAATCGCCAGTTCCGGCATTTGCCGGAACTGGCGATTCCTAATTTGGAGATTTATTTTACATCCTATTTTTTCTTAATTCCACTCCACCGGCGTAGGCCTTGCAGAATCAAACACGTCTTCAGCGCGGAATAAATCATCTAATTTTCGTTTGCCGGTATCACTTCCGGCCTCAATATCTTTCCACATCCGATAGCCGTCCAGGTTGCGGCGGCCCTGCCGGAGATGATCGGTCCCAAACTGAACCCAATACTGATTGGAATCCACATTACAGAAATAGCGGAAACCTAATGAGTGAAGATACTGAAACCGCTTATTGTCCTGAGTATAAGGGTGCCAGTCGCTGACATCGCTTCCAAAGGGGAAGAGAATAATATCAGTTGGGCCAATAAGGCTTTCTACACGAGATTCCCATTTGTCTGAATCCAGTTTAAAATCTTCATAATCGATGGAACCCAAATCCCTGTGCCCCCAGCTGTGGGAGGCCAGTTCCCAGCCATTGTCTCTGAGACATTGGGCTACCTCGCTGGCAGTCTGCTTATCTGCCTCAAAATTAGGATTCTTATCCCGGTAATCATCATCTGTACGGTATCCCAGGATGCCGTTGTAGCCGGTGAAGGCGATTACCGCCCTGGCTCCTTTATAAGAGAAATCCGGATGCTCCTGAATAAAATCCTCCAGGATAGGAACCAGATCATAGGAACCTACAGAAACAGTGCCGTCCTCCATCTTCATTTCACAGGTGGGTTTGCCGTCCTCTCCGACAATAATCCGGGTGGCAAATCCGTCTCCCTCCATGTATTCGTAATAGCACACATCATCCTGAGACATGACAAAGGGCTGTTTCCCTTCAGGAAGAAGAATAGATCCTTTCTTCATTACGGTCTGTCCGTTTTCATCTGTGGTTTCATAAGCCATATCATGAAGGCGAACCAGGACGAAGCCTCTGTTGTACATTTCATTAAGGATTTTTAAAAATTCATCTTTGGTAGTCATAACGGAATTGTAACCCTTGGAATCACTATCCCCGTCAAAGGCCTTTGACGTATCCATAATCAGGGAATGGAAGAACACGTGGGTAACCTGAGAGACATCTGCTTCTACCAAGGTGGCCTTAATTGCCTCATATCTGGCTATTGCATCCAAAACTTCCTGAGAATCGGCACATTCAGGGGTTTCTGTAAGCAGGGCAATGGCGCCGTCATAGTCATATCCGGCAGCCAAACGTTCTGCCTGAGCCAAAATAGCGCTTAATTCGTCATTTTCCAGGAAATTTTCTGCCGGCAGAGTCTGATCTGCCTCCGGAAGGAGTGTGCCGTCCTCCGGATTTTCCGGAAGGCTGGGCTCAGAGGGGGAAGAGAGGGTATCTGCCGGTTTTACCCATGTGCTTCCATGATTTTTTACAAGTTTAAAGATAAAAAATCCTCCTATACCGATTAGGAAAACAATAAATAAAAAGACAAAAATCTGAACCAGATTTTGTAACGCATGTCTGCGCCGCCTGCGGCTCCGGCGGCTTCTTAAAATAGTTTCGTAATTGGGATCACTTATATGACTCATAAACACTCCTGTGTATTTTCTATAGACATTTCTTAAGTTGTTCTTGATGGGGCAGCAGTGGGAGGCCTTATGATCTGCCTTCCGGTTTTCTTACCGGCGTTTTCTCTCCGTTTTGGTACATACTAAACGGGGCGCCACCAGCACCCTATAAAAAAGTTGACATAGAAATCAGCATATTTGACTTTTTTGTATTGCACATTTCATTCCTGGATATTATACCACAAAATGGGGGGGAATGGTATAGGATTGTGAAGGAATTTTTTGGAGATTTCTATTTTAGTATTTCTGCATTTTTAGTTGAATTTGACAAAGCATAATGGTATCCTAATGAAAAGAGCCTTGGGAAACTTTGGCTTTTTCTGGTACGGGGCTGTCCGGCTCCGTGGAAAAAACAAAAAAGTCCAGCTAAGAAATGTCAATAGGTAAAATGAAAAATGTTTAAAAAGTT
>CAJTOL010000014.1 GCA_910577645.1 uncultured Lachnospiraceae bacterium
AAACAAAGCAGACAACATGGGAAGAATTAAGCATATCCAATGATTTCCTGTTTGGCAAGGTCATGCAGAATCCGGAATTGTGCAAAGAGTTATTGCAGAGGATTCTTCCGGATTTGAATATTGAACGTATTGAGTATCCGGAGTTGCAAAAAAGTATCAACATGGACATGGATGCCCGCAGTGTGAGGCTGGATATGTATGTAAAAGATGAGAAAGAAGTTGTTTACGACATAGAAATGCAGGTAAGCCATACAAAGGAACTTCCTAAGAGAAGCCGGTATTACCAGAGTATGATAGACCTGCAGCTTATTGATAAAGGGCAGCTTTATGATGAGTTAAAGCGAAGCTATGTTATATTTATCTGTCCATTCGATTTATATGGGAAAGGACGGCATATTTATACCTTTGAAAATATCTGTAAAGAAGACGGCAGCATTTCAATGGGTGATGAGGCGGTAAAGATATTTCTCAATGCAAAAGGAACTCTGGATGATGTGAGTGATGAATTAAAGGCGTTCCTTGATTATGTGGCAGGGAAGAAGCCGAAGGATGCCTATGTGGAGAGGCTGGAAGAAGCAGTAAAAGAGGCCAAGAAGAATAGAGAATGGAGGCATGAGTATATGACGTTGTTGATGAGAGATCAGGAGAATGTGAAAAAAGGAAGAGAATATGGTGAAGAACTGATGCTTGCTTTGATACAAAAATTGGTGGCAGATAAACGGTTTACTGAAATAGAGAGAATGAAAGACGATAAAGATTATCGTCTGATACTATACAGAGAATATCATATTATTTGAGAACAGGAACATGATAGGGCAGAGTATTTCCGTGCTCTGCCTTGCTTGACAGAATCATATAGGGATATTTTTCGCATTTAGGCATGTTATGGAGGGCCATATCATAAGTAAAGGCGAAGTTTTGAGGAAAGCCAGAAAGAGTTATATTTTTAACCCCATGGGAGTGTGTGCTTCCATGGGGTTCGTATTATGGACTTATAGTTAAGATTCGCTCAAAGATGGTTCTAAAAATAAGACGGGCAGATTTGGAAAGTAAAGCATGGTGGCAGAGGATGCGGAGGGGAAGTTATACTGTGGCTACCCGGAGGATGAACGCATACTCTTTTACAACAAAGAGCATGAAAAATACCAGGATACAGGTTTGGGGCTTATTGTAATTTACCGGAAGGCTGTGTATAATAGAAATAGATAGCAGGGATTTTGGAACATGCAGGTTTTTCCGGCAGTGATTTGTTGAAAGAAAAGCAGGTGGATAAAATGGGAAATATGGAAACAAAGCAGACAACATGGGAAGAATTAAGCATATCCAATGATTTCCTGTTTGGAAAGGTCATGCAGGATGCAGAACTTTGTAAAGAATTGTTGCAGAGAATCCTTCCAGATTTGGATATTGACTATGTAGAATATCCGGAACTGCAAAAGGCAATAAACCATCAGAAGCTGTATTTGCGAAGAAACTTGAATATGCCGTGGAAAAGGCGAAGAAGAATCGAGAATGGAGGCATGAGTATATGACGTTGTTAATGCGTGACAGAGAAAATCAGAAGATAGGCGAGATACGTGGTAAGATTTATGAGACTATTTCTATGGGAAGAGATTATAATATTCCAGAAAAAGAAATTTTAACAAGATTGCAGAGGAAATTTGATTTAACAGAAGAACAGGCAAGGACATATTTAAAAGAAGCAGAATAATATGTCCTTGCGATTTAGGGTCAGGACATATCATTGTTCTGCCTACTTTAAATAATACTATGAGATTTTTCGCACTTAGGCATGTTATGGAGAGCCCCGGATTTGAACATTGAACGCATTGAATATCCAGAATTACAGAAAAGTATCAACATGGATATGGATGTAAAAGATGGGAAAGGACGGCATATTTATATCATTTAAAAGCAGCGAATCACAGGACAAAAAATCGGAAATCGGCTTTGACAAAGAAAGCTACTGAGGTGTAACAATATGAATATTAGAAAAGCCAACATAAATGATTTATCAAGAGTGGCTGAAATATATGTGTTCAATAACAGGATATATTATTTCCCTATATTTAAAGACGAGGACTTTTCTTTTGGTAAGTTACAAGTTGTTTCATTGGTAGATAATTATTTCAAAAAGAATGAAATACTAAAAAACATATATGTATTTGATAACGGATTAATAAAGGGTTTTATTCAAATGAATGAAACAGAGATTTGTAAATTGTATGTGGATACATGCTTTCAAAGTAAGGGAATTGGCAATGAACTAATTGAATATGCCATCAAAAAACTTCATGCAGATAATTTATGGGCATTAGAAAAAAATGCCAGGGCAATTTCATTTTATCAAAGGCATGGTTTTCATTTGACAGGTCAAAAAAAGTTTGAAGAAGGTACAACAGAATATCTTGTTAAATTAGAAAGATAAGAAGCTTTATTCGGAGTATCATATCATTTAAGGGAATGTGACACAATAAGAGACGGTCTTCTATTAGCGAGAGCTGACGGACAGCGCTAATAGAAGACCGTCTGGTTTTTATGACTCTTTCCAGCCGTTTCTATGTTTTCTCCCAAATGAGCCCATCATAGGCTACCTCAATTCCATATTGTGCTCCTGCCTGGCTAAGCCCCTGGTGAAGCAGCCCTGCGTTATGAGAAAAATGGGTGGCCAGTACCCGGGTGGTTTCTTTCAAACATCCCCGCTTTTCCAGCTCATCCAAAAACTGCCGGTTCTCAAAAAATCCCATATGAGCGCCCACAGGAGACCTGGCAGGCCCAAAGGTACAGTCCAGACTTATTAGGTCAAACCGGTACTCTTTCAGCCTGTCATAGGTTTCCTGAGGCAGCAGCCCTGTGTCATTTCCATAAAGGATGCTGCTTTCTCCGTCCTGAATCACATAAATCAGGCACTCCTCCTGCCCGTCATGGCAGGAAGGAATGGCAGTAAACCGGATCTCCCCCACCTTCCAGGTGTCAAAAGGGTGGATCGGATAAAACCGGATGGACGGATTTTCTTCCTGCCCAAATTCCAGCTTCAGCCCTTCTTTTCCCAGCCGGCACACCTTTTCATTGCCATAGACTGCCAAAGGCTTTTCTTCTGCAATGCGACAGTAATCTGCCGTACTTCTTCGAGTCAATTCGGCACTGTCAAAATGATCGGTGTGAGAATGGGTCACCACCACTGCTTTCACCCTGGACAGATCCAGGTTATACCGCAGCTTGTGATAATACAAATCCGGAGTCAAATCTATGAGAATTTCATTATTGATAATGGCTCCCGCCCGGGTACGGACCTCCCTTCCGGAAAGCTTTGCCGCTTTTTTGCACAGGAGACACTGGCAGAATACTCCCGGGATCCCTTCTGCCGCTCCGGTTCCCAAATACTGTATTTTCATAGACGGATCCCCTTACGCCTTCCAAACCTGGCTGACTGCCTTTCCGTCCATATTTTCATCTCCCTTTATGTCCATCCAGGACAACAGGGTGGGAAGAATATCAATAATCCCCATCTGCTCAATCCGCACAGGCGCTACATCCTGCCCGTAGCAAAAGAACATAGTTCGATAGCCGTCTGTATCCGGCAGATAGCCGTGAAGGCCTTTGTAGTGGCTTTCTACCGTACGGAAAGGTTCCTCCAGAGCTTTGGCTTCATAGCCGGACTCAAAGGAATAGCCGTCAGCTGCTTCTAACACCAGGGCCGCCCTGCTGTCGCACCCCAGAGGCCTGAACTCTTCCGGCCTCATTACCTTTAATACGCCGGGAACCTCCTTAAACCGTTCTGCCGCCTTGTCAATATCCTCCTGAGTAATATCTGCGCCCTCTCTCACGTACAGGTAAGCCATACCGTCGCAGCTGTCCATATAGATTCCGTACTCAGAAAGCTGCCCTTCCTTAAATGTAAGATATCCCATGTCCTCCAGAATCAGGTTGCCGTAAATAGCCCATTTTACATCCTTCTGACCGTGATCGCCGGTAACCATCAGGGTCACGTTTTCCCCCTCCCGGCTGTTGCAGTAGTCCATAAGACGGCCCACAAATTTATCATATGCCCGCAGATACCGCTTAATCTCCGGCCCCTGAACCCCCACCGTATGCTTGGCGTCATCCATACCGTAAATGTGAAGCATGGCAATGTCAAAATCTTTTTTGCGGATAGCATCCTCAAAGCATTTGATCATCGCCTGGTCAAGCTGAGGCTGTTTCCCAAAAAACCAGGATTTAGGCAGATTCCGTTTCGACAGCAGGGTCTCAATGGCAAACTTTGGGGTTCCATATTTTCTCAAAATGTCCAGCTGAGCAAAAAAGGTGCTCATGTTCCAGACTTTCGGCTTGGCCGGGGACATCTCCGGCATGGAATAGGTCATTCTGGCCCCGGCGCTTACAGGCCAGGACATGGACAATACTCTTTTATTATTTTCATTTGCATAGTCCCAGATAGCCTTGCGCTTTAAGGCAGATGCAAAGGAATTCCATTTTGGAAGCTTCTCAAAGGGAAGGAGCATATAATTGTTAACCACCCCATGAGAATCCGGAACGCAGCCGGTGGCAATACTGGCATGGCTGGGGAAAGTCAGGGAAGGATACACGGAATTTACCCTGGAACACCAGGCCCCTTCTTCCATAATCCCGGAAAAATGGGGGAGCATTTTTACATATTCCAGATCCGTATCTCCCAGAGCATCCAGAGAAATTAAAATCACCTTTTTCCGTTTCATCCGTTACCTTCCTCCTATCCTTTTACGGCGCCGGAAGTCAGGCCGCCGATAATCTGTTTCTGCATACACACATAAAATACCATAATAGGAAGCATGGAAATCAGGAATGATGCAAAAATCAGGCCAAAATCTGTCTGGTAAGCAGTCTTAAAGTTATATACATACAAAATCAGAGTCCAGAACTTTGAGGATTTATTCAGCACCAGCAAAGGAAGCTGGAAATCATTCCATACCCACAGAGCGTTCTGGATTGCCACTGTGGCCAGGATAGGCTTCATAAGGGGCAGAATCACCTGCCAGTAAGTGCGGAAAAATCCGGCGCCGTCGATATAGGATGCCTCTTCCATATCCGGCGGAATAGACTGAAGATATCCGGCGCACAGGAACACGCCTTCACAGGTAGAACCGGCGATGTACAAAATAATAATGCCTGCTACATTCATCATACCCAGTTTGCTGGCAATCATAATCAGCGGAATCATTTTTGCCTGAAACGGTACAAAAAGGCCGATAATTAAAAAGTAATAAAAGTACCGCATAAACCGGTTCCCGGCCATTGTTCTGGATACTCCGTAAGCGGTAACAGGCAGCAGCAGGGTACTGATAATCAGAAATGCGCCTGCGATTACAATAGAGTTCATAAACGCATATTTTAAATCCGGCTTTGCCAGCAGTTCTTTAAAATTATCCAGGTAAAGCGGAATCGGAAGGGAAAACCAGTTGTCTGCAATCTGCAGATTAGACTTAAATGCTGTAATAACCACCAGGAACATAGGAAGCAGAATCAGGACCACTCCTGTTACCAGAATCACATATTGGACGGTTTTCAATAATTTTCTGTTATTCATCCCTTCACCCCCTTAGTAAATACGCTTTTTATTGGACCAGACAATCTGGATGAAAGATACAATGCATACCAGGATTGCCAGAATCAGGGCTTCTGCCATGGCAACGCTCAAACGGCGCTCTACAAAGCCGTGGTTATAAATCAGCATGGCCATACTCTCGGTAGCTCCTGCCGGGCCGCCCTGGGTCATGGACATAATAAGGTCAAATACCATTAATCCCTGTTTTAGCGTAAGGACAAATACCATCGTTAAGGTAGGTACTAAGAACGGCAGGGTAATAAACCGGAATTTCTGCCAGCTTGTAGCTCCGTCCAGGGAAGCCGACTCCATCAATTCCTCAGGAACCGTCTGAAGACCTGCCAAAAACAGTACGGTAGGGATTGCAAGCCCCTGCCATATGGCTACAAATAAAATGGCATACATGGCTGTGTTGGGCCGGGACAAAAGGCTGATCTGCCAGCTTTCAATCCCCAATGTTGCGCCAAGCTGAGGGATTCCCTTGGTAATAATGCTGTTAAATACCAAACCCATGGTCAAAAGCGGAAGCACCGCCGGAAAGAAAAACATGGATCTGAAAAATGTTTTTCCTTTAATCTTGCTGTTTAAAATAATAGCCAGAAGCAAGCTTAAGGACACAATGCAGATAACCAGAAGGGCGCTGTATTTAAAGTTGAAGATTACGGTTTTAATAAATCGGGAATTGCTGAATACCGTCTTATAATTGTTAAGGCCTACAAAATAGATCTCTTTGCTGATACCATTATAGTCGGTAAAGCTGTAAACAATCCCGCCGATAATAGGCGCAATAAAGAACATCACATATAAAATTGTCTGCGGAATGGCAAACAGCGTAAAAATAATAGACTGTTTCCGGTAAAAGGTCATGCGTTTTCTCGGCTGGTTCACCTCAGTACCTCCTTTTTGGGACAGGCAAGATGTAAAAAGAGGAAGGCAGGAAATGTTCCGGGTCACTGCCTTCCCTGTTTTAGGACTGTCTGTTTCTCTAAAGCCCCGCCATCTGCCCCTTTTGCTGATTGCAGGTTTACTCTAAAAGTCTGCTGCCGGGAGCATGCAGGTTTACTCTAAGTTTGCAAAATATTCTACACAGATTGCATCGGTATCTTTAATGAAAGTATCAATGTCCCCTGACAGAATTAACTGCTGTAAGGGAGCCTCCCAGCTCTTTCTAAAGCCTGCAGGCCAATATACAGACGGGGTAAAGAATGCATCGCCGGAATTCAGCTTGTCTGCCATAGCCTGAAGCTGAGGACGGTTATATTTTACAGTCTCGATAACCGGCGGGTTCTGCTCATTGTCCGCATAGAATTGAGCGGTCTCTGCAGATGCCATGTATTCTAAGAACTTTAATGCTGCTTCCTTGTTCTCACAAGCCTCGGTAATGGAAAGGGCGGTATCAATGCTGGCTGCTACCTTTGCGTCTCCGCCGGTAGGGTTGGGAACTGCAATCATCTCAATATCCAGCTCCGGATTTAAGTTTAAGATAGTCTGGATGCCCCAGCTTCCGTAGAAGATCATAGCGGCCTTTTCGGTTGCCATATCATTAAATGCATCCTCGTAGCCTGCGCCCAGAGTGTCTACCTGGCCGTACTTTCTTACCTGAAGCATAGCCTCTGCCAACTGGCGAACCTCTGCCTCGGTGGACCAATCCGACTCGCCCTTCCCGACCTTGGTAATCTGAGAGGTAATGTCATTGTTGATAACGCCGATTAAGCGCTCTGCCATCTGGCCCAGCTGTTCAGTGGACTTATCATAAAATGCGAAGGGCTGGATGCCATTTGCCTTTAACGTCTCAGCAGCAGCAATCAGCTCGTCCCAGGTCTGGGGCTTCTCAATCCCGTTCTCTTTTAACAGGCGGTTATTTACGATAATACCGTAAGCGCTCATGGTCATGGACAGGGAGTAATCCTTACCATCATACTGGGCAATCTCTCTGGTTCCCGGAGCCACTACATCTAAAAATGCCTGATCGGAAATGTCCATCAAAGCGCCGTCTCTCATCAGATCGCGGTAGAACTTCTCAGCCGGCCAGATGGTAACAATGTCGGGATAATCGTTGGAAGCGATTCTGGTTACCAGCGCGGTCTCCGGATCCGGAACGCTAGTCAGTTCAATCTTAATGCCAGGGTTCTTGGACTCAAAGTCTGCAATCATCTCTTTAAAGATGTCCACTACGTTGGTTTTCTGTAAATACAGCTCCAGAACTACCTCTTCACCGGAAGCTTCCTCAACAGCAGGAGCCTCTGTGCCAGCCGCAGGGGCTTCTGTGCCGCCCGCTGCAGGAGCCGTTGTGGTCGCCGCAGTCTCACCGCCGCCGCATCCGGCTAACAGGGAACAGGCCATAAGTGCTGCTGTTGCAAGGGATAATACTCGTTTCTTCATAACTCTCTTTCCTTCCTCTCTTTGTTTTTGTGAATCCAGATTGTTTATGGTTTTATATTAGCAAGTAACACTTACTAAGTCAAGTAGTTTTTTTCTTAATTCAAGAATATTTTATAGTTGGTTCGTCGATATATCTTTCTTTTTTGCATATTTTTCTGTTTAATTCCAATTCTTTTTACTTATCCCTTTACTTTTTGCCGGAAATATTGTATATTTCTTATATAATATTAGTAATTTACATTTACTTACTTTGAGGTGTGGACCAGCATCCATAACGAATGCAGGCATTATTTTAGAATGGAGGTTTTTATGGCACAATCAATTCTTCAAAAAAGACCAAATATCGTGTTAATTATGTGTGATCAAATGCGGGGAGACTGTATGGGCATTGCCGGGCATCCGGATGTAAAGACCCCTTACTTAGATTCTCTGGCAGCGGAGGGCACTTATTTCCCCAACGCCTACAGCGCCTGTCCCAGCTGCATTCCGGCCAGAGCCGCTTTGTTTACCGGCCTGTCCCAGGAGCACCACGGCCGGGTGGGCTATGAGGACGGCATTGACTGGAATTATGAAAATATGCTTCCTCAGGCTCTGTCCGATGCCGGGTATCACACAGAAGCCGTGGGAAAGCTCCACGTTCATCCCCCGTTAAAGAGATGCGGATTTCACAACCTGACCCTCCACGACGGTTATATTGGTTATTACCGAAACCCGGATCGGCCTGCCAGAGAGTATCAATTGTTCCATGACAGCTACCTGGACTTTTTAAAAAACCGTTGCGGACACAATGCTGATATCAATGATTCCGGACTGGAATGTAACTCTTTTATTGCCCGTCCATGGCCATATGATGAGATGAGCCATCCCACCAACTGGACTGTTTCGGAAAGCATCCGTTTCCTGGAAAAGCGGGACAGGGACAAACCCTTTTTCCTTATGACTTCTTTTGTGCGCCCTCATCCTCCCCTGGATGCCCCCAAAAATTATCAGGATCTCTATCTTCACAGGGACTTGTCAACTCCTGCTATGGGAGACTGGGAAAATTTTGAAAAGGAAGCCGCTGCCGTCGGCCCCATGTATGACTCTGCTTACGGCACCGCGGATCCGGAGCTTAAGCGTCAGGCCATGGCCGGATACTACGCTTGTATTACTCATATGGATCACCAGATAGGGCGGCTGATTCAGGCCCTTTACCGGGAACAGGTATTAGAAGATACCGTTATTTTGTTTGTCTCTGACCACGGAGAACTGCTATTTGACCATGGGCTTTTCCGCAAGGTACAGCCCTTTGAAGGCAGTGTACGTATCCCGTTTTTAATGCGGGTGGGCAAACATCTTACCGGCCTTCCTCAGGTTCCGGTATGTTCCGATCTGGTGGAGCTTCGGGACGTGCTTCCCACCCTTTTGTCGGCAGCAGGCGCTCCGTCGCCTTCCTATACAGACGGCCTGGACCTGATGCCGGCCCTCTTTGGGAAAAGCCATAAGACCCGCTCCTTCCTTCATGGAGAGCACAGCGGCGGCGCTCTGTCCAATCATTATATTGTTACGGAAAAAGATAAGTATATTTGGTATAGTCAGACTGGAAAAGAATTGTATTTTGCGCTACAATCAGATAGAAAAGAATTACACAACCGGATTCAGGATGACGATGTAAAAGACCGGGTAGAAGAGCTACGCACTCTTCTGATAAAGGAGCTGAACGGGCGGGAAGAAGGTTACACCGACGGCTGCCGGCTTATTTCCGGCAGAAAGCCGCTGTCTGGCCTGTCCATTCTGTCTGCCGGTAGACAGGAGCAAAATCTATGAAAAAAACCGTAAATACCAGCCACGTCCGCTTTATTAATTTAAGAGCGGTTTTGGATGCCATCTATCATCAGGAAAGCATCTCAAAGGCCGAGCTTGCCAGAATGTTAAACATGAGCAAGCCTTCTATGGCAGATAACGTGACGGATTTGCTGGAAATCGGGATTATTCGGGAAATCGGCGAAGGGGCCTGTGGAAAAGGCGGCGGCCGTAAGCCAACTCTTTTAAGCTTCTGTGATGATTTCAAATATATTATTGCTATGGATTTCCACTACCACCACTCCTTTTTTGCCCTGAGCAATTTAAAGGGGAAGGTGTTAAACGAGTTTACCATCCATCAGACCCCCATGTCCAATTTCCGGGCATGGACTCAGATGTGCGTCAATGCAGTATCCACCTTGCTGTCGGCCCAAAATATTACCAGCCAGGATCTTGCCGCCATCGCCGTGTCGGCTCCCGGAATTTTAAATACCAAAGAGGATCAGTACATTATAAGCTCTAAGTTTGGGGAATTTAACGTGGCCTATCTGGAAAAAGAATTAAAGCAGGCTTTTCAGGCACCGGTTCTTATTAAAAACAGCACCAACGCGGCGGCGTTAGGGGAATTTTACTATGGTTCCGGCCAGAATTGCGAAAATCTTCTCTATGTCAGCTGCGGCCAGGGCGTAGGCTCCGGCCTGATTCTCCGGGGAAAGCTTTATGAGGGAAGTCATCTGGCGGCCGGAGAGTTTGGTTTTTTTATGACGCCGGACAATCTGGAGTCCAAAACCGGCGGCCGTCTGGAGGATCGGATCTCTATTGACAGCATCCTGGAAGCCATTAACAGCGGGCTGGAAGCGGAACAAGCCGTCTCCGGCCAGCGCCGGGAAAGGGACAGGGTTTCTTTTCCGGCAATGATTGAGCGTTGGAAAAGCAAAGACCCTTATATTCAGCCCTTTGTAGACAAGATTTGTCTGGAGCTGGGCTGTGCCGTCACAAGCCTTCAGTCTTTTTTTGACTGCCAGCTCATCATTATAGGAGGGGAATACCTGGCTTTTGCAGAGCAGATGATCCCCGAGATCAACCGGCTGGTTCAGTCCTGCTGCCCTATTCCGGTTCCGGTTGTAGCTGCATCTTTAGGGGATAACGGTACGGTTCTGGGACTCATTGCCACCTGCCGGGAGTTTTACTTTAAGAATATTTGCAGCAGAGAATAGCCGCGGCTTCCCCTCCGCGCTGTTCTCCGCCCGTTACAGAAAGAGAGGCTTATTATGTTTCGTTTTAAACGCCATGGGCAGTATGGTCTGATTTTATTTCTGCTCTGCTGGATCTCTTATTTTTCTACTTATATAGGACGGCAGAATTATTCTGCAGTTATGGCGGAAATTATTCAGGCAGAAGGCTATTTAAACCGGACCTGCGGCCTGGTGGGCACCGGTTTTTTTATCTGCTACGGCCTGGGACAGGTCTTCAGCGGATTTTTAGGAGATCGCTGGAATCCCAAATGGATGATTTTTATAGGCATTGCCATTTCCGCCATTGTCAATGGTGTTATGGCCTTTTTGCAGTCGCCGGAGGCTATGGTGGCGGTGTGGTGTTTAAACGGCGCCGCCCAGTCTATGACCTGGTCTCCCATTCTCCGGATTTTCTCTGAGTATTTGCCGGAGGATCAGCAAAAAAGCGCCTGCGTCAATATCGCCACCACTTATCCGGCGGCGGTATTTCTCACCTATCCTCTGTGCTCTCTCATTGTGTACCAGTTGGGTTGGCGCAGCGTGTTTACCTTTACCGCAGCCTTTATGGGAATTGTTGCCGCGGTGTGGATCATTGGTTTTTCCTGGGTGGAACGGGCGGCAGTTGGCAGCCGCGCCGCCACAAGTCCTTCCCCGGCCAGATCCGCCATCGGCCCTTCTTCCTTAAAACCCCACCCGGAACATGATACCTACGGATTTTCTTTTACTCCGGCTATTGTCCTGATGCTGGCCCTCATCGGCGGCTCTCTCATGGTTCAGGGAGCTCTCCGGGACGGAATCACCAACTGGGTTCCGTCTTATCTGTCTAATACCTACCGGGTGGGAACCTTTATCGCCATTTTCGCCACTACTTTCCTTCCCTTTATCAACCTGTTCGGGGTGTATGCAGCTAATTTTGTTTATCGGAAATGGAAGAAAAACGAATTGGAAACCAGCCTGATTCTGTTTCTGGCGGCCTTTGTCTTTCTGGTATGCCTGGTATTAACAGAAGGGGTGCATTTGTTTTTATCCCTGCTGTTTTTCTCCCTGACCACCTCCTGTATGATGGGCGTCAATATGATGCTGGTCAGCTTTGTCCCCACCAATTTCATCCGCTGGGGCCGGGTATCCACCATCTCCGGCCTGTTAAATTCCACTGTTTATATCGGAAGCAGCATCGCCACCTACGGCCTGGGCGCTGTGGCGGATCTTTACGGCTGGCCGGTGCTGATCCGTTTCTTAAGCGTGGCCTGCCTGGCAGGCGTGGTTTTCTGCCTGCTGGCGTCGCCGGGGTGGAAAAGGTTTCTTAAGAGCTGACTCTATTTCGCATACGTAAATCTTATATAGCGCGTCAGAAGGCAAAGACATAAAAAGACCCATCAGCTTGCTCATCGGCTCCTGATGGGTCAAATGATGATTGCACAAGCAATCAGTTTTAGCTAAGAAGCAGGCCTACTGTTCTATCATACGGACAAGTTTAAGAATATGCCCTGCACACCAGCGAATGCTTTTTTCAGATAACCATCCTTTTTCAAATGCTCTTCGAATATCTCTGTCATCATTTTCATTCCCAGGCATAATAATATCATTTCCTGCTTCGGTACATTTCCAGGGAATACTTCCGTCTTTTGGCACAGTGGTGTTCCAATCAGACATGATAACGCCATTAAATCCCCATTCCTGGCGGGTAATTACTGTACACAAATCCTTACTGTTTGCAGAATAAATCCCATTGATTCGATTATAAGAGGTCATAATGGCAGCCGGATCGCTTTGTTTCACTGCAATTTCAAATCCACGAAGGTATATTTCCCGAAGGGCTCTTTCAGATACCCGTATATCTACATTCATACGATTATCCTCCTGATTGTTGCAGGCAAAATGCTTGATTGTCACACCACACCCTTTTTGGCTTTGTACTCCCCTGGTTACTGCTGCCGCCATCACGCCAGTTAGCAATGGATCTTCTGAATAGTATTCAAAATTCCTCCCGCATAGAGGATTTCTTTGGATGTTCATCCCCGGTGCAAGCCACAGATCCACATGAAATTCTTTCATTTCTATTGCAATTGCTTTTCCAAATTTCTCCAGCAATTTGTCATCCCAGCTTTGAGCCAGAGCTGTTCCCACCGGAAATGCTGTACAATATTGATAATATAGATCTGCATCCTCATGGCTGGTCATGGACTCCAGATATCCATTTTCCAGGCTTCCAAGAACCCCTACTCCATAAACGGTGTCACTCCTTCGGTCTACTTCATAATTTTGTCTTAGCCTAAGTCCCGCCGGACCGTCTGCCATAATCAAAGACCGGATATTGTACTTTTTCTCCAACGCCTCTGTGGTTTCTCCCGCGGATCCGGGCACCCGCCGGCCTGCCGATCCAAGAGTACTTGCATCCTGGGTAATATTTCCATATAAGATTGAAATCAAATCTTCCACCGGTTGTTCTTGAACACAATCATTAGAACACTCCCTGTGTTTCTCTTTTCCCGGGTTAAAAATATACTCTTGAATTCCCTGCTTTTCTGCCTCCTTAAGCCATATTTTCTCTCTGTCTTTAAGCACCGGCGACGCGCCCAGTTCCTCAAACTCTTCTTTCCTGGGACATACCGAATACGTCTTTTCAATCACTGTGTTTTCCGGTACATACAATGCTGCCGCCATAAAGAGGCACTGCGAATGTTTTCCAAGCCAGAGTCCATATCTTCCTTTTTCTATCACCCACTCATGTGTCTCCTCAGAAAAACATGCCATCTGTTTCTGCTCAATTACAACCGTTACTCTCTGAGATTCCCCCGGGTTCAGCAATCTTGTCTTGGCAAACCCTGCAAGCCTGTGATATTCTTTTGCCCTTCCGTTTTGCGGAAGGGTTATATATATCTGCACAACCTCTCTGCCGGCATAATTATTGCCGGTATTTTCCACTACTGCGTCTACTTCTATTCTGTTTTCTTTAATTCTCAGCGCATCAAACTTCATTTCAAAAGATGTGTAAGAAAGTCCGTATCCAAAAGGAAACAGCGGTTTTATTCCAAAGCTGTCAAAATAGCGGTATCCCACATAAATGCCTTCTCTGTATTCGTCAAACTCTAAATTTTGATTCAAATATCCGAAGGTTTCTCCACAGGGATAGTCCTCATAGCGTTTTGCCCAAGTGGCCGTAAGCCTACCTCCCGGAGCTGCTTTGCCCAGTAGTACATCCGCCACTGCGTGTCCGCCTTCCTGGCCAGGCTGAGATATTGCCAGAACGGCACGGATATACTCTGCCTCTTTCAGAATATCCGTAAGTTCCACCGGCCCTCCCGTATTTAAAATTAGGATTGTCGGAATTTTCTTCTTGTTTAGGTATAAAAGATCTTCTGTCTCTCTATGGCTCAAATAATAATCGCCACTTTCCTTTCTCCGATCTTTTCCTTCACCTGAGATACGGCTAATCACATAGATCGCCGCTTCTGCTCCTCTGATGTCATCCTCCTTGACGATACGTCCTTCGGGAAGAGAGAAAGAATTGGCTGCATAAGCATCAAACGGATTCTCTACATGTCTTGCATCTTCAAGAACTTTTTCTCTCCATTTTTCTCTCGCTATATTGTATGTATTGCCGTATTCTTTCAGCCAGTTTTCGCTTACCAGTATAGCTCCCGCTTCTTTCATTCCCTGATAAATAGAAATGGTTTCCCGATTGTTCACGTCTCCGGAACCCGTGCCTCCCTTAATGGTTTTTACAGAGCCACTTCCAAGCAAAGCAATGGGCATATTCTTATTAATAGGAAGCATTCTTTCATTTTTCAGGAGAACCATCCCTTCTGCTGCTATTTTTCTTGCCAGAAGGCTATGTTCCTTCTCCCTTTTTGAAATTCCTGTGTCCAGCGTTCCACTATGTATCCTTGTCATCTCTTTCATAAAATCTCTATTTTCCTTTTCCTGCTCTTTATTCTTTTACGCCTCCTAAAGTTACACCTGCAATAATATATTTAGATAAAAGCAAATAGATCATTACAATCGGAACTATCGCTACCATGATCATCATATAAATTTTAGCGCTGTCGAAGTTCATATAATCTGCCCCCCGCAATGTGGCAATCAAAATAGGCACTGTTGCTTTATCTTTCGACTGAATCACTAATGCAGGAACAAAGTAATTGTTCCATGAGCCTACAAATGCAAAAATTGCCTGTACTGCGATTGCCGGCTTCATGATCGGAATCACAATCTGATTAAATGTCCGGAATTCGCCGCTTCCGTCAATTCTTGCCGCTTCTACCAGCGATACAGGCAAGGACGACTGTATGTAACTGTACATAAAATAAAATACCGACGGAGAAGCAATAGATGGAATAATAAGCGGAAGGAGAGAATCATACATTCCCATATTCGTAATTAACCGCAGAAATCCCATTGCAGTAACCTGTGTGGGCATAACAAGGATTGCCATAATAAATGTAAATGCAATCTTCTTCAATTTAAAGTCATACACATATATTCCGTAAGCTGTCAGAGACGAAAAATATGTACAGAGCGCCGCTGAACATCCTGATACAATCAAGCTGTTGAAAATCCCCCTGAACATAGGAAAAGTCCCATCATTAGCAACCTTTTTCAGATTTTCGAAAAAATATTTTCCCGGCAATGCCGAAAATCCCTTTTGTAAATCTGCATGTGAACGTGTCGCATTAATGACTAAAATGTAGAAGAAAAACAGACACATAAGTGACAAAATAATCAATACCAAATGTGCGATGATGCTCCTAAAAGCATTAGGCTCTTTTGATTTCATAGTCCTATTTCCTCCTGCTTCTTTCTTCTTTTACTTTCCTCTTTGCGGCGGCTTTTGAACCATCAGGATCATTATCATTTGTCATTTTATATACAAAAAAGCACAAAATTCCGCTAACAATAAACAGATATACCGACAATGCGCCAGCCATACCATAATTCTTACTTTTCAGGTGGCTGTTGAGGAACATAATAAGTGTCATCGAAGTACGATCCGGGGTTCCTTGTCCATTAGTCAGGATCTGAGGAACATCAAACATCTGCAGTCCGCCGATAATTGCAGTAATCAATGTGTATGCAAGAATTGGGCGTATCAATGGAAAGATAATGTAATAAAACCTCTTAACCCCATAACAGCCGTCAATCTCAGCTGCCTCAAAAATATCCACGCTAATTCCCATAATTGCTGCCATCAGCATAATCGTTGTATTTCCAAACCACATCAGGAAATTCATGAATCCCACCAGTGATCGGGTCCCCAGCGCAGACCCCATAAAATCAATCTGCTCCCGGATTACTCCCAAAGACATTAAAATAGCATTTACAGGCCCGTTTGTAGAAAACATAGTGAAAAACAACATAGAAAAGGCCGATGCCATAATCAAATTGGGCAAATAGATAACCACTTTAAAAAACTGTTTTCCATGTATTTTTAAACGGATATCCGTAAACCATACTGCCAGAAGCAAAGCAATCACAATTTGGGGAATAAATCCTATGACCCACATGGTTAGTGTATTAGCGCCGTACTTAAGCATATCAGATTTCAGCAGACTGGCATAATTATCTACACCGATAAAGGTTGGTCCTATCTCTTTGATTCCGGATCGATAATACTCAAAAAAGCTATATCGAATCGTATCTGCCAAGGGGATCAAAGAGAAAATAAAATAGCATAAAAAAAACGGAAGAATAAATATATATCCCCATTTTGAGTAGCTGATACTTTTCTTTTTCATACAGTCTCATTCCTTTCTAATCATTCTGCAGGGTACGCACAACGTCCCTGCAGGTGATTATCACTTTCGTTACTCTGGCCATATCACTTCTGTAATATCCGGGTAGCGTTCTTTAATTGCTGTCTCAAAATTGTATTTTGCTTTCTCGAAATCAACTTTACCTTGGAAATAATCGTTAAAGCTGTTCTGAATCAGTTCAACACATCCCTGATCATATGCGGATAATGGCGCAATCTTAATCTTCTCTGCAACCGGAGCAAAGTACTCAAACGGATTCTGCCCGCCAAGGAATTCCGAAGCAAAGCTGCTGTCTGCTGCCGCCTTTTTCATACCGTCTGTTGTATTTGTAAAATCCGAATAATCCTTGGAAATCTTTAACAGATTATCCTGGTTTGCAGTTACTGCAAGAATAATATCTTTTACGTATTCCGGGTTATCTGTTCCTGTACATGCATGAACATAAGAACCTCCCCAATTATATTCCTGTGGAGGATTGGTAACTGCCCATGCGCCGGTTTCTCCGTCCCAATTGGGATTCAATACAAAGTCAATTCCCCATGCAGGAAGCAGGAATGAAAATACTTTAGATGCAGAACCCATGGATTTATTCCAATCGTCATTCCATTGTCCCTTCACGGTTTTGTCCAGATACCCTGCATCCAGCCACTCCTTAGAACTTTCTACCCAATTCATTATCATTGGATCAACATTGACCGTGGTTTCACCCGGCTTTACCCATGATTCAGAAATACTGTTTCCGTAAAGGCGAAATGTATCCGTATAAGAAGCAAATGTAAAATATCCCTTTGACTTTAACTCTTCTGCCGTCGCCTTCATTGTATCCCAGTCTTTTACTTTCTCTCCCACCTGTTTTGGATCATCTGTTCCAAATACATCTTTTGCAATGTCACGGCGGTATACTAGCAGTCCGGGGCAGCACTGCCATGTAGAACCTCGCTGTACGCCATTTGCATCAGAAGCTGTAGTCTTTGTAAAACTATACTGGTCCTTTAAATCCGTATCCGGATCAATTCCTAAGTCCTTAAGAGGAATTGCAACATCTGCGTCTGCATCTGTATATTTATTTACATAGTCTGTCTCTGACAAAAAGATATCTATCTTATCATCATCTGCAGCATTTTCTTGATTTAAAAGCGCCTCGTCCAGTTTCTGCTGATAAACGCCATCCTGATTCGGATTAATAATCCAGTGAATCTCCGTCCCATCTTTCAACGTGGTTACCGTTCCGTCACTGGATGTTTTCTCTACCTTGGGATAAACAGCTTCTACACGCTCGCGAAACTCATCATTCCATGAATAAATATTAATTACTTTTCCTTCCTCTGCAGTGTCTGCTCCTGCATTTGACTTTCCGGAATTTCCGCATCCGGCCAGAGTCCCGGCGCACATACTTGCAACAAGAATCAGCGAAATCATTCTTTTTTTCATATTATTTCTCCTATCTGTGAGTTTCCTCTCACGTTTTTTTGTATTATAGCCAAATTATTTTTGACAATATATTATAAATTTCGAAAAAATATCAAATTCATGACATAATTTCAAATCTGCACACTTAAGGTCATGAATCTAATATTTTTTACATGATTCTTATTTTTGCTAAAATATATTTCTAGTATAATTACTACACTTCAATAAAGTGTTTAAATACAACCTACCATAAAGAAAGGAGTCGATCTCTTGAAACACGTACACTTTATAGGCGAAAATGGAAGCTTTACATTAAATAATCCTGAAAATACCAGCTATCTTTATTTTCCTCTTGCTTCAGAGTATGGATTAAAAAGCTCCATTACGCCCAATCTTGGAGGAGATGCTAAGCTCGATCAGAATAGCTTCCTTCTGGAACCTGTCAGCTCCGAAAGTCTCCACAACAATCGTTCTGCCCGCAATTTCTGGTGTGTTATTGACGGCGCTCAAATATATTCTGCCGCCGGAGTCTCCCCGGAACAGGAAGGCGTCAAGTTCACTTCAAAACAGGATGAAAGTAAGCTAACTGCCGGATTTATGTGGCACAAGGTAGAACGGGTTTCCTCTGTTCTGCAGCTTAAGTCCACAGTAACCTCTTTTATTCCGTGGAGGCATAATGTAGAAATTATGCACATTGTAATTCAAAACCAATCCGAATGCAGCCGCGAGTTAACTCCTTATGCCGCCATCCCGATTTATGGCAGAAGCGCCGATAATTTAAGAGACCACCGGCATGTTACCTCTCTTCTGCATCGTATAGAAACAATTGAAAACGGTATATTAGTATGTCCGTCCATGTCTTTTGATGAACGGGGACACCATTCTAATCAACGTATTTATTATGTTCTGGGATGTACCGGAGATGGAAAAAAACCAATTCGTTTTTTCCCGACGGTTGAGGATTTTATCGGGGAAGGAGGCTCTTACACTCATCCGCGATCTGTATATGAGCGCCTGGAAGGAAGTCCATATCCTTATCAAACTGCCGGAAAAGAGGCAATGGGCGCATTTCGTTTTGAAGACGTCGCTCTGCGGCCCGGAGAATGTATCGAATATGTTCTTTTTCTGGGTGCAGAGAACAGCAGAACGGATATTCAAAATATATTTCATAAGTATAATAGCTCCGATAAAGTCAGGAAAGAATTAAAAGAAACCCAATTCTATTGGGAGAAAAA
Source organism: uncultured Lachnospiraceae bacterium (assembly GCA_910577645.1). Taxonomy (GTDB): domain Bacteria; phylum Bacillota; class Clostridia; order Lachnospirales; family Lachnospiraceae; genus UMGS1370. The sequence goes on from CAJTOL010000014.1 coordinate 19,379, forward strand.
GGTAAATATATCCTTCCACACCCGGGATGAAAAATTTGATAATTGGATGAAATGGATCTGTTTCCAACCATTTCTGCGCCGTCTGTTTGGATGCTCTTTTCTTCCTCATCATGATTATGGACGCGGCGGAAGAGGATGGCGCGATCTGTGGCAGGATTGTCTTTCCCTGCTTCTGATGGAGCCGCAAAATGTAAGGAATATGATTTTAAAAAACTATGGCGGCGTCCGCATTGACGGCACCAATGCCACCATTATTGGAGAAGGGGACGGAAACTTTATTGCAGATCGCAATGGTATTGCCCGGGTTTGGATGGATCATGCCCTCTGGCCCCTCATGACCACCAGGCTTTACATTAACCAGACAGGGGACGTGAATATACTCAGCCAGAAAGCACCTTATTTTAAAGATGCTCAATCCATGCGCGGAACTGCCATTGATCCTCTCTGGACGGATGACTATGGCAATAAGCAGCGCACCGAAGATGGTTCCATCCATACCGGAAGTATTCTTGAACACCTTTTGATACAACAACTTACTGCATTTTATGAAGTGGGTGAGCACAATATTTACCGGTTGAGAGGGGCCGATTGGAATGATGCTCTGGATATGGCTTCAGAGCGCGGGGAAAGCGTTGCTTTTACATGTGCCTATGTCGGGAATCTAAGGACTCTTGTTTCTATGATCCATCTGTTGGATAGTCAGCAGCCCGGGCAGGACATTGAACTCATAGAAGAACTCCAAATTCTGTTGAACACAGGCTCTGAGCTCTTCGATGATATAGACGGGAAACATAAGGTTCTGGAAAACTACACTCGCCTTTGCCAGCATAATGTCAGCGGAAGGCACATACAGGTGTCTCTTTCTTCCCTGGCTGCCAGCCTTCTCCATAAAGCTGTCTGGCTTACGAATTTTATCCGCAGCCAGGAGTGGATCCAAAGTGAAGACGGTAACGGATGGTTTAACAGCTATTATGATAATCATGGTCAGGCCGTAGAAGGATTCTTTGAAGGTCATGTACGCATGCTACTCACTGGACAAGTGTTTTCCATTATGGGGGATGTAGCTACTCACCAGCAGATTCAACAAATTGTCCAAAGCGTAGATTCCTATCTCTACGCCCCGGAAATCGGCGGTTACCGGCTTAATACAGATTTCCGCGAATTGAAATTCGATATGGGGCGTATGTTTGGGTTTGCCTATGGCGAAAAGGAAAATGGAGCAGTTTTCTCGCACATGGCAGTTATGTATGCCAATGCGCTGTACCAACGTGGATTTGCCAGAGAAGGATGGAAGGCTCTGAAAGCTCTCGCCTATACTGCCCTGGACTTTGATACCAGCCATATTTATCCAGGCATTCCAGAATATTTCAGAGGAGACGGGCGCGGAATGTACCATTATCTTACTGGTGCTGCAAGCTGGTTTATGCTGACTATGATTACCGAAGTATTCGGTGTTCGCGGAGCAGCAGGAGATTTGATACTACATCCCAAACTTCTTTCTGAGCAGTTTGACCAAAAGGGAATCGCTTCCATTCAGCTTACATTTTCAGGAAAAGTATTACACATTTCCTACATAAATAAATCCGGCAAAGACTATGGCTCCTATACAGTATCCGCTGCCCAATGTGATGGGACAAAATTAGAGGTATGCGAACATTCTTACGCTGTAATTCCAAAAGAAATACTTTGCTCCCTCTCTGACGAATTGCACGAAATAATCGTGACTTTGCAGTAAATTTATAAAATTATTGAAAGGAACAGATACAATTTTATGAGATATGGATATTTTGACGACAAAAATCGAGAATACGTAATTGAGCGCCCTGACACTCCTGCTCCCTGGGTTAATTATCTTGGTTCTCCCGAATACGGAGCAATTATCTCCAACAATGCCGGCGGCTACAGCTTTGAAAAGTCCGGCGCCAATGGCCGAATCCTTCGCTATGTGTTTAATAACTTTGATCAGCCCGGACGTTATATATACATCCGTGACAACGAATCAAAAGATTATTGGTCTGCTTCCTGGCAGCCGGTAGGAAAAGATCTGACCTGTTATCAAAGCGAATGCCGCCATGGTATGGGTTATACAAAGATAGCCGCCAATTATGACGGCATCCGCTCCCAGGCAACCTACTATGTTCCTTTAGGAAAATCTCATGAGGTCTGGTCCCTCTGTGTAACCAATAATTCCAACAAAAGAAGGTCGCTCACATTAACCGGGTATGCAGAATTCACTAACCACAGCAATTATGAGCAGGATCAGGTGAATCTCCAATACTCTTTGTTCATTAGCAAAACATCCTTTATCCAAAATCGTATTATGCAGGATGTCCACGGCAATCTGGACAGCATCCCTTGTAGCGAACAGATAGATCATAAAAACGTAACCCACCGCTTTTTTGGTCTTGCAGGCGCCGCCGTGTCTTCCTACTGCGGCGGAAAAGAAGAGTTTCTCGGAAGATACCATGGATATGGCAACCCCCAGGGGGTTATCTCCGGCAATCTTGGAAACATCACCAGCTATAATGAAAATTCCTGCGGGGCACTTTCCTGTTGTATGACATTAATGCCTGGTGAGACGAAAACTATTCTTTTCCTTCTTGGAATGAAATCATCTGCTGAAGCTGACTCTGTCATTTCCTGTTATGCACACCCTGAAGAAGTTGTGTCCCAGGAACTTATGATGCTAAAAAAGGATTGGAATAAGCGGTTGGAAGGCCTTCAGGTCAATACCCCGAGTCCTGAATTCAACACTATGTTGAATATCTGGAATGCCTATAACTGTTTCATAACATTTATCTGGTCCCGGGCCGCCTCTTTTATTTACTGCGGTCTGCGTAACGGCTTCGGATATCGAGATACCGTTCAAGATATCCAGGGAATCATTCATCTGGCTCCGGAAATGGCGCTGGATAAGATTCGATTTATGCTTTCAGCCCAGGTAAATAATGGCGGAGGCCTTCCTCTGGTAAAATTTACCCACAATCCAGGCCATGAAGATACCCCTGATGACGTTTCTTATGTACAGGAGACAGGACATCCCGCTTATCGGGCCGATGATGCCTTATGGCTCTTTCCTACTATTTATAAATATATTGCAGAAACCGGGAATACCGAATTTTTGGATGAGATAATCCCTTTTGCCAACAAGGAAGAAGCTAGTGTCTATGAACACCTGAAACGCGCCATCCAATTTTCCCTTGATCATTTGGGGCCTCATGGTATGCCGGCGGGATTGTATGCTGACTGGAATGACTGTCTAAGACTTGGAAAAAACGGAGAATCCTCCTTTGTTGCTATGCAGTTCTATTATGCTATAAGTATCTTAAAGAAACTTGCAGAATCCAAAGAAGATACCGATTATATCCGATATTTGGATAACAAGCTCTCCCAGATGGAAAAATTGATTCAAACCCTCTGCTGGGACGGCGACCGTTTTATCCGTGGATATACAGAAGCCGGAGAACGTATTGGCGCAGCAGCAGATCCGGAAGCCAACATGTGGCTAAATCCCCAGAGCTGGGCTGTAATCAGCGGTCTTGCTTCCTGCCAACAGGCTAATGCTGCAATGAATAATGTATATGAACGCTTAAATACGTCCTATGGAGCCCTCCTTATGGATCCTCCCTATCATGCACACTCTTTTGACGGCGCGCTAGCTGTCATCTATAATCAGGGCGCCAAGGAAAATTCCGGAATTTTCTCTCAATCCCAGGGCTGGCTGATTCTGGCAGAAGCCCTTTTGGGACACGGAAACCGCGCGTTTTCCTACTTTATGGAAAATTCACCGGCAGCCCAAAATAACCATGCAGAGATACGCCATCTGGAACCATATTGTTATGGACAATTTACTGAGGGCAGAGCCAGCCAGCATTTTGGCCGTTCTCATGTACACTGGCTCACCGGAACAGCTTCCACCGTCATGGTAGGATGTGTAGAAGGAATTTTAGGACTTCGGCCAGATCTTTACGGACTTAAACTGGCCCCATCCATTCCCAAGGATTGGAAACGTTTTGAAGTAAATAAAATCTTCCGCGGAAAAAAACTGCATATCATCGTAGAAAATCCTGACGGGAAAGAAACCGGATGTGCAAAGCTCATGCTCAACGGCAATCTTATTAATAATAATTACATTCCTGCAAAGCTTCTGGATGAAAAGAATGAAATTCTTTTGATCCTATAACTAAAAATAAGGCTTTTTAACAGCTTCGGGCCGGCGCAACATGCGCCAGCCCGAACTTATTCTCTATTCTTGTATATCCCATTGTATTTTATGGTTTTGATCCCGATATTTTTTGGGAGTCATGCCTACTGTTTCCCGAAATTGTTGTATAAAATGGCTTTGCGACGAAAAGGATAGTCTGTTTGCTATTTCAATCATAGAATAATTGCTGAATTTCAAAAGATTTTTCGCCATACTAATCTTTTGTTCCCGAATGTATGCGCTTACAGAAATCCCTGTTTCCTTTTTAAACAGGCGAGACAAATAGCTTGCAGATACGCCAAACTCCTCCGCCAGATTTTCAATCGTAATTCGTTCTTTTATATGTGCATAGATATACTCTTTACAGGCATTGATATGTTTAGAATTTGTATCTTTTCTAAAATACCTCTGCATTTTTTGTGCATAATCGATTACCATCTCATCATGCAGATTTTGTACTTCCTGTACTGTATCAATATCATCCAGTTTTTGAATGTAGAAATCACTCAGACGAAACGCTTTCTCCAGCTCCATTCCCTTCTGCACAGATATACGCGTTACCATTGCTGTCGTAATCACAAAATGATATTTTAAATTTACCACCGGATTTCTTGATAATGTGCCGACTCCTTCACTGTCTATAAATTTCCCCATCCTGCAGTTTTCTTTTACTTTCTCTACATCACCATTCGTAACCGCCTGATAAAAGAGAAATTCTTCTGTGGGAGATCTATGCTCCATATCATCAAAATCATCGTCTGCTTCGTAACATAACCATTCCTTTTTATAGTTCATTCAAATCATCCCCATCATCGGAAAACCGGTTTTCATCTAATCAATTGCCTTTACAGTGCTCAGTATATCAGACTTTTGAAGAATTTGGCAATATGCTCTGATAAATTTTAAAAAATTCTGAGTAAAAGGGCCAGCGCAATGCGCTGACCCCTATTGGTTCTGATTGTTAATTTGCCGGCAATTCCTTACATCTCGCCTAAACCAGACTCAATTGCTTTGGTTAAGGTCTCCATAGCCTCTGCCTCATCCTCACCATCGCAGATCAAGTTAATCTCGGTGCCGCATTTAATGCCTGCCGCCATAACATTCAGCACGCTCTTCGCGACAATCCTTTTCTCACCGCTCTCAATAATAACATCACATTTAAATTTCATAGCGGTCTGGGATAATACTCCTGCGGGTCTTAAGTGTAATCCGGAAGGATTCACTACAGTTAAAGTCTTGCTTAACATATCTGCTCTCTCCTCGTCTCTTTATTCTGTGGAAATTCAGAACCTTTTTCTGAAATCTCTAGTTAAATTTTAGTACAAATTACCAAAACTGTCAAGGGAAAGCCCTTCCGAATTCAATGTTTTTGGTAACAATTCGTTACGCGGCTACTTGGCTCGTTGCCCGCGGGAGTAAACGCACCCGCAGTAGTCCTGCCGGTACAAGCCATACTCCTCAGAGAGCTCTACAGAACGCTTATAGCCATTCTTTTTCTTAAAATCCGAAGGCAGGAACGCCACCCCATATTCTGCCGCCAGCCGCTCTCCAATCTCATTCAGCCTGTCCGCCCGTTTTAAGGGACTGATAGTCAGGGTGGTGGTAAAATAGTCATAGCCTTTTCCCGCCGCCATGGCTGCCGCCGCCCGAAGCCGCAGCTCATAGCATTTCAAGCACCGTTCTCCTCCCTCCGGATCCGTCTCACGGCCCTTTACCTCCCGGTAAAATGCTTCCGGCTCATAGGGAGCGGCAATAAAGCTTACCGGATGTATAAAATCCATGGCAAAAATCAGGCGCTTCTGCTCCTCCACCCGTTTCTCATATTCTTCTTCCGGGAAAATATTGGGATTATAGTAGTATACTGTAATTTCAAAATACCTGGACAGGTACTCCAGAACATAGCTGCTGCAGGGCGCACAGCAGCTATGCAAAAACAGGCGGGGCGCTTTCGCCTCCGCCTGAAACTCTGTCAGAATCCTGTCCAGCTCTCTCTGATAGTTTCTCTGATTCATATTATTTTGGATTCCTCCTGATTAAAGGATCTGCCCGAAAGCGCAGGACTTCCTTTACAGGAAATCCCGTATGCGTTTGCTGCGAACCGGATTTCGCAGCTTCCGCAGGGCCTTGGCCTCAATCTGACGGATTCGCTCACGGGTTACATTAAATTCCTTGCCAACTTCCTCCAGAGTTCTGGGATGGCCGTCCTCCAGACCAAAACGCAGCACAATCACCTGACGTTCCCGCTCCTTTAAGTCCCCAAGAAGGGCGTCAATGTGCTCCCTCAGCATTACCGACTCCACATTTCCCTCAGGGGTAACTACATTGGAATCTGCCACAAAATCTCCTAAATTGGAATCGTCCTCCTCGCCGATGGGAGTCTCTAAAGACGCCGGCTCTCTGGCAATCTGCATGATTTCCATAACCTTATCCTCAGACATCTCCAGGGCGTCTGCAAGCTCCGGAACAGACGGCTCATAGCCCAGCTCCAGGGTAAGCTTGCGCTGCATTTTGGACATTTTGTTAATCGTCTCCACCATATGCACCGGAACCCGGATGGTTCTGGCCTGATCTGCCAGGGCCCGGGTCACTGACTGGCGAATCCACCAGGTCGCATATGTACTTAGCTTATATCCTTTTGTATAATCAAATTTTTCCACACCTTTAATAAGGCCAAGGTTTCCCTCCTGAACCAAATCAAGGAAGCTCATTCCTCTTCCTGTATAACGCTTTGCAATACTGACTACGAGACGTAAGTTTGCCTCAATCAAGCGTTCTTTTGCATATTCATCGCCCTCTGCTTTTCTTTTCGCCAGACGGAGCTCTTCATCTGCGCTTAAAAGAGGAACCGTACCAATCTCCTTTAAGTACATCCGAACCGGATCCTCGGTTCCAATGCCCTCCAACAGATCTACGGCTTCGATATCAATATCGTCGTCGTCACTGTCTTTCATGAAACTGTCGTCTAAATCGTCAAGCAGAAGGGCTTCATCGCTCAGCATAGCGTCATCGATTACCGGGACCACGTCCACTCCGCGGCCCTCCAGGTACGTATAAATTTGATCCATCTGCTCTGGATTTAAACTGTCTCCTGAAAAGAAATCATTGATTTCCCCTGCATCTAATGCATTGTGCCTGGTCTTGGCATATTCCAGAAGTTTTTCCAGTTTCTGTAAAAAGTCTTTCTTTTCCACCTGGTAACGTCCTTTCAGTTAGCTGTAAACTAATTGCTCTAAACAACTTTTTAGTATATAGGAAAAATTTCAATTTATCAACATCTATTTTGTATTTTATGTAAGTTTATGGAGAATTATGACTCCTTTTCGTCAGGAATTATAATTTCCAGTCGTTTTTCCAAATTTTCCATAGTAATATCTGTCTGACTTCCGCCAAACTCCCCGTCTAATACCCAATCTATGGGTTCTTTCGACACCACCCGGATTTTTTTGGTTTTAAACTTGTAGACGTAGTCGTTAGGCTCTTCCTTTAAAAACATGTAGGAAATAATGTTGCTTAAATCCTTGGGCGTTTTGGGAGTCCGGATAAGCAGGACCTCAAAGAGCCCGTCATTTAATGCCACCGACTGGGTAACCAGCCCTTTAAATCCCCCTACGCTGATAGTATTGGTAACCATGCCGAAAATAAATTCATCTTCCAGCACCATTTCCTCACACTCTATCCGGCAGTAACTGCTTTTTAGAGAAGCCAGACTCTTAACCCCTTCCAGCATGTAGGCCTGATGGCCCAGAATGTTTTTCTTGTCCTGGGGCGTCTGGTAAGAAATCTCGGTGAAAGCGCCAAAAGCCGCAATATAAATAAAATACCGTTCCTCCCCAAACTGTCCTATGTCAATGGGATAGAGCTTTCCCTCCACCACAGTCTGGGCCGCTTCCTTCATTTTCTTAGGAAGCATCAGGCTGGAAGCAAAGTCATTGGTGGAACCTGCCGGAATATAGCCGAGAACAGGCGGATTTTTCAGCTTCATAAGCCCGGAAACCGTTTCATTCAGGGTTCCGTCTCCACCGCTGCAGACAACTGTCAGCGCATCCTCTCCCTGGCTGATTACCGTTTCTTTTGCATCCCCCCGCCTCTGTGTAACATAAACCTGGATAGAATATCCGGCTTTGGTAAAAATATCTAAAATATCTATTAGCTGATTTCGTATTTGCTCTCTCCCGGAGCATGGATTTACAATAAAAAGGAGTTTATCCATTCCTTTCCTCTTTTTGCCCTGTTTTTTGGGCATACAGGGATGCCCGCAGGGTGTTTCCTCCTTTCTCATTATCTCACATTATTAATTTCCTATACGTGGAAAATGCGTTTGGAAGCGGATATTTCCCCTCCAGATTCTTCTTTTCCGTAAAAAGCAAGTCCAAAGCGCCTCCAAAAGTCCCTTTGAGCCGAACCCGGTATCCAATCATCTCCCATTCTACATGGGAAAAAATATGCTTTGCCGCCGGAAGCGGCTCCACTGAAAGAATCTCCTTCTTTTCAAGGCCAAAAGCTTTCGGAATATCCTTTTCCTCCAGTCGGCCCGGCTTATTAGGAAGCTCATAGAGAGACGCCAGAAGGCCTGACGTCGGGCGCTTTCTCAAGGCAATCTGTCCTTCCCGTTCCAAAATCAGCACCGTAAGGGCCTCTTTTTTCCTGCTTTTTTTAGGCGCCTTCCAGGGAATCTCCCGGTACAGCCCGTCCCTCCTGGCTTTGCACAGGGAAGCCAAAGGGCAGATAAGGCATTTCGGTTCCCCGTTAGGCACGCAGACCAGGGCGCCGGTCTCAATAAGAGCCTGGTTAAAGTCCCCCGGATTTTCCTGATCCATAGTAACTTTTAAAAGACTTTCTATCCGCTTTTTAAAGGATGGTTTGGTAATGTCCGTCCTGTCTCCCAGAACCCTGGCGGCAACCCGCAGGACATTCCCGTCAACTGCAGGAACCGGCACCGAAAAGGCTATGGACGCAATGGCCCCCGCCGTATAGCTTCCAATGCCCGGAAGCTTTAGGATTTCCTCAAATTCCTCCGGCATTTTCCCTTCATAGGTTTCCACTAAAATTTTTGCACACTTCTGGAGATTTTTGGCCCGGCTGTAGTAGCCCAGCCCCTCCCACAGCTTTAAAAGCCGTTCCTCCGAAACCTTAGCTAAGCTTTCGATATCCGGAAGTTCCTGCAAAAAGCGATGAAAGTAGGGCTTTACCGCTTCCACCCGAGTTTGCTGGAGCATAATTTCTGAGAGCCAAATCCTATAAGGGTCTTTACTGCTTCTCCAGGGAAGCATTCTGGCATTTTCCCTGTACCACGCCATCAGCGGCCGGTTTAATGCCTTCAGCCTTTCTTCCTCTGAAAGCTCTTCCCGGCCGTCCCATGAAGGAGGAGCCTCTAAAACCTGGATACTGTCATAAAGCTGTTTCATAGAATCTGTCTCAGACATATCCGTATACTCCCCTTACCGAAACTTCCCCGGAAAAAACCGCTTTTACCTGTCCGTCAGGCAAAACTACCAGCAGCTCTCCTTCCGGTCCGATTCCCCGGCATAATCCTGTGTATCCTCCTTCCGGTTCCAGAATCTGTACCTGGCGATCCCGGTTAATCAGTTTTTCATTATATTCTTCCTTTAAAGCCCTTAGATCTCCTGTCTCTAAAAAGATCCGCCAATATTCTTCAAAAGCTGCCATCACACCGCCTATCAGCCTCTCCCGGTCTGTCTCTTCCCCTTTTACCTGGTAAAGAGATGTGGCAGAATCCCTGACCTCTTCCGGAAATTCCCTGATATTCGCATTGATTCCCATGCCTACCACTACGTGTTCCGCCGCCTCTTTCTGGGTCTGCATCTCCGTCAGGATGCCGCAGATTTTCTTTTGTCCTATTACCAGGTCGTTAGGCCATTTAATTTGGCTGTCCAGACCGGTCTCAAGACGTATTCCTTTTTCTACAGCCATGGCGGCTATCAGAGTCACCATGGAAACCTTCTGAGGCGGGAGCTCAGGCCGCAGCAGCAGACTCATCCAAATCCCTGTCCCTGCCGGCGATACCCAGGCCCGTCCTCTTCTTCCCTTGCCGGCGCGTTGGTATTCGGAGACCACAAGGGTTCCCTCCGGCCAGCCTTCTGCCGCCAGCTTTCTGCACTGGGTATTGGTGGAATCTGTTTCGGAAAACACCTTGACCCTTTTTCCGGCCCAGCTTCCTTTTATCTCTGCCAGGATATTTTCTTCTGTAAGAAACTTATGTTCCATTATTACCTCCATAAGCTTATGGCGCTGATTACAGCCAAAGCGGTGAGACACAGGCCCATGAAAAACAAAAGAGCTCCGTTTACTTTTTTCTTTTTACTTCTGCCGCTTTGGTCTATTTTAAAATAGCCGTTGACAAAATTCAAAACCGCTGCCAGAAAAAAAATTACCGGGAATAAAGTCAAATGAGTCTCCGGATTTAAAAATGAGATAACCGCCATTATCACAATGGCCAGTCCTATGACAATATGTATCAGATCCAGCATAAAACGGCTGTTTTTCGACATCTTCTTTCCGGCTTGACCGTACATTTATACGCCTCCCAACGTAGCTGCCATCACCGCCTTAATGGTATGAATGCGGTTCTCCGCTTCATCAAACACCTTAGACTGGCTGCTTTCAAATACCTGATCCGTTACCTCCATGTCCTGAATCCCAAAGCGCTCTCCCATTTCCTTTCCGATGCCGGTCTTCAAATCGTGGAAAGCAGGCAGGCAGTGAAGGAAAATAGCCTTTTCCCCCGCATTTCTCATTACGTCCATGGTAACCTTGTATGGAGATAATTCCCGGATTCTCTCTTCCCATACTTCATCCGGCTCTCCCATGGATACCCAGACATCCGTATAAACCACATCTGCCCCTTTGGTTCCGGCCGTTACGTCTGACATCAGGGTCACGCTGCCTCCTGACTGAGCTGCATACTCCCGGCACTGGTTTACCAAGTCTTCATTGGGAAAATACTTTTCAGGTGCACAGGCCACAAAATCCATGCCCATTTTGGAACAGGCAATCATCAGAGAATTGCCCATATTATAGCGGGCATCCCCCATATAGACCAGGCGTATTCCCTTTAATCTGCCGAAATGCTCCCGGATGGTCAAAAGATCCGCCAGTATCTGAGTAGGATGATACTCATTGGTCAGACCGTTCCAGACCGGAACTTTCGCATATCGGGCCAGCTCTTCCACAATCTCCTGTCCATAACCCCGATATTCAATTCCCTCGTACATCCGGCCTAAAACCCTGGCAGTGTCTGCAATACTCTCCTTCTTGCCAATCTGAGATGCTTTAGGGTCCAGATAGGTAGATCCCATGCCCAAATCATGAGCCGCCACCTCAAAAGAGCATCTGGTCCGGGTGCTTGTCTTTTCAAAAATCAGAGCAACGTTTTTTCCCTTTAACGTATGGGTAAGGATCCCTTTTTTCTTTTTATCCTTTAAATCGGCTGCCAGATCCAATAAATAAGTAATCTCTTCTGGTGTATAATCTTTCAATGTCAAAAAATGTCTTCCCTTTAAATCCATTTTCCTGCTCTCCCCTTGTTTTTATGAGATTTTTGTAGATATAAAATACTATATTGGCAGACGGCTGTCAAGTGTGCCCAGCTTTTTCTGCACTTCTTTTACCATCTCCTCCACTGTATAAATATAAAACCTCTTCAGCCGCAGCTTTTTTGCCAGCTCTTCCAGAACCGCCAAATACAGCTCTTTGTAGTCCCAGCCCGCCTTCAGCCGCAGATGCTCTGCCAGATGAGGAAATATCCTTTCCGTAAAAGGCCGGTAGCCTGTCAGCCCTTCCCAGCCCTCATCCTCTAAAACCGGACGGATATAAAGTTTCAGCAGCTCCAGCTCCGACAACAGCCGGTCAAAATAGTAAGCCTCTGTCCCCGGGGCGTCAATATAGTAGCTCCGGCCCCAAAGGCCGTAGAGCATCCGCTTTGCATCAAAATATCCCAAAAGCATATTTTTTCTGGCTTTTTTCTTATTGAAGTCTAAAATCCCGCCTAAATCCTGGCGGGGTGCAACCGGATAAAGCTGAACATCCTCCGGAATCTCCAAAAAGCGCTGACTGTCCCTTCCCAGGCCGTAAATCCGCAAAACAATAATGTCTTTATAACCTTCATTCAGGAGGGGCTCAATAGGCACGTTATCCACGCTGCCGCCGTCCACATACCGTTTTCCCCCCAGCTTTTCGTTTTTAAAAGCCAGAAAGTAGGCGCTGGCAAGAAGCATATTTCCTATCTCCCCGTCAGGCAGGGATTTTACATCTACCAAAAGCTTTTTCCTGTCTGACAGGGAATAGGTTACCACAAACAGATCCCTGGAAGACTGGCGAATCCTTTCTTCGTCTACCGTATCGGTAATCAGATTTCGAAGAGGGGTTATATCCATCCCTCTGTCGGAAAATACTTTTCTCATAATGCTTAATATTTCCTGAAGATCATCTGTGGTCAGGTGAAAGGATATCAGCTTTTCCATAATAGAGTCTTCTACATCCATTACCTTAGAATAGGTAATGTTCTCCCAGATATATTCTGCTTTTTCCAGGTCATCCATACACATAAGAGCGCCGTTCAGGGCGCCTACAGAAGCTCCGGAAATTCCCTTTATGGAGATCCCGGCCTCCTTGAGGGCTTTCCAAGCGCCGACCTGATAAGCTCCCCTTGCGCCGCCTCCTTCTAAAACGATACCATATTCTTTTGAAGCATCAATTTGCAGTTCCATTAGTTTCTCCTTGTTCACTGAGGGTAGTATTCAGAGATGATATAAGAATCCTGCTATGCAGGATTCTCCGCCTGCGGCGGGTCGCCCATGCGACATCATTCCTTTCCTCCGCAGTGCGATCCTAAGCGGAGCGTTTTTATATCATAGGAGCACTTTCCTATGATATAAAAAACCGGCGCAAAGTGAACCCGCCGGCTCTTCCTTACCGGAAGCCCGTTTTATTTCACTCTGCGCCAGCTCCTTTTGCACCAGGATTTATATAAACAGTTACAGATTTACTTCATATCTCCCTCTGCCTTCTTGGCAATCTCCGTCATAGAGGTAACCAATCCGGCCAGTCCCTGGATCTCAGACGGAATAATAATCTTGGTAGCCCGTCCGTTGGCTGCCGCCTGAAATGCCTCTAAGCTCTTTAACTGGAGAACGGAGGTGTCCGCTCCTGCTTCTTTGATAAACCGGATACCGTCTGCCTGAGCCTGCTGAATCTTTAAAATAGCCTCCGCCTGGCCCTCTGCCTCCTTGATTCGCTTCTCCTTCTCTGCCTCAGCGCGAAGGATAGCGGCCTGTTTATCTGCCTCTGCATCCAAAATGGCAGATTCCTTCTTACCTTCCGCCACCAGAACCGTAGACTTTTTCTCTCCTTCTGCCCGGAGAATGGCTTCACGGCGCTCACGCTCTGCCTTCATCTGTTTCTCCATGGCATCCTGAATGGCAGCCGGAGGAATAATATTCTTAAGTTCCACACGGTTTACTTTAATTCCCCACGGGTCTGTCGCAATATCCAGAGACGCCCGCATCTTAGCGTTAATGGTCTCTCTGGAAGTCAGGGTCTGATCAAGCTCCATCTCGCCGATAATATTTCTAAGGGTAGTAGCCGTCAGGTTCTCAATGGCCATAATGGGATTCTCCACACCGTAAGCATACAGTTTGGGATCCGTAATCTGGAAAAACACAACCGTGTCAATCCGCATGGTAACATTATCCTTGGTAATAACAGGCTGAGGCGGGAAGTCTGCTACCTGTTCCTTCAGGTTTACTCTCTTTGCCACCCGCTCAATAATAGGCAGCTTAAAATTCAGGCCGGTAGACCAGGTAGTCTGATAAGCGCCTAACCGCTCCACAACAATTGCCTGGGCCTGGGGTACAATCTTTATACAGGATGCCAGCACAATTAACACAATCAGCAATAGTATTACTACTAAAACAACTCCAAACATAAACTTTCCTCCTACCGGGCATCCTCCGCTACAATCAGTTTGACGCCCCGAATTTCTTTAACAGTTACAATAGTACCTTCCTTCAATATCAGATCATCCTGAACACTTCTGGCTGTCCACTCCTGACCGTCAATGACCGCCGCCCCGGTGGCATTTAAATTATCCACCGCAGCCGTAACTTTGGCCTGCTTTCCCACCAGACTTTCTGCATTGGTCTTGGTAACGGTGCCGTTTACGTATTTCTTTGCAAAAGGCCTGACTAAAATCAGGACTACAAAGGATACTATCACAAAGACCACCAGCTGTGCTTCCGTCCCTATGCCGGTAAAGCTCAGGACAAATGATACCAGAGCACCTGCTGCAAACCATATAGTAGTCAAAGCCATGGTAGCTATCTCAATACCCAGCAAGATAACAAATATGACCAGCCACATAACCGGTGTCATAGTTTCCGCCCCCTTCTCTTTTTATGTATTTTATTATACGCTAAGTGTTTTTATTATACCATATAAGGGCCGCCAATACAACTATACCGGCGGCTCCAGTTCTTACATTTTTATAAACAATTTGGCAATATCTTGTCTATTCTCTGACTCCACGCCGTTGTCTGGCTGCTTCAAACATGAGTACAGAAGCAGCTACGGCGGCGTTTAAAGATTCTACCCGGCCCAGCATGGGAATCCGGATATAAGTATCCGCAAAAGCAGCCGTCTCTTCTGTCAGACCCTTGGCCTCGTTGCCGATTAAAAAGCCGCAGGGACAGGTAAAATCCTCCTGATCATAGGAATTCTTTCCCTTTAAATGGGCGGCATACAGGCGGATTCCATTCCCCTTCATATTTTTTAATGTGCCGCAAAGATCCTCTTCATAGACAAAAGGTATGCGAAACACAGACCCCATAGTGGAACGGATTACCTTGGGGTTATAAATGTCCACCGTATTCTTATCCATGATAACGCCGGTAACCCCGGCCCCTTCCCCGGCCCGGAGTATGGTTCCCAGGTTACCCGGATCCTGAATGGTTTCCAATATCATCACACAGGCAGGGCGGGGCTTCCCTTCCCTGCCCCCTGTTCTGCCGGTTACATCCTCAAGAGTCCAATTTTTCTGACGGACTACCGCCAGTACTCCCTGGGGGGTCTGAGTATCTGCCATAGCCTTCATCACCGCGTCAGACACAATCTCACAGGGATATCTCAGGAATCTTTCTGCCTCTGCCCCCTCTGTCTTTAAAAATGTCTCTGTCACATAGAGGGTTTCCAGTTCATCTTCCGGAATCTCCCGGCAGATCCGCAGTCCCTCCACTACATAAACTCCCTCTTCCCGTCTGGCTTTTCCTCTTTTTATCAGATTCTGGACATATTTTACCTGTTGGTTTTTGACACTGGTAATCATGCTATAGGTTTATCCTCTCCAGCTCTTCCAGCCAGATCCTGGCAGAAGCGTCGCTGGGCATCCGCAGATCTCCCCTGGGGGATATGGCGGCGGCTCCTACCTTAGGCCCGTCCGGCAAACAGGAACGCTTAAACTGCTGGCTGAAAAATCTTTTGTAAAATATCTTGAGCCATTTTAAAATAACCTCTTCTCCATATTCCCCGGCAAAGGCCTGGCAGGCCATGCGGTAAATCTTTCCCGGCATATATCCGAACCGAAGAATATAATATAAAAAGAAATCATGAAGCTCATAAGGCCCTACCAAATCCTCGGTTTTCTGGGCAATCTCCCCTTCTTTTGGCGGCAGAAGCTCCGGGCTTACCGGCGTATTGAGAACATCAGCCAAAATCCCGGAAAGCTCCTTCTCCTCACAGGTTTCTGCATAATATTTTACCAGGTGGCGCACCAGGGTTTTGGGGACAGAGGCGTTGACTCCGTACATGGACATATGATCGCCGTTGTAGGTAGCCCATCCAAGGGCCAGCTCCGACATATCTCCGGTGCCGATTACCAGAGCCCCTATCTCATTGGCTATATCCATCAGCACCTGAGTCCTCTCCCTTGCCTGACTGTTTTCATAGGTAACGTCCCGTTTATCCGGATCGTGCCCAATGTCCCGGAAATGGAGAGAGACGGCTTCTTTAATCACAATTTCCTGAAGCTCTGCCCCCACCTCTCTGGCCATGGAGCAGGCATTTTGGTAGGTGCGATCCGTAGTTCCGAAGCAGGGCATGGTAATGCAGCGGATTTGGTTTCTGGGAAGCCCCAGCATATCAAATGCCTTTACGCATACCAGCAAAGCCAGGGTGGAATCCAGGCCCCCAGACAGGCCCAGGACTACCCGGGCAGAGGAAGTATGTTCCAAACGCTTTTTCAGTCCCATGGCCTGAATCATAAAAATCTCCTGACACCGGCTGCTTCTGTCCGCCTCATTTCCGGGCACAAAGGGAGAAGGATTGATAAAACGCAGGGCCCCTTTTTTCTCACCGCAAGCCCACTCCGTATTTTTATATGCAAAAGCGGCTGTCAGATATTCTGCCCCATCTAAAGGGCGGAAAGTATTCATACGCCTTCTCTCGGCTTCAATCCTCTCCAGATCCAGATCTGCCATAATGGTTTCGTTGGTAAACCGGACAGATTCTTTTAACAAGGTTCCGTTTTCTCCAATAATATTCTGTCCTCCAAAAACCAGATCCTGGGTGGACTCCCCCTCCCCGGCATTGGCATAGACGTAGCCGCTTACCAGCCTTGCGGACTGGCCGCAGATCAGATTTCTTCGATAAGCGTCCTTTCCGGTGGTCTCATCGCTGGCAGAACAGTTTACAATTACCGTGGCTCCTGCCATGGCATGGGAAATGCTGGGCGGATTGGGCGCCCATACATCCTCGCAGATTTCTGCCGCAATGGTAAGTCCAGGCACATTTTCACACTGAAACAGCACATTGGCTCCCATTATGACCTTATCTCCATAAAAATCTGTCAGTACCGGTTCCTTCCCTGCCGGTTCAAAATACCGCATCTCGTAAAACTCCGAATAGTTGGGAATATGGGTCTTGGGAATCAGGCCCAAAAGCTCCCCCTCAAAGATAACTGCAGCCGTATTGTAAAGCTTTCCCTTATGCTCCCAGGGCGTGCCTGCAACCACCACCATATCCAGTCCCTTAGAGGCTTCCATAAGCTTTCTCAGCTCTTCCTTTGCCCTCCGGATTAATGAAAATTGCAAAAACAAATCCCCACAGGTATAACCCGTTATGGCAAGCTCGGGAAATACCAGTATCTTTACTCCTTCCTGGCTGCAGGTTTTCATGATGGCTTCCATCTGTTCCCGGTTCCATTGAGGATCTGCAACCCTTCCCTTGGGAGTAGCGGCCCCAACCCGGATAAATCCGTCAATCATGTTAAGATTCCTCTCTTTCTTACATACCTCGTCTGAACTGTTACTTTAAAAGGGCATCCATTTCCCTTTCCAGCAGTACAGGACATCCATGAGAGCTGTGGTGGTCCATGTAATGGGATAACACAGCATTACTGCCTCAAAGCTGGGGAAAAACGGAACCAGCCCGTTTATATAAATCATTCGGAGCACACACATATTGCCTACGCCGATGATCATGGTAACCATAGTCTTTCCGGCCCCCCGGAAGGTCCCCATCAGAATCTGATGCACAGACAGGAGACAATAAAACGGAAGCAGAATCTTAAACACCGTAACACCGTAGTTAAGAACCTCCGGGTCGCTGCTGAAAATCTGCAGCAAATCTCTGGTCTTCCAAAATAAAACCGGGCTTAAAATCAGGGTATATATAAAGCTGATAGCAAATCCCTCAAAGATTCCTCTCCTTACCCGATCCTTCCTGCCTGCCCCAATATTCTGTCCTGTAAAGGTGGTTGCTGCAATGCAAAAGCTCTGCAAAGGCAGCATGACAAAGCCGTCGATCTTGTTATACGCCCCATAACCTGCCATAGCGGCAGAGCCGTAAGCATTGATGTTGGCCTGTACAATTACGTTGGACAGGGAAATAATAGACTGCTGCAGCCCGCTGGGGATGCCGATAGCCAGAATCCGCTTCATCATCCGGCGATCAATGGCAATCTTCTTTAATTCTACCCGGTAAATGTCTTTTGTACCCATCAGCGCCCAAATTGCCAGCGCCGCGGAAACCGCCTGGGCAATAATAGTAGCATATCCCACTCCTGCAATTCCCATGGAAAAGGTTACCACAAACACCAGATCCAGCACTATATTTATCACGGAGGAAACGCACAGATAATATAAGGGGCGTTTGGAGTCTCCCACAGCCCTCAGGATTCCTGCCGCCATATTATATAGTAAGTTAAACAGGGAACCAGAAAAAAATATCCGGAAATAAATGACGGAATTGTCTATTACATCCTCCGGAGTTCCCATCCATTTGAGAATAAACGGGGATAACACTACTCCCAGAATACTTAACAGCACGCCGCCTATAAGGCTTAAGGCAATGCAGGTGTGAACCGCCCATGAAAGCTTTTTCTCATCCGCAGCCCCATAGTACTGGGAAATAATCACACCGGCCCCGGTGGCAATTCCCATAAACATTCCGATAATCAGATTAATAAGGGAATTGCTGGAACCAACTGCCGCCAGGGCCTGGCTCCCGATAAAATTCCCTACGACAATAGAGTCTACTGTATTGTATAATTGCTGGAATAAGTTGCCGATTAAAAGCGGAAATGAAAATAAAAGGAGTTGTTTCCATATCACTCCTTCTGTCATGAGCATGGTGCTTCCTGCCCGTTTCCCTGCCATGTCTCTGCACCTCCCTCAAAGCAGAAAATTCCTTCTACTTCTGTTATGATAACACAATTTACCAAAAAAGGAAAGGCAGATGCCGCTTTACTTTCTCCGGTATATCATGTATAGTAACAGTCAGAAAGGAGCCTTTTCTCATGAAAATCTCTACAAAGGGCCGTTATGCCCTCCGAATGATGCTGGAATTTGCCCTTGCGCCGGAAGAATGTACCAAGTTAAATCAGGTGGCAGAGCGTCAGCAGATTTCTGTCAAATATTTAGAGCAGATTGCCATGAACCTGTCCCGGGCCGGATTTATCAAAAGTATGAGAGGCGCCCAGGGCGGTTATCGTCTGGCCCGGGCTCCTGAAGATTATACGGTAGGGGAAATACTCCGTTTAGCGGAAGGCAGCCTGGCTCCTGTTCCCTGCCTGGAGGACAGCCCCAATCAATGCGGCCGCGCCGGGGCCTGTGCGGTTCTCTCAGTATGGGAGGATCTGGCTGACGCCATTAATCAGGTGGTGGACAATGTAACCTTAGCGGATTTAGTGAAGGAGCAGCAAAGAAAGCCGGATAAAAATTTAATGTAGCATTTAAGATATTTTTTGGTGGTTCATCTATGGAGAGAAAAAGACAGCCGGAATTTTCCCGGACAGAAATGTTAATCGGCCATGAAGGAATGGAAATCTTAGCCCGCAGCACTATAGTCGTATTCGGTGTGGGCGGAGTGGGTTCCCACGCGGTGGAAGCCCTGGCCCGGAGCGGTGTGGGATGCCTGATTCTGGCGGATAATGATCAGGTAGCCCTGTCTAACATTAACCGGCAGAGTATTGCCTGCCACAGCACTGTGGGACGTTATAAAACAGAAGTTATGAAAGAAAAAATTGCAGACATCAATCCCCTTTGCCGGGTAATTGCCATAAACCAGTTTATCCTGCCGGATAACCTGGAGCCATTTTTCCGGCAGGTATTCAGAGAAGTTTCTTCTGTCAGCTATATGATAGATGCCATTGATACCGTCAGCGCAAAGCTGGCCATTGCAGAATATGGCTGGAAACATTCAATTCCCCTTATCTCCTCTATGGGCACCGGCAATAAGCTCCGCCCGGAGCTGTTTGAAATTACAGATATCTATAAGACCTCCGTCTGCCCTTTATGCAAGGTTATGCGTAGGGAACTAAAAAAGAGAGAAATCCCCTGTCTGGATGTGCTGTATTCAAAAGAAGAACCGCGGAAGCCTTTAAAAGCGGCAGATACCGAAGAAGAGACGGCTTCTCAGACAGTCCGCCGCTCTAC
Organism: uncultured Lachnospiraceae bacterium; assembly: GCA_910577645.1. Classification (GTDB taxonomy): domain Bacteria; phylum Bacillota; class Clostridia; order Lachnospirales; family Lachnospiraceae; genus UMGS1370. The sequence goes on from CAJTOL010000014.1 coordinate 39,527, forward strand.
TCCCGGCAGTATCGCCTTTGTACCGCCTGTAGCCGGGCTTATGATTGCCGGAAAAGTGATTCGAACCCTCTGCAGCCTTTAACCCGGCAGGCGCCGTGTTAAATCCCTTTTCTATACAGCCAGTACGAATACGCTCCGGGTATTCCGGATATCAGAATCAGTACCAAAAAGAACAGCCACTGACTGGGCCAGAACGCGTTTACAATAAACAGCGCCCCTCCCAGCATCCACAGACGCCCGGCCAGCCGGTGGGTCCGATTCCAGTTTTCTTCACTTGATAAGGTCCAGGGCATCTTAAGTCCTGTGGTGTAGCTCTGCTTGCTTTTTGGCAGATAATTCCCTACCCCGATAAAAAGAAGTCCCAGCATAATATTCACGATTTTCCCCACATTTATAGAAAACCCCATAGCGATACCATAGCTTATTGAAGTCAGAACCACAGATATAACCGGCAGAATCCAGGCTATCAGATGAAACAGCCTTCTGCTGATATTCTGACCCTTGGGATCATTTTGGCACATAAACAGCAAAAACAGCTGCATGGCCGCCATAAAAGCAGGTATTCCAAACACCAACATAGCCTTGGAGCTGTATCCGTCTATCTGGTTTTTAAAATTCCAATGGGTGGGCACCTGTCCCGGCAGGCGGTTCCACAGAGCCAAGCCTATTAAGCAGGGAATCAGCGTCACCGCTGTTGTTGCTATTGTCATTTTCTTTGAAATCTTCATATTCCTTCTCCTCTCAGCTCTGAAAGCCACAGCATAATTTCTTCAACTACGGAAGTGTTCAGTTCATAATATACGAAATTTTTATATTTTGATTCCATCACCAGCTCCGCCTTTTTCAGCAGGTTTAAATGGTAGGAGAGCGTTGCGCCGGAAATGTCAAAATGACTGGCAATCTCTCCGGCAGATAACTTTTTCCCATTTTTTAAAAGTATGAGAATATCCCGGCGCACCGGATCGGATAATGCCTTAAATGTCTCCGCAAAGCCCATATATCCTCCTATTATAATAAATCAACCCATAAGGCAATTCTATTTAGATAATTATCTAAATAGAATTATAGCAGACCTCTGACAAAAAAGCAAGAACGCCGTAAGATCACTTATTCCTGTGCTCTTACGGCGCTCTTTTCATCGCCTTTATGTTCCCATTAATACCACTCTGTCCCGTCCTCTGCCACCCTGGCATATACCAGCTTCTTTGCAGGCGGAGTTTCCGGCGAAATCCGGTAGCTTTCTATCAGTTTTCTTTCTGCCTCCCCAAATACAGTATTGTCAGCCCCATACAAAACAGCCAGCGTTTCTCCTGCTTCTACTTTATCCCCATACTTTTTATGAAGATAAATTCCGGCGCTCATATCAATGGTATCTTCTTTTTTGGTTCTTCCGGCCCCTAATATAACAGAGGCCAGCCCGCAGCTTTCCGCATCTATTTCCTGAATATATCCTGCCTTTGGGGCTTTCACTTCATAGGAACAGGACGCCTTGGGGAAAAGCTCCGGATTCCGGATATACTCCGGGTTCCCTCCCTGGCCTTCAAACATATTCGCCAGGGTTTGTAAGGCTGTTTTATCCTCAATGGCCCCCTGAGCCATTTTCCAGCACTCTTCCAGTGTCCCTTTTCCCGCCATATAAAGCATGTTGGATGCCAGGTGCAGGCACACCCGGGTTAAATCCTCCGGGCCGTTTCCTTTTAAGGTCTCAATGGCTTCCATAACCTCCATGGAATTTCCGATGGCATGTCCCAAAGGGACATCCATGTCTGTAATCAATGCACAGCACCGGCGGCCTGCCATGGCGCCGATTGCCACCATTTTTCTGGCCAGCAGTTCTGAATCCTCCAGAGTTTTCATAAATGCCCCTCTTCCGGTTTTCACATCCAGTACAATACCGTCGCTTCCGGATGAAAGCTTTTTGCTCATAATGGACGAGGCAATCAGGGGAACACTGTCAATGGTTGCGGTTACGTCCCTCAGTGCATACAGCTTTTTGTCTGCCGGAACCAGATTGCCGGTTTGGCCCATAACGGCAATTCCGTTTTCATTAACCAGGCGAAAGAATTCTTCCTCTGTCAGAGAAGTTCTGGTTCCCGGAACGCTTTCCATCTTGTCAACCGTTCCTCCGGTATGCCCCAGGCCCCTTCCCGAAATTTTTGCCACCTTCACTCCCAGGGATGCTACAATAGGGCCAAGAATTAAAGTGGTTTTATCCCCTACTCCCCCGGTGCTGTGTTTATCTGCCTTAAATCCCTTAATAGCGGATAAATCCAGCCTGTCTCCGGATGCTGCAATCTCCAGAGTCAAGTCCGTAATCTCCTGATCCTCCATCCCCTGGAAATAGATTGCCATCAGCATTGCCGACATTTGGTAATCCGGTATGCTTCCCTCTGTAAAGCCTTTTACCATAAACCGGATTTCCTCTTTTTCCAGCTTCTTTCCCTGCTTTTTCTTTTCAATCAGGTCGTACATTCTCATAGTCTTTTTCCTTTCCCGATTCCGCCTTAACTGCTGCCTCTAATAGCTGTCCGGATGGGCTTCTTCCGCTTTTGCCAGCTTTACAATCCGGCTGGTTCCCAGGCGCGCCGCGCCAAGCCTGACAAATTCTTCCGCATCTTCCATAGATCCAATCCCTCCGGCTGCTTTTATTTTCACGCCAGGGCCCACATGTTCCGCAAATAACCGGATATCTTCAAAGGTAGCTCCTTTTGCAGAAAAGCCTGTGGAAGTTTTAATAAAATCCGCGCCTGCTTCTGTAACAATCCGGCACATCCGGATTTTTTCTTCCTCTGTCAGCAGGCAGGTTTCAACAATTACTTTTAACGTCTTTAATCCGCAGACCTGTTTGATATCCCGGATCTCTTCTTCAATCCGTTTCCATTCTCTGTCCTTTACATCCCCCAGGTTGATCACCATGTCAATCTCATCGGCTCCGTTTCGGATTGCGTCCTCTGTCTCAAAAAGCTTTGCGGCCTTTGTGCTATAGCCGTTGGGAAAGCCGATTACCGTACAGACCTTCATGGTATTTTTTACATAATTTTTGGCTCTTTTTACAAAAGACGGAGGAATACACACAGACGCAGTTCCATAAGCTACGGCCTCGTCGCAGATTCTTCGGATTTCCTCCCACCCGGCCTGTTGGGTCAGCAGGGTATGATCCACATACTGAAAGATTTTTCCATCCATGTTACTACCTCCTGTTAACCCAGATTGGACTGGTCCATGCCATGTGATCGTCTTTCTGCCTTACCCGGACATAGTAATAATCATCATCCGCCCACTGGCTGTCTCTGTAGGAAAAGTCACAGATACCGTCAGCAGTTTCCTCTGCCGCAATTACCTGATTGTTCTTTAGCAGTTCCACCCTTCCTCCGGCAGTTCCCATAACGCTTACATCCAGGGCTACCGGCTGGCCTTCTTCCACCTTGATTTCCTGTCCCATGTGGGCAGTCCCTGCTTTTAAGGATACCAAAATCCTTGCGCCGGTAGTGGCATAGGTAAACCGGTCATACATTGCGTCAAATACATGTTCTCTGGTCAGCTCCGGAACAAAGACAGCAAAAATCCCGCCTTCTATGCCGTGCTCCAGCTGGTGGGAATCGCTTCCCGCAGTAAAGCCCATACGGTATTTTCTTGCCAAAGCATCCTGAACCGAACAGTTTTTCATCTTTTTAATATTTTTGGTGTATTTGGAGGTGCTTTCAAAGTCTTCAAAATCAGCGTGTCTGGAAAAAATTTCTACAAGCCTCTGTACCTGGGGATCATGGAAATTCCAATCCGTAGCCGCGCTGACCAGCCCCCAGTCTGCCGCCGGATGGTGTGGAAACGCCATTGCGCCGTATTTCTTTACACTTTCAAACAGTTTATACGGGGTCATGCCTCCTTCGTCACAGGAGCGGAAGATTTCTCCGTCATCCCCCCGGTAATAAATGTTTTTATGTCCAAAGTCATATCTGTACTCGTTGGGTGTCCATTCGTAAGCCAGCATACATGCCAGTTCTCCGTCTGTATTCATCAGACGGTTGGTAGTTCGCATCCACTCCCATTCTGACTGGGAGATCCAGTCCGGATAGCAGTCATGATCCGTCAGCGCCGTAAAATCCAAATCCGCCTTTTCCCTGGCATAATGGTAGTATTGGTCAATCTCCCCCACCCCGTCGGAAATGCCGCTTTGGCCGTGAATATCTCCAAATACCAGCTTTCTGCCTTCATATCCGTTTTTCTTAAGCCAGGCTTCCACCTCCCCGCCGGTTCTTTTATCAAAGCTTTTGCCCCCGGGAATCGGCTGGACAAAGTTGTCAACTGCCGTCTCCACCACCTTGTCAAAATAGCCGCTCATCTCCGCAATATTCATGGTGTTGTATACAATACAGGCATTTCTGTCCATATGTCCGTTTTTATTGGCAAACTGCCAAAGCAGGTGAACATTATCCTTTTCATCCACCATAACACAGGGATGAACGCCGCAGTGAGTATCATCATAGGACATAACCACCGGTTCAGACCAATCTTCTCCTTTTCTGCGGTAACGGACGTTAATATTATATTTTCCCCAGGTATAGGCAAACACAACAGTCCCCTTGCTGTTAGAAAATGTAGAAATATCATGATACCAGTTTTTATTAGTGGATAATTCCCTGGGATCGGTTACCGTAAGCCCGCCGTTTTCCATAAAAGCATCTGTTGTCCAATAGGAAAATACTGCCTGATCCCCAATCCCATAAAAGCAGATGCTTACCCCCTTTTCCGTCCTGGCAATTACCGGATGGGTCGCCCACTGAGCTCCTTTATTGACAGTTGTTTCCCGGCTCCAGCCTGTTTCTGTCCTTACACATACCACCGCATCATAACGGCCCTTCCGGAAGCAGTCGTACACCAGATACAGCCGTCCGTCTCCTCCCTGGCAACATTCCGGGCGATATGCCAGGTCTGACTGGGTAACCCGTTCTTTCTCAAGCTTCCCGTCCGGATCCAGCCAGCAGATAATTCCATGGCTGAATCCTTTTCCCTGACGGTTATAAACCACTGCCAGCTGGTCCTTACTTGTAAACAATTTGGGGTAGAATAATGCCTCCCCTTTTTCCACCGTGACAATGGGACTGTAAACTCCGTCTTTTAAACGGCGGGCCAGAATATACCATTCCCGGTCTATACATTCCGACCAGGCATACCATACAAAGCCCTGGGCAAAAATCATTACCGGTCTCAGTGCTTCCCCTTCTCCGGAAATTCTGGTTTTGTCCTGAATCTGCCCGTCTTTTAGCCAGCCGGCATAAATTGCATCATGACCTTCTTTATATTCCTGCCAGCACACATATACCTTTCCCTCTGTGTCCATACAGATTCCCGGATATTGACTGCTGTTTTTCTCAATGTCTGTAATTTCAAAGCTCCGTTTTTTCATAAATTCGCTCATTGCATTATCTCCTGTCAATCATCGTCATATTTTCCAACGCCTGCCGGGGCGTGAATGTGCTTTACCCCAAAGGTAAGCACCAGCAAGGTTGCCAGATACGGCAGCATCTGGATCAGCTGGGTCGGAATCCCGCCGCCCTGAAAATGGATCTGAAGGGCATCGCAGAATCCAAACAGCAGGGCGCATAAAACCACTCCGGCCGGGTTATACCGAGACAAAATTGCAACGGCTACTGCAATATAACCTCTTCCGGCAGTCATATCCCGGACAAACATGTCCATGTGATTCAGAGATAAAAAAGCGCCTCCAAACCCTGCTAAAATTCCGCAAATGGCTACTGCCGTATATTTGACTCCATGAACCCGTACACCCATGGCTGCTGCGGCTTTGGGATTTTCTCCGCTCATTCTCAGCCGCAGGCCAAACCGTGTCTGAAACAGCACATACCAGCTTACCCCGGCTACCGCCAGCATTACATAGGCATTTACCGGAAGCCTTCCTAAAACCGAACCCACAATAGGAATTCCCGAAAAAATCACCGCAGTCCCCTCTATATTGGCTACCTGGGGAGAATTCCCCCGGTTATTCCACAAAAGCTGCATCAGCAGAGTGGTAGCCGCCAGCGCCAGCAGATTTAGCCCAATCCCGCTGATTACCTGATTCACTTTATAGCGGACGCTTAAAATCCCGTGAAGGATTCCAATCAGCATACCGCCTGCCATCCCGCATACGAATCCAATGACAGGGCTTCCGCTGAAATAAGAGCCTACCACGGCGGTAAATGCCCCCGTCATCATCATGCTTTCTAATCCCAGGGCCATGATCCCGCTTCTTACGGAAAACACGCCTCCCACCGCGGCAAACACCAGCGGGATGGACATCACAATGGTAGAAACCAGGATAAAACTGATATTCTGTAAAAATCCCGTCATGATTTTTCCTCCCCTTTCTTCTTGTTTCTTTTGCCTGCGGAAATAATTTCTTTCACCAGCAGCGGCGCTGCTACCAGAATCACTACCAGCGCCTGAATAACATTAATAAAATCAATGGGAATACTGGTAGTCCGGTTCAGTACCATGGCGCCGGATCTCAATGCGCCGAATATAATTCCCGCAAAAATAACTCCTACCGGGTTTTCTCCTGCCAAAGCCGCCACCGCGATTCCGTCAAATCCGTATCCCGGTGAAAAGTTTTCAATAAAGCGGTGATCCACGCCTGCCACATGGCATCCTCCTGCCAGGCCTGCTATGGCGCCGCTGATGAGCATTGCCGTTACCATCATCTTTCCCACCGGAATCCCTGCGGTTTCCGCCGCCTTTCCATTCATTCCCACACAGCGGATTTCGTAGCCCTTTACGGTCCGTTCCATAAAAAATTTTACCAGAATACAGGCTGCTATGGCCAAAAAAACAGCAAAGGTTAATTGGTATTTCGGTACCAGTTTAGGGATATATGCGGTTTTTAATATCTTCTCTGTCTGGGAAACTGCTCCTTCCGCTTTTAAGGGGCCGTTTACCAGATAAGAACACAGCAGCGCCGCAATCTCATTAAGCATTATGGTAGCGATTACTTCATTTGATCCGAATTTTACTTTTAATAAGCCGACCAGCGCCGCAAAAATCCCGCCTGCCAACATTCCGCATAAAAGCACCAGCGGAAGGTGAATAACCCCAGGCAGCCCCAAATCTATGGTTCCAACAACTGCCGCCGCCATAGCTCCGAATAAAAGCTGTCCTTCCACCCCCAGGTTAATAAGGGTCGTCTTTTTCGCCAATGTAAAAGCCAGACCTGTAAAAATCAGCGGGGTTGCCTGGGTAAAGGTCTGGGCAAGGCCGCTTTTGCTTTTAAAAGCTCCTGTCAGAATTGCCCCGAAAGCCTCAAAGGGATTGTAGCCGCACAGGGCCATAACCGCTCCGCTGGCCAATACTGCCAACATCAGGGAGACTGCAGGCAGAACCATCCCCTTTATTTTTTCCCTGTATTTCAACGGTCTTTCACCTCCTCAGACTTTTCTCCGCCTGTCATCCACAAGCCAAGCTCCGTTTCTGTTACTGTATCCGGAAGAAATTCTTTTTGTATTTTTCCGTCGTAAATTACCCCGATCCTATCGCTTAAAGACCGCACCTCATCTAAATCTGCGGATATTAGCAGAATGGCCTTCCCTTGATCCCGCAGATCCAAAAGAGTATTGTGAATATATTCCATGGCCCCTACATCTACGCCTCTGGTGGGCTGGGCCACAATAATAACTTCCGGATCCTGGCTGAACACTCTTGCAATTACCACCTTCTGCTGATTTCCTCCGGACAGGGAATTTAAAAGCGCCTGGCTGTCTCCGGCCTTTACGGCGTACTCTTTCATTTTTTCTTCCGTGTAACGCCGTATCTCCTTTCCTTTTAAAAAGCCTTTATGAGCAAATTTCCCGCGTTTGTGGTAGCCTAAAATCACGTTTTCTTCTATGGTCATTTCCAGAATCAGCCCTCTTGTCATCCGATCCTCCGGAATATGCCCGATTCCTTCCCGAATAAAGGCTTCCGCATTTCCCTTTATTTCTCTTCCGTCCTTTTTGATATGGGCGCTGTCCGGCTTTCGCAGTCCTGTTAAAACCTCGATTAATTCTGTCTGTCCATTTCCCTCAATTCCGGCAATTCCGTAAATCTCTCCTTTATGTACGGTAATCTGAATCTGATCCAAAATCTTCTTTCCATTGCTGCCGGTGAGATTTAAATCCGAAATTTCCAGATATGGCAAGCCTATTCCTTTATTTTCCCTGATAACGGACAGGTTTACATCCCTGCCTACCATCAGCTTTGCCAGAGTATTGGTGTCCATCTGTTCCAGTCCCAGCCCCTGTTCTACCATCCTGCCGTCCCGAAGCACAGAAATCCGGTCGGCAATCTCCATGGTTTCTTTCAGCTTATGGGTAATAATAACAATGCTCTTTCCCTCCGCCTTCAGTTTTCTCATAATCCGAAACAGATCCTCTGCCTCCTGAGGGGTCAGCACAGCTGTGGGTTCGTCTAAAATCAGAATTTCGGCTCCCCGATACAACGCCTTTAAGATTTCCACTCTCTGCTGCTCTCCAACAGACAAATCCTCTACCTTCTGGGTGGGAGAAATATGAAATCCATACTGTTCAATCATCTCATGAACCTGTTTTTCGGCTGTTTTCCTGTCGAAACGGATGCCTTTTACCGGTTCATTTCCTACTGCAATATTTTCTGTAACCGTCATTACCGGAGCCAGCATAAAATGCTGGTGAACCATTCCGATTCCCAGTTGAATGGCCTGATACGGGTTTTTTATAACCGCCTTTTTTCCGTTAATCCAGATCTCTCCTTCATCCGGCCGGGTCATTCCATACAGAATCTTCATCAGCGTAGATTTTCCTGCGCCGTTTTCTCCAAGCAGCGAGTGGATTTCTCCTTTTCTGATACAGAAATCCGCATTATCTACGGCCCGCACCAGAGGATATTGTTTGGTTATCCCCTTCATCTCAACTGCATTCACTTTAATTCCTCCCAATCTATTTGAAATACTGGTTTTCTGCTACCCAGGCATCTAACTCTTCCTCTGTATTACAGGGAACCAGCTCTCCGGAAATGATCCTTCCTTTAATTTCTTCTACAATCTCCAAAACCTCCGGGCCTAACTCAACATTGGAATTGGCAATATCGTAGCCTACCGCCCCTTCTTTAATTCCGCTGATATAAATTCCGGGCTCCCAAGTGTTGTTTACCACTGCCTCTACCTCTTTGTAAACCATTTCGTCTACATTTCTCAGCGCCGTAGCCGGAATATAATCCGGTTCATTATCGTTCTGGTTCCCGCCTACGCCAAATGCGTAACGGCCCGATTCTTTTGCCGCATTGAATACGCCCAGCCCGGAAGATCCGGCAATATGCTGGATAAAGTCTGCCCCTTTGTTATACATGGACAAAGCGATCTCTTTTCCTTTTCCCGGATCTGCAAAGCTTCCTACTGTGGCAGTCAGAACCTGGCAGTCCGGGTTTACATAGCGGACGCCTGCCTCAAATCCTACCACGCCTTCCTTTAAATTGGCGGCTTCTACTCCCAGAATACAGCCTACTACGTTATCTTCGTTAGAGTAGGGCAGACCATAGTCTTTTGTGCAAAGGCCTGCAATCACTCCTGTAAGGAATGTTTGTTCCTGCCACTTTGTTACAATCGACCTTACGTTGGGAGCATCGGTCTGTGCATCAATATGAGTAATCTTCTGTTCCGGAAATGCCTCTGAAATCTCCAGCACCGCATCGGTCTGATCCTGGGCCAGTCCAATAATCAAATCATACTCCTCTGTCTCTGCAAACATCTGAAAATTGGGGAGGAAATCACTGACCGATTTTGGTTCTACATAGTCAAATTCAATCCCAAAATCTTCCTGGGCCCGCAGCAATCCGGCATAGGACATATCATTAAAATTCTTATCCCCCAGCCCTCCGGTGGAAAGGATAATTCCTACTTTAACAGGGTCGCCGGATGCATTGTTTTTTTCCTCAGCCTCTTCTTTTGTCCGGGTCCCGGCATTGCTTTCCGTTTTAGTAGTTTCCTCTGGGACTTTACCTTTACATCCTGCCAAAGAACATACAAGAGCTGCTGTCCCTAAAAGTGCCAATACCTGTTTCTTTCTCATTTTTGTCCTCCTGTTTGTCTAATTTGCTTGTTTTAACTGGTAATGTAGGTATATTTTAATAAATATTGTCCAATATTTACAGGAACAGATTTGACAATGAATTGCATTTTCTTGTCTTTTTCCCTCAAAAGTCCCATTTTTTCCCAGTAGAATCTTGACATTTATCACTATTTTGACTCAAGCAACAAATCCTTTCCTGTATAAAAAAGAATAAGGGCGCCGCAAAATGAAACTAAGGACTTTCTATTTCATTTTGCGGCATCCCCTATTTTATTTTGCGGCATTTCCTTCTACTGTCTTGCCTGGCTTCGCTCCTCGTCCGGAGTCTTTCCCATATATTTTTTATATAACCTGGAAAAATAGCTTTGGGTAGAGTATCCTACCGCTGCTGCTATGTCTGCTATCTTCCGGTCTGTGTTAATTAAAAGATCTCTGCCGTGGTTTAAGCGGCACATCATCAGATAGACACTAAAATTCTCTCCAACTTCGTCCTTAAATAGCCTGGAAAAATATTCCGGCGACCGGTAAATGTGGCTGGCCACATCTACCAGGGAAATATCCCGGTTGTAGTTTTCATGAATATAGGCCAGCGCTCTGTCCACAGACTCGGAATAAGGCCCTTTTTTCTTATCATAAAGCTTTTGAATCAATTCCTCGCACCGTCTCCTGCAATCCTCCATGGTCAGCAGGCCCTGCCCGTTTTTAGCCTGGCCTTCTCCTAAAGGATCCCGGTGGTAGTATTGCTCTTCCACGGCAATTACCATTCTCTGACACCTCTCTATTGCCCACTGAGAATCCGGAAGCTGTACATTTTTTATTCCGTCAAACCACTCTCTCATCTGGCTCAAGGCCTCTTCATACTGTTTATGGGCCAGGTTCCACAAAATCTGCTGGGAGGCAGCCCGGACTGCCTCCCTGGAAAGTCCGGGAGAGCCACTTTTTTCACAATAATACAGGACCTGTTTTCCTTCATGAAAGAACAGATGGTTTTCTGTTTCTACTGCCTGTCTGAGCCCATGAATCAACATCATTCTATCTGAAAAAAAGGCGCTGATCCCCACCTTTTTTCCATATTTCTCCGCTACCCGTTTCCCGATCCTTCCCATTGCTTCTTCCAGCTTCTGCTTTCGGTTATCCTGGGCAATCATAAAGTCATACTCTTGTCTGGATGCCAGAAATATCTTCCCTAAGCCTTCCTCTTTTGCAAGCTCTATAAGGCCTGCCGCCTCTGCTTCCCCTTTTCCGTGGCGAATGCATAAAACCTGTCCCCCTTCTCCTCCCTTTATCCCGATAGTATCTAAAAATTCATTCATTGCTTCCGGCGTCTGGCACTGATACAGACGAAACAAATCAATAAAGCCGCTGGGCAAACGTTCCCGCACTTTATGTTTTATAATCTCTTCTTTATTTTCGTTTATTTTTCCTAAAGCCCCTATCAAATCCCCGGCGCACATTTCTGACTTTAGCAGATACTCTTTTGCGCCATAGGTAATGGCCTGCTTTGCGTAAGAGAATTCTGCATAATTGGTCATGACAATAAATGCGGTAAAGGGAGAAATCTCTTTTGCCCTCTTCATCAGCTCCAGCCCATCCATCCCCGGCATACGAATGTCTGCAATCACAACTTCCGGCATTTCTTTTTTAATAAGCTCAAGGGCCTCTTCCCCGGAGGAAGCCAGACCGGCTACCGAAAACTTCTCTTTTTCCCGCAGAATACAATATTCTACCCACTCCCGGATGGGAGCTTCGTCATCAACAATCAGAACCCGAATCATTGGTCTCTTCCCTCCTTATTCACCGGAAGAATAAACGTAGCCGTTGTTCCTTCCCCCTCTGTGCTGTTAACCTTTAAGCCGAATTCTCTTCCAAAGTTCATCTGAATCCGATCATGAACATTTTGAATCCCCACTCTGCTCATATGTCCAGCCTTTTCAAAATTATCTGGCAGTTCCCCGGCTTTAATCCCTCTTCCGTTGTCTGCAATTAAAAGGAACAGCTTTCCCTCCTTTTCATAAGCGCTGATTGTAATTTGACATATTTGTCCCGGCATCATGCCATGGAAAATCGCGTTTTCTACGATGGGCTGTAATATAAATACAGGAATCCGATTCTCAAGAATTTCCTCCGGCACCTGACAGTCCACCTGAAATGCATTTTGATAACGCATTTTTTGAAGTTCCACATATTCTTTAATTGTCTCCAATTCTGTTTTTAGAGCGACAAATTCATTGGAATAAGACAAAGATTTTCGAAGAATCTTGGAAAAATGAAGCAGCATGTCCTCCGCCTCCTGGTTTTTCTTCATTTCCACAAAAAACCGGATAGAGCTAAGGGTATTGTAAATAAAGTGCGGATTAATCTGAGCCCGAAGAAAGTCCAGTTCAGCCAGCCGCTTTTTCTTTTCCCCTTCCTTTATCTGTTCCCGTGATTCCTCCAGACGTTCCACCATGCAGTTAAATGCCTGGGACATTTCCCCAAACTCGTTGTTCTCTTTATAGTCCAGGCGCACCAGCATATTACCTTTCGATACCTCGCCCATTTTTTCTTTAATCTCCATTACTGGCTTTAATAAACGTTTCTGGCAGATCCGCAGCATATTCCACAAAAGGATTATAGCGCCGGTAATGATAATTACAATAAAGAATCCAATCTTTTTCAGGGAAGCCAGCATCCCTGATGTATGAATGGTTTCAATGAGGTACCAGCCTGTGCCCGGTATTTCGTCATACAGGAAATATGCTTTTGTATCGCCATTCTCCACAATAAGCCTTCCCTCCTCTTTTTCCTGTATTCCCTCCACTGAAATTCCGCAGAATTGGCCGATTTTCAGCTTTCTTTTCTCCGAAATGATGATCCCGTCCTTATCGGTCACATAGAAATTTTTCTCTTTATCAATTAAATTCCGATAGCTTTCATACAGATTCTTTTCACTGATGTTCAGCACCACTGCTCCCAATGTTTCGCCGGATAAATGATCCTTTATTTTTCGCACAATTAAAAATGTATATTTATAAATTCCTTTTGCATCTTCATTTTTCAGCGGTCCTAAAAAACGAACATCCTCCTTCCAGTCCCACTCGCTTTCTTTCTCTATATATTGTCTCAAAAGAGCAAACCCGTCTTTTTTTGTCATACTGTCTGTGTAGACCGTTCCGTCATTGGCTACAACATAAGTATATACCAGAGGGTTAAAGTTCGAATATGTCCAAACATAGTTATCCAACAATTTCTGAATCGTATCCACAACCGCGCTCTCTTCCCTGTCCTGGCTGGCAAGAAGAGTTATCATTTCGCTGTTACTTGCAATTTTATCGCTGAGATAATTGTACTCTGTCAATCTGATTTTTGTCACCTGGCCAATCTGGTTCAGAAGGTTTTTATTTAAAAGAAACATTTCTTCTTCCAGTTCTGCTTTGGCATAAAAAAATATCACACAGCCTATCAGCAGCACCGCAGCGGTAACAATCCCTCCCATTATGTGAAAAAGCTGCCGGATATAGCTTCTGTTCTCCATATGCGTCTTTTACCTTTCTGCGTTTTCCTTTCATTAGCCGGGAATACTTAATTTTACTTTATTACCCTCAGTGGACAAGGGGACACACGGTTCCCTTGCCCACTGAGGGTAATAATATTGTATCTCATAAGTCTTCAAGAAAAAAGAGGAATATATTGATAAATGGCAGAACGGAACAGTTTCTACTCATTCCTTAACCGGGAACACCCCATAAACAAAAAAAGGACTGCCCTTCCCCCACAGAAAGCAGTCCTTGTGTCACGATCATAAAACCGTCACATTAAATAGTTTTTTATCTTGGCATCCCCATACCAAAACAAAACTTTGTGCAAGACATCCCCATGTCTTTTACATGCTAAATATACCATTTTTTTCATAATAAGTCAATATGTCGTTGTTTATTTTTTACAAAAAGATTTTGTTTTGCTGTGTCTTTTTCTGTTATTTTGTCAATACTTAATACAATTTGTCATATTGCACAATCTATTTGACAAGAAATCGTCCTTCCTCGAACAGTATATGCAATTGATACGTATACTCTTTCCAGATTGGAACATACTTTCCTTAGTAAATATCCTGAATTTTAGCAGAAGGGAAGTGGGATTTTTGGAATTTTCAAAAACGCTATCAGATAATATGGACTACCTAAAAGAAACTCTCCATACTGCCGAGAACTTTGATGTGGTTTACAGGGTGGTAAAAATCGGAGGGCGCAATGCCTGCCTGTATTTTGTAGACGGTCTTACCAAAGACGAGGTACTTTTAAAAGTCCTTCAGGTTTTCTCCGCCATTAAGCCGGAGGACATGCCTGAAGACGCTCATGGATTTTCAAAGCAATATATCCCCTATGGGGAAATTGGACTTTTAAAGGATTCCGGCACCATGATTGTCCAGCTCCTTACCGGTATCTCCTGCCTGTTTATTGATGGCTATGATGCCTGTCTCACCCTGGACTGCCGCACCTATCCGGCGCGCAGTGTATCGGAACCGGACAAAGATAAGGTTTTGAGAGGCTCCCGGGACGGCTTTGTGGAAACCCTTATCTTCAATACCGCTTTAATTCGCCGCCGGATTCGGGATCCCAAACTTACCATGGAGATTATGACTGCAGGCGAAAGCTCCCACACGGATATCGCCATCTGTTACATGAAAGATCGGGTAGATACCAATCTTTTAGATAAAATTAAATCCAGAATTCAGCGGCTTCATGTAGATGCCCTTACCATGAATCAGGAAAGCCTGGCGGAATGTATCTATCCCCATAAATGGTACAACCCTTTCCCAAAGTTTAAATTTTCCGAGCGGCCTGATACTACCGCCGCTTCCATCCTGGAGGGAAATATTGTAATTTTGGTGGATACTTCCCCGTCAGCCATGATTCTTCCCTCATCGGTATTTGATATTATTGAAGAAGCAGATGATTACTATTTTCCGCCTCTTACCGGAACCTACCTGCGGCTGTCCAGGATGATTATCACTCTGCTGTCTCTGTTTTTAACTCCAATCTGGCTGCTGCTTATGCAAAATCCAAAGATCATCCCCTCCTGGCTGGAATTTATCCAGCTGTCCGACGACCTTTTTGTCCCTCTTATCTTCCAGCTCCTGATACTGGAATTTGCCATTGACGGCCTGCGCCTGGCGGCAGTCAACACCCCCAGTATGCTGACTACTCCTTTGAGCATTATTGCCGGTATCGTCATGGGGGAATATGCAGTAAAATCCGGGTGGTTTAACAGTGAAACCATGCTGTATATGGCTTTTGTCACTATCGCCAATTATTCCCAGTCCAGCTTTGAGCTTGGTTATGCGGTAAAGTTTATGCGTATGCTGATTCTGGTTCTCACTGCTCTCTTTAACTACTGGGGGTTTGCGGCAGGGACTGTCTTTTCTGTATGCGCGGTGATTTTCAACAAGACTATTGCAGGAAAGAGTTATATCTACCCTTTAATCCCTTTCAGTTGGTCAGAACTAAAAAAGCGTTTTTTCCGCAACCGCCTGCCTCATACAGAAAAAGGTTAAAGCAGGACAAGGCCCGCCTATGCAAACCACAGTTCCTCTTTTGTAGTAGAAATAGCGTCTGCTCCGGCGGAAAAGGCCGCCATAATGTCCTTTTTATCCGAAATCAATCCTCCGGCAATAATCGGAATATCCGTATATTCCCGGATCTCCTTTAAAACCTTGGGCATAACCCCCGGCATAATCTCCACCAAATCAGGATGAAAGGTGTCGATCTGCTTTTTGGTGGTGTTCATTGCCATAGAATCGATAATAAAGGTCCTCTGAATCCCAAACAGCCCCAGCTCCAAAGCGCGCTTTACCAAAAGAGGCTTGGTGCTGATAATTCCGTCTGCCCGGGTATTCTGCTTTACAAAGTCCACCGCCACCTCCTTGGCGTTTAGGCCGGCGATTAAGTCCACATGGACAATAGCCGTTTTTCCCTGGGCCTTGATCTGATCTACGATTCCGCCGATATTGCAAATGCTGCCAAAGAGGACAAACACCACCTGACATTCTGATTCAAAGCACTTTTTCAGACCTTTTTCATCCTTTACTGCCGCGATTACCGGGGATGTCTCCAATAATTCTATTGCTTTCATTTCCATTCTCCTTTCCTCATTTTATTTTACCATGCCGGCCAGGCTTTGGGAATAGAGGAAGAGCAATAGAAAACACGCAGACAGTCTGTTCTGCGCGTTTTCTATTGTGCCGCCTTAAGCGGTTCTATTTTTTACTGTCAAGCCAGCTCTTGCAAACCTCCGGGTAATTGGTAAAGATGCCGTCGCAGCCCCACTCATAAAGCTGCTCCAGGGCGCCCATATCATTAATGGTCCATACATTTACCTCAATCCCGTTCTCCTTACAGCCCTTTACCACTTCTTCCGTTAGGCCTTTTATTCCCGGATGATACGCCTCAAAGCCATGTTTTTTACAGTAATACCCGGCATTACCGATACCCTGGTGCTCCAGCAGAGCACCGCAGTAGCGAGCGGGGTCTAACTTCTTAATCTGTACAAGTGACATGTGGTTGAAGGAAGAATACAATACCTTATCTACCAGTCCGTACTTGCGAACCAGTTCCATGGTTTTTTCCTCCAGCTCCTCATAATAGTATACACTGCTTTTAATCTCAATGTTGGTAACCAGATCCGTCTGGCTTACCCATTTACAGTACTCTTCAAAGGTGGGAATCGGCTGGAATCCGTATTTCCCGCCGCAAATTTTGCCTGCGTTGAATTTTGACAGTTCTTCGTAGGTATAATCCCTGACATACCCAGTGCCGTCGGTAGTGCGGTCAATGGTTTCATCATGGATGACTACCACAACTTTGTCCTTGGTAAGCTGGACATCCAGCTCAATTCCCTCGCATCCGATCTCTGCCGCCTTCTGAAAAGCCAGCATAGTGTTCTCCGGATACTTTCCACTGTAGCCTCTGTGGGCATATACTTTCATGTCATATCCTCTTTTCTGTCTGATATTATTTCATGCTGTTGGGTCAAAAGGTATTTTGACCCTGGCATCATCATTTCATTGCTGCCTTAGAGTATCCGGTCAGCATGTACTTCTGGAAAATAAAGAACAGGATAATTACAGGCATAACTGCCAGTACCGCCCCTGCCATAACCTCGTGGTTGTTCATGGTTTCCTGACCTGCAAAGGTGTTCTGCAGGAATGCAAGACCGATGGTCAATACCCGGCGCTCCTCACCCTTAGCGATGATTTTGGGCCAGAAGTAGGAATTCCAGCCATCAGTAAAGGTAACCAGGATAACGGTAAACAGGGCAGACTTACACATGGGAGCCAAAATCTTGGTAATAATTCCCACTCTTCCCAAACCGTCCATTCTGGCCGCCTCAATATAGCTGTCATCAATGGCCATAAAATTCTGCCTCAGCATGAAAATGAAATAGGGCGAAACTGCTACGGGAAGAATCAGTCCCATAAAGGTATCAGACATTCCCCAGTTTGCCATCATAATAAAAATGGGGATAAAGGTAACCTGAATGGGGATCATCAGCGCTCCCAGCACGATGATAAAACACAGGCCCTGGCCTTTAAATTTTCCTTTGGAGAATCCATAGCCTGCAAATACTCCGGTTACAACCTGGGAAATCAGGATCCCTGCAGTCATAACGATGGTGTTGTAGTAATACTTGGCAAAGTTGCCGCGGTTTAATACGTTAGTATAGTTCTCAAAATGGAACTCCTTCGGCCATAAGGTGGGAACCGCAAGCAGAATTTCTTCCTGAGATTTTACAGAGGAGATCAGCATCCAGTAAATAGGGAACACTACGATAATCATTACGATTATTGCAAGAACCCACTGTGCTGCCGCCTTGATTTTCCGGTTGCGTTTTGCCGCCTCATTGCGATCATTTTGACTCATTGCTTTACTCATGACGGCCCTCCTTATGAATCATAGGTTACGTTTCCGCTGGAAATCTTCATCGTAGCTACTGTGATAATCAACAACAGGAAGAAGAAGAAAATACCTACTGTAGACGCGCGATCCATACGCATGTCAACCATTGCGTAACGGTAAATATTGTAAACGAATACCTCTGTAGAACGGTAGGGCCCCCCCTGGGTCAAAATATCTACAGACTGGAACACCTTCATAGAGGATAAGAAGGTGGTTACAAACAGGAACAGAGTGGTAGGCGACAGCATAGGAAGGGTAATCTTGAAGAATTTCTGGATTCCGTTGGCACCGTCTAAGGAAGCCGCCTCATAGTAATCCGTGGAGATCCCCATCATGGCAGACAGATAAACCATCATGCCGTAACCAATACACCGCCATCCTGTCAGCATCAATACCGAAATCAGGGCCGTGTTCCGGTTTCCCAGCCAATCTACAGCGCTGATTCCAAAAGCAGAAAGAATGTAATTTAAAATACCAGAATCCGTATTTAAAATCCACAGGAATACCACTGCCGCTGAGGACATTGCCACATACTTGGGCATAAATACAACTGCTCTCATGGCCGCAAAGCTGTTGGTCATGCGGTTAAAGATCAGTGCAAAAATCATGCCGCCGATCAGAGTAATGGAAAGCTCACCGATGGAGTAAAGGATGGTTACCTTAAGGGAGTTCCACAGGTATTTTGTGCCGGAACCGCCAAAGAGCCATTTCCAGTTCTTAAGTCCTACATAATTCCACGTATCATTTAGCAGATTCCAGTCGGTAAGGCTTATCCGGAATAGTTCCACGATAGGATAGTAGGTAAAAATTGCCAGGAAAATCAATGCCGGTACAACACAGCCAAAATCCTTAATCGCAGATATCTTTCTTGGATTGATTTGTTTCTCTTTCATAGTTTCCTCCTATTGACGCATTCACTGCGTCATCCAGGTAGATTTGGAAGTTTACTTCCAAACTTTTTGCCCCCTGACTCATAGCTCCGCTCCCTTAAAAACAAGAAGCGGAGCTTTGCAGTTATTCCTTATACATCGCCCAAAACATCGTTGATCTCGTCAGCCATCATATCCATAGCTTCCTGAACATCCCCGCCTTCCATAATAAGCTCGGCCATACTGTTCTTCCAGATGGTAGCCAGCTGAGACCATCCCTTGTGCTGAATTCTGGGATTGATTAAGTCTAAGTTGTCAAAGATAGGCTGGAATGCCGGCTTCTTCTCCAAGAATGCCTTGCCTTCTTCGGTCTCTAATACAGACTTTCTGGTGGGCATGTAGCCGGTGCCCTCTGCCCAGGTCATGTTTACATCCTTGCCAACCAGGTACTGCATAAACTGCCATGCCGCGTTTTTAGTTGCCTGATCATTCTTAGAAGGAATTAAAACTACACAGCCGCCGATCTCCTGGTTCTTGGTCTCGGCGCCAGGCAGCCAGTGCATACCTACTTCGAAGTCCACCTGGTCTACATAGTTGTTGTACAGAGAGGTGGTATGTACTACGGATAAAGCCTTTCCGGAGATAAAGTTCTGTCTCATGTTGGAGGAAGCGTCGTCAGCGGTACCGGTCCAGTAAGTATAACCGTTATCGCACCACTCCTTGATCTTACCTGCGATCTCAACGGCCTTCTCGCCGCCTAAATCTGTAGTAGTCTGGTCATCGTTGATGATCTTAACCCCCTGGTTTAAGTAGAAGGTCTCAAAGTACCACTGATCCCAGCCGGGGATAATGGTTGCATACATCTCGGTGCTGCCGTCAGCCCCCTTTACCGTACCTGCCTCCATAAAAGCATCCATGTCAGCCCAGGTTTCGGGAAGAGTAATGCCCATCTCATCAACCTTATCTTTGTTGTAGTACATAATCTGGGTGGAAATCAGGAAGGGTAAGGAAACCTGAGTGCCATTGTACTTAGCCGCCTCAAGCATACCATTACCAAAGTCCTCTACGTCATAGCCAGTCGCCTTGATGTAGGGATCCAGGTTCTCGGTTAATCCGCCTGCGCCGTACTCAGCAACATAAGGAGTGTTTGCTACGGTAATTGCGGGAAGGCCGGTGCCTGCCGCATGAGCTGCTACCAGCGCTTCATTTAATTTTGAATAGCTTCCAATATATTCCGCTTCTACAGTAATTAAATCCTGGGAATTGTTAAAGTCTGTGACAACCTGATCTACGATTCCGGAATACTGATCCTCCAGGGCGTGCCACCACTTAATCGTAATAGGTTCCGTCACCTCATAGTCAGCCGGATCAGCCGGAGCATTCTCAGCCGGCGCTGCGGTAGTAGCCGCCTTCCCTGCTGCGCCGGTAGAACCTCCTCCGCTACATCCTGCAAGTGCGCCGACTGCCATTGTTGCCGCCAGAACTAGTGCCATTTTTCTTCTCATAAATATTTCTCCCTTCTTTGTTTTTCTCTTGAATACAGCCTCTTTTTCGCCCTTTTTCTTTAAAGTTGGCACAAAAAAAGAGATGCAGCATATAACAAAACATACCCTGGTACGCCTCTACTATTTGCTTTCATCTCATTCTCTCTTAAAGCAGACTGTATTCTATTTATATGTTATATGGTATCATAAAATAGCCTTCCTTGCAAGTGATTTTTGTAACTTTTTACTTGTTTCTTTCACATTTCTACCACTATTCCTACAAATTTTTGTCTTTTTTGCCGAATTATTGATTAATTTTTCACAATTTTTCAATCTTTTCTTCCATACTATTGGCTTTCTCTTCGTCTAATGCCATATACTTTTCAAAAACCCACCGAAAAAAATGTGATGAAAGACTGCTTGCAAAGGCAAACCAAATCATAAAAAGCTCTGTAAAAACCCAGGTAAGAACCCCGAAAAGTGCATAAATAACCAGGATTGTAACGGATACATAAAGGTTTCCCATGGCCATCACAAACGCGCCCCCCACCGTCTTCTTTATAGAAAACCGGAAATAAGCAGTCAATGGAAATAAGTAAATTATTGTTAATAAATAAACAAATATCAGGCTTACCAAAACAACCCTGGCCACCCATTTTATTCCCTCCGGGAAAGGCAGGAACTGGCAGCAATACAAGTCCAATATTAAAAACAGGCCTGCCGCCACTGCCCCCAGCCATAAAAGTGTTGCCGGAACGAAATTTTTAACAAAGCTTTTGCGGAAGCTTCTCCACACATAGCCTTCTTCATTTCGGATAAGCTTCAAAGTATACTGAAAAAGCGCCGTGGTAGACGCCCCTATGGTGATGATAGGAAGGGAAAACAGCGCCCAGAAGATTCCCAGAAGGCACAGATTCATAACCTTATCCATAAATGTAAAGAAACGGTTTTCAGGGTTAAAGATTCCATTGACGTTCATGTGGTACGGTCCTTTCTGTATATTCCAGCCAAAAAACAGCCGGATAAGATCCCAGTATATCATTTTTTGCCCGCTTATGTTACAATAGATGTACTCTTTATACACTAAGAGCAATCATTGGGAGGCGCTTTATGAAATTAAAAGACAAACTGATTCGGGACTGGAAGAAAGACCGTGAAACTCTGAAAACCTTAAATTTCCGGCAAAGGCTCCAGTTTATTCTGGATTATTACCGGGGACAGATGTTTATTCTGTTTGTTTTTTTGATGATTACATTTTATATAGGAGATATGGTCTATCAAAGCAGTCAAGTTATTGATTTACAGGGATTTTTTGTTAATGACCGGCAGGATTTATTTCCGGCTGAAAACTTAATCAGGGATTTTTCCGCCTATATGAGCACGCCGCCGGGCCATCGAATTGCTTTTGAGGATTCTCTTTATGTGGATCTGGAATCCAATAGTGAATACAATGCCGCCAGTCAGGGAAAAATTGTGGCCTACGTAGCAGCCAGGGAGCTGGACTTTTTGGTGGCTCCGGAAGCCCTGGCTCAGTATTATGCCGGTTCCTTTTTGCTTTACGACCTGGAGGATCTGCTTCCTGACAGGCTAAGGGAATACCTGAAAGAGGATTTCTATTATGCAACGGATGGAACAGGCCAGGAAAAAGCCTGCGGACTCAGCCTTGCCCGCTCCCGCTTTTTGCAGAACCCGGTATACGACGGAGCTGAGGATTATTACTTTCTGGCGCTTTCCTACACCCCGCGGACCGATGCCCTGATTTCTTTTATTGAATATGCCTATCCTCAGTGGGCGGAGATTGGAAGCTGATTAAATATCAGCCAGGCAGCGTCCAATCTCTCCCAGAGATTCAAAAACAGCATCCGGTTTAATTTCGGAGGCTTTCAAGTCCTCCAGTCTGGTCTCGCCGGAGAGTACCAGCAAGCCTTTGCCGCCATGGTTAACACCGGTGGCCACATCCGTATACAAACGGTCCCCAACAAATCCTGTCCGTTCTGTGGGGACTTTTGTTTTGTCAAAAATCATCTGAGCCGTCTCTTTATAAGGTTTTCCCAGATATCTGGGCTTAATGCCGGTGGATAAAGTCATTGCAGCGCAGATAGCTCCGCAGTCGGGAATAAACCCATTGTCTGTGGGACAGTTAATATCCGGATGAGTAGCCAGGAAAATCGCCCCCTCCCGAATTAGGGTACAGCCCTTCTCCAGCTTTTCATATGTTAGGGTTTTGTCAAACGCCGCCACCACAATGTCAGCCTTCCCATCTGTCAGGCAAATCCCTGACTCTCTCATGTTTTCCTCTAAAGGAGGGGTTCCCATAAGGAATACAGAAGCCCCCGGATATTCCCTGTTTAAGAAACGGATAGCCACATCGCCGGAAGTCATAATCTGATCCCTCTCAATCTCACAACCCATTTTGCCCAGCTTTTTTATGTAATTTTCCGGAGACTGGGAAGAGTTATTGGTAAAAAACAGAAACCGTTTTCCTCTCTCCCTGCATATGCGGATAAAATCCAGAGCCCCTTCTATAATGTGATCTCCCATATAGAAGGTTCCGTCCATGTCCAGTACAAATAGTTGGATCTCTTCCAGAAGTTTCTTCTTATTCGCGTCCAAATTGTGCCTCCTGCCCAAAGAATGTGGCAAAACAGGAAAAAGGCGGCTTTCTATTGGCAGATGTCCACATCCCAGGCCCATCTGTACCGGACAGGACGGATCTGAATCCGTCATAAACGTACAGGTGTCAGCAAGAGCAAGCGGACAGCAGTAGTAGAAAGACCGCCGATTTCATTTTGCAACATCCTCTTTTTGTGAATATAATTATTCAGTTGTTCCTTTTATGCCTTGGCAACGTTCTTGGTTGCAATTACCGGGACACCGGTTCCTGCACAGTCTGCAATTACCACATCGCCAATTGCTACGGGAGCCGGGATGGTTACCTGGCGAATCTCATCCATGATTTCAAAAATCTTACCCTTGGGAATATCTTCTTTGGTCTTTACGGATACCATTTCAATAGCGCCGCCGGCTACATGTACGCTGGAAGTAACGATTCTGGTGGGGCTTAGCACTTCTTTTCTTGCGTAGTCATCGCCGCGCTTGCAGGTATTTCCGCTTACATCCATCTGGTCGCCGTCAATTTTAACAGTCAGAGGGCAGCCTAAGGGGCAGCCAATGCAGATTAATTCTCTTACCTCCATGTTATTCCACCTCCGTACAAATCACAATATTCTTAAGATCCGGGTAATCGGCAAAACTGTCTTTCTTTAAGACTACCTGCTCCATCTCACCGGGAGCCAGCACCTTTTTCTTTCTCTTGGAAATCTGAACTCCGTCATAGTAAACGCTGATGTAGCGATCCTTGTAAACGTCGGCTACGCGGAAACGAACCGTAATTTTGTCCTGCATGTTGTTTACATCAATAGACTGAGGAACCGTATAGCGGACACCGTTCTCTGCCTTTAACTCTACCATGTGGCCTGCTTCTCTCTCTTTGCCTGCCCTTACATACTCTGCCGCATTGGTGCCTGCCAGAGTAGCCTCCTCAGATACATAATCTACCAGATCATGTACATGAAGTACGTTGCCGCAGGCAAATACGCCCTCAGCGCTGGTCTCCAGCTGATCGTTTACCTCCGGTCCTGAGGTAATGCGGCTCATGGAAACGCCGATGCCTTTGCTAAGCTCATTCTCCGGAAGAAGTCCTACAGACAGAAGCAGGGTATCGCAGGCGTAGTGCTCTTCTGTACCTGGAATAGGCTTCCGATCCGGGCCAACCTCTGCCAGAGTGATACCGGTAACTCTCTCTTTGCCCTCAATATTTACAACCGTGTGGCTTAACTTCAGCGGGATGCCGTAGTCGTCCAGACACTGTACAATATTTCTCTTTAAACCGCCGGAATAAGGCATCAGCTCTGCCACTACCTTAACTTTAGCGCCTTCCAGGGTCATTCTTCTCGCCATAATAAGTCCGATATCACCGGAACCTAAGATGACAACCTCTTTTCCTACGCTGTAGCCCTCAATGTTCATTAAGCGCTGTGCAGTGCCGGCAGAATAAATACCGGCAGGACGGTAACCCGGGATATTTAACGCGCCTCTTGCTCTCTCCCGGCAGCCCATTGCCAGAATAATGGCTTTTGCCTTAATAGTGGTTAAGCCGTCCTCACGGTTGATTACCGTAACCTCTTTATCCTTGTTAATATCGATAACCATGGTGTTTAACTTGTAGGGGATCTTCTCCTCCTCCACCATATCAATGTACCGAGATGCGTACTCAGGGCCGGTCAGCTCTTCTTTGAAAGTATGCAGGCCAAAGCCATTGTGAATACACTGATTTAAAATACCGCCCAGGCAGTTGTCACGCTCTAAAATCAGGATATCCTGGATACCAGCTTTTCTTGCTGCCACTGCTGCTGCAAGGCCCGCCGGGCCTCCGCCGATAATTACAATATCATGTGCTGTCATGTCGCTGCCCTCCTTATTTATCTTTGCTGCCGGTTAACATATTGGAACCGGGTGCGTTCTTGCAAATGTCTTCCATCTTCATGCCGCGTTCTCTGGCCAGAATCTCCATAGTTCTGGGAGTGCAGAAGCCTGCCTGGCAGCGGCCCATGCCCTGACGTACACGGCGTTTGATACCGTCTAAGGATACAGCTCCTAAGGTGCGGTTGATAGCATCCATAATCTCCCCTTCGCTGACGCCTTCACAGCGGCATACTATCGAACCGTACTCAGGATGTTCTTTAATTAGAGCAGCTCTTTCTTCCTTAGTCATGTGCTCGGGGCGAACAAATCCTTTTCTCTTGCCGTTCCAGTTTTCCTTCTTTGCAGCGCCTGCTTTCTCTGCAACCAGCTCTGCTATGTACACGCCGATAGCCGGTGCGCTGGAAAGTCCGGGAGACTCAATGCCGGCAGCATCAAAGAAATTCTCTGCATCCTCTGCCTCGCCGATTACAAAATCATCGCCTTCCTCATGAGCACGCAGGCCGGAGAATGAGGTGATAACCTGGCGGAAGGGAACGTTCTTTACGCTTACGTTGGCCTTTTCCATAACGAATGCCAGCTCTTCTGCAGTAGTCTTGGTTGCTTCTTTATCCTCTAAATTGGTTGCAGTAGGACCGGTGAGAAGATTTCCATGGATGGTGGGGGTAACTAAGATACCCTTTCCAAGCTTGCCGGGAAGCTGGAAGATAGTCTTTTCAACATGATTTCCCGCCTCTTTATCCAGTAAGCAGTAATCGCCCTTTCTGGGGATAATGTGAAGCTTTTTATCGCTTACCATGTTGTGAATCTCGTCTGCATAAACGCCTGCCGCATTGATAACATAAGTGGTATGGATAACGCCGTTATTGGTGGTAATGTCGTAGCCATTGCCAGCCTTCTTTACATCTTCTACCTTGGTGTTGAAAATAAATTCCACACCGTTGTCGCAGGCATTCTCAGCCAGAGCTATGGTCAAACCGAAGGGGCATACAATACCGCCGGTCGGCGCATAGAGGGCGGCAACTGCAGTATCCGTTACGTTGGGTTCCATGGCCCTTGCCTCGTCGCCGGTAATAATCTTTAAATCCGGCACGCCGTTTTTCACACCTTTGTTGTATAATTCCTGGAGGGCAGGCATATCTTCCTCCGCAAAGCACAGGATCAAAGAGCCGTTTCTCTTAAACTCAAATTCCAGATCCTCTGCAAGCTCTCCCATCATGCGGTTGCCTTCCACATTGAATTTGGCCTTTGCAGATCCTGGCGCTGCGTCATGTCCGGCATGGACAATGGCGCTGTTGGCCTTGGATGTGCCGGAGCAAACATCCTCTTCCCGCTCTACTACACACGCGTGCAGATCGTAACGGGAAAGCTCTCTGGCGATGGCACAACCGGTCACGCCGCCGCCGATAATCACCGCATCGAAATTCATTTCCTTCATTTCTTCTCCTCCATTTACGTTTTTATACCCCTAGACTAAAAAAGAGTAAGGGAAAACAACGGGCTTGTCCGTTTGGTTTACCTTACTCTATGGTCTCACAGGTGTCTTATTAAACTGCTTTTATGCTAACACAATCTGACACCAATTGTCAAGAAATTCCAGTAAACCTTTTATAACTTTTTTTAACCGTTTATTCACTAATTGCCATAACCGACTTTTCTTCTGCCAAACTGGAAAACAGAGCAGATTTGTCAAATCCCGGAGGATAGATTACCTCAAACTCCAGTTTTACTTCATCCTTTTTATTCTTGTGAACCTTAACGGCAGAAATTTCCACTCTTTGTTTTTCCAGGAAATTCTCCATCCTTTTCACGGCCCCTTCTTCCTGAGCTATGGTCATTCGGATAATGCCGCCGGATGCTACATCGGCAAAATGTGCAATCCTGTGAGTAATATCCTGCATCAGGATAATCATAAGGCCGGATGCAATGCCAATGACATAGAGACCGGACCCCACTGCCAGCCCTACGCCTGCCGTGGCCCAGATACCTGCCGAGGTGGTAAGTCCGCTGACCAGATTGTTGCGGACAAAAATAACCCCGGCTCCTAAAAATCCCACGCCGCTGACAACCTGAGCTGCAATACGGGAGCCATCGCTTTTTCCAAACTCCAGAATATCAATAAAGCCGTATTTGGATACCACCATCATCAGGGCAGAACCCATGGCTACAAGTGCATGGGTACGGATACCCGCCGATTTATTCCGGTTCTTTCTCTCGTTTCCAATCATGATTCCCAGAATACAGGCCAAAACAATTCTCAAAAGAAGCTCTGACTGATCAAAAATGGCCTGAGCAGTATTAAGTCCTAAAATATCAAATGTGATCTCCATCCGTACCTCCTGTTTTTACTCTTCCTCTGACCAGCAAAGAGCACATTTTACAGCCCGCTTCCAGCCCTTTACAAGCCTTTCCCGGCGGTCCGCTTCCATGGCATTGGCAAAGGATCGGGAAATCTTCCAGTTTTTCCGAATTTCATCCTTGCTCTTCCAATAGCCTACTGCCAGCCCTGCCAGATAAGCGGCTCCTAAAGCTGTGGTTTCAATACACTCGGGGCGGACAATCTGGGAATTTAATATATCGGCCTGAAACTGCATCAGGAAATTGTTGGCGCAGGCTCCGCCGTCCACCCGAAGCTGCTTTAAACACAATCCCGAATCCTGCTCCATGGATTCTATCAAATCGTGAACCTGGTAAGCCATGGCTTCTACGGTTGCCCGGATAAACTGCTCTTTATTGGTTCCCCGGGTAACTCCTACAATCGTTCCCCTGGCGTACTGATCCCAGTAAGGAGCGCCCAGGCCTGCAAAGGCGGGAACCACGTAAACGCCGCCGGTATCTTCCACGGCAGTACAGTATTCCTCAGTCTGTCCTGCGGTACGAACCATACGCATCTCATCTCTCAGCCACTGTACTGCCGCGCCTGCCACAAACACGCTGCCCTCCAGGGCATACTGCGTTTCCTCCTGGGTGCTGGCGGCAATGGTGGTTAAAAGCCCATTGTTGGAGCGGACTGCCTTAGTTCCTGTATTCATCAGCAGGAAGCAGCCGGTTCCGTATGTATTTTTTACTTCCCCTTCCTCAAAGCAGCACTGGCCGAATAAAGCTGCCTGCTGGTCGCCTGCCGCCCCGGCAATGGGAATCTTACCGCCGATTACATCTGACGAAGTATAGCCATATACACAGCTGGACGGCTTTACATCAGGAAGCATACTTTTGGGAATCCGGAAATACTCCAGAATTTCGTCATCCCAACATTTTTTGTGAATGTCAAAGAGCATGGTGCGGGCGGCATTTGTATAATCTGTTACATGGATACAGCCTTTTGTCAGATTCCAAATCAGCCAGGTGTCTACGGTTCCAAACATTAACTCCCCGTTTTCCGCCTTTTCCCTGGCTCCCGGTACGTTATCCAGAATCCATTCGATTTTGCTTCCGGAAAAATATGCATCCGGGATGAGGCCGGTGCGTTGTATAATCTTTTCTTCCAGGCCGTCCTCTTTCAGTTTCTCGATACGGTCTGCAGTTCTCCGGCACTGCCACACAATGGCATTATATACCGGTTCCCCGGTGTCTCTGTCCCATACGATGGTGGTTTCACGCTGATTGGTAATGCCGATAGCGGCAATATCGCTGTAGTGAGCGCCAATCTTTCCCATGGCCTCCATGGTCACAGAAAGCTGCGAGGACCAAATTTCCATAGGATTATGCTCCACCCAGCCCGGCTGTGGGTAAATCTGAGTGAATTCTTTCTGGGCTACGCTGCAAATGGTTCCCTGTTCGTCAAACAGGATGCATCTGGAACTGGTGGTTCCCTGATCCAGCGCAATGACATATCTTCCCATATCCTTCTCCTCCTGTGCTACCTTAGGGATACTTTTTCTTTCTTAAAAGGTTTGTTAATTTTTTACCAAAAGCGAAAGAAAAAGCAGGGCATGCGCGGCTTATCCGCAGCTTTTTACCCTGCTCTGTCATCTCTAAAGGCAATTTATTCATTTATCTATGGATAATCTTAACATGTTTTCAAGGAAATTGCAAGTTGGAAATCGTCGAATTGCTATAATTTTTTCCCTCTAAAAGGAAAGGATGCACAAAACCGCACAAACTTCCGGCGATTTTGTACACCCTTAAGAAATCTTTATTCCCAAAAGCACCGCCACGTCTGCCGCCTGGGTCAGGTTGATCTTTAATCCTTTTAGTTCGGAAAAACTGTCAGATACCTGGATTCCCTCAATGATGCAGGAAGAGAGATCCTGTCCCTTTAAGGGTGTTTTAAAAAAGTCTGCACCGGACAGGTTTACATTGTGAAAAGAGGTCTTTTTCAGCTTCGTTTCAGGAAAAAAAGCGCTGTTCATAGCACTGTTTTCTATCCTGCTGTTTTCCCACAGGGTATTAGCAAAGTTTGCATAATACCAGCTCCCTCCCTTTACCGATACAGAGCGGAAGCTGGACTGGCCAAAATTACATTTGTC
Organism: uncultured Lachnospiraceae bacterium; assembly: GCA_910577645.1. Taxonomy (GTDB): domain Bacteria; phylum Bacillota; class Clostridia; order Lachnospirales; family Lachnospiraceae; genus UMGS1370. The sequence goes on from CAJTOL010000014.1 coordinate 68,835, forward strand.
TGCCTGGCAGCCGGAAAAAGCGCAGTTCCGAAAATATCCGTTTACAAAGCTGCAGCTTTCAAAGATGCAATTCAGAAACTGTACCTGAAAAAAGCTGGCCGATAAAAAGCTACATTCCGTAAAACGGCAGCCTTCAAATACTACATTGCCAAATTCCAGCCCCCGCGCCTCTAAATCCGACAGGCTTTCGTTGGTATAAGAAGTTTCGGAAATGGTAGTTTCGTTATCTATGGCGTTTTGAATATCCTGAAACATAATGTTCCCTCCTGAATTTCCCGTGTTTGCAAACGCCCTGTCAGGTCAGGTAATACCCGACAAGGAAGCCTGTCACGCCAGATGTTTATCCAGGGTAAAGCCCCGGCCCCGAACCTCACGTACTCCGTTGATGATGATAAACGCCTTGGGATCAATCTGCTGAACATACTGGTTTAAATGGCTCATCTCCCGGTTAGGAAGGACACAGAGAATTGCCTTCTGGTCTAATTTCTGGAAACCGGTCTGGATCGGCACATAGGTAGAGCCCCGATCCAGGTCTTTTTGAATAATTTCATTAATCCGCTCATATTCCCTGCTGATTATCAGCACCTGGACATCGCCGCCGCCGAATATCAATACCTGATTTACCACAAAGGAGGTCAGCAGTACAGACACGATACCGTACAGGATTTCCTCTGTATCAGAAAACAGCATCTGCGACAGCAGGATAAACACATCCAGGCAGTACATGGTCACTGCTACCGGGATTCGGAATTTTTTGTGCATAATCAGCGGCGGGATATCCATACCGCCGGTAGAACCGCCCAGCCGCATTACAATACCAAGTCCCAGCCCCACAAGAGCGCCGCCAAACACAGCGGCCAAAAGGCGGTCATCTGTAAGATTCCCCAGGGTTTCTATGGCAAGCAGACGGTTGAGCAGCACAGGAAATAAAAGGGTGCTGATAATGGTAGTAAGCGCAAACCTCTTTCCAAGAACCCACAACCCTAAAAAGAACATGATTACGTTAATACAGGCTACTGTCACCGATATATCCAAATGAAAAAAGAACTGGATGCTTCTTGCAATACCTGTAGCCCCTCCTACTAAAAATCCATTGGGCATGGAAAATGCAGCAAGGCCAAAAGCAAATATGGCATTTCCCCCAATGATTCCCAGGATTCTGAATAAACTCCGACTCATTCTCACATCTTTCTCCTCACTTCCCAAATCTACTAAATTTCGTAACTATTCCCCACAAATTTCCCTATAGCTGAATAGTTCTCTTAATTCTGACAAGATTATAGCGAATTTAAGAATTGAAAAAAACATCAAATGTTATGATTTCATCTTTTCATCTACTGGCCGGGATGGTATAACAGGGCTGTCAGACCATAATAAAGGATATAGATGGTCTAACAGCCCTGGCCTGCAGCTTTCTATTTACTTTTTAAAAAGTTCTGAGTGTGTTCCAAGTCTGTAAAGCATCAGAACAAGAACATTGCCACAAATCTCATATATTAATAACCAATCCGGCTCAATATGGCATTCACGAGTACCTTTATAGTTTCCTGTAAGCGCATGATCTCTGTATGCTGCATCCAGCGTACCACCATTCGCTAAAATACTGACTGCTTCAAACAGTTTATCAAGATCTTTATTTTGCTTTTTTGCAAGTTTCAAATCCTTTTTAAACTGATTCGTAAATTGAACATCATATTTCATACTTCCAATGCCGCCTTAAGAGATTCCATGCTTGAATATCTTGGAGCAGAAGGGTCAGCCATAAGCTTTCTTCCTTCTTCAATTGCTGCTGCCGTTATTTCATTCGGCACTTCCAGTTTTAACTCAAAAGGAATGCCGTGTTCGCGGATAGTAGTTCTCAGGAATATATTAACAGCCGTTGTCATATTCAGGCCAAGTTCATTAAAAATCTGTTCCGCCTGATCTTTAATAGCTTTATCTATTCTAATGTTTAAATTGGTTGTTTCCATGCAGAACACCTCCATTCAAGGATATCATACTCAAAAGTCCGGCTGTTGTCAACATAATGAAAAACATCAAATGTTATGATTTCATCTTTTCATCTACTGACCGGGATGGTATAATAAGGGCACTGAGAAAGGAATTCCCCTTATGCTGTCAAATGCTCCTTATTATCAAACTATTCGTTCACTTGGAACCCTAATCCAGGTAAAAAAACATGATTTGCTCTCCAACCGCGCCCAGAAGGATAAATACGTTTATTGTCTGGAGCAGGGCTTGTGCGCCCTTCACAGCATTTCCACTGATGGCAGGGAGCAGATTTACCAGTATTTCTTTCCCGGAGATTTTGTCGGCTTTATTCCTGCTTTTGTCAAAAGCTATTCTGACGAGACCTTTTATGCATTTTCCATTACCGCCAAGTCTGCCTGCACTTTGTATCAGATACCATACCGGACTTTTCTGGATTATGTAGATACCCATCCGGACTTTTACCGCTGGCTGTTTCAGGTTACGGTGTCCCATTATGACAGCGCTCTGCGCCACTCCTATGCCCTTCAGGACGGGGATAATATTACCAGCCTCTGCCATGCCCTTATGGAATTGTCCACCTGCCAGAACGGAGTCTGCCTTTTGCCTAAAGACTTCTCCTATCCGGAGCTTTCCAATTATCTGGGAGTTCACACCATAACGGTGACCCGCCTGATGGCCCGCCTTAAAGAAGCAGGGATTATCAGCAAACAGGGCCACCAGACCATAATACAGGACATGGATGGTCTGACGGCCCTGGCTGAGAAGGGGGACGGGGCAAAATGAACTAATTCAGCTTATCATGACTTACTACTTCATCAACAAATGCCTTCAGCTCACCATCCCTGCATCCTGCGTAGAAGCAATCCAAGAATCTCGGGATCATACATTCTTTCACCAGTTCCGGATCAATGGCCTTTAACGCCTCAATCAACGGTTTCGCCACCTGCTTCTTCACCTCAAACAACAGATCGGCATTGCGGTTCTGGGCCTCCTTGCGGCCGTCCGGATATCCCATGCCCTTAGGCGAGCCAAACGCTCTGGAGAAAATATTATTTAGATTCAATTCTGCTCCCCAGCCAAATCCCTTCGCGTAAGGAATAGACAGCGCATTGCCGTTGTTAATCTGCAAAAACAGATAAGCATCCGTAGGCTCAATGCAATACCCGCACACAACTCCGGGATACATATTTAAGGACATTAAGGCGCCCTGTCCCGTACCGCATCCGGTTACCACAAAATCTACGGCTTTGGAGTTTAAAAGAAGCGCTGCCTGGATACCTAAATGCAGATAAGTAAGCCTCGGATTTTCTTTTGTATATGCTTCCGGAATATCCTGAGCCGTAAGGGGAGCCTCCATAGCCGCATTATAAACTTGATGCCCCATGGGCTCTACCACTGCTTTTAGCTCCTTAACGATAATTCCGTTCTTCGGCGCCTGGCTAAACTCATTAAGTACTGCAATCTTCATTTTTTTATCCCTTTCTTTTTTCTTCACCGACAATATTTTTTGCTTTCTGTTTTGCCTGTCCTTTGTATAAGCGCATCTGCATCTTTTTTCATCCGCAAAAACTCTTCCTTCGTGAGGCTGATATCCAGCGACTTTGCTGTATCCTCAATCTGAGATAGCTTTCTTGCTCCGCAAAGCACATTAATTTCCGGTGACAGCATAGAATTCCATTTAATACACAAATTGGCCAGCGTACACTGATATTTTTCTGTCAAATCCCTCCATCCGGCCAACATCTGGTTTACTTCCGGGATGTTTTCACTCCTCCACCAGAACTTTCCTTCCCGAACATCTCCCGGCGCGGCTATATAATTATCAGATGCCTTTCCCGCCAGAAGCCCTTGTTCAATGGGCGAATAAGTCTGCAGAGAAATCCCATATTTCTCACAAAAAGGCAATAATTCTGCCTCTGGCTTTCTATCCAAAATGCTCAGCTTCTCCTGAATCACATCCAGCTGTCCTGCATCCACATAATCCTTTAATATCTGGATATCCACATTGGAAGCTCCAATGGCGCGGATCTTTCCTTCCTGCTTCATTTTCATCAGTTCCCCCATGGTATCTGCTACCGGAATCATGCCGTAGGTCTTGCACTGCCAATGAGTGTAATATACATCAACATATTCGGTTTCTAAAGTCTTTAAACTTAGTTCCAGGTCGCGGCGTATAGCCTTGGGGGATAAGTCTCTATATACGTCATGGCCTTCTCTTGTAAAATGGTATTCTCCTCTATTGTCATACCACTGGATTCCACACTTAGTGGACAAAACCATTTTATGTCTGGAAATCTCTTTAAGCGCTTTCCCTACCACTTCCTCGCTGTGGCCAAATCCATAAACCCTGGCCGTGTCCACCCAATTAATCCCCAATTCCAGGGCCCTGTGAATGGTATTAATGGACATTTTATCATCATTATCTCCCCACCATAAACCTCCGCCGATAGCCCAGGCCCCCAGGCCGATACCGCTTGCCATAATTCCTGACCTTCCTATCTCTCTTTTCTCCATAGCCAGGCTGTACTCCTTTCTTTTCCCTTGTCATCTGCGGCGCATCATAGAGGCCGTGACAAAAGGTATTCTTTAGCCGTCAGGAAAATGCCTCCACAAGATTTTCGTAGGAACTGGCTGCCTGCAGTTTACTCATGGTAACATCGTTGCCCAATTTTCCAGCTAGTTCTGCAATAAGCCGCAGATGATCTTTGGCTCCGTCGCTGTCGGCGGGAACGGCAAACAGAAAAAAAAGTTGAGATGGTTCTCCGTCATAGGACTCCCATTCAATCATTTCCTTTGTTCTTCCTACTGCAATACCTACTTTATCTACGAAAGCCGATTTTCCGTGAGGAATCGCCACGTGACCCCCGATCCCCGTAATCCCTTCGCTTTCTCTTAAATATACATCTTTGATATACCCTTCCAGGTCATCTATATATCCGGCATTTTTCAACAGTCCTGCTAAATGACGGATTACTTCGTCCTTACTTGTTGCTTCCATATTTAAATCTATGACCTGTCTGTCCAGGATTTCTTTTACTGCCATAACATGTCCTCTCCTCTATTTAATAAAATACTGGTAAAGATCCAGGGTGGAACCCATTTTTTTTATGGCTTCCATATTCTCGTCATTATCTGTCAGCTGAAGGAAATCCTTGTAAAATTGCTTGGTACGCCGAGTCTCAAACTTTGTAGTCATTTTTACGGCCAGCAAAAACACTACGTCCACCATATCGCCATGCCACGATATAGGTTTCTCTAATATAGCCACTACAATCCGGGATTCATTGATTTCCGACATATTTCCGTGAGGAATCGCAATTCCCCGTCCAATGCTGGTGGTAGTTGCCCGTTCCCTGTCAAACACGCTTTGCAGATAAGCCGGGGTCACGTCGCCTTTTTCTTCCAGCTTTTTTACCATCATTGTAATCAGCTGATCTTTATCTTTAACCCTTGGTTTTAGCAGAAACAGATCCACTTCAAACAACTGATGGCAAAGATTGTTAAAATGAAATTCCGATTTTTTACGAAAATAGAAAATCTGATTCACTTTTTGGCGAATCGTTTCTATGCTTTGTCCGCTAAGACGTTCTCCCACCGATACTACCCTGTCGTCCTTAATTTCGTTTTCTGACATATTGATGATTACATCTATATCGTGGTACTGATCCAGTTTTAAATCGTGATAACTGGCTGCACGAATTTCCGTCAGCTCCGGAATACTGTATTTTAGCCTTTCCGTATTTAGCTGACTAGCCGCCATCCCGCTTTCGCTGAGCAGAAGAGCGGCCAGGGGACTCCCTTTCTTTCTTCTGATAATAGCCGCCTGGATATATAAGGCGATTCCCGCCAGTTCATCCTCGGTTACCTGCACATCATAATACTCTTCGAACAAATTACTGGTAGACCAGGTAGCCAGAAAAGTCTGTTTATATTCATTCTTCACATACTTGCTGATGTTATCTCCTGTTGCCGTAGAGTATTTCATCCGGAAAATAGCGGACCGCATATGCAGCAGCAGGCTTTCATACAAAAGTTGATCTTCCGAAAGATCAATATCCAGAACACTGTCAATAGTCTCAATAATAAGCTTTACAAATTTTCCCAAATCCTTGTCGTATTGTCTGGTATAATCGGTGTCCTGAATGCTGGAAAAATTTTTCAGCTTTTTGGCTGACAAAAGAAGTACTGCCAGCAGCACCGTATCGTCATCGGAAATTTTAATCTCATATGCTTGTTCGATTCTCTGATAAATGGATTCCGCAAAAGAATATTCATTATAATGCTCAATATTTTCTTCTTCAACGGAAAATACGGCTTCATTTCCAAAATGCCTGCGGGCCATAGACAGACATGCCATGATCCACACCATTTTAAAAGAATTATCTGCCAATTCGATGCGCCAGGCATTCTCCGCCTCAAGCACAATCCTCCGGATCCTGGATATGTCCACTCCTGAAGCATAGGAGCTTAAAAGAGCTTCCAGAACCTCTGGCATCAGCTCTATCATATAATCTTTTATTGCAATCCGGAAATTATATTCGTCCCCCACAAGGCATACTCCCTTGCTGCGTATGGACGTAATTTTCAGGGAACGTTCCTCAAACCAGGGGGAAACCTCTCTCAAAAGCCTTCCTACCGTGGGAGCGCTTAAATACAAGCTTTCCGCCAGCTGCTGAAGTGTGGTGGTCTGTCCGGGCTTTAGCTTCAGAAGTTTCCCTATCACCTGTTTCCTGCGGTCATCCGGTTGAACCGCAGAGTCCAGGTCCCTGCCCAGCGCCAGATGGTTCTGCAGGCTCTCCCATTGCCGCCCATCCATCTCAAGCCAGATCCCTGTCCCCTGCTTCTTTTCAATCCTTCCCATATTATTTCCTATCAGCCAGCGGTTCATCTGGTCGATTTTGGTCCGGACTGTTTTTTCAGATAATCCCACATTTGCTGCAATCTGCAATATGGTATAGGTCTCCCCACCCAAAAGGCAATTCAGTATTTTGTTAAAATATAATGCGTTCTTATCCTCTTTCAACCAAGCACCTCTTAATTTTTAATCACTACTCGTTACTCTTTACTACAGCTTCTCCATAAATATACCGTCCACTGGAACCGATAACCCTCATATAATCTTTCACGAACTGTTTGATGCCTGCCTCCGCAGCCATGCACATATGCATATAATCAATATCCGGATTTTCCTCTAATGCTTTTAACATAGCTTGTTTTCCTGCTTCAAAAGCATCGGTGCACACATTGATCTTGTTGATTCCTCCGGCCACCGCTTTCTTTAAATTTTCCTCGCCGGAGCCGGAGCCGCCGTGGAGCACCAGAGGCATTTTCAGAGTCTCTTTTAAAAGATGAAGCCTGTCAAAATCTAATTGGGGTATTTTTCCCTTAGGATATGCGCCATGAGCCGTTCCAATGGCAACTGCCAGCGCATCTACCTCTGTTCTGGTAACAAAATCTACTGCCTGATCCGGATTCGTATACAAATCTACATCCGTATCATCCGCATCTGCTGCCTGGCCTACATGGCCAAGTTCTCCTTCCACAGAACAGCCCATACCATGAGCCAAAGCACTGATGATAGCGGTTCTTTTTACATTTTCTTCATAGGGAAGAGCGGAACCGTCAAACATAACATTGGTAAATCCCGCATTAATACAATTCGTGATGGCATAAAAGTCTGAACCATGGTCAAAATTCAACGCCACCGGCACATGAACCCTGTCCGCCAGTTCTTTAATTAACGGAACCATCTCCTCCAGATGGGCATGATTGGTCATCTGCCCGTTGCCAAACTGGATAATAATAGCTGAATGTTCTTCCTCCGCCGCCGTAATTCCGGCTCTTGCCATTTCCATATTGATGCTGTTCATAGCCATAACGCCATAATAATTCTTGTTGGCATCATCGAGAATTGTTTTCATTGATACAAGCATATCTTTATCCTTTCTGCAATCAATCTATTACACAATATCAATATCCAAATCAATATCCATATCTTCTTCCGTTACATTATCGTCTACAGAAGGTTTCTTAAGCAGAGCATAGGCTACCCCGGTAACTGCTGACCCAATAATCAAAGCAACTATAAACATCATGGGATTTTTCATCATAGGAACTACAAAGATACCGCCGTGGCCTGCCACGGATTCACATCCTGCCGCTACTGCAATGGCGCCTGCCACTGCGGAGCCAAGCATACTGCATGGGATAAATCTTGCCGGATCGGCTGCCGCAAAGGGAAGCACACCCTCTGTAATGAAGCAAAGGCCCATGGGAAGAGCGGTCTTTGCCGTTTCACACTCTGTCTTTGTAAATTTATCTTTCTTCAGCATTACAGCGATAAACAGCCCAATAGGAGGAGTCATACCTCCAATGATTTTGGCGCACATAGGCCCGTTGATGCCGTCTGCTCCCAGTGCATTGGCTGCCATAGATGCGGTCTTGTTAACCGGGCCGCCCATGTCAAAGCCCATGCAGGCTCCGATTACGCCGCCTATGACTGCTTTTGCCCCGCCGTTAAGAGCGATAATCCACTGCTGGAATACATCCATAATCCATGCCAGAGGAATAGAGAATATACACAAAAATATCATTCCGCACAAAAATGTAGAACACACCGGGATGATCATAACTGGCTTCAATCCTTCACACCACTTGGGAAGTTTCCATCCCTTCATCCAGTTAACAACCCATCCGATGATAAGCGCCATCAGAAGGCCGCCTAAAAAACCGGCTTTAGACTGGGCGGAACAATAACCAATAATCATACCCGGAACAATACCAGGCCTGCCTGCGATAGAGTAAGCGGCGCCTGCTGTCATAACTGCTACTGCGAAATCCATGGCATAAGAACTTAATTTATTAACGCCCCACCAGAATCCAACCCATGTAAACGGGTTCAAATTGGAGAATGGAGTTGCCCCTGCTTCAATGGCGCTGCCAATATTCCAACCGCCGAATGCTTTCGCCAGCGCTCCCAAGATACCTCCGGCTACAACGATAGGTATCATGTAGGAAATACCGGTCATAATGTGTCTCATAAAATTTTTCTGTTGTTTTGCCATACCTGTTTCCCCTCTTTCTTAAAAATTTCACTTGCCCAGCTTCTCGTGGATCTTGTTGATAACCCCCTTCGGAGATTTCATCACTGTGCTAATGGGAATATCCACCACCGGTTTTCCTTTGAAGCGATCTTTGTTTACTCTGATATCTGCTGAAATCAGAATTACATCCGCATCCTTAATTTCTTCCGGTGTGAATTCGTTTTCTACACCAATGGAGCCCTGGGTCTCTACTTTGATGGTGTCCCCCAATTCTTTTGCTGCATTTTCCAGCTTTTCCTTTGCGATGTAGGTGTGGGCAATGCCTGCCGTACATGCTGTGATGGCTAAAATTTTCATGTACAGTCTCCTTTCTTTTTGTTAAACAAAATTTATCATGAAAATACAGGAAATGGTAAAGTTCTTTAGGCATATTGTTACGGTAATTTTTCCTTTAGAATATTGGCGGCTCTTTCTATGCAAAAAAATAACTGCCGGACCCGGAAAGGATCTGGCAGTTAATGTAAATGTCATTGCCACAGTTCTTTATACAGTTGTTCTATGTCTGCCTGTGTAATCGTTCTTCTTGTGTTCTGCGGGCTTCCGCTTTCCATAGCATCATGAGCCATTTTTTCAATCACTTCAAAGAGCGCCTTCTTTTCAATACCAAACTGTTCAAGACCCGGCGTTTCAAGTTCTTCTGCCAGGCGGGTGGTTGCTGCAAGGAACTTCTCACTCGCTTCCCTGTCGGAATCCTCTGATGTTGCAACTCCTGTAATTCTTCCAAGCTCTGCGAATCTGTCATAAGCTCCCGGCAATGCATAAGTCAGACATACCTTAAGAAGCATAGCGTTAGACAACCCATGTGCTACATGGAATAATGCGCCAATCGGACGGCTCATGCCATGAATAAGAGTCACAGATGCATTATTAAAGGCAATTCCTGCTTCCAGCGCCGCTACAGACATCTGAATTCTTGCCTCTTCATTTCCGCCATCATGAAATGCAGCCGGAAGATATTTAAAAATTCGTTTTACCGCTGACATAGCAAAAGTATCGGATAATGTCTGTGCTTTATTAGAAGTATATGCTTCTACCGCATGGCAAAGCGCGTCAAGTCCTGTTGCAGCTGTAATTTCAGGCGGCGCCGTCATCGTAAACCGGGGATCAATGATCGCCAGCGACGGCATTAATACTTTTCCTTTTAACAGCATTTTAATATCTTTTTTTGTATCAGTGATAATCGTAAACTGTGTTGCCTCCGACCCTGTTCCGGCGGTTGTGGGAATTGCCGCCATGGGAGGCATAGCAACGTCAATATTCTTGCCCCTATAGTCAGAAATACTTCCGCCGTCTGCAACCAGGGAGCCGATAGCCTTCATCGAATCAATAGGGCTTCCGCCTCCTAACGCCACAAGGAAATCACAAGCCTCTTTTTTATACTGCTCCAGTCCGTTTTCAATCATTACGTCTGTTGGCTCCCCAACGATTTCTGAATAGATGGTATATTCAATCCCCTGATTTTTCAGGGCATTTTCTACCTTCTCACAGTTGCCTAACTGAAGCATCACTTTATCTGTTACGATCATCGCTTTTCTGCCAAGCTTTCCAAGCTCTGATTCAGCCAGCTCAAGCGCTCCTGATCCTGTAATGATCAGTCCGGGTACAATAAATTCTTTTGCCATAATTCTATTCTCCTAGTATAATAATGGTGTAGTCAAGAATGACTACTGGTTAATAGTTACAAAGTCCAATCTAATAAATCTATATAGATATAACGGAAGGAGGAATTCCCCCCTCCATCAGAAGTTATAAGACAACTTTCTTTACCTTGTCTGAGGTTTCCTTAATGCACCAGACAAAATA
>CAJTOL010000015.1 GCA_910577645.1 uncultured Lachnospiraceae bacterium
GCTTTTTCAACTTTCAGCCCTTTGAAAAGATCCTCATGGGTTGCCTTTTTCTTGCGGGTATGTTCCCGGATCACAGTTTCTTCCTCCAGCAGGGATGGATCCTGTTCCGCCTCTGCTTCATTAAAAAGATTCTGCTGGCCGGGAATGTCATCGGGTCTCCTTTCGCTGGAAGAACCGAAAAGCTTTTTGGTCAGGTAATCCACCTGCTCCTGAAGGACCTTTTCATGGCTGGACTTTTCATCAATGATAAGACGGAGAGATTTGATCAGTTCAGTCTGTTCGGATACCATTGTTTTCAGTTGTGATACCGCATCTTTCAGTTCTCTCAGCTGAAGGTCTTTTGCACTGGAAGCCATCGTTCTCTCCTTGGATTTGATACCTCTATTATACCAGAAATACAGCCATTCCTAAAGGAAAACAAGTGCTGAAAAACGCTGAATTTATAAGGAAATCTGCCATTTTTCTGTGCAGGATTTTTACCGGAATCCAGATGCTTTTTTACTCTGCTTTAAGTGCTTTGGGCTGGTCAATATCAATCCCTGACATCAGCCAGTCAAACTCCCGCCAGGAAAGATCTCGGACTTCCGACTGCTTCCTTGGCCATTGATAGCCGCCAGGGACAGTAAGCCGCTTATAGAGCAGAACGAAGCCATCCGGTTCACGCAACAGCGCTTTGATCCTGTCCCGTCTTCTTCCGCAGAACAGGAAGAGCGCACCGGATGCCGGATCCATCTTAAGCTGGTCTTCGACAATGGCACAGAGACCATCAATCGATTTGCGCATATCCGTATTATTCGAGTTCTAAAATAATACGGATTATCCGAGAAGTATTATTATTCGAGAAGTATGCCGTAACTAATGTAAGTTACAGCACCTCTTGAATGTTCTTCTCGAATAATATTTTACCTCTTTCTCAGAAAATCCGGTATATTAACAGATTTTTTTATTTCTATTTTTCTATTTTCGCCAAACCATGTCTCATTCCATTCCCTAAGTTTTTGGTCCACTGTATTCTGTGACATTTCAGCATAAATCTGGGTTGTCTGTACAGAAACATGTCCCAAAATATTTTTTATTGTTACAATATCTACTCCGGCTTCAAGTAAATGACAGGCTGTGCTATGTCTCATGGAATGAGGTGGATAGCTATCTGCAAGGAACAACTCAGGATTATTCTTTTTAGCTAAAGACACATACTTTTTATAAATCCCTTCCACACATGATATCGTCATCTGCTCATGCGTCTGACTTGAAAAAATATGTCTATTTGGAAATGATTCAATATGTTTGTGCTTTATATAGCTTTGAAGCGTTCCTGCCAGTTTTACAGGAATTCCAACCTGACGTGTTTTGGAACCTTTGCCTGTTAGAATGACAGATGCAGAATTTACATCAATCCTTAAATCTCTTACTTTTAGGTCACATATTTCCTGTGCTCTGGATCCGGTTGCATACATAAATGAAAGAAGTACCTTATCCCGCAACCCGGTTTCATAGCTTTCATCTGGAAGTTCTAAAAGAATTTTTATTTCCTGTCTGGTAAATACAGCTCTTGTTTTCTGCATTCCCTTTTTCACAGGAACCCGAATAATGGCACTTCGAAAAACCGATGCAGCATCAAAATCTCGATTCTGCGCATACTCAGAAAATGCAGAAAGCGCAGACAGTCTCTGATTTCTGGTAGTTGGCTTACATAATCTGTCTCTTTCTAACCAATTGAAAAAATCTAAAAGTGTATCATAATTCAAATCAGAAAATCTAATGTCATCCGCTTTCTTTCCCTTTTCTTCTAACATAAAGCGTAGCAGTAACAGAAAGCTTTGTTTATATGAATTAATCGTATTCGGACTTAATCCTCTGCTGTATGGCATATATGTTTCAAAGTAATCTTTCAGCAGTGTCATAAAGGTGACCTTTCGTTTACTCATCAAAAGTCACCTCCGGGAACAAATCTCCGGCAAATGCCTCAAACCTTGTGAGTGTATCTGCAAAATAATCGCCACTGTATTTTAGATATTTTTCCGTCTCATAAAGGCTGTCATGCCCTAAATACGTTGACAAAAATGGTACGGAATCACATGCCTTAATGCCGTTGCGCTCATTTTTATCAAAGGATTTGACCGCAAATGTGTGTCTAAGACAATGCAGGCAAGCTCCCCGCTCATGATTTTTAAGCATATCATTCTGTATTCCTGCAGCCGTAAGTATTTCTTTAAAATAATTTCTGACTGTATTTGATGTAAGAGAAATATCTTTATCTATGGTTGGAAACAGATAAGCTTCGGAGTCAGTCAGAATGCCCATGGCTGCGCAATATCGATATATAATATCAGCAAGTTTTTCTTCATACGGGACCAAACGTTGCTTATATTTTTTAGTTACACGAAGAATAATTAGATTTCTTTGGAAATCTATATCACCCGCCTTAATATTTAGTGCTTCCCCCACCCGCAAGCCACAGCATAGTAGCAGGCGCAAGAGCATGGGCATTTCGTTTTCAATATATACATTTTTAACTGCATGCGGAGCTTTTAAAGAATCTGCCAATGCAAATATGCTTGCTAATTCTTCGTCAGAATAAAGATACGGAATATATGTATCTCTTATAATAACGTTTCGAGGGATAAAACACCGATATCCGCAATTTGTCAGATATAATAGTAACTGCCGTATATAATGTACATGCTGACCTGCTGTATTTATTGAAATACCTTTGCTAACTTCTTTAATCCATTCCTCAACAATAGGTTCTGAGATTTCTTTTTTTCTATGGTTAATCTGACATAGATAATCATCAAAAAGTTTTACTGTTCGTTTGTAGTGCCTATATGCTTCATGGCCTAATTCCTCTCTGCGCAGTTCCATATGTATTCTGATTTCTTCATGGAAAACTGATTTATATGCTTCCGACATCTTACTTACACCTCCCATTAAGGAAGTCTTGAAATCCGCCTGTTGGTTCAGGAGGTATTAAGCTGTACTGCCGTAGTTTCTCGATATCGATTCTTGCATAATGCTTAATGGCATTATTTGAACTATGTCCCAGAACTTTTCTTACCGTTTCGTATGGTATTGTATCATTCACCATGGAACTCGCCAAGGATGCTCTAAGAACATGGGGGCCTCGTTTGCGTCGTCCAGAATCTACACCCGAAGCTAATATATATTTTCTAAGTGCATTGCGAAGTGTTCCTGTCGTCACTGCATGGTATGGTGCACACATATTTAAAAATATCTCTCCAATGTCCGTATCTGGGCGAACTGTCAGATAGTTATTAATTGCCAATCGTACATCTTCAACAAGTGGAAGGTGAAGCATATTTCCTGTTTTTTCTTGAATAATGTTAATTTCATTTCTGTTATTTTCAACATCCTTTATTTTAAGCTTGACAATATCTCCTGAACGCATTCCCATTCTTGACGCAAGAAGAATCATGGCATAATCACGTTTTCCCAAGACAGTGCTGGTATCAATAGAAGCTTCTATAAGACTGATTTCATCAACAGAATATACACTGGGCAGTACATAGGGCTTGCTATAGTGCGGTACGATTGTTGAATAATCGACTTCTGTCATTCCTGAACCCGCCAGATATCTTAGAAAAACTCTTATTTCACCCCAAAGATTATGATCTGTAATCTTTGGACATACCACTGCAATTTTACTCGATGACAGCTGGGTAAGAGAAGGACATTTAAGTTTGCAAAGTTCATCCAGAAACCAAGAAATGGCGTATCTCTTTATCTTGATTGTTCCATATGAAAGTCCAATATCTTTTCCCCAATCGCAATACTTACTAACAACGGCATTGTATTCATCGGAAAGTGAAAACTTTTTCCCTTTATTTGAATGCACATCGTTCCATGTATTCTCAATGATGTCGTCTAACCTATAAATAACAGTACGAAGGCTTAAATAGTATTGGTTTCTCTCATGTGCCGCTAGATAGTTTTGTAAAAATTTTTCTCCTCCTTCTTTACTGTAGCTCGTGAAACCATTATTCTTTAGCCATGAGATAACACTGTTACATAGATATCCGTACCCTGTAACTGTTATAGGTGTACATCCACGAGCTTTCATTCTGTCCAGAAGTTCTGCTTTGAGATCTTCAAATGACTTAATGTGTTCCTGCATAATTGCATACCTCCCTATCATGAAATAATTTCATAATAAGGATAAACTATATATCATTATTCGAGAAGATTTGAATAATCAGCCCTATAACAGTGTATCATCGTGAAACTTCTCGAATAATAATACTTCTCGGATAATCCGTATTATTTTAGAACTCGAATAATACGGATATGCGGAAATCCATTGACGGACTCTGCGCCGTGATCGAAGACCAGCTTAAGATGGCTCCCCCGTCCAGTGCTCTCTTCCTTTTCTGCGGAAGAAGACGGGACCGGATCAAAGCCTTGTTCCGTGAACCGGACGGCTTCGTTCTGATCTATAAGCGGCTGTCTGTCCGCGGCGGCTATCAATGGCCAAGGAAGCAGTCGGAGGTCCGGAACCTTTCCTGGCGGGAGTTTGACTGGCTGATGTCGGGGATTGATATTGACCAGCCAAAAGCACTCAAAGCAGAGTAAAAATCTTGCACAGAAAAACCCGGAAAGTCCTTGTAAATTCGGCGTTTTTCAGCGGTTATTCTTCTTTAGTAAAAGCCCCGTTTCTGATGTAATAAGGGTATCAAATCCGAGGAGAGAAACGATGCCTTCCAGTGCGAAAGATATCCAGCTGCGAGAGCTGAAGGATACCGTATCACAACTGAAAACAATGATATCTGAACAGACTGAGCTGATCCAATCTCTCCGTCTTATTATTGACGAAAAATCCAGTCACGAGAAAGCGCTCCAGGAACAGGTGGACTATCTTACCAAAAAGCTTTTCGGCTCATCCAATGAAAGGAGATCTGATGATATTCCGGGACAACACAACCTCTTTGATGAAGCGGAAGTGGAACAGGATTTTTCCCTGTTGGAAGAAGAGACCGTGATCCGGGAGCATACCCGTAAAAAGAAAGCAACCCATGGGGAGCTCTTCAAAGGCCTGAAGGTTGAAAAAGTAGTGATCCCTCTTCCGGAAGAAGAGCAGGTCTGTCCGGTATATGGTACGCAGATGGCCCTGATCGGTGAGGAGTATGTCCGCCGGGAACTGGAATTCATTCCTGCTACTTGTAAAGTGATCGAATACTACAGCCAGAGTTACGGCTGCCCATCCTGCAAGGAAGGGCTCGGCGATACAGAAAAGCCTGTGATCATAAAATCTCAGGTTCCTGCAGCCCTGGTCGGGAAGGGACCCGCCTTGGCATCCACCGTTGCATGGACCATGTACCAGAAGTATGCCAACGGTCTTCCCCTTTACCGGCAGGAGAAAGACTGGAAACAGTATGGGGCTCCGATCAGCCGCACCACCCTTGCCAACTGGATCATCTACTGTTCGCAGAACTATTTCCAGCCGATGTATGATTACTTCCACCGGGAACTGCTGAAACGTAAGTTTGCGATGGCGGATGAAACCCGGGTACAGGTGCTGAATGAGGACGGGTGAAAAGCCCAGACCCAGTCGTTCATGTGGCTGTTCCGAAGCGGTGAGGACGGACTTGCGGAGATCATCCTGTATGGCTATTCCCCGACCAGGAGCGGCAGCCATGCAAGGGAATTTCTGGAAGGCTACAGCGGATATCTGGAAACGGACGGCTATCAGGGTTATAACAATCTGCCGGGGAGCCGGCGCTGCTCCTGTTGGGCGCATATCCGGCGGTACTTCATTGACGCTGTTCCCAAAGGCAAGCAGTATGATTACAGCCAGCCGGCAGTACAGGCAGTCCAGTACTGTAACCGGTTATTCGCCGTTGAGGACTCCATTAACAAAAAGTATCCCGGAGATTATGAAAAGCGGAAACAGCTGCGTCTCGAGAAGGAAAAACCCGTTCTGGAGGCTTTCTGGTCGTGGCTCGATCAGCAGAAGCCCGTCCGGAATACCCGGATGGAGAAAGCGGTTAATTATGTTCGCAATCGGCGTGATACAGCAGAGACCTATCTGGAAGACGGGCGCTGCAGCTTTACCAACAATCTCAGCGAGAATGCGATCCGTCCATTCGCAGTGGGACGGAAGAACTGGCTGTTCAGCAATTCCGTAGAAGGAGCGAATGCCAGTGCAGTAGTCTATACAATGGTTGAGATGGCAAAAGCACACGGACTGAATATTTATGGATATCTTAAATATCTGCTGGAGCACCGGCCAGATAAAGATATGACCGATGAGCAGCTGGCGGAACTGGCACCTTGGAGTGAAAAACTCCAATCTATCAAAAATCGCATGTGAATTATAGTGAATTACTCCAACTCGCAAAGGGCTGGGGTAATTTTGTATCTGGACCGCATTAATATTTGGCGCTTACTCTCCAAGGGTATGAATCAAAGTTATACCTTGAAAGAAACTCCACATTTGCATTTTATTATTACTTACAACATGATAAACGATTTTCAGAAATCAGTGAACTAGATGTAGAACAATTATATGTTAATCAACTTGTGGAAACCGTACAGCGTGACTATCCTGAACAATTTTATTTTGCTTTTTCGCATGGAGCTTCTTCAAATAAAGATAAAATCGAAAACGCAATAACAGCTATTGAGGCCATTGGCTATAAAGCAACCGAATATCTATCAGAGTATAATGCTGTATTATTATATTTTGAATATTGTGATGATTATTGAATAAAAAGTATGTTGCGATTGCCAAAGAGAAGCATCCAGGCATGTTCCTGGATAACCATTATTCGCCGCACTCTATGCGCCATAGTACAGCTTGTCACTTGTTGGAGGCCGAAGTGGACATCGTAACTATTAAAAATATATTGGGACATGTATCAGTACAGACAACATAGATTTATGCTGAAATGTCGCAGGATTCGGTTGATCGAAAACTGAAGGAATGGAATGACACCTGGTTTGGTAATAAGGCTGAAATTAAGAAAGCAAAAGATAATGTGCCTGATTTCTTGAAAAGATAGTAGTATTATTCGAGAAGTATTATCGGAAGTCCAGTAAACATCAACCTTTACACAAATCTTCTTGAATAATAATACTTCTCGGATAATCAGTATGGCCGCAGATGATGTAGATCCTCTCAAGTACGGAGATGTCGTCTAACAGGAGAGTTCATGAAGCAGGCGGCATGTCCTGGTAAGCAGGACCAGATCCACATCATTGCTGATACGGCAAAAGATTCACCGCATCAAACGGCAGGAAATCCTACATATCCAATTATTATCCAGAAAGCTCACATCCCATAGACACAGAATTTTTTACAACCCTATTCGGGAAGTATTATTAGAAGTCTAGTAAACATCCGTCTTTACACAAAACTTCTCGAATTATAATACTTCTCAGACAATCTGTGTATCCGTACACAATGTAGATCTTTTCAAGTCCGGAGATGTCACCTAACATGAGAGCTCTTGAAGCAAACGGAATATCCTGGTAAGCAGGAGCGGATCTGCATCATTGCTGATACGGATTGTGATATCCTTTATAGCAACTTCGAGCGTATGTGAATTGTCATGATACGAGTTTTGCATCTGTGATGCTGCATGCTGTTGCGGCATATGATCCGGAACAATGTCAATAGGGATCACGTCCTGCTTCGGACAGGAAACCTCAAGATGACCGTAACTCGCTGTAGGGATCTGAGCCGCCGTGGGAACACGGGCTTTGCGAGTAGCTGTCATAACCTATCCTCTATAATTGTAGTGAAATGGTCTAAATATCTAACAGCTACAATTATAGGCGAAACCTGAAAATCAGGAAATCCGCAGGAATATTTGGCGCTTACTCTATTTATGCACCGTCACCATCTTACCAAAAAATATGTCCAGGGTTTTTCGCATAAATATTGGTCCGCATATACCAACTACAGTATATACTAAAACACTCCATCCTGAGTATAGGCTATGTGGGAACTGTGATAAAACAAAATTATTATCCATTACTACACACTTTGAATAGTAAAAATCCACTAACTTAAAAAATAAAAAGTGTAGCGTCATAATATCCATGCTATAATTCCCTATTTTACAAATCCAGATACATACCCTTTTTTCTTTGTAGCCTTCCAATATATGTGCCAGATATAAACAGCAGTATATTCCAGAAAAGGCAAGCAAATAGAACTGTATAAAGCCAATATATTTTCTTTGATCCAAAATAATCCATGCATTAAACCTAAAATGTGCACCAAGAATAAGCATAGAACCAATTACAAAACCGCCCTTATTTATAAAGCATAATAGTTCTTTTCTAAAACTTCTATATACCCCCCCGCCGCAACTATTGGCATTATAACCAATGCTATGTCTGCAAAATCATTTCTGACAATTCCATATTCCACACACATAAAACCAATACATGCACATAAAATACAAACTACTATTATAAATGGCTGTCTTTTTTTCCAGTCTGATTGTATTAATGTTCCTACTGACACTAGCACTCCATAAATTAATGTCGCATAAAAATAAGGAAACATAAACCATAGCGGCCCTCCAAACGGTTCAGCTATTAAATGAAAGTAATTCCAAAATGCATTTAATCCTGTTTGAATATCATATAATATCTGAGTATGGGGTAAAATTCCCATCGCATAAAATGTGTTATGAAGCAAACCAAGAATAATCATATAGCAAAAATACATTGGAAAAAATGAATGTAATCTTGATGCCATTAGATGGCTTACCCTTTTTTCATACTTCTCTGGATTATAAGTCAAGCCAATAATGAAAAAGAACAAAGGTAAGTGCCAATAATAAATTATAGGAACCAGATTGGGGGCATGTGTATGTCCCAGTACTACCGCAATTATACCCAAACCTTTAAGAAAGGTTACCTCTAAGTTGTTTTCTTGCTTCTTTTTTTTACTCATCATAAATTCACCCGCCTTTTTCAGATGGAGAAGGTAGGAAGCAACCCCCTTCCCAGGATGATTAACGGAACATATCTATTAACCTTTTTACACGTATAATGTCAACCAGTTTTACTAACTTTTTCTATTAGAAATATTGATTAAGTCTAATTCTTCCGTCTCCATAAATAATTATGTGTAAGCTATTTTGTGTTTACTACGCTCCTTCTTTTTCACACGTTCTCTCACTTATAATATATCGTGGTCTCTGTTTTACTTCCATATAAATTTTTCCTATGTACTCCCCTATAATTCCTATACAAATCAGCTGAATACTTCCTATAAAGCAGACAATACATACCATACTTGTCCAACCAGCAATAGTATGTCCACTTAAACCTTTCAACAATGCCCAAACTACACCTATAAAGCTGATAATTGCTCCTATTGTACCCAATCCCATTATAAGCCTTAAAGGCCGTATACTTAAGCTTGTAATCCCTTCTAATGCTAATGCCAACATTTTTACCATGGGGTAATGAGATTTTCCTGCAATCCGTTCATGCCTCTCATAATATACACACGTACTTTTAAATCCTACCAGTGGTATCATTCCCCTTAAAAATAAATTAACTTCTTTAAAATTTGCGAATTCTTTCAGCACTCGTGCTGATATCAAACGATAATCTGCATGGTTATAGACTATTTCAACACCCATTTTATCCAGCAATTTGTAAAAGGCTTGTGCTGTGAAACGCTTAAAAAATGTATCCGAATCCCGGTTACTTCTAACACCGTATACAACTTCAAAGCCCTTATGGTATCCATCGACCATTTGTTCCATAGCTGTTATATCATCTTGCCCATCGCAATCAATGGAAATAACAATATCTGCTGCTTCTTCTTTTGCCTCCATCATTCCTGCTAATACAGCGTTTTGATGCCCTCTATTGCGGCTCTGGGATATTCCCCTAAATTTTTTATTTTCTTTTGATAACTGTTTAATTATCTCCCATGTACAATCTTTACTCCCATCATTAACGAACAAAATTTTACTTTCTTTAGCAATTTTCCCCTTTTCAATTAAGAGCATCAATTCTTCCAAAAACATCTTTGCCGTTATTGGAAGAACCTGCTCTTCGTTATAGCAAGGAATTACAATATATAATATAGTATTCATGCTCATTTTACCTTTCTAATTTTTCAATGAAAAGCTCCTATATGTGAGTTACGATTTCATGTCATATATATTTACTGCTTATGCATCAATATACAGTATGTACCATCGTCAGCAACAATTTCGCTCTCCACTCCAAGCTGCACTACAAATTCTGTCTGGGTAAATAGAAACGCCTGTTCATCTGCCTTCCACATCTCAACTCCCCCATTTGCCGGAAGTAAATCACCTGCAAGTTCCAAAGATAGAAATTCACTTTGTGCCCATCCTTCTCCTTCTCCTATTACATATCTGTATATTCTTTTGCCAGAAAATTGTTCTGTTCGAGGCACCAGGGAAAAAGCAATATTTGCAATACTTCCTTCTGGGTCTGTGCTAATTACTTCTCTTAGATTCGACCTGATGCACAAAAGTAACATTAATATTGGAATCGATATGCTGAACAGCCCGATTATATATTTCCCCGAAATTCTGACAAGTTCATTAGCCCCAAGTGATGCCAACAGAATCAGTGGCGGGAATATGCATAGAACATACCAGTCCAATTTTGTGCTTGCGAAAGAAAAAATGGCCAACGGTATCAATATAGACAAGCCGAGCACAGATATTATATCCTTTTTCTCTTTATCCAGCAGAAGAGGAACTGCAAACGCAGCTAATAGTGCTAATATCAAAAAGCTTTTAGAGTTCCATAAATATTCAATGTAATAGTCTCTTCCTCCAGCATGCCCTTCCAAAGCAACAGAACTTCGTTTCAAAAGGTCATATTCCAACATCCCCTTAAAAAAAACTGTACCATCTTTTACTATACGGGCAACTACCCATAACAGGATAGGGCCAAATGCAGAAACTATACATAGCATCCAATTTACAACAGTAAATCGAAAAATCCTTTTTGATATGATTAGATATGTCAATATAAAAATTCCTATACAGCCTGCATGCCAGCTTTTTGTCAGGAATGCGAAAGAAAAAAACAGGCATGAAAGGTATAAACCTGCATCTCCTTTCCTGTAATAATTGCAAAACATAACCACTGCTGCTGTATAAAACAGTATGTACAGGCTATCCGCATCTCCGGTACGTGCACCATGTATAAAGAGAAGAGGTTCTGTACTCAAAAAACACAACAGTGTAAAAAGCGCGGTGAACTTCCCACTGCATTTGTATGCAAGTATACCGCTGAGTAATGCTGTCAAAATCATCGCAATAGCAGAATATATTCTTAGCCCCAACGGAGTAAAGCCAAAAATATAATATCCAAATGCTATTATCCATTCGCTTAGTGGTGGTTTTAAATTCCAATAATCGATTTCGTTTCCATATGTTGTGACCACCCATTCGTTATTTCGAATCATCTCATAGGCACTTACACCATGCCGTGCCTCATCCCAGTTCTGAATGGCACCTTCTCCTAACTTATACAAGCAAAGAAATGCAAATAGCAGCAGTATTAAACTAAACATTATCCAGAAAGCTAGTCCTAGAAGTTTTACATCAGAAAGCTTCTTTATCTTCCTCTTCTTCATTTTAACTCCTTTTCGCTTCGTTCAGGCACAAATAGGCAAACTCAAAAAATCAAATAAATAGACTAATTCTTTTTAGAAAACATAATATTAACCTGCTCTACTATCAACTTGTGGAGGTGATATAAAGCAAATGCAACGATAGCGCTAATTTCGCAGCATACGATAAACAAAGCAACACTATTTCCATAGGAAATATTAGCTAGATCAAATTTTTTGCCAATTTCATAAATGACTAAATGATGAGAAATAAAGACGGCGTAGGAATATTTACATATCTTGGAGCAGAAATAATTTGTTCCTTTAGACTTTTCAAAAAAACGTGCCAAATATACTAGAACAACAAAAAAAGCAATTCCGATATAAGTCGTTTTTAGATCACCGCTCCAACCTGGATTTTTCCAAGAAGTTATTGCTAAAATTGCTATTGCAATAATAAATGTCTTCCAATCTACGTTTTTTCTGTATTTCACAAATAACATACCGAATATCAACTCCGGCAAGCGCACAAATATATTTACAGAGGTGTACAACGGCCAGGGATTAAAAAAAATAAAATAAAAGTATAGTGTTAAGACTATAACTGTGGTAGCCAATGGCTGCTTTATAATACAGTATCTGACAATAGGAAAGATTAAGTATATTAAGATAATACATCCTAAAAACCACTCTCCAATAATGCCAAAAGTTATTGTAAGGTGTGCAAAATACTGATCAAAGCCTATAAATGTTAACAGTATTTTCCAAGATTCTGCTCCCCAGGGATTGGCAGTCTTGTATGTCAGAAGCCAATATGAAAAAGCCAAGATACATGCAATCCACCACATAGGATATATTGCAGTAAAACGCTTGATATAAAATTTCTTAATACTAAATGTTTCCTTTTCATATGTGTACATTAAAGCAGCACCAGAAATAATAAAAAATAAAGCAACACCCAGATTCCCAATATAAATTCCAAAAGGATAGACAGTTAAAATGGTCTTTTCCAAATGCTGAGGTTCCATATAAATGTATAATGCATTATAATGCGTCAATATTATTGTGAAGACTGCTATTGCACGAATAAAATCCAAATAAAAAAGCCTTTGTGGTTTACAAATCATTTAGTCCTCCAGTTTTATTATTCAGTTATTTTAAGTATTCTCTTTACCTATGGCTTTAGCCCTCGTCTTTGTTTTTCGGCAAGAAGAGATTCTAACATATCTATATGGTTTTGTTGGGCTTTTAAATTTTCTTTACAAGATGCAATATAATTGGATTGATTTTTTAAATTTTCTTCACAAGATGCAATATAATTGGATTGATTTTTTAAATTTTCTTCACAGGATGTAATATAGTCAGACTGAGCTTTTAAGTTTTTTTCACATAAAGAAAT
Source organism: uncultured Lachnospiraceae bacterium (assembly GCA_910577645.1). GTDB lineage: Bacteria > Bacillota > Clostridia > Lachnospirales > Lachnospiraceae > UMGS1370. The sequence continues at coordinate 12,987 of CAJTOL010000015.1, forward strand.
GTAGGATTTATTGTCTGAATCTATCTTTTGAAAATAATCTTCTCTCCAAGTATAGAATTTCTCCTTTATATTCTTGAGTTCAGGAATCCATTCTGCAAATGCCTCATAACCAAAAAGATTATTTTCAATTCTTTGCAAATCCGTAAAGTATGCCGGAAGGATCCCATTACTTTGCATAAATAGGGGTAATGCATAAGTGAAAAACTCCATAGTATAATTTTTAAAATGTAGATTATCTAACCCTGTAATTGATGAGACTTTTACTAAAAAAACACCATTTTCGCCTCGGATGGGAACTTTATTAACACTAATTGGGGAATTTATACTATTTTGCCGCAGCCAGTGCTCCACACTGAAATACAAATCGTTCCATTTTTCATAGTGTCTCCAATGCAAAGCTTTCAGATAATCTATTGGAGTTGCAAGCATCCCTTCGAAACAGTTTTTTTCTAATATATGAACAGCTGTTGTGAGTGTGTCTGGAGTATTAAGAAAATTATAAACAAAGTATTTTTGCCTGATATTGTAAACTGTCCCTAGTTCTCCAGTTTCTTTTTCAAATGGACTAATAACCAAGACATACTCATAATTTCTATAATCAGCCTTAACTCCCGTAAAGAGGTTTGTGGCAGAGACTCCTATTGATTTACCATCAGCCCAAAATATATCTGCAATTGACTCAAAATCTTGCAGGCTTTGTTTAAGTTCATCCTTTTCTACAATATGTTCCTCATTAACGAATATGGCAAGGCTTTTTTCTTTAGGATTTTCCTCCCTGCTTATTGAATATTGTTCTTTAATATGGATGTCTAAAAATGCTTCCAGCAGATCACGTTGATTACAAGTACGAATTAAATTTTCATAAATCATGGATGTGTCATATGTAGTTTCTTTTTCTAAAAAGTCCAGTAATTCCTTTGCCTTTGGAAGAGCAGAGGTGCTTTCACATTTAGAAGTAAAAAATGAACGTCTTTTGAAAAAAGGAGAGCGTTTTCCTTTAATAACTTCTAAGGGAAAAGTTATTAAAGGACAGAATCCATAGTATTCGTAGTCCACGTCATCATATTGAGTATAGCAATCCCATTTAAAACCATTATCAGCGAAATATTTTGTTATTACCTGTTCATGTTTACCGCCGCTTTCGTAATAGGAAAGAATAGGAGGCATGTTGTCCCAATATTGTTGAAAGATCAAAGATGATATAATACTCTTTCGAAAAACAGTAAAACTAGATTGAATATGTTCAGGGATATATCCATAAGGATTGTTCCACATTTCTTGAGCTCCTTTAGAATCTTCCCGAAAACATTTTGTAATTCCCCAAAAATCCAATTCTGCTTTTTGATCCATGGTATCAAAAACTTCACTTAATGGATAAACAGGACCCATTATTGTATAATTCATCAGAATAACTTCATCAAATGTTAAAATCTCTTCCCAGCCTAAACTGTCCATAACTGTTTTATATGCCCAGACATCAAACCCTCTATTCTCTCGAATGATAAGCTCTTGTGTGTATTTTTTAATAAATAATTCGCTTTCCTTTATTAAAGGACCATTAGAGACTACAATTAAACGTTGAGTATTCTTAACCAGTTCTTCTAGAATATTCCCTACATACCTATCGACAATTCCATCTTTATCAAAAAAAAAGTAAATTGCTAGCCTGTCCATTATACATTCCTTCCTTTTATAAATCTCGCTATAAATTTTTTATATATACTTTCTGAAGTCCTATTTTTCAATAACGTTAGTTCTTTTTCTAAGCTTTCAACTTTGTCTTTTAATTCTTGGTTTCTTATTTGCAATTCTGATATTTGCTTATAATGCTCATTGATTTCATTTTCTTTAGCAGAAAGCATTTCTTCGTTAGTCCTTTTATAACTCCATTTTCCAGATATAATAACTTTGCCCATTGAAGAAGGAATATTGCACACTCTAAAAACAGCTATACAATCCTGCAATATCCACCAATCCCTATCTGTACTTACCCTGACTTCCGGAATGTAGTCTAGCTCTCTTGCGGCTTCGGTTCCTTTCCAGATTAAGCTCTCAATATGAATTTTCTCCAGCATATAGTTATTATTAATAGACAAATAGCATCTGTCAAAAGTTATATCTTTCGGGCACTGAAATGACAATATAAAATCATCATTTTCATAAGGCCAGCAGTCAGATGCACTATATACTAATGTACCATTACTGAAATACTGCAAAGTCGCTCCGGTGAGATAGTTGGGCAAAAAGACGTTCTGGCGTTTCAGATTTTTTAGGTAAAATTCAAACTGAGTCTCGTCTACAACTCTAGTTTTTAATGGGCTTGTCTCTCGACCAAATAATTCTTTGACTATTTGAGCTAATTCGCAAAAACTATTTGGAGCACTTATCATATTGGATTTATCTGCTGCCAAACGCAAATCTGCGCTTTCGAATAAGCCTTTTCTATTCACTTTTAACAATTGCCTAACTATCTGGTGCAGAAAAATCACTTTAATATTTTTTATACCGAACATAAAGAATATGCTTGTGACAGATAAAGAAGCATAGGTAATTAATGCCAAAGTTCCCAAATCCCTGCCATAATAGTGGACAAAATAAATCGCCTCCCAGGGTGCTTGTGTATTTCTAAGGAGAGAAAAAGGACGCTGGGAGTATTTAGACTCTGGGTATAATTCCCCAGGGTGTGACTTTATACTTAGTCCAAATGGCGTAAGAATTATCTAAACCAAACACAATTTGCTTAATAGCTTCAGAACCAAAATTACAATTAAGAATTCGCCCCCCATCTCTTAATGTACAATCAAGAACCTTTATTATATTCACTTAATTATCCTCTTAATTTTTTGCTTATAATTTGAGTTACTTTTTCTAAATCCGCTTTTGTATCAACGGATAAAGAATCACTTGCTATTTTTGTGTAATAAATTGGAATATTGTTTTCTAAAAATCTCAAGTGGTCGATATCCTCTATTTTTTCTAAAGTTCCCATCGGGGTGTTTACAAAGAATTCTAACGCTTCTTTATTAAAACATTCGATACCAATAGCCTTTTTGTATTTAAATTGAAGGCTAGATTTAGGAGTAGGAATAGGAAAACGAGATTGATATAAACATTGGCCTTGGGTGCTCAAAACTATCTTTACATTTGATATATCCATTACCTCTGCTGGATCTGTCATTTCACGGTATGCACTAAAGAACGCAGGTTTATCATGAATAATGGTTTTTGGAAGAACCGCTTCTATATTTTCAGGTGATACCAATGGCTCGTCACCATTTATGCTTACATAATAGTCAGCCTTTATTTTTCCTGTAACTTCAAAAATACGATGAATATGATTGGGGCAATCTGCACTTGTATGTAAAAATGGGATTTTCTCAGATAAACAGTATGATTCAATGCGTTCATCGTCCGTCGCTACTACAACATATCCAAATTGTTTTACTTTTTTCACCTGATTAAACACCCACCAGATCATAGGTTTTCCGCAAATGTCCGCCAGAGGTTTTCCGGGGAGCCTACTTGAATTATAGCGGGCAGGTATTACGCCTATTACTTTCATTGTAATACTTATATGACTCTGATAACTGAATCATATATTCCTTTCCTATATTTTTATTTACAGACTAAATGGTATACGCCAGCTCCTATTTTCCAAAGTAATTTTGGCAGATGTTCATGAAGCCAGAACTTCCAATCAAATCCCAACAAAGCGGTATCTGTAGGAGTAATGGCTTCGATATGCTGTATCGGTTCAGCGTACAATGGAATTGAAGCTAATTCATAAAAATTTTTTTGTGTAAAATTATACTTTTCCTTTAAAATTGCTCGGGTTACATCATTTTGAAGTAATGGTACTATCCGATTTAGAGCTTCTGCTCTGTGGTAATTTCCACAAAAAGCGGGCTTTAACAAAAGAAAAACTTTTTCACATGCTAACTCTTCTTTCGTACATGAAGCCGGATTTAAAAAATCTTCTTTAAAAGCGCTTATAAAATCAGCATCACTCATATTGTCAAAAAAGCGTGACAACACATAGGCAAACTCATAGTTAGAACGATTATTAACTTCTGTAGACGGTGCACTTGCATTTGACCCATCCAAAAACCATCGATAATTAGTCAATCGTTCCTGCAGCACATGGATATCAGCAATTTTAGCTATACGAATCCATAAATCATAATCCTGTATTTGACGCAAAGAATAATTATAATTTCCCACCTTCTGGATAACATCTCTCCGGAATACAACACTGGGATGGCATAAACAGCTTCCTTTAAAGAAAAAATAGTGTAACCAGTCTAACCTGTTTTTATTTTGTGTATTAAATAGCAAAACACGGTCAGTATCTTGTTCCGATAGTAGATTGCCATTTTCATCTACCACATTGACAAGAGTAAAGCAAGCACCACAATTCTCGTGCTCCTCCATATAAGAAACTTGCTTTTCTAATTTATCGGGACGCCAGGTATCATCGCTGTCAATTCGAGCGTAGTATTTTCCCGTTCCATATTCTAATCCATAGTTAAAAGCGAAGCACATCTGCTCATTTCTATCAAAAAAATATGTTTGAATTCTTTTATCTGTGTAAGAACAAATAATATCTCTGGAACGATCAGTTGAACAATCATCAATAATAATAAACTCAAAATTATTGTATGTTTGGTTTAAAACACTTTTAATAGTTTGAGCAACGAAGCGTTCTCCATTATAATTTGACATTATGACGCTAACTAACGGTTGATTCATATTATCCTCTTACAATACTTTCCTTTAATTTCCATAGCCTATGGTACATACGCTGGCCTATAATCTTTTTAATGCAGCTTTTTACAGGACATGTTGGCCTGCTTTTTTCATCTAGTGCCTGCCTGGCCACACTGATTTTGTGAAGTGTTACATGACGGTCGTCCACACCGAAGTTCCCAAAAAGAGTCTCATTTGCATCCCGAAACATCTTATATAGATTGGTAATCTCCATTTTGGCATACTTATCACTAAGCAGCCAGCCACAGTAGTATCCATTCTGCTGGGCGACAAATGGATATAGCCGTTCTATTGCATGCATGATATTTCCATTATTGGTTCCCGTTGGTTCTTTAGGAAAGTTCTCATAGGTTAACCCAATATTGAATAAGCTTTTTAATGCTTCTTTACGGAACCAAAAGGTAGTGCCCAATGGAGCAACTGGCGGCTTGCTCTCATTAATATCAACCCGTATATTCCACTCCTTGGCTAACCTCAAAACATTTTGATAATTGCCCTGCCATTCCTGTCCAACAGTAGTATAATATGGGCCGTGAAAAGGAGTTGGCGGAACCAAAAGGCCTAACCGAGGATTTTCCTCAAACAACGTAATTACATTTCCTGCAAACGATCTGCTTGATAACGTATTTTCGTAACAATGATAGGCAAAAGATTCCCCAATCATTTTAGGGGAATTTTGATCCGCTTTTTTATCGTGCATAAAGCAAATATAGTCATAATCATCCAAATATTCCTTTAGCCCAATTAACAGAGCGCTTACGTCTCGGCCGCGATTTTGTACAAGAACGACTTTTATCCGTTCTTTCCCTAGGGATGAAAAAATAGTTTTTAAGTTTTCTGCTTTTTCTTGTGTATCTGTGGTCAAATAAATATCAGCATATTCCGGCATATAGGATGCGTATGTTTTGCACATTTTCGCCAGCTCCATAGAGTATACATGCATGAACAAGGCGACCCGTTTACTAGACGTTTCATTTTTTGACTTTACATAGGTGGGAATAATATAGTTCAATTGCATCCGTTGCTTCAGATCATACATATTTGCGGTTCGCAGCAGGTTGTCCCAGACCATGTTCAAATCGTAGTCTGTAAAGTCCCTCAGATATTCATATAATTCAAGAGCAGATTGTCCGCAACTGATGTCTAAAAATTCTTCATATTGATTAAAAAAAGTTTTCCGCTTGAAAATAGGGCATTTTCGGTTTTTGATAAGTTCCGTTGGATAGAGCATTAAGGGATAGTCACTGAATTCTTTCAAATCAGTGGTATCTACATAAACCTTACTCGTATAGCCTTTCTCAGTAAACTCTTTAGTAAAAATTGCCTCATGAAAGCAGATCGCTTCTGCATAGTCATGAATCATAGGCATATCCCGCCAGTAGCTTTGAAAGTCAGGACTGTTTACCATCCTTTTACGGACAGCAATGAAACTGGATTGAATATGCCTTGGAATATAACCATACTTGCATTTCTGGTAGGGATCGTAATTGTGCCCATAATGTTCTGTAATTCCCCAAAAGTCCACTTCATATTTGTCTGTTTCTGCAAACATTTGAGAGAATGGATAAATAGGGCCGAAATTGGTAAAATTAAGTAAGATGAGCTCATCATATGTTCTTAATACATCCCACCCGGCCTTTTCAATTCCTTTTTTATACGCCCAAACATCAAAGCCTTCATTTTCTCTTTCATAAATTTCGTCAGAGACTGCTTCCAGTTTTTGTCGTTCTTCTTCTGGAAGAGAGCCATTAGATACTACCATCAAATGGTCAACATTTTCCCTTAAGTCGCGTAATAAATAGATATTGTATTCATCAACGATCCCGTCTTTATCGTAGAAGAAATAAATGGCATATCTTGTCAATTTTTTCACCTCTATTTAATGTTCGTATGCTTTTTACAAATAAAATGGTAGAAACCAGCGCCTATTTTCCAAACTGGCTTTGGTAAATGCTCATAAAGCCAGAACTTCCAATTGGCTAAGCGGATTTTATAGAGCATTGCCTGGCGGTCATCCACACCAAAACTCCAAAAAAGAGCTTCATTCACATCTCGAAACATTTTATATAAGTTTGTAATCTCCATCTTGGCATACTTATCACTAAGCAGCCAGCCACAATAGTATCCGTTTTGTTGGACAACAAACGGATATATCCTCTCTATTGCATGCATGATATTTCCATCATTGGTTCCGGTCGGCTCTTTGGGAAAGTCCTCATAGGTTAATCCCACATTAAACAGACTTTTTAATGCTTCTTTACGAAACCAAAAGGTAGTTCCCAAAGGGGCAACCGGCGGTTTGCTTTCATTAATATCAACCCGTATATTCCACTTCTTAGCTAATTCTAAAACATTTTGATAATTTGTATGCCATTCCTGTCCAATGGTACTATAGTACGGACCATGAAAGGGAGTCGGTGGAACCAGAAGGCCTAACCGAGGGTTTTCATCAAACAGCTCAATTACATTCTCCGCAAACTCTCTGCTTGATAGTGTATTCTCGTAGCAATGGTAGGCAAAAGATTCTCCTATCATTTTAGGAGAGCTCTGATCCGCTTTTTTATCGTGTATAAAGCAGATATAATCATAACCATCCAAATATTCCTTTAGCCCAATTAACAAAGCGCTTACATCCCGGCCACGGTTTTCTACAAGGACAACTTTTACCCGTTCTTTTCCTAGGGATAAGAAAATCCGCTTTAAAGCATCTGCTTTTTCCTGGGTATTTGTAGTAAGGTAAATATCTGCATATTCTGGCATAAGTGAAGCGTATTCTTTACACATTTCTGCCAGATCCATAGAATATATATGCATGAACAAGGCTACCCGTTTATGAGAAACTCTATTTTTCAATTTTACATGAGTGGGGACAATATAGTTTAACTGCATTCTCTGTTTTAAATCATACATATTTGCAGTTCTCAGCAAATTATCCCAGATCATGTTTAAATCATAGTCCGTAAAATCTCTCAGGTATTCATATAACTCATAGGCTGATTGTCCACAACTGACATCTAAAAATTCTTCATAGCAGTTAAAAAAAGTTTTGCGCTTAAAGATAGGGCATTTCCGATTTTTAATCAGTTCCACTGGATAGAGCATTAACGGATACTCGCTAAATTCTTCCAAATCAGCAGTATCAACATAAACTTTACTGGTATAGCCTTTTTCAGTAAACTCTTTGGTAAAAATCGCCTCATGATAACAGATTGCTTCTGCATAGTCATGAATCATAGGCATATCTCTCCAATAGTTTTGGAAGTCTGAACTGTTTACCATCTTTTTACGAATAGCAATGAAGCTGGACTGAATATGCCTTGGAAGGTAGCCATACTTACATTTTTGATAGGGATCGTAATCATGTCCGTAGTGTTCCGTAATTCCCCAAAAATCCACTTGATACGTATCCATTTCCGCAAACATTTGAGAGAAAGGATAGACAGGGCCAAAGTTAGTAAAATTGAGCAGAATGATCTCATCATATTTTCCCAACACATCCCATCCAGTTTTCTCCATTCCCTTTTTATATGCCCAAACATCAAAGCCTTCATTTTCTCTTTCATAAATCTCATCAGAAATCGTTTCCAGCTTTCGATATTCTTCTTCCTGAAGGGACCCATTAGATACTACCATCAAATGGTCAACATTTTTCTTTAAATCATGTAATAAGTAAATATTATATTCATCAACAATTCCATCTTTATCGTAGAAGAAATAAATGGCATATCTTGTCAAGCTTTTTCACCTCTATATTTTATGTAAAGCTGTCGCGTTAATAATTTTTGTGATTTGGGTATTGTCTCCATAAACAATTGGCGAATCATAATCTCTGTCGGGAAAAGCTCCATATTTTAGAGAAATATTTAAACGATTCTGTTTAATAAAATCTTCTACTTTTTCGCCTAATGAAACGGGCTGTCCGGTACAGGTATTAATAATCCCGGAAATATCTGTCTGAACAGCAGCGGCAGCAATTTGAAAGCCTAACTCCTTCACATCAATAAAATCGTATTTATTTTTTCCAGATGTAAAAGGAAACTCTTTTTTTCCATCTCTTTCCGCTTGAATTAGTTTGGTGAAAATAGAATTATTGTGTAAATCATCCCCCAAAATGTAATAGGCTCTCAACCACTTTAATGACACACCGTTATTGCGTGCCATCAATAACAGGGATTGCCTTAATGCATTTTTAGAGATACCGTATAGAGACAGGGGATTACAGGGAGTCTCTGCTTCGATTGCGCCTTCCCAGTAACCGATTTCGTGCATACTTCCCATAACGGTAATATTTTTACAGCCCTGTTCTCCCAAATCCTTTAAAAACCTGTAATGCTGGGATAGTTTTTCCATATGGGATGGGGCATTATGAACAAACCCATCTTGCCAAGCTAAATGGATACATACATCAGGTTGGCCTAATTCTACATATAAGTTCTCTTTTATATCAAAAATAGAATCTCTAAAATAAGTAGCTCTGCTGTCTACGTTATCAAAATGCACGTCTGCAGCGATTACCTCATATTCATTTTCAAGTAATGTTTTTGTGACATAACGTCCAATATATCCATTTGCGCCTGTTACTAATATCTTTTTCATCTTACGAAGTTCTCCTTTCTGTTTTCTTCGAAATAAATAATCCTGCTTGCTTCATCTCATGGAGGGATTCTTCATACTTCAACTCTTTTCCTCCTTCTAACCGAACCCACTTAGAAAAGTCTTCTAACCCTTTCAATAAATTAATTTGTGGTTTAAAATTCAACAGTTTTTCTGTAATCGTCATGTCTGCCATATTATGTGCAATGTCACCAATCCGGAAATCACCAGTAATATTCAATACAGATAAACTACCGTAATTGTCTCGCAATAATTGGGCAACTTCCAAAACGCTTGTATTTTTTCCACTTCCTAAATTTAAAATTTTTGAATTCGTCTCGGTGTTCTCCAAAGATTGAATAAATGCCCTGGCAACATCTATTACGTGGATAAAATCCCGGCTTTCCTGACCGTCTTCAAATATATTAATGTCTGCATTTTGCAACATTCTTTCTGAAAAAATAGATAAAATTCCAGTATACGGATTACTAAGGGATTGCCCTTTTCCATATACATTTTGAAGGCGGAAGATTGTATAATTTATATCCAACGCTTTGCACATGGTTTCTATCATCTTTTCCTGGGCATATTTGGTAAATGCATATAGAGACAAAGGATAGATTTTACTCTCCTCATCAGTAGGAAGAGGGAGCATATTTTGCCCACATACCGGGCAATGCATCTTGTAGTCTCCTTGTTCCATATCTGATTTGCTTCTTCCCTCCGGATAAAAAACTCCGTGGCTCTTACACTGATACTTTCCTTCTCCGTATACAGAGCGGGAAGATGCCAAAACTATCTTTTTTATGGGACTTTTGGTATCCGAAAGTGCTTGGAATAAAGTAGAAGTCCCCATAATATTCACATCATTATATTGATTGATCCGGTACATAGACTGACCGGTTCCTGTCTCCGCCGCAAGATGAATGATATATTCACATTCGTTTACTGCTTCGCACATCATGTTTAAATCTCTGATGTCTCCACGAATAAACTGGCATTTTCCATTGATTTTGTTATACAAATAAGAATCCTTCGGATTATTGCTGTGGATCTGTGGGCTCAGGTTATCCAGTACCACAACTTCAAAGCCTGTTTTGTTTGATAGTTGCTCTACAATTTCTGAACCGATAAAACCAGCGCCTCCAGTTATTAATACTTTCATTTCAATTCTCCCAAATTCATATCAAAATCTTGAGCGATTACTTCCAGCACCTTTTCTTCTGTAAAAGCGTTGTTAATTACTTCCTTGCTGTATTTCATCATTTTAGTTAAAGTATCCTTGTCTTCATATAGAGTGATAATTTTACATGCCATATCATTGTCATTTTCTACTACCCATAAATTCTTGTCTCCCAGAGGAATTCCTTCTGCGCCTACCGGAGTCGTGATAAGAGGGCAGCAATGGTACAAACTTTCAACCACTTTTCCTTTTACACCGGCACCGTAACGCAGAGGAATCACTACCAGCCTGCTTGTATGATATAATTTTTTTAGCTCATCATCCGATACAAAACCTAATAATTTTATATTTTTACTAGCCATTGCCTGGATTTCTTGAGGAGGGTTTGCTCCTACAATACGCCAGGTAATATCTGGATACTTTTCTAAGATTTGAGGGAAAATTTCTTTTCCAAACCAGAGAACCGCATCAATATTGGGCGGATGCCCGAAACCTCCGACAAATAGCAAGTCTTTTCTGGTGTCTAAATCAATCTCGATCTCACCAGAGATTTGAGGATAAATATATGCGGGTACGTTTCGGATCACTTTATTTCTAAATTTCTCTTTCAAAATTGAGTATTCGTAATCCCCGACTGCATAAATTACATCTGCTTGCTCGAATAATTTTTTTTCTATTTTCAGCCACCTCTCAGAAGACTCTAAAAGCTCCGGATTATGAGTAACTTCATATTCCCGCTTTTCTCTCAGATAGTGAAGATCGTGTCCATAATAAAAAACCTTTCCGGTAAACATCTTTTTAATAATATCGATATACTTGATGCTCACCTGTGGCCGGTTTAGATAAACGTAGTGAAAATACTTCAGATTTTCCTCCAGCCAATCTTTCCAATGAGTCATGTAATAGTTGCCATATAAAACTTCAACACCTAACTGCTCTAATTCCTGCGTGTACGGCTGAAGCGGATAAAAGTCGTCTGGAAAAAACACTACTTTAAACCCTTGCTTTAAAAACAATTTTATATACATGGAAACCGTACGTGCGCCCGCATCCCTGTCATAGCAAGGGACACGATGATCCAAAATCAAAATTCGTTTTTTAGCTTGAGAACGATCTCCTGCTAAAAAGCTATCTGTACCATTTTTTAAGTGTTCTTGAGCCAAAATGGGTTTCCATTTATTAAAAAAGGTAGTTTGATTGGTCAGCTGATAAGCTTTAATTCCTGTACTTGTATCTTTTCCATTGGAAACGCCTTCAAAGTGAACCACTATAGATGCAGGCTGATACACAACTTTATAGCCAAGTTTTCTTACTGAAAATGCCAAATCAGAATCTTCACAATATGCAGGCGCAAATCTTTCATCAAACCCTCCTAATTGCTCCCAGATACTTTTCCGGATCATAATGGATGCTCCGGATATATAGTCCACTTCTTTTACATATCGATATTCTGGCATCGCCGGATTCTTGCCATTGCCATAATTCCACGCACTTCCATCATTCCAAATGATCCCACCGGCTTCCTGAAGCTTCCCATCAGGATATACCAGACAGGAGCCTGTCAACCCTATTTGTGGTTCCCTTTCTAGTAGCTCAACTAATGGTGTCAGCCAATTTTGTTGTACCTGAGTATCATTATTCAAAAAGAGCAAATATTTTCCATTAGCTTTCAGGGCAGCATTATTACAATTACGCAAAAAATATGCCTGGATATCAGTTTTTACAACCGTAATGTTCGGAATGATTTTTGAGATTTCAGCAGTAAAATCACTTGAGCAATCATCTGCTATCAGTATTTCATAGCTGATGGTCCCCGTGTTTTTAGCTATTGATCGGAGACATGCATAGGTATAATCAAATTGGTTATGAACCGGAATTATAATACTTACTAAAGGGGTAGATGTATCTGGAAAACATATTGGTGGATAATCATATATATTTTTTTTAGAAATTGTTTTCTCAATCGAAATCGCTAGTTTCAAATCGGTTCCCATGAGAACGCGGTCATCTAAAACTTTTGTTACTTCCTTTAACCCCCCATGAAAAAAATAATAAAAAAGGCGCTTTATTTTATAGGGTTTTAAATAGCATAGAATCTGTTTCGGGTGGGAACATACTTGAGAAAAAATTCGATACAAAAAGTGTAGATTACTTTTTGAACTTTCTTTTACTTGCATGAAACTTCTCCTAACCTTTCCTCAACTCAGTTCCAATACTCCCGGTAAGCCCGACATACCTGTGAAGCATCTCCAACCATTCGTACCTTATGTGCATCCAACCAAACAACCCGATTACACATTTCCTGAATCTGCTCTAGGCTGTGAGAAACGAATAAAACTGTAGTTCCGCCTCCCATAAGTTCTAACATTCGTTCTTTGCTTTTATTTTGAAAGCCTTCATCACCAACCGCTAATATTTCGTCTACAATTAATATTTCAGGGCTAACTACTGTGGCAATAGAAAATGCCAGCCGCATCATCATTCCAGACGAATAGTTCCGAATAGGCATATTTATGAAGTCGCCTAATTCAGAAAAATCTACGATTTCCTGATATTTCTCCTGTAAAAACTGTTCATCATATCCCAAGATAGAGCCATTAAGATAAATGTTTTCTCTACCAGTTAATTCAGGGTCAAAGCCTGCTCCCAGTTCAAGCATAGGCACAACATTTCCATTAGCAGTAACCTTCCCTTTTATCGGCTTTAATACTCCAGAGACAATTTTCAAAAGAGTGCTTTTTCCAGCACCATTTTTTCCGATAATTCCGACAACTTCTCCCTTCTTTACATCAAAGGATACGTCTTCAAATACAGTAAACTCTTCATACTTTAGCCTGCCGGATAGCATTGCAATTACAGTTTCTTTAAGGCTTTCAACTTTATCATTTGGCATACGAAACTTCATAGTAACGTGCTCAACTGACAGCATTGTGTCATCCATGTTTTCACCTCATCAAATATAAAGGACAAATTTATCCTGAAATTTTTTGAAAATAAATGCCCCAAAAGCCAGAATCGCCAGAGCCAGTAAGGCGCAAAAAAAGTATGCTTTTGGTTCTGGAGAAACACCATCTATTAGCACAATACGAATAAATCGGATACAGTGATAAACTGGATTTAAAGTTTGTACAAATCGAAACTTATCAGGAATAATATTTTCAGGATAAAAAATGGGAGTAGCATACATCCAAACCATACTGATAATTCCCCATAAGTATTGAGTGTCTCTGAAAAAAACCATTGTAGTACATAAAAGCAGAGACATTCCTGTACAGAAAACTAACATACACAGCAGTGCATAAGGAATAAGGAATACGGATTTTGTAATGGCTGTCCCTGTCAGCAAAGCTACAATCAGTAAAGGAATCGTTGATATTATTAAGTTAATAGAACAGGAAACCACTTTTGTTAGCGGATAAATATATTTAGGAACGTACACTTTCGTAATTAAAGATGAATTATCTACAATTGCTGTTAATCCTTGTCCTACGGCATCTGTAAAAAAGTTAAACATTATGATCCCTGACAAAAGATAAACTGGGAAGTTCTCAATATTTTGGCGGAAAATTCGCGAAAATACCAAGTATTGAACCATCATAGTTAGCAACGGACTTAAAAAACTCCATAAGTACCCTAAGACAGAACGTTTATATTTTGTCTTAAAATCCCTTGAAATCAATTGACGAATTAAAAAGCCATATTTTTGCCAAATATTCTGTATAATTAAAAGAAAGGTTATTTTTCCACTTCGTATCCTATATATGCACCACATATAATACAGAAGGAATAGCAGTGCCAACCCTATTACAATATGCCAGTAATAAGTGCCAAACATAAAAAAGGTTTTACCGACATAGTCAAAGCAAATTTGCATTTCTTGTGGAATTCCATTTATAAACAATGTTTGTCCATCATTCGTTGACTCTGCATAATAAACTGAAGCACCTTCCCCTGAAATAGAGTTGGATGTTAATTCTATAGAAAAAAGGTTATTTTCTGCATTTGTAACAGGGGTATCAAAGACCCATTTGAAAGTTTCGCCTTCTTGAAGTGTTGATACATCAATGGCTCCATTTACCAATTCTGCGTCATTTTTATCCAGCAGTCTTATTGTCAAAATACCTCTGTTTGGTCTATTAAACGTGGCTAGTTTTAAATCAATAGTCTCTAAGGTTTCTTCCTTTACTAAAAAGTTCTGCTTTACTACTATGTCTTTCGTAATTTCCGTGATGGTGCCAACTGGATTTTCCATCTGACTAGTAACAAATTTATATTCAAATTGCTCTGCACCAATAAAGCGAAAAACAACAGAAAACAAAAAATATATGGCTAAAATTTTTATGATAGTTTTTGGCTTTAGCATAAAATCCCCTTTGATTTTTCCTGTTTTTGAGGGTAGTTCCTATAATTGTTCTTATACCAACAATTGACACTAGTATAACACCTTCTTTCGTTTTTGGCTAGTCTAAAAACTTTACAAATTATTAAGATATAGGATGAAAACCCTTAATTTTCCTCCATATTTTTAAAATATTTCTCTCAAAAATCATTTCTGTTTATTATTTGATTTTAGATTTCTAATAATATCCTTTTTTCTTTTTATATTCTACTTTCCTACTCCCTATAAGAACAATTATTACGTTTTGATATTTAATTGAATATATTATCTGAATAAAGAGGATTTTATGAAAACAAACTGGCCTTTATTAAAAATCTCATGCATTTACTTGCTCTGCGCTGTGCTTTTTTATTTTGCTGGCGATGACCAATTAAAATATAAATACGATACTAGCCCAATGGATTCTCAAACAGGTATTCTGGACGAACTTTCGGAAGGTATAATTCTATCCCAAAGTTTTAAATCCAAGACAGAGACCCTCGATGCAATAGATATAAAATTCGCCACTTACGGGCGAAAAAACAGCGGAAACCTATATCTGTACATTTTAGATTCTAATGATACTCCAATGGCCCAACAGACTATTTTTGCTGGAGATCTTGTTGACGGTGAACTATATCGTTGGAATTTTTCTTCTATTATAGATAATGCTAAAAATAAGGATTTTCAATTAGTAATTAAATCTTCTTGCCGTCCCGGCCAGTCGCCTTCTGTTTACTATTCAAGCCTTAACTCAGAAACAAATTATACGGTTAATGGTGAAATCAGAACTGGCAGTCTCTCTTTCAGCCATATTGGGAAAGAGTATTTTTTCCTGGGTGATTATTATTGGCAATCCGTTTTTATTGGGCTTATTTTAATTACATTCTATTACATTTGGTTTTTATATCGGAATAAAATTGGAAAAAGAACACTCGTTTCTTGGATTTTTACTGTTTGGAAAAAGTATGATTTCCTAATTAAACAGCTTGTTTCAAGAGATTTTAAAACTAAATATAAACGTTCTGTGCTGGGCTACTTATGGAGTTTTCTTAACCCATTATTGACAATGGCTGTTCAGTATATCGTGTTCTCAACTATTTTTCGATCTGGAATAGAGAATTTTCCTGTATATCTGCTCTCAGGAATTATCATATTTAATTTTTTTCAGGAGTCTGTTGGGCAAGGATTACTAGCTATCGTGGCTAACGCCAGCTTAATAACTAAGGTATATATGCCTAAGTATATTTATCCTGTAACAAAGGTTGTGTCTTGCTCTATTAATTTATTTATTTCCATCATCCCGCTATTAATGGTAACAATTCTTACTGGTACCCCTATTACCAAGGCCATTATTTTAGTTCCTTATGCCTTGTTATGTTTGTTGGTATTCTGTATTGGAATGTCTATGCTGCTATCAACTGCAATGGTCTTTTTCAGGGACACACAATATCTTTGGGGAATTATTAGTTTAGCATGGATGTATGCAACACCACTGTTTTATCCAGAAAATATTATTCCGGCACATTTCCGCTTTATACAGACCTTAAATCCAATTTACCACTATGTAAGGTTTGTAAGAGTTATTTTGATTAATGGAGTTTCTCCAGAACCTAAAGCATACTTAGTTTGCGGCGCGTCTGCCTTACTAATGTGTGTTATTGGCGGATTTGTATTCAAAAGACATCAGGACAAGTTTGTCCTGTTTGTTTAGAGGATTGGTTATGATAAAAGTTGAGCACATTTCAATGAAGTTTAATGTTGCAAATGACAAAATAATGAGCTTGAAAGAGACTATTGTAGCACTGCTTTCAGGACGGTTAAAGTATGAACAATTTACAGTTTTTGAGGATGTCAGTTTTAATATTGAAAAAGGGGAAGTAGTTGGTATTGTCGGAAAAAACGGAGCCGGAAAAAGTACACTTTTAAAAATTATTTCCGGAGTATTAAAACCCACAGCGGGAAATGTCTCTATTGGTGGAAATGTAGTTCCGATGCTTGAACTGGGCTCTGGTTTTGATATGGAATTAACTGGACAGGAAAATATTTTCTTGAACGGAGCTATCCTCGGCTATAGTAAGGAATTTCTTCTGAAAAAATATGATGAAATTGTAGCGTTTTCTGAACTGGGAGATTTTATCTATATGCCGATTCGAAATTACTCATCCGGAATGCTTGCTAGATTGGCATTTTCAATCGCAACTGTAGTAAAACCTGAGATTTTGATTGTAGACGAAATCCTATCTGTAGGCGATGCAGGATTTCAGGCAAAAAGTTTGAACAGAATGATGGAATTAATGAGTGGCGGTACTACGGTTCTTTTTGTATCCCATGATTTACAGCAAATCGAAGACATGTGTGATCGGGTTTTATGGTTAGAAAATCATAAAATGCGTATGTATGATAATGCCAAGGTAGTATGTAAAGCATACAAAGAATATTGGCTCTAACATCTGTTATGGAGGTATATCCAGACTATGTATCCTTGTACCAATATATCCGCTCCTAAAATATCCATTATTATCCCTGTATATAATGGTGAAAAATATTTACGTGAGGCAATTGAAAGCGCCCTGAATCAAGACTATTCCAATAAGGAGATTTTGGTTATTAATGATGGCTCTACCGATAGAACAGAGGAAATTGCTTTATCATATGGAGACAAACTGCGCTACTTCTATAAAGAAAATGGCGGGGTTGCCACAGCGCTTAATCTTGGAATTTGGAAAATGACTGGGGATTATTTTTCATGGTTAAGCCATGATGATCGATATAAATCCTATAAAATTTCTCAGCAAGTAGATGCTCTTCTCCAACAGAATGATAGATCTACAATTATCGTTAATGGTTTTCAAGTTATAGATGAGAATGGAAATTATCTATATGACAATAATCCTTTAGAACTCTATCCAAAAGAGTATTTAGAGCTTCCACTATTTTCCGTCTTTCATGGAGTGATTCACGGGTGCTCTTTGTTAATTGCAAAATCACACTTTGAGAGAGTAGGATTCTTTAATACGGAGCTAAGAAATACTCAGGATTATGACATGTGGTTTCGCATTTTAAGGGGACAAAAAATATGTTATTTAAACTCCCTTAATCTTGAATCCCGCAGCCATAAGGAACAGGGAAGCAAAAAATTGGGGAAATCATATATTGAAGAATGTGAAAGACTTTGGATTCGCTTGCTTGGTCAAATAACCCATCAGGAAATTCTTCAGATAGAATCTTCTGTTTGGAAATTCTATTATGAAGAAGCAACTTTTTTTAGGAACCATACGCCCTATATTAAAGCAGCGAATTTTTCGGAACAGTTATTATTAAATGAGCTTAGAAAGCTCTATCTGGACAATCCTTCCATTGCAAAAGAACATTTGATTTTTTGCGGCATACCGGCTTCACTACTAAATGACCCTTTTTTAAACATATTAGCGCACTCATCATCGGATGATAGTTGCATGTTAATAGACAACAATTATTATTTGGGTGGGAATGGAGAAAATAGTTTAACTACATTCAGTCAGCTGACACAACACAAATTTTTACGAATCTGTGTTGTTAATCTTAGTGAAATATGTGTAGCAGAAACTGTTGATGAGCCAAGAATAATATACCCCTATGACTATATTGAATTTTTGCCCAAATTTCTTCTGTTTTCAGGTATCCGTACAGTATGCTTTCACAGCTCTTGCAAAGAACGGCTGGAAGAAACTTGCAGCCGTTTCCAAGAGTTAGAGTTTAAAACAAGTGTATATAATGAAAGGCTTTCTGAAAAAGATTTAAATAACGAGATTTCCGAAGCGTGGAAACAGATTATCTCTAATTCTAATAATGTCTTTTGGTCTTTATCAAACAAAGAGGCCGACTTACAAATGCAATTAGAGAAAGCAAATAAAGCGGCCCTGCAATGGGAGCAAAACTATCATGATATAGAAGAAAGCCGTTATTGGGAGATGACCAAACCCCTGCGCCTTGGAACAGATTTCTTGAAAAGGCTGTTTTATACTCTTCCTATGTCAAATAGCTTTAGAAATCGGCTGCGCTCCGTTCTCCTGCACAGAAAATTAGAGTATACAAATATTTATAAGGAAAATGCTCCTAAGCTAGATATTTCAAAACCGTTAAGAGTATCTGCAGTAATACCAAATTATAACTATGGCAGGTATATTGTAGAACGTATTGATTCTATTCTGCTGCAGACTTATCCAGTACACGAAATAATTATTTTAGATGATTGCTCTACTGATAATAGTGTTGAAATTATTGAGCGGAAAATCCAGGAAGTTCAGGGCAAGATCAAAATACGTTTTGTAAAAAACACCAGAAATTCTGGAAGTGTATTTGCACAATGGCAGCGGGCCTTTTCTGAAGCTACAGGGGATTATGTATGGATCGCTGAAGCTGACGATAGCTGTAGTAACTATTTTTTATCAACTGTAATGGAAGGATTTGCAAATGAGAATGTGGTTTTATCTTATTGCGAATCGCTAACAATTGATACAAATAATCTGATTCTTATGCATGATTTACGTCCTTGGATTGATATTTATAATTGTGGAAAATGGGATTGCAACTATGTAAATAGCGGAATTAATGAAATACGAGAGTCATTATGTATTAATAATACCATTGCTAATGTTTCCAGTGTGGTCTTTAAAAACGGAAACTATGACGGCATATTAGAAGAGGCAAAAAAATTCCATTTAGCTGGGGACTGGTATGTCTATATGAGACTTCTAGAGCGTGGAAATATAAGTTATAATTCAGCTTCTTTAAACTACCATAGAATGCATGATAAAGGTGTCACTTTAACGACAAATCATCAGCAGGATTTTGATGAGATTGTTACTCTGCAAGAATACGCTCTATGCCGATATGACATATCAAGCGATGTAAAGGCAAAAGTATATAAAAGGCGAGAGGAGGTACATAAGCGGTATGGCCTCCAATAAACAGCTATCCATCATTATACCAGTATATAATACAGAAAAATATTTAAAAAAATGTTTAGACTCCGTTGTTGCAGCTGCAGATTCCTGTATGGAAGTTCTTATTATCAATGACGGGTCAACTGACAATTCAGAAGAACTTATTTTAGAATACTGTCAAATGCATCCAACCCTTTTCTGCTACTATAAAAAGCAAAATGGCGGTTTATCAGATGTTAAAAATTACGGTTTAGCCAGAGCCTCTGGAGAATATGTTATCTTTTTAGATTCGGATGACTACATAGAACCCCAAATGTATCGGGAAATGTTATCTGCCGCGGTTTCTTCACAGGCAGATGTTGTTGTATGTGATTTTCAAATGGTTTTTGAGAATCATACGCCGTCTTATGTTGTTCACTGCAATAATCCCAATAGGAATACAGTCTTCGAACAAGTATTAGATACCTGGATGATGGGAACATCCTGCAATAAAATCGTCAAACGAATCCTTTACAATGGCTTAGAGTTTCCTAAAGGTATGAATAATGAAGATATCTGTGTTACCCCTACTGTTTTAGGAAGAGCAAACAAAATCATAGTTATTAACAAACCATTCTACAATTATTTACAGCGCCAGGGTTCTATCCAAAATAGTGAATTTGATGAACGGCGATTTGTAATATTAGACGCCGCTAAAATGGCAGTTGAATATGCAAAGGAACTTCCTCTAGAAAAACAAAACTTAATAAAATGTTCATTATATCTGCATCAGATTCTGGCTATGGCAATGTACCCTATACGCGAACAGCCTTTTAAAAAACGCTATTTGTTGCTTCGTAAATATATGGATAATGTATATAGGTTATTCCCGGATTTTATGAATGTGGGGGCTTTTGATGAGTTTGTTACTTGGGATGGAATTAGGGTTAGAAGTTATAGGAAAATCACTTTAGCACTATTAAAGAACCAACTATACAGAACGACCAGTTTGTTTTTTTCTATTGTTAATTACTTTTCTTAAAATTATGGCAAAATACGAAGGAGGCAATTATGTTTGGTAGCTATCTGCTTTCAGTTATTGTTCCAATATATAATTCAGAAAAATATATTACTAAATGTCTCGAATGCCTGTTGGGGCAGTCCCTTTCTCCGATAGAAATAATTATCGTGAATGATGGTTCTACTGATCAGACGAAAATGATAGCTCAGCGATATGCTAATAAGTATAGAAACGTAGTCTTAATTAACAATACAACACCTTGTGGCTGTGGCCCTGCTCGAAATATTGGCCTTAAAAGTGCCTCTGCTGATATCGTAGGTTTTTTTGATGTTGATGACTATGCCGATCAGGACTATTTTAAAAATATGTATACCGCACTACAAAAATTCAGGGCTGATATCGCATGTTCAGATTTAGCCTTAGTTTATAATAAAGAAATTTTATATAGTAATTTATTAGAAGATAACCCTTATTTACACGAAAATAACATTTCAATTTCAACAAGAAATCCTGAGCTTCCACAGATTATATCTCCCGAAACTGCCAGTGCACATTGGGGAGCTGCTGCTGCTCCAACAAAGCTATTTTTAAAAAGCAAAAGTATTCCCTTTGGAGAGGGCATTAGTGATGATATACCTAGGACATTTCCGCTATTAGCGCAAGCAGAAAAGATTGTGTACGTTCCTAACAATTACTATTATTATGTACAGCGGGACACTTCCTTAGAGCATTCTCCTATTTCTATAAAAAAGTTAGGATTAGGCAGTACATTGATTGAGACATTGCATAGACTACCTGCATCTGCCTCCGGGAAAGAGATTGCGAAACTGATTTTTGCGTTTAGCAGTTGGCGTATTTTGTTAAATATTTTGGCGTTAAACTCCTCTGAGGATAAAAAAGCTTTCTTATCTACGTACTTCAAAAATTTATGTGCTGATACAGAACCAATCCAGAGGCTTTTGCAAAGTAATCAATATTTAGAACATCTTCTAGCACAAAAAAGTTTTGGAGAACGTACATTTATACACGATTTAATAAGACTTTTTCTTGAGAAAGATTTTAACCAAATGATTGGTCTATATGAAAAATTTGGGGAAGTTCCTCAAAACTATTTGCCTAAAGTTTCTATAATAATTCCTGTTTATAATGGTTCGAATTTTTTACAGGAGGCTATTTGTTCAGCCTTAGCACAAGATTATCCGAATCTAGAAGTTATTATTGTAAATGATGGTTCTAATGATCATGGCGAAACTGAACAAATTGCTTTATCTTTTGGTGAACGAATAAAATATTATTATAAACCGAATGGAGGAGTCGCTTCTGCATTAAACTATGGGATAGAGAAAATGACTGGAGAATACTTTTCCTGGTTGAGTCATGATGATAAATATGAGCCTGATAAAATTTCTAAATCTATCTATGAATTAGCTAAATTTCAGGATCCAACTACACCTGTCGTTTGCGGTTATAAAGTAATAAATTCAGAAAATAATATTTTATATGATGTTAATCCTTTATCACAGTATACAAAAGAAGAATTACAACGGCCACTGTTTGCCGTTGTACATGGATGTATTCATGGCTGTGCCATACTAATCCACAAAAAACTTTTTGAATCTAATGGGGTATTTAACCCCGAATTACCTACTACTCAGGATTATGACTTATGGTTTAGACTTCTTAGGAATAAAGAAATATGCTTTTTAGATGGTTCTTATGTATTATCCAGATGCCATGAAAAACAGGATAGTAAACGATACTATAAACAGCATTTAAAGGAATGCAATTCCTTATGGATAAAGATACTAAGTTCTCTTTCCCAAAATGAGATGGAGGAAATGGTCGATAAAAATGAACTTTATAAGGTAAGGGCTTTTTGGCTATCAGAAAAAGCCTTTTTCACCCAAACCCCCTACAACGAGGTTATCTCATTTATTAATTCAAAATTACTTGAAGAGGCCAAAAATATATGGATTACTACGGGCAAAGGTTACTACTTAAGCCAAATAAGCGGGCTTGACAAAAATATTTTATCTCTAAGTATATTTAAACAGTATATAACGGATCTTTCTAAAGAAAGAATATGCATTATTACTAATCAATTTAATGAGATCGAAATAGATAATTTGTTCCAAGATATAGCTAGCAATACACAGAATAAATTTCAATTTTTCAAAATAATCTTGGGGAATACTAGCAAAATGAGGCTCTTAACTTTTGGCAGTATTGTAGAAATGCATTTACCTGATGAGAGTTCAACAACCCTTGCCTTGATTTTGCGTCTACTTAAAATCCAAAAGTGCATCTTTAGCGGCGAATTAGATTCCAAAATCTCTTTCAACTTTGAAGAATTTAAATCTTTAGGACTACAATTAATTATCTATTGTACGAAATCGCTATTCGATTATTATAGCGAAAATACAGTCTTATCTCAAATCAATAGAAAAAAGATGCTTGAAAATGCGGATCTGATTATCTGGCAGGATGACCAAAGTGGAGGATATCCTCAATACCGAGACAAGTCAATAACTATACCTCCAAATTATAATCTAGAGGCAACAAATTTTTGGATTCAAATTTTTGAGAATACAGTAGTAACTAATATAAAGCTAATAAATCCTACTGATGCCGAAGATATATGGTTCGTTTTGTACGAAAAATTGCTTTCCCAATATGTAAATAACTCTAATGAAATTTCCATAGCTTTCTCAAAAGAGCAGACGGCATCTTCTAGTCCTATAGTAAACGAAAGCAAATGGCAAGAGGCTTATGAGTCCATTTATAATAGCACATCCTGGAAAGCAACTTTCATTTTTAGACGCTTTGTAGATTATTTTAAAGAAGTATTAAATAAAAAAAGATAACTTATTTCAAAGGAGACTATCATGTTCAAAGACAAAACCCTTTTAATTACCGGAGGTACCGGTTCTTTCGGAAACGCTGTATTAAAACGTTTTTTAGATACTGATATTAAAGAAATTCGAGTTTTTAGCCGGGATGAAAAAAAGCAGGACGATATGAGAAACCTCTATCATAATGACAAGCTTAAATTTTTTATTGGTGATACCAGAGACTATAATAGTATTTATCAGGCAATGCATGGTGTGGATTATGTCTTTCAAGCCGCTGCATTAAAGCAAGTTCCTTCCTGCGAATTCTTTCCTCTGGAAGCAGTAAAAACTAATGTGGTAGGAACAGAAAATGTTTTAACAGCCGCTATTGACTGCGGCGTAAAAAACGTAATATGCCTATCAACGGATAAAGCAGTCTACCCTATTAATGCTATGGGAATGACAAAATCCTTGATGGAGAAAATTGCTGTTGCAAAAGCCAGAAATAGCAAAAATACTATTGTATGTGTTACAAGATATGGAAATGTTATGTGTTCCAGAGGTTCCGTAATTCCACTATTTATTGATCAAATAAAAGCTAATCATCCGATAACGATTACGGATCCTAATATGACCCGTTTTATGATGTCATTAGACAGCGCTGTCGATTTAGTCTTATTTGCTTTTGAACACTCAAAAGGCGGAGAACTATTTATTCAAAAGGCTCCGGCAGCAACCATACAAACTTTGGCGGAAGCCGTTTGTGAATTATTCGGAAATAAGCAGGAACCGCACATTATAGGTACCCGCCACGGAGAAAAACTTTATGAATCACTGTTAACACGTGAAGAGATGGTTCGAGCCGTTGATTTTGGCGACTATTATGTAGTTCCTAGCGATAACCGCGATCTAAACTATAGCAAGTATTTCTCTAAAGGGCAGGTGGAATTTTCAGAAGCACAGGACTACACTTCTCATAATACCAGACGGCTAAACAAAGAAGAAATGAAAGAAATGCTTCTCTCACTTGATTATGTAAAAGAGCAGCTTAGTATGGAAAGCAGGGTATAACTATGAAAGTTATGACAATCGTAGGCACAAGGCCGGAAATTATTAAACTATCTTGTGTAATAGAAGAATTGGATAAATATACAGATCATATCCTGGTACATACTGGTCAAAATTATGATTATGAGTTAAATGAAATATTTTTTAAAGGGATGGGAATTCGAAAGCCCGATTTCTTTTTGGATTCTGCTGGGGAAACTGCCGCTGAAACTATCGGAAATGTCATTATTAAATCGGATCAGTTGATTAAACACATTAATCCGGATGCAATTTTACTATATGGTGATACGAATTCTTGCCTTGCTGTTATTTCTGCAAAAAGGAATAAAGTACCTGTGTTCCATATGGAAGCTGGTAATCGTTGTTTTGATCAACGAGTGCCTGAAGAGTTAAATCGAAAGGTTTTAGATCACTTATCAGATATTAACTTAGTTTTGACCGAACATGCCAGGCGGTATTTGATTCGAGAAGGGATTTCTCCGGAAACAATCATTAAAACCGGCTCCAGCATGAAAGAGGTATTAAATCGCCAGGCAAAAGCAATCTGCTCATCCCAAATTCTGAAAAAGCTAGAATTGAAGGAAAATAGTTATTTTGTGCTTTCTATCCATAGAGAAGAAAATGTAGATTCCCAAAAGAATTTTAATAATCTTCTGGAATCTGTTAATTGTGTTGCTGAGACCTATCAAATGCCTGTAATATTTTCGGTTCATCCACGAACTCGAAAGAAAATAGAACTCATAAATTTTAAATTTTCATCCTTAGTAAAATTTATGAAGCCATTAGCCTTTGCAGACTACATTTTTCTTCAAAAAAACGCCTTTTGCACCATAAGTGACAGCGGTACCATTACAGAAGAGTCTTCTCTTTTGAACTTTCCAGCTATCACTGTTAGACAAGCCCACGAGCGGCCAGAAGGAATGGATTCTGGAACCTTAATTATGACAGGTTTAGAGCCTAAAAATATTTTGAATTCTATCAGATGCGTTACGGAACAAACGGCCATAAATCCTAATATTATTCGAACTATCCCAGATTATGATGTAGAAAATGTTGCAGAAAAAGTGGTTCGGATTATTTTAAGCTATACGGGATACATCAATAGAACCGTTTGGCGTAAAGAGGAGAGTTAATATGAAAATTGCAATACTTGGCTCGACTGGTATGGCTGGGCATATGGTCGCTGCATATATGGAACAACAAGGATTTCAGGTTTACCGAATATCTAGAAGTGAAGAGAACTCGGAGAGATCTTGTCGAATTGATGTAACTGAACTTGATAGGTTAACAGAATATATTGCCAAAATAAATGCAGATGTCATTATTAATTGTGTTGGACTCTTACAGAAAACCTGTGAGCAGCGTCCTGATTTAGCAATTTTAGTTAATTCTTACCTACCCCATTTTCTGGAAAATTATTACCAAAATACTCATGTAAAAATCGTTCACTTATCAACAGATTGTGTATTTTCCGGCCTACGAGGCGATTATCTGGAAAATGATTTACAAGATGGCAGAACCTTATACGATAGAACAAAAGCATTAGGCGAGCTCAATAATAGTAAAGATCTTACGTTTCGTATGTCAATTATAGGTCCTGATCCAGATCCAAGTGGAACTGGTTTATTCAACTGGTTTATGCAGCAATCCGGAACAATTTACGGATATTCAAAATTTATCTGGAACGGGATTACAACACTAGAATTAGCGCAAGCTATTAGTCAGGCATTAGAAGAAGGATTAAGTGGACTTTATCAATTAGTTCCTGACGAATCCATTAGTAAATATCATTTGCTGCTTCTCTTTAAAGAGATTTTTCATAAATCGGATGTCGATATTCTTGAAAATGAGAGCTTTACGGGTAATAAAAGTTTGTGTAATACTCGTAAAGATTTTAGCTATCATGTAAATGATTACAAAACTCAAATTTTAAATCTTAGAGAATGGATTTATGCCAATAGCCATCTTTATCCGGCTTTTTATAAATCAAATTAAATAGCTGTTTTAATAAATGTCTTCTGTCCAACGATATTATTGAGAAGGCATTTATTTTATGAAAAGGAGAACTAATGAAACTTTTACGACCTGGTTTTATCGAATCTGTAAAGTATTTTTTGCTGACAATTGTCCTGACATTTTTATATATTTGTTTGTGTTTTCCCTCTGAATTTCAAGTGCATACCTTGAATACACAGGAAACTACTGTTTCAATAAAACCTTTGTCTCTTAGTATCCCTTTATCAAAAGGAAACGATATCGCTATTTCTAAAGTTTTGATAAATGAAAATGAAGTAAATTTGTCAGCTGTTCCTCCAGATGCTGTCTGGTCTTATTCTAAAGGGGCCCTCCGCCTGACGAATCCTCAGTCCACGCAAAGCCTCGACTACCAGGCACCGTCCATGGAAAAAATTTCCATTACTTTTTTTCAGAGTAATGCCAGTGGATTACTGCTTATGATTGTGAACGGAAAACCTGTAGATATTATTAACCTCTATTCCAACCGAGCAAAATCTTATACATGGTCATTTTTTCCAGAATCTTATATAACCCCCTTTTCTTCGCCGATACTCTTAGCAATTTTATTTTACCTTATTGGAAACTCACTTGACTGTCTTCGAACTATTGCTCTTTCTTATAATAATTTGACTTCTCAAAAGAGACATGTATTATTACATATCATTACATGGCTTGCTATTTGCTTTTGTATTTCCTATGTTCTTTATATTTTTAATATCGGGCTATTTAGCAGCATTCGACAAGACATATACTTTTTCTTCTTTTGCAGTGGACTGCTATTTTTAGTCTTTGGTATATGTGTAAAAGGCATTTTTATTTCAAATGCTCAGTCACAATCACTTTTAATTAAGCCTAATACAATTAATTATATTGTCCTTTTCATAATCCCAGGCCTTGCTTTTCTTATAGTAGAACAAATGTCAGGAAATAGTGTCCGCGCTATGGATTATATATATTGGGGAAAAAATTACTTATTATATTTTTTTGTCATTTTAATTTTATCAATTCCTGCACGTTCACTAAAAAGAGTTACCGTAGTCTTTTTGGTTTTGTGTGGGCTTTATGGAATTGTAAACTATTTTATCATCCTTTTCCGTGGTTCTCCCCTTTGCCTTACGGATTTTTTATCATGGAAAACCGCAATTAATGTATCAGCAAGCTATGACTACATATTGACACTCCCTGTAATAAAAGGGATTTATTTGCTGCTATTAATTATATTTTCTGTGGTTAATCTCTTTGCCTCAAATTCTGACTATGGTAATTACAGGCAGCATAACAACGATTTCGGAAAATATAGTGTTATCAGGTTGGTAATTGCATTTATAATGACATCATTATTTTTAACTACCTCTTTCTTTAAAGTCCCTTTATCATATTGGGATTACCAGGAGGATTTACAAAACTATGGAACTCTCCTTTATTTTGTTGCAGAGGCAAAAGCTTCATATGTTTCAAAACCAGAAGGGTACTCGTTTGATAATTTAAATGATATAGCGCAAAAATATCCGGTTCCTGAAAGTACCAAACAAAACTTACCGAATATAATAGTTATTATGAATGAATCCTTTTCTGATTTAAGAGTTATATCAAATTTTGCAACTTCAGCACCATTTTTAACCAACTATGAAAGCTTAAAAGGGAATGTGTTAAAAGGGGATGTATATGTTCCAGTTTTTGGCGGTCGAACCTGTAATTCAGAATTTGAATTCTTGACAGGCAATACCATGGCACTATTGCCTAAGAACACAATACCATTCCAGCAGTATATAAAAGAAAACACTTTTTCACTCCCCGGTTTACTAAAAAGTCAAGGATATTATACTGTAGGGATACATCCTTATTTAGGGGATAGTTGGAAACGCAATGTGGTTTATCCGCTGCTGGGCTTTGACAAATTTCTTGATATTGAGAGTTTTAATTCAAACGATATATCAAGAGGGAATTTTTTGAGTGACCGGGCATCATATGAAAAGATAATTGAAGTATTTGAAGATATTTCTGCACAGAAACAACCAGCGTTTATTTTTAATGTAACAATGCAAAATCACGGTGGTTATAGATCCAATGCATTTTTGCCAGAAGATTTGGTTCGTATTACGGAAGTGCCTGGGGTGTATCCAGAAGCTGAAGAGTATCTTACTCTTATAAAAGAATCTGACAATGCGTTTGTTCCCCTTTTGGATTATTTCAAAAATTGTCAGGAGCCTGTTATTATTCTGTTTTTCGGCGATCATCAGCCTAAACTGGGAGATGGCTTTTATGATTATCTTTATCAGAAAAATTCCGAATCATCGCTAGAAAATGAAATACAAAGCAAATATAAAACTCCTTTTTTTATCTGGGCAAATTTTAAACTTTCCGATACGGGTTATACAGAGACCAGCCTAAATTTTTTATATTTGTTATTACTGAAAAACTCTGGACTTTTAAATACTCCTTATACTGAGTTTTTAAACTGTTTATATAGCAGGTATCCTGTGATAACTCAGTATGGCGTCAAATCCCATTCATCAGATTCCTGGATCGAATTAGATGTAGACTCTGACCTTATTTTAAAGGAATATAGTTACGTACAATATAATAATATGTTTGACAATAATAAAATCTTAGACTTCTATCAGTAACTATTTATAGAACCGCAATATTTATTCATTTTTTATCATCAGCACCCATGCTTTTAATGGGTACTGATGATGGAAATGTTCTATATTTTCTCTCCGTTTACCTTCTCTCCCTTCTCCATCCCCACAAAAAACACAGCATAACGCCTCCTGCAAAAAGGGTTACTATCTGTACCCTATAAGTAAAGTAACCATGTATCCAAGAGTGATTTGCCAGTATAAAGTACCATACATAAGGTATGCAGGCAATCAGCATTAAAGGCAATAATGCCAGAGCCTTTTTCCCGGTCTTCCAAATCATAATAAATAAAACAATTATCAGCAACGCTAATACTGGGAAAAGCACCTTAATCCCATCACTTCCCATTATATAAAAAATATTTTTTCCTATCGTTAGAATTCTGTTTACTTGATATTCCCGATTATCCTCCACGCGAAACAATATCGCTTTATATGCATCCGCAAAAATGTTTTCTTTAAGAAAAAGAGTTGCACAGAACCATTTTAAAATCCAGGTAATCCCATAGCCCAGTCCCCAGCAGAAAGATAATTGAAATACATCAAGTACGTGGGTCTTCCATAATCCCGCATTAGCTTTGATTTTTTCAGAAATATAAATGATCAAAGGAATTCCTAATGTAATTAGGGGAGCCGTCAGAAAATCTACAAAATTTACAACTGACCCGACAATGGCAAAGGGGACTGCCAGATGCAATTCTTCCGCGCTGACCTTATCCAGCTTATTCAAAAGCCAAACGCTGGATATCATCATAATATTAAAGCAGGAAGAAAATTGCAGACTTTCGGGTACAACAGTAAAACGTACCATTACAGTTGATGCTACAAAAGCAATACTTACTCCCCAGCCCGAGTGCTTCAACAGCAAGCCAAAGAGTATGGCCAACAGCATCGTAGACAGAAAATATCCCAGAAATCGAATTTGAAAATAGTCAAAAATCAAAAGCAGAGGCCGCAAAAAAACTAAATAACCATGCCAATAGCGGGCATAGCCAGGAACCATAGCGGAAATCAAAGGATTTTCTGCTCCCGGCTGAGTAATCTGAAGCATAACTTCATCTGTTAAATTATCCATTTTCGCACTGCTGCTGTCAAAAAAGATATTTGGATAATATCCAACTTTATTTATATATCCTATTGCCTCGTCACGATGAACTTGTATCCCTTTATCTGGAATCAGAAATATGAGCATTAACAATACCGTGTATAAACACACCATTAAA
The DNA here is from genome assembly GCA_910577645.1 of uncultured Lachnospiraceae bacterium. Lineage (GTDB taxonomy): Bacteria > Bacillota > Clostridia > Lachnospirales > Lachnospiraceae > UMGS1370. The sequence goes on from CAJTOL010000015.1 coordinate 43,616, forward strand.
AAAATACATTTGAGGCATTTCAAATACTCTCTCATTTTTTAATTTCCTCCTTCTTAATCTGTAACAACCTAAACTCAAATGCTTGCCGATCTTTTTCAACAATCGTTGATAAAATCAATCCAGAGAAGAAAGAAATAATGGCAGCAAGCGCCGTAAAGCCACTCACAATTAATGTAGGAAAGTTTGGCACTAATCCCGTTTCCAGATATGTTATAAAAACTGGTACAAAAAAGATAAAGGCAATTAATGCCAATACTGCTGATAATCCGCCAAAACAGGCAAATGGCCTGTAGTTCTTATAAAGCCTTCCTATAGTGCAAATCACCTTTGTTCCATCTGTAAACGTATTTAATTTTGATTCGCTCCCTTCCGGCCGATCTCTATAAGCAATTACAATATTTTCAATGCTCATATTCCGCTCTACTGCATGAATCGTCATTTCTGTTTCAATCTCAAAGCCTTGAGAAAGCACAGGAAAGCTTTTGACAAACTGGTAGGACATGGCACGGCATCCTGTCATAATATCCTTAATATCTGTTTGAAACAAAGAGTTGATTATTTTCCTGACAAGGGTATTCCCGAAATTATGGAATGCCCGTTTATTTTCTTTAAAATAAGTAGATGTCAATCTGTCGCCTATCACCATGTCTATATTTCGTGCCAAAACTGCGTTTACCATCTCTGATCCGCTTTCTGCCGGATACGTGTCATCTCCATCTACTAAAATATAGCAATGCGCGTCTATTTCCCGAAACATTCTGCGAATTACATTGCCTTTTCCTTGTTTCGGTTCATATCCAATAATCGCCCCTCTTTGTTCAGCAAAATTTACTGTGTTATCGGTAGAATTATTGTCATACACATAAATCTTGGCCTCCGGCAAACTGCTTTTCCAGTCTGCAATAACTTTTTGGATGGTTTTCTCTTCATTATAGCAGGGGATTAATACTGCAATTTTATCCATACGGTTTTAAACTCCCATAGCTTTTTAGGTACTTAATTTTTATTATATCGGATACCTGCCAAAAAATCCATAGCTAAACATACACATAAGAACAATTATAGGAATAAGCCTTAAAAGCGACAAAATCTTTCTATATTTAAGAGGTTAAAAATGAGTTTGAATCAAGGAATTGATATCATCATTCCCATCTATAATGCGTTTGATGATTTGACTAAATGCATAGAAAGTATTTTAAGACATACCAATCTATCTCAAAATGGATTGATTCTCATTAATGATGCCAGTCCAGATGAGCGAATAGCCTCTTATTTAGACTCGCTGTCTGCAGAAAATATAACGGTAATTCATAACAAGAAAAACCTTGGCTTTTCTGGAAATATCAATAAAGGCATTGAGCTTTCAAACAGAGATGTTCTTTTATTAAATTCTGATACTCTGGTAACTGTGAACTGGTTAGAAAAAATACAATTTTGCGCTTACAGTGATCCTTCGATTGGAACGGTGACGCCATTATCCAATAATGCGACTTTATGCTCCGTTCCTGTTTTTTGCCACGAAAATTCTCTTCCGGAAGGATTTTCGTTGGATGACTATGCAGCTTTAATTGAAAATGTCAGTCTACGTAAATATCCCTTGCTTCCTGTTGCCAATGGATTTTGTATGTTTATTAAACGTTGTGTTATAGAAGATATTGGACTTTTTGACTCTGAAACCTTTGGACGGGGATATGGGGAAGAAAATGACTTTTGTTATCGGGCAGAGCAGGCAGGTTACCGGCATGTTATGTGTGATGATACTTATATCTACCATAGCGGTACTGGCTCTTTTGTTAGTGACGAGAAGAGAAAATATTTAGAAGCGCATGAAAGAATCCTAGACAAACGATTTCCTGCACAAATGCAAGCTGTTCGGGTTCATTGCCGGGATAATCCCAATAGGGATATTTTTAAAAATATCAATTTAGCTGTAGCTTTAGAAAATGGAAGGAAAAATATTTTATATCTGGTTCAGGCTGATTTTCGAGATGATGGCATGGATAACGTCGGAGGAACCCAGCTTCATGTAAAAGACCTGTGCAGAGGACTATGCAACGAGTTTAATATATTTGTTGCAGCAAGAAACTCTAATTACCTGAATCTGACTGTTTATATTGATAGCAATGAATTCTTCTTTCAGTTTTATATTGGAGACCCCAACGGCTTTCCGCAATTTCGTAATGCAGAATTTAAAGAATTATATGGGAAAATATTAGATGGCTTTTGTATTGACTTGGTGCATATCCATCATACTTTAGATCTATCCTTAGAGCTTTTCTATCAGGCGAAAAAGAGGCGGATTCCAATAGTCTTTACTTTTCATGACTATTATTATGTTTGTCCAACAATTAAACTACTCAATCATAACAATCAATTTTGCACTGATATTTGCACAGAATCTATATGTAAAGATTGCCTGAAAAAACGTGAGGGAATTTATCCTGATATTGATTTTTTGAAAATTTGGAGAAGGGAACACTTACAGGTGTTGGAAATGGCAGATTTGCTTATTACGCCATCCAACTCTGCAAAAAAAATCCTAGGACATTATTTTCCTTCTCTGGAATCTAAAATACAAGTTATTGAGCATGGTTCAAATCCATTTCCTGTAACAGCCTCTGGTAAAGTGACAAAAGTTTCTTTTTCTTCCTTCCATGTTGCTTTTGTAGGGGGGATTAGTGACGCAAAAGGCAGCTATTGCGCCAGTCAGCTTGTTAAAAATAGTCCCCATACAATAAAATGGCATCTCTTTGGGATTTATGGTCACAATGACCTTTCTGTAATAGAGCGCGCCAATTTTATTAAAACAGGAAAATATAGCCGTGAAGAGCTGCCGGAACTATTAAATAAATATAAGATTGACTTGATTTGCATTCTTCCAATATGGCCGGAAACATTTTGTTATACCATATCAGAAGCGATTTTATATGGAATCCCGGTTATTGCTACCGATATAGGAGCTCTTGGGGAACGTATACGAAAAATGGACTGCGGGTGGCTTGTTCCGTATACCGCTACTTATAAAGAAGTTTTAGATATTATTAATCGAATTAAGGATAGAGGAGAAGAGTATCAGGCAAAAAAAAGAAATGCCTTGTCAGCTACTATCCGTACTGTAGAGGAAATGTGCAATGACTATAGATATTTATATCAGGTAGCTGATACCTCAGGCAAGGACATAAAACTATCCCAAAAGGCATATAAAGAGTTTTCAAAAGATTATTTATTCGGGAGTGGGAAAGGCAATAGTAGGGATCCTATACTCCAACGATTAAATGACACAGAGCAACGGCTTTGGAATATTGAGCATTCTTCCACATACCGTATCACTCAAGTTCTTATGAGAATAGGAATACCTTTTAAAAAACAGTTAAAAGCCTTGCTTTTTAGAATATATAAGGCAATCCATTAATGGACGAATGCAAAAACAATAAGAATATAAAAAGGAAGTTGTGTAATGCTTGTTTTTTTCAAAAATCTGGCTAAAGAAAGACTTGTAATATGGAATTTGGCAAAAAATGATTGCACTGCCAGGTTTGCCTCTTCTGGACTTGGCGTAATTTGGTCCTTTTTAACACCATTAATGACTATCTTGGTATTTTGGTTTGTTTTTCAAGTAGGATTTAAGAATGCCCCCATTCAGAATGTTCCCTTTATGGTATGGTATATCCCTGCTTTTCTCAGCTGGAACTATTTTTCTGAGACATTAATCCAAGTTACCAGCAGCTTAAGGGAATATAAATATTTAGTTACCAAAGTTAATTTCGAGGTTTCCATTATTCCTCTGATTAAGGTAATCTCTTATGCATTTATTCATTTTGCATTTATTTTCTTTATTATATTTATTAACTTGCTTTATGGCCAAAAGATAACTTTATATTACTTTCAGAGTTTATACTACTTTTTTTGTATGATCATGTTGTTAAGTTCTTTGGGATGGCTTTTATCTTCTGTTGCAGCTTTTATTCCGGACGTTGTCAATGTAATTGGAATTGTCATACAAATTGGTTTTTGGGCAACCCCCATTTTTTGGGAGCCGTCAACTATGAATCCTATAGTTCAAAGCATTTTAAAGCTTAATCCAATGTTTTATATATGCCAGGGCTATAGAGAAAGCTTTATCTATCAAGTAGCTTTCTGGGAACGTCCTTTTCAAACAACATATTTTTGGATATTCGTGTTGGTAATCTTGATTCTGGGCGTTAAAAGTTTTACAAAATTAAGACCTCAATTCGATGATGTTCTTTAATTACTTTAGGGAGGTATTAATTGTGAATCAAGAAGTTTCTATAGTCGTCAACAACGTTGGAAAAATTTATAATCTTTACGAAAAAGCCTCTGATCGTTTACGAGAGATCATACCATTTTCCAGAAAAACTTATCACAAGGAGTATTCTGCGTTGGAGGGAGTTTCATTTGAGGTAAAAGCAGGAGAAACTTTTGGAATAATCGGCTCCAATGGAGCAGGTAAATCTACCTTATTAAAATTGATTACCGGTGTTGCAAAGCCTACTGGTGGAAGCATACAGGTTTTAGGAAAGGTCTCGGCATTGCTGGAGCTGGGGGCTGGGTTCAATATGGACTATACCGGGATACAAAATATTTATCTTAATGGTACTATGATGGGATACAAAAGGTGTGAAATGGAGCCTAAAGTAAAACAGGTTATGGCTTTCGCTGATATTGGTGATTTTATATATCAGCCTGTAAAAACTTATTCCAGCGGAATGTTTGCACGTCTGGCTTTTGCCGTAGCTATTAATGTAGAACCAGACATTTTGATTGTAGACGAAGCCCTAAGTGTTGGAGATGTGTTTTTCCAAAATAAATGTTATAGAAAATTTGAAGAATTACGTGAAAAAGGGACTACAGTTATTTTCGTCTCACATGATATAGCCAGTGTGAAGCAGATGTGTACCCGGGTTTTATGGTTAGACCAAGGGAGGCAAAAAATGCTGGGAGAAAGCGTAGAAGTATGCAACGCTTATTCAAATAGTATAAAAGACAAAGGCTTCTTTGTAAATAAAGAGGCAACAGCTATGTATCAGCGAAAAGATATTAGGAAAATCTATTATCCGCCATTAAGCTATTCTAAGGAAAGCCTTTTAAATGATAGTGTAATCATTAAATGCGCTTTTTTTAAAGACCTGCAAGATAGTATAGTAACAGAGTTAGAATGTGGTAAAACTTATACATTTGTACAAGTATTTGAAAGCCATAGGCGTATTGAAAAGTGTATTTCCGGTTTTGTAATGGAAACTCCGAAAGGATTATGGGTCATTAATTGTAATAGCTCTATATATGGAAAAAAGACTCCCTTTTCTGTTTCCGCAAGTTCAATAACATGTGTTGAATTCACGTTTACTCTTCCCCATATTTTGAAAGGCAATTACATTGTGGGAACAGCTGTTTCAGAAGGAGAAATAGAAAATTTTACAGTTCTAACTTGGCTGTATCAAGTAATGAATATTACCATTATAAATCAATGGGCAAATAGCGCTGTTATAGATATTGATCCAAAGATTGAGATTCTAACTGTTAATGAGTCTGAAAAATAGAAAGGAATCTACCATTATGAAAGTCACAGGAGAGCGTTTTATACCTGGTCAAATGTATCGAGACGCAGAAATTGAACACTTCCACCGATATACCGCTGTACAAAATCTTGTTAACGGAAAAATTGTATTAGACGCAGCTTGCGGCTCAGGATATGGCAGTAAACTTTTATCTGATTCTGCGGCAAAGGTTTATGGCTTAGATCTATCATATGAGGCAATTGAATATGCCAAAGATCGTTACCAAAATGAAAAGATTGAGTATCTTCAAGGATCTGTTGAAGCGCTTCCATTTGAAAACGCATCTGTTGATATAGTTATTTCTTTCGAAACAATAGAACATGTTGATGGGCAAACACAAAGAAAATTTCTGCAGGAAATACATCGTGTCTTAAAAGAAGATGGAATATTAATTATGTCTTCTCCTAATAAAAAACTTTTTACTGATGACAGACAATTAATTACAACATTTCATGTAAAAGAGTTTTACGAAAAAGAGTTTTTACTATTCTTAAAAGAATACTTTCCTTTCTACCGACTATACAACCAATATTTTAGTAAGGTTTCAAATATAGTTGGAGAGACAGAACAGGCCTTAATTCCTTTAAACTATGACTATCAACGAAAAGGACTCTTTCTAATAGCTATTGCCTCAAAAAAGGCATTGACTTTTAAAGATTCGATAGATTCTTGCTATTACTATCCAGAAGAGTATAGCCGCTATAATGATAAGTTACAGATATATTTCAGTAGTAATGGTGTTTACAATGAGTCCGATTGTTTTATTCATGAAATATCTAATTTTCCCGGCGTTATCAATGAGACAATAGACTTAGAAAATATAAGTGGACGTTACTTTAGAATAGATCCTAATAATGTTTCTTGCAGCTTAGTAATCCAAAATATTATTTTCATTTTGTCTGATGGAACGTATCTAGAAGGCGTAAAATTCAATACAAACGCAGATAAGTGCGATGGTTCTGAGTATATCTTCTATAGTAAAGATCCTCAAATCCTTTTTGATTTAGGAAAGGCTTATTCTATTCGTGCAGTTACTCTGCAAATAAAGGTATTAAGTTCTAATATAGATTTATATCCAGAATATATGCATATTATAAACGAAAATACAATTTTAAGAGAGAATCTTCATCATATAGAAGGGCTTTCTCAAGAAGGAGAATATCTTAAGCAAGAAAGAGAACAACTTAAGCAAGAAAGAGAACAACTTAAGAGGAACGTGACTCAATTGGAAAATCTTACAAATAGCCAAGAATTATCTAACAAAAAAATAGTCGCAGAAAATCAATCCTTACAGTTGGAAAATGACCAGCTCCATGATGAACTTACTGATATAACAAAATCCTTTGATTTAGTAAAGTCCAAGTGGTGGTATAAGCTTTTTAATAAGAATTAAGGAGAGGAATATGCATTTTTATACCAGTATCAATATTAACTATTTACCTAAAGCACGAATTTTGGCAAAGTCTGTAAAAAAATTTTGCCCTGATTCAAAGTTTTCCCTGGTTTTTTCGGATGTAATGCCGCAAGAGATAGATCCCCAAAAGGAGCCGTTTGATGAAATTATTACGATTGATAACTTAGGTCTTCCTGTCTCAAATCTAAACTTTTGGATTTATGAGCATACAGTTGTTGAGTTGTGTACAGCAGTAAAAGGACAAGCATTAGTTAAATTTTTAGATTCAGGTTCTGATAAAGTTGTATATCTTGATCCTGACATAGCTGTATTTCAGCCACTAGATATATTGGATAAACTACTGGATCAAAACGACATTATTTTAACGCCTCATATTACGTGCCCGGAAAAAAGCATACACGGCGTGAAAGATAATGAAATGTCTGCTTTAAAGCATGGCGCATTTAATTTTGGCTTTTATGCAGTCAGAAATACGGAAAATGGAAGAAATTTTGCACATTGGTGGAGAGATCGACTAGCTGACTTCTGTTATGATCAAATCCCAGATGGACTATTTACAGATCAAAAATGGGGAGATTTAGTTCCTGGCCTTTTTGACGGGGTATATATTTGGAAGGATCCCGGATGCAATGTTGCAACCTGGAATATCTCTAATAGAAAAATAACCAAAGACATTGAAGGGAAGTATTTTGTTAATGGACAGCCCCTAAAATTTTACCATTTTTCTGGCTTTGATTCAGGTTCTCAAGCTATGATGCTGGACAAGTATTCCGATGGGAACTTAGCATTATATGAATTACGTAAATGGTATATAGAGCGCCAAGAGCAAGAGGAGCAAAAAGTTTATGAAAAATATCCTTCAAAATATAACTATTATGATAATGGAGAACTTGTTAAGTCGGAAGAACGTATTTTATTAAGAAACCGTTTGGATGTCATTGACTATTTTAAGGATACGGATCCATACATAACAAATCAAAATAAAAGTTATTACCTCTGGTATCGTGACAAATCCAATCACGCAAGAACAGATAAGGATTTATCAGAAGAATTAAAAATAAAATTAGAGAGGTTAGAAAGCCAGCTGGCAAGAATCTATCAGTCAAAATTCGGTTGGCTTGTAAAAAAGATTGTTCAGTAAAATAAATTGCCCATTAGGAACAGAATTATGGAAAAAACTATTGATATCATTGTACCAATTGACGGTCAATTAGATGACTTAAAATTATGTATATCCAGTATATTAAGCCATACAAGTTTAAATGTTAATCGGCTCATATTAATATCTGGTAACAATATAGATTCAGATACTAAAGTGTATTTAGATTCTCTTCATCAACCTGGGATCTATAAATGCCATATAGAAAAAATTCCTACTTTTTCTATAATGGTGAATTGGGAAAAAGATTCTTCAGAGAGAAATGATATATTGCTTCTTTATCCTGATACCATTGTCTGCCCCAGATGGTTGGAAAAACTAACTACTTGTGCATACAGCGATGAAGGTGTCGGTATCGTTTCTCCATTAAATAATTTTATCATAGATTCTGATGGTAGTCACAACTTAGATCCGAGCCTTATTGATGAATATAGTAATAGACTAGAAGAAATCAGTTTGTATCAATATCCCACTATTCCGGTAGAAACGGCACGCTGTATGTTTATCAAAAGAAGCGTACTCGATGATGTTAGTATCTGGAAATCAAGTTCTTCTAAAATTATACCGTGCAATGAAAAAGAGTTTTGCAGTAGGGCAACCCAAATGGGATATCGTCAGGTCCTTTGTGATTCAGCCTTTGTTTATTGTAAAAGACCCAACCTTCCTTCTGGAAATTCTGACCACCTAAAAGAATTCTGGGGTAATAGTCTAATTAAAAAAAACATTGATTTTTATGAAAGCATAGGCTGGGAAAATACTAAAAAAAATATACTATATTTAGTGCAAGCAGATTTTCGGGAAGGTTGCAGCAACAATATTGGCGGAACCCAGCTTCATGTAAAGGATCTGGTAAATGGACTTAAAAGCCATTTTAATTTGTTTGTGGCTGCCAGAGACGGAGAATTTTTGCGTGTCACTGCTTATGTTGGCAAGAAAGTTACTCCTCTAAGCTTTTATATAGGGCCTGTGGCAGAACATTTTGTTTATCGAGACAACAAATTAAATAAACTTTTTACGAGTTTATTGGCGGCTTTCCGAATTTACTTAGTGCATATCCATCATACAATGGGCCTGACTTTAGAATTATATTATAGTGCCGCCCAATTACAAATACCAATTTATACTTCCTTACATGATTATTATTTTATATGTCCTACTTTAAAACTTCTTGATATCAATAATGAATCTTGTATTGGTTTAAAAGAATCTGATAGATGCTCAAAGTGTTTAAAAAGTCACTTTCATATTTCTGAAGAAATAGACTTTATTAAAAAATGGAGAAAAGAATACCATAAGGCATTAGACATGAGTGAAAAAATTTTTATTCCCTCCTGTAGTGCCGAAAAAATACTCCTTCAATATTATCCGGATATTAAAGATAAGATACAGATTATTCCACATGGTATTGATTCTCTACTATTTAATAAAAAAAGCTCTGGTATGCCATTTAGCCATACACATCTGCATATTGCCTTTGTCGGAGGGCTCAGCGATATTAAAGGTTCCTCTATCATTTATGATATTATTACCAGCAGCCCAGAACAATTTGAATGGTTTATCTTTGGAGGTATTGGAGACATAGCTTTAAATGAGATAGAACAAAAGAATTTAACGAAAACAGGGTGGTATCAACGTGAAAAATTACAGGGCTTACTGCAAAAATATGAAATAGATATTGTTTGCCTTTTATCAATAGTTGAGGAGACCTATTGCTACACACTATCGGAAGTTGTAGCTTGCGGGCTGCCAGTTATAGCTACTGATATTGGTGCATTAGGCGAGCGTACAAAAGAAATGGGATGCGGCTGGCTGGTTCCGCCGGACATTTGTGTATCTGACTTTTTAGCACTTTTAAATCAGATTCTGAATGATCGTTTAGATTATGAAAAAAAACGTCAGAAAGCAACCGATTTTAAAATAAAAACTAATTCGCAAATGGTTGCAGATTACCAGTGCATATATGAAAAAGTAGAAAAACGTAAGATTAAATATCCGCCTTTTGACGCGATGCGTGTATTAAAAGGATATTTGCCCTCTCCAGCATCTGATAGCCCTCGCAGAGTTGTTGACATTATAAGCATATTAAAGAAATATCGGCCTTCAAGTTTTGTAGATTACAGAAATTTTGAAGAACTGATGGAGAGAAATCAATATTTAGAGCAGGAACTTTCCGTCATCTATAATTCTAATATTTTCAAATACATGCAGAAGTTAGCTAAAATATTAGATAGAATAAAACAAGTTTTTGTCTCTGAAAAGATTAGGAGAAATTAATGGCAAGAAATAGAAATATAGAGGTACTAAGAGCATTTGCAATAATTTATATGTTGCTGTACCATTATGCGAGCAGCATTACGGGCCTTGTTAAAAGCTATAAAGGTTCGCTATTTATAGAATCATTGGGACAGTTTGCTCTAATCGGTTTTTTTGTTTTAAGTGGATTTGGCCTCTATTTATCATTTGAGCGATTAGAAACTAGCGGAAAGCCAATTCAGTTCCTCCCTTTTATAAAAAGAAGGCTAAGGTCCCTTTTACCACAATATTACCTTTGCATAGGAATAGTCTTATTATTGACAACTGGCATTGGATATTTAAGCATATCACATGTTTTCCATATTATTCAGTCTCTTTTTTTGGTACAAAATTTTGCTCCAGGGAATGGAATCAACGGTGTTACTTGGACAATTGCTGTGCTTTTCCAATTATATTTAATTTCTATTCCATTATACTATTTAGTAAAAAAATATGGTTGGCGTACTTGGGTAATCGGAGTAATAATTACAGTCTGTCTCAAGAAAAGCATTGCTATGTATATAGCTATAAATGAATTAGATGCACTTTACTATGTTATTACAAGTATTAGAATCCCCTTTACTACTATAGACTTAATTTTAGCTGGAATGTGCGCGGCCAAAATTTGTCAAGAAATTCCTGCTAAGATGCTTCTTGTTCTAAGGAAACCACAGATGTGCATCTTCTGTATTAGCTTAGTTCTATTATATCATTATATTTTTATCAAAGGAACACTTATCCTGCTGGGCGGGGGCTTGTATGGAAGCAAATGGGTTAACTGCGTATGGCAATCTGTGATAGGGGGATATCTATCAATAATTTGCATAATGTTATACTATTTACCATTTACTTATACGAGTAAACTAGGGAGTGGAGTACAGTTTATTGCTAAATATGAATATGGAATATATTTGTGGCACATGCTGCTAATGGGAAACTTTATGAGTAGTCAACCAGACTGGTATGCTTGGTTACAGGCGAACTTTCCAATAATTCTGTTAATAATTCTCTTAAGTATAGCTATATTTGTAGGCTGGATATCTTCTAAACTAACTTCCAGTAAAGAATACCTTTCTTTATTTGTATTGTTAGAATAATGAACTAAACAGCAGATTTTAATAAAGGGATTTCGCAAAATTGGGTATTTATAATAAAAATCAGGGTAGAAAGGAATTTAGAGAACAAATGAAAAATTTTTCAGATAGAACAACAGGGTTTGTTCAATATTTTAAGGAAAATTTACTTTCCAATATTATGCTATTGCTTTTGATATTATCAGCATATGGTATTCGATTGGCATACTACACAGTAGGACTTGATACTGCTGGTATGCTGGCTAATTATGAAGGCGTAATGAAACATTATATCTCGATTGGCAGATTTGGAGTTTCCTTTACTAAAATGTTATTGGGGTTTGATACCTTACAGCCTTGGGAGTTATCGTTTTTAACGATTCTTTTTCTTTACTTAGCAATATTGGTATGGGGATTTCTATTCGCACAATTTTCTCTTAAAATTAATGCAAAGGATCTAAAATATACCTGGATATTTGGCGCTATATTTATTACATCTCCACTTTTGGCAGAACAGTTTGTATTCACACTTCAAGGTTTTGAAGTTGCCCTCTCTTTAAACTTATGTGCAGGTGCTATTTATAGTAGCTTTGAATGGATAAAATCAAAAAAACAAATTTATGCACTATATACAGCAGGCCTTCTTGCCTATTCAGTAGGAACATATCAGTCGTTGATTATAATTTATATTATTGCTGTAATAGCAATTTTTTTATTGCTGTATGATTCCTTAAGTAAAAAAGAAAAGCAGGAACTAATCGCAAAACAAATTATTATATGCGTAAGCAGTCTGATGCTCTATTTTTTTATTGATAAACTTATCTCCGTACTTTTAGATATTCCTCCAAGTCAATATTTAGAAGAAAGCTTTATAGCTTGGGGGAAATTAGAAGGCAGTGAGATTTTAAATAGATGTATTTCATACATAAAAGATGTATTTATGGGCAAGGGCATTTTTTATAGTTATATATATATTATTCTCAGTATTGGTCTATTTGTTGCAAATGGATATAAAATGTATAAGCGCAAAAGTATAGATTTATTATTAGTAATTACGACTTTAGGGTATATATTTTCGCCATTTTTATTAACTATTGTTTTAGGAAGTGTAGAACCAGTAAGAGCTCAGTTCCCCTTGCCATTTTGGGCCGGATGTTCTGCTTATTTACTAATTAGGATGATTAAATTAGATAAAGTTAAAATTTTCTGTTGCATTATCTGTGCAGTTGTTTCTATAAGGCAAGCAAATCAATTGCAGACATTATTTTATACAGATTATGCTCGGCAGCGGAATGATGAGCAATTAGTGTCGCAAATAATGAGTCGGATCAATTTACTAAACATACCAAATCTGTCAGAGAAGGGTATTGTTTTTGTTGGAGAAAGGCCGGCTCTTCTGAATCCGGCTACAGTAAAGGGAGAAATAATAGGAAAATCATATTTTGAATTTGGGGGCGGCGGAAGTAACTCTACAGGTTGTACATATTTCCTTATTTCATTTTTTGAAACAGAAGGATATGTATTCCGTTCACCAACTGAAGATGAAATGAAAGAGGCTTTAATAATTTCGAAGGAAATGGCTGAATGGCCAGCAAATGACAGTATTTCTTTTAGAAATGATATAATAATTGTTAAACTTTCATAAAATGGATTGGGGAAGCGATAGTTTATGGAAAAACCAGTTTTATATATTGTAGTTCCTTGTTATAACGAGGAAAAGGTATTGCCAATAACCAGTAAGCTATTTTTAAAAAAATTGAAACAGCTAATTGCAGATAAAACAATAGCAGAAGGCAGCCGGATTCTTTTTGTTAATGATGGAAGCAAAGATACAACTTGGGAGATTATACAAGGATTAGCTAAAAGTGATTCACATTATCAAGGTATTTGCTTAAGCAGGAATCGCGGTCATCAAAATGCATTGCTAGCCGGATTAATTGAATCCAAGGATCTATGCGATATAACCATATCAATAGATTGTGATGGACAAGATGATGTTAATGCTATGGACGAAATGGTAAAAGCATATCTTAATGGTGCTGATATTGTATATGGCGTTAGAAATAATAGAGATACGGATACGAAATTTAAAAAGTTAACAGCAGAAATGTTTTATAAAGTCATGATAAAGCTAGGAGTTGAAACGGTATATAACTGTGCGGATTATCGTTTGGTTAGTTCGAGAGTATTAACGGAATTTGTAAAATATGAAGAAGTTAATCTTTTCTTACGAGGGATGTTTCCGCTAATTGGTTTTAATAGCACTTGTATTTACTATAAAAGAGAAGAGAGAATAGCTGGAACAAGTCACTACCCATTCAGAAAAATGATGGGGTTAGCAATAAATGGAATAACCAGTTTGTCCGTGAAACCCATTCGTTGGATCACTTATATAGGGGGGGCAAGTCTTGTTTTAAGTATTTGGGGAATTATTTGGGCAATGTGGAATGCTATACTTAATAAGACAGTGTCAGGATGGGCCTCCATAATATGTATTGTATGCTTTATGGCTGGAATTCAAATGGTATCATTGGGAATTATCGGAGAGTACATTGGTAAAATATATTTGGAAGTAAAAAGGAGGCCACGATACTGTATACAAGAATATACATATAAATAGAACTTTACTAAGGAAGGTGAAGTATACGAATAAAAAGTATGGAAGGTATACAAGGGTGTGCTGCATTAATTGTTTTAATGAGCCATTTAGCAGTGATGTATTACCCCGCAGCTTACTGGGGGAGGAATTAAGTCATAGCGAACAATATCTTGACATTTTTATTGGACAATCGCCTATATCTATATTGTTACCTTTGCGGCATTATTTGTATATTGGAGGTATATTTTTGTTAATTAATCTACAGGAGGTATATTATATCCTTTTCCTATTGAGTCTCCAGTTGGCTGATATATATGATACATTATCCAATTTTAATATCTGCTTCTTCTTGGATTTATTATAGGCTGGCATCCCACTATGAGTACAATTTTGCTGTATTTATAACTTTTGGTTTAACTATTATTATTATATTGCTAACAGCACCGATATTTCAAAGAATAATAGGATTTTTAAATAAAGGACTTGACAAAATTTACGCAAGGGGCGCGTCGAGGCTTGCTCCGCCATAAAAGAATACGAATACCAAATAAGGGCTTTCACTAATACGAAAAGTCAAGAGAAAGGAATTATCGCTATGCTTATAAATACTATTTTGTTTGGTGTATTGCCGTTTTTAACATATCTTATAGTAAAAAATACGCCAAGTTCAAACATCCCAAAATGTTTTAGGGTAAGACTCTATGGAGAAACAAATAAAGCCAGTAGACTTACTCCCATATTTTTAGTTATATTTATTATTATTTTTTTTGCTTTTCCATTTTTAAACTATATTTTTTTGGTTTTGATGTTTGTATTTCCTTTTTCTATTATGGGGATGTCCTCAAATGTTCTTTCCTTAGAAAGAAATAAATATAAACTGGTAGCTATGTTTCTGGCTTCATGCATCCTGATATTTTTAATAAGAATCAATGCTGTCCAAATGCAAAATCTGCAGAACTATAATGTTGAGCAAAAACGCCTATTTGTTTCCTTTCATGTTATATTGTTTTGGGGCTTGAATTTAGAGCTCCATTCCCTATTTTATAAAAGTAGCTTTGCCTCAAATAAAGACAAAAATAAGCCGTCATATTTCTCGTTAGAGTCTCTACTCATAATAAGCTTTCTTATGCTAATTGTTTTCATCCGTGTTTTTTCAAGACTTGGATTTCGTAGCAATATGGGGTTATTAGAATCTATAATAAGCTTTTTTTCAAATCCGATTCATATTTTGAATCTGTACTTTTTACTATTTATACTAATGTGCTTTTGGGGATTGTTTGGTTGTGGTTTGGGTCTTTTTCTATCAATTATTACGGTTGCATTTCTGTTTTTCAGTAATTTTTTGAAATTGAAATACCATGATACTTTTTTTTCCTGGTTTGATTTGTTTCAAATAAAGGAAATGTTTCTAATAGGAAGAGAGTTTTTGTCTAGTAAAATGCTGGTATTGGTTATTATCTTCTTTACAGTACTTATCTTTTCCTTAGTAAAATATCGAAAGTGGTTTAGTATTTTTAGGCCAGTTCTATCTCCTTTTATTGCTTTTTCTTCCATGCTTAGTCTTGTTAGTCTGTTATACATGCTGTTTCATGGGAGCTTTCAGACATTGGATATCTATTCCAGAACGTGGGAAAATGAAAAAGTAAATGTCCAATATAATGGGCTAGTAATTAACCAAATTTTAAATTTGCAAAATATAAAAGATGCTATTATTAAGAAACCAGAAAACTACACATTGGATTATACTCTTAAATTAAAAAATGAATTTAAGGCTTTAAACACTATGCCGCTTTCTCAGGAAAAACCAGATGTTATTTTAATATTAGCAGAATCCTATTTTGACCTCGATAGTGTGGATGGGATTTCTCTTAGCCAAGAAGTTGGCTCGACGATGAGACAATATTCGCCTGCAAAGCTTCTCTCCCCACGTTTTGGAGGGTATACATCTGCAATTGAATTTGAAGCATTGACCGGATTGTCCTTAGCTTTTTTCCCAAATTCTCTTACTCCGTATACGACTTATTTCAACAACCCGGAAGTTGAGTTTCCTTCCATTGTACAAGAATTCGGCAATAACGGCTATATAACGAAAGCAATGCATCCGGATCTTCCAGCTTTTTATAACCGTACAATTGCTTACCCGGCATTAGGCTTCCAGGAATATTTAGCACTTTCGGATTTTGAGCGTACTAAAGAAAATACAACAGAAAATGGATGGTTGAAAAATGAAGCATTTGGAGATCGGATTCTTCAAGAATTAGAGTCAGAAAACACTCCACAATTTATTTTTGCAATGACGATGGAAGAACATTATGTGACATTAGAAAAATATCCGGAGACAGAAGTAAAACTACAGTCATCTGGAATTTCGGAAAAGGATCGGAAAGAATTGGAACAACAGGCACAATCTTATCTGAATACAAACAGAATGATTAAAAAGATTATTGATTATATGGATAATACTGATCAGCCGACCTTATTGTATGTATTTGGAGATCACCTTCCTCCGATTGACGCATTAGGGGTTTTAGGATACACGGAAGACCTTTACAAAAAATATACGACAGGATTGGCTATGTATTCAAACTACAAAGAAATTGTAGTGGAACCAGAGTATATTACTCCGAACCAGATTGCCACACAGATCCTTTATGATTCCGGAATCCCCCATAACAGCTATTTTGATTATCTGTACACACTTAGAGAGGGATATCCAGTGATTCATAAGGAATTTATCAATGTGGATGGCAATCCTGATTTGGACTTATATCGATTTATTCAATATGATATTATGTTTGGGAATCGGTGGTTAGTAGGCATCAAATAGGCTTTTCTAATTTTTCCTTCCCTGATAACACTGCTTTCACATATGTTGTCATTGCCCTTAACTAGCATCCTTATTCATAACCAGCATCTTATACTCTTAATTGGTGCTGGTTATGAATATCTGTATTAAAACACTTTCTGCATTATATCCCAATAGCAGTTTATTACATCCTTATAACTGACGGTATCATTAATTAATTTCATAGTAGAATGTTCATAATCCCGGCTGTAAAATTCAGTCTGGATTATTTTTTCGGCGATTTTAAGAACATCCACATTTTCTCTTGCAGATGGAGCTATTTTAATATCCATATCGGCACGTTGCTTTCTAACCTCCGTAACCAATATGCAAAACTGCTCATCAATCACAACCCATGGCTTTAGTTTATAAATGTCATATAAGTGCCTGGAATTTCTTGTTGCTTTCTCATTCATATAATAATCGCAAATGGCGAATAGCTTATCAATAAATGTCCGTGTCAAGGACTGAGTTTTCATTATAAATGGTTCCAATTTAAACTCACCAATGATATCCGGATCTGTATCTTTAAGATATTCATATATGATACTTTTTATTTCGCATTCTTCAGTGGGATAAGAGTATGTCATTAATGCAGTTTCTAATTTTACATATGGTCTAAGTACATCCTTTTCTGCTATTGTCATTGTATCATAAAGGAAATCGTAATGGTTATAGTCCTTGTCGCTTTCTATTTTATCCCAATTCTCTATTGGCAGTTCCAGTGTTTCACTAATTGGTTTCATCAAGTTATATTTGATTTTCTTTCTCCGTGCTTCTCCTATATGTTCGCCGAATGTGATGTCAATATCTTCTGAAAATCGTTCTATTACTTGATACGCTTTTGATAAAGAAGTTCCCCCTTTAAATACAACATCCGGGTTGCGGAATGTAAGCTCTTTTAAAATCATAGTGACATAATAGTCTTTTTCTACTATGCTTTCTTCTATACCGCTCCGCTCTGATACTGTAATAATAATATCACGAAGTAACTCTCTATCTTCTTTATGCAAGTACATCATCTAACCTCAATTCATAATAATATTTAAAAATTGTTACCGGGTATTTTCTGATATATTGGTCTACCTCTGCTCTTGTAATTCCATGTGCATCAATATATCTTCTAAATTTTTCACGTGCATCCTTATAGTCATCATCCAGATAGGCATCCAGATTTTTCAAAAGTTCCAGTATCTGTAAAACAAATACATTGTCTTCGTTAACAGAGATATGGGATTTCCTTATGATAAATGTTCGTTTTCCTATAGGAATCTCTCGTATGTTTGCCGCAATATTATTGCTTACAATTTCTACTTTATTGGGAACCTGTGTAGAAATCCCCAGTTGATTTGCAAAGAAATTTCCAGAATAAAAGCCTTGAACTCTCCCATTTCTCTCAATGTATTTGTACCTCGCCACCATATCTGCATTGATTCCAACCGAACCGTTAAGTCTGGATTTTTTCGGAATATAATAAACTCCCGGTTCGTACTTTTCCAGTTTTTTCTCTTCGCAAAGTCTTCTCATATGTTGATTAAGTGCAGGCCTTGAAATTCCTTCTATTTTAATATCTGAAAAAAAGATAGGCTCTGCTGCTTTATAATTGGCAAGTAAATAATCATACAGCATCTCTATTCTCCTTTCTTTGTTAACAAAAGTAATTATTATAATTACTTTTATTAATCCTATTATATTCTTTTCTATAGTATTTGTCAATCATCCTCCTAAAATGTATCTGCAATATACTAATAGATTGCGGAACTCAACTAGCCTATATTTCGTGGCAATTTTCTGTCCTAGCAGCATAAAACTGCTCTTGATGAGGACTGAACATGCAGATAAGAACAATTATAGGAATCACCCCCTTTTAATACACGAATTTAGGATAATTATGCATGAAAATACTATACTTTTCCCCTACCCCTTACCAGGATATCAAGCAGCGCCCACAGCACCTCGCTGAGGAATTATCCAAATATCATGAACTCTGGTATGTGGATCCAACGGTTTCCGGTATGCGCTGTCTTAAGGCCGATGGCATCCACTGTAACGCTTATCAGTATGATGTGAATCCCAACTTACATGTCCTTCGCCTAAATGGACTCCTGGCGGCTCATATCAAGCTTCAATACTATGATAAGTTCTCTCTGAATACCTGGTTTGAAAAGCAGCAATTAAAAGCTCTCCTGGCTTCTGTGGATGTGATTTGGCTCGGCTATGAGGCGTGCTACCGCCTCCTCTATCCCTTCCGCTTCCATACAAGGCAGCACCACCGTCCTCTCCTGGTCTATGACAAAATGGATGATAACGTTTCCTTAGAGCAGCATCCTTCCATACGAAAGTTTTTACTCAAAATGAGAACCTTTTTAGAACAGGATGCCGATGTCATTTTCGTAACTGCCTCCCTGTTTTGGGAAACTCTCTCCTCCAAACGCCCCAATGTCTTCTTAGTCCAAAACGGTGTGGGCCTGGAGGATTATCTCCTTAACCCACTGTTGCCTTCCGGCAAGAAAACAGAGAGGGCAAAACATTACGGCTATATCGGCATGATGGGGCATTGGTTTGATCATGATTTAATCCGCTCCTTTGCCTTATCCTTTCCCGAATGTAATGTTTCTCTTGTGGGACCTCTGGCTACGGAAAGGATTACTCTTCCCAATGTCCACTATCACGGCGTTGTCCCCAAAAATCAGGTCTATCATTGGATCGAACAATTTGATGCCTGTTTATATCCTTTTAAAAAAGGGCCTTTATTAGATACCATTGACCCCGTCAAAATCTATGAATACCTGCTGCTCAATAAGCCCGTCATTGCTTCTGACAGCAAAGAAATGGACAAATACAAAGGCCTTATCTACACTTACAAATCCCAGGAGGAGTTTCTGCAAATCTGTGGAAAAGAAGGGCTGGCTCTTCCTTTTTCTTCCGAGAAAGAAAGGACTCTTTTCTTCCAAAAAAACAGCTGGGAAGAACGGGCCGGCCACATCCTGGATGTAATAGAAGGCCTGGCAAAATAGGTTACCAAGGAGAACTCTTATGAAAAAAATAATGCTGGTTTTTGGCACAAGACCGGAAGCAATCAAAATGTGCCCCTTAGTAAAAGAATTATACTCCCGGAGCGGAATCCAGACCCTTGTCTGCGTTACCGGGCAGCACCGGCAGATGTTGGATCAGGTCTTAGATGCTTTTGAGGTAAAGCCGGATTATGATTTATCCATTATGAAGGAAAAGCAGACCTTATTTGATGTGACAACTGCCATCCTGGACCGGTTCCAGGATGTTTTAGTCAGGGAGAGGCCGGATATCGTTCTGGTACATGGCGACACCACCACCACCTTTGCCACTGCCCTGTCCTGCTTCTATCTGCAGATTCCGGTTGGCCATGTGGAAGCGGGGCTTCGTACCTATAATCTCCACTCCCCCTATCCCGAAGAGTTTAACCGGCAGGCAGCAGGGCTCCTGGCAAGCTTTCATTTTGCGCCTACAGAGCGGTCAAAGAACAATCTGTTAAAAGAAGGAAAAGAGCCGGAAACGATTTCTGTTACGGGAAACACTGCCATTGATGCTCTGAAAACGACGGTCCGGGAAGACTATTCCCATCCGGAGCTGGAATGGGCCAGAGGGAGCCGTCTGATTCTGCTGACTGCCCACCGAAGGGAAAACCTGGGGGAACCGATGCATCATATGTTCCGGGCCATCCGGAGGATTGTAGAGGAGACTCCGGATATCAAGGTGATCTATCCCATCCATATGAATCCGGTGGTCCGGCAGGCGGCAGATGAGATTTTGGGCGATGAGGAACGGATCCACCTCATAGAGCCATTGGAGGTACTGGACTTCCATAACTTTCTATCCCGCTCCTACCTGATACTGACAGACAGCGGGGGGATCCAGGAGGAGGCGCCGTCGCTTGGAAAGCCGGTACTGGTGATGAGGGATACCACAGAGAGGCCGGAGGGGATTGAGGCGGGAACCTTAAAGCTTGTAGGGACAGAGGAGGAGCGGATTTATCAGGAGTTTAAGAGGCTTCTTACTGACCCGAAAGAATATGAAAAGATGAGTACTGCTTCCAATCCTTATGGCGATGGGTTCGCCAGCAAGCGCATTGCGGATATTTTGACCAAATAAAAGCTCCCCTGGAGAACTTGATATGAAATTATTGACAATTGCGATTCCCTCATATAACGTAGAACGCTATTTACCAAACTGTTTAAATTCATTAATAAAAGTAGCATCACAAAATAAATTAGAAATATTAATTGTTAACGATGGTTCTACAGATAAAACTGCCTCTATTGCTGATAGTTTTGCAACAAAATATTCGGATTTCATAGCTTTAATTAATAAAGAGAATGGAGGGCATGGCTCTGCTATAAATACTGCTCTTTCTATTGCTTCTGGTAAGTATTTTATGGTTTTAGATGGCGATGACCAGGTGAATTCCGCTGATTTAGATACCCTTATTTCTATAATAGAAAAAGTTGATGTTGATTTAATCTCCACAAATTATGAGCGCATTGATATTCAAACAGGCGTCGTTAATCCTGTTATACAGCAGGGGATCTGTTATAACAGAATTTATTCCTTTGAAGAATTAAATGTTAATAATATATACTTTGCCTTGGCAAATAGCTGTTTCAGAACAGAACTTCTTATTAAAAATAACATCATTTTGCAAGAAAATACTTTCTATGTTGATGTTGAGTATATCCTCTTGCCGATTCCATTTATTCAATCTGTAATTTTTTATGATTTATATATTTACAGATATTATGTAGGTAATTCACAGCAAAGTATTCATATTCCAACAATGGTCAAACGATATTCGCATCATGAAAGAGTTTTAAAACGTATTATTTGTTATTTTCAAAATCAGCAATTAACAGAGAATCACAAATCTTATGTCCAAAACATAATTAAAAAACTTTTGTATACACACTATTCACTTGCTTTGATATACAATCCGGACAAGCTACTAGGGTATGAACAAGCAAAAAACTTTGACCTTTTTTTACAGGATCAATCAGAAGATTTGTATATTTTAGCAGGAAAAACAATTCCCTTCTTATATATAGCAAGAAAATATCAATACAATTATGAAAGATACAAAAAAAGCCTCTTCTGCTACTTAAGAGAAGGCCCTTGTTATTCCTTTTTTAAAACAATATTTTTCAAACTTAAATTAAATAAATTATGTAGATTTTTCTATAAGTAAATATACTAGGAGGAAACAACATGTTCTATGATTTTATCATTGTTGGCGCAGGCTATGCCGGTTCTATTTGTGCAAGAGAAATTGCAGAAAGGCTGGATAAAAAGGTATTACTGATTGACAAAAGGGATCACATTGCTGGAAATATGTATGATTATATTAATAAAGATGGGATATTAATCCATAAATATGGCCCGCATATTTCTGTTATGAATGAACGCAGAGCATTTGACTACCTGTCAAGATTTACAGAATGGATTCCTTATTTACACACGGTAAAAGCAGAAATTGATGGGATAGAGGTTCCCCTTCCTTTTAACCTTACCGCTATTGATTATTTATTCCCCGTTGAAAAATCTATTCAAATTAAAAATGCCCTACTTCAGGCTTATGGCGAAGGTTCTAATGTCCCCATATTAGAATTGCGAAAATCTCCTGTCCCCTTAATTCAAGAATTAGCAGAGTATGTATATGAAAAAGTATTTGTCCATTATACTATGAAAATGTGGGGACTTGGTCCTGAAGAAATAGACCCTTCGGTGACTGCAAGAATTCCCATTCGGTTGTCTTATGATAATAAGCACTTTTTGCATAAGTATCAGGTTATGCCTAAATATGGTTTTACAAAATTATTTAAAAACATGCTTGACCATCCTAATATTACAATACAACTGGAAACATCTGCTGATGATCTTCTTAAATTAAATGCAGATTCCAAAAAGATTTTTTACAATGGCATTGAATATAACGGCAAAGTGATATATACCGGCGCATTAGACCAGCTGTTTAACTATGATTTAGGTATATTGCCTTATCGCTCCCTGGAATTTGAATTTAATACTTATCCAGAAACACATATTCAAGATTCCTCTGTATTAAACTGGCCAGATGATCGTCCCGCAACCAGAAGAACAGAAATGAAAAGGCTGACCAGACAAAAGCTACCCGGAATTACCTCTACAATTACCGAATATCCAGGTGCATATAATAAAGACGGAAATCAGTTTAATGAACCATACTATCCGATTGTCAACGATAAATGTATCGAACTCTATGAAAACTACAAGAATCGTTTAAAGCCTTTCCAAAACATTTATCTGGTCGGCCGGCTTGCTGACTATAAATACTATAATATGGAAGCAACTATTCTGCGGGCTTTAGACGTAGCAAATAACATTATCTATTCCTGATTTGGAGATTTCTATGAAAATTGTTCAATACTTAAAAGGCCTTGGTGAATTCTCTTTTCTATTGCAGCAGCTGGTGAAAAGAGATTTTAAGGTAAAATATAAGCGTTCTATATTAGGTGTCCTTTGGAGTGTGCTATATCCCTTATTTATGATGGCTATTATGGTAACGGTATTTCAAAATCTATTTCGGATGACAGGAGGGGAAATAAATTATCCTGTATATATCATTACCGGGCTTGTCTTGTTTAACTTTTTAACCGATGCAACAAACTTGGCATTAGTTTCTGTCATCGGGAGTTTTAGCCTGATAACCAAAATATATATTCCAAAATATATTTTTCCGCTATCAAAAGTTTTAACTGGCGTTGTTAACTGGTTTTTTCAACTTATTGCATTATATGGTGTTATCATTGCGACAAAACAACCCATTACTATTTTACATTTCTGGTTGCTTTTTGACGTATTATGCTTATTTCTTTTTACCTTAGGTATGGGATTAATCCTTTCTGCTTTAATGGTTTTTTTCAGAGATATGCAATATTTATATAGTCTTATAGTCCTAGCCTGGACATATATGACACCCATTTTTTACGATATTTCTATTGTAGGAAAGCAACTGGAACCTCTTTTTAGAGCTAATCCAATGTATCAATATATTACATTTGCAAGAAATATCATTTTATATAATCGAATGCCCACTATCCAACAATTTTTATTTATTTTTATTGCCGGTATTACCACTCTTATTGTTGGACTAACATTCTTTAAAAAGGTTCAAGATAAATTTATTTACTATATATAAAGCATTGTGAGGGTAAGAAATGATACAAGTAAGTCATGTATCCATGCGGTTTAATTTAGGAATAGAAAAGATCAATACATTAAAAGAGCGTTTCATAAAAACTGCAAAACGCGAGATGCCCAAAAATGAATTTTGGGCTTTAAAAGATATTTCTTTTCATATCGAACAAGGAGATGTATTAGGTGTTGTTGGAGCAAACGGAGCTGGTAAATCTACGTTATTAAAGGTTGTATCAGGTGTCCTTAAGCCAACTGAAGGTACTGTAAATGTTCAAGGCAAAATTGCACCTATGTTAGAGTTAGGTGCCGGATTTGACTCCGAATTAACCGCAAGAGAAAATATTTTTTTAAATGGCGCTATTTTAGGATACAAAAAAAAGTTTTTAGAAAGTAAGTACAATGAAATCGTAGAGTTTTCTGAATTACAAGATTTTATGGATGTCCCTGTCCGAAACTTTTCCTCAGGTATGTTGGCCCGGTTAGCCTTTTCTATTTCCACCTTAGTTAACCCGGAAGTTCTTATTGTTGACGAAATTCTATCCGTTGGCGATTTGGCTTTTCAAAAAAAGAGTTATGACAAAATGGAGAAAATGATACACGGTGGTACAACCGTTTTATTTGTTTCACACGCAGCAGATACCATCCAGAAAATGTGCAACAAAGCTATTTGGCTTGACAAAGGAAAGCTTATTATGTTTGGAAGCGCGCAAGAAGTGTGTGCGGAATATATTCAACATTATGATAACTGATAAATTATAATAATATAAATCAAACAAATTCAATGACACGGGAGGACCTACTTTGTTTGCGATCATCCATAATAAAATATGGTATACAAAATCTAAAGACCTAAAAATTTCTTATAGTGGAGGAAAACGGCTACTGGAAAACACTGGTGAGCGCGATATTAATATAATCTGTCTACAGCCTCTACGATTTCAAAAAAATTATTTAAATATTTCTTTTAATGGGGAACTGGTAAAAGGTAGTGGCATTGAATTACGTCTTTATAACAGGGCACGTTACTTATGGGGGACTGCAGACCTAAATGCATATACTACATTACCCAAAAAAACAGATGGTATGAAATATTTAATCATGATAATCCGTCTAAAACCTTATAGTGCGTTTTATTCTTCTGAAATAAAGCTGGAATATTCGGATGTATTAGATGAATGTTTTTTTAACTGTTTGCAAGAGGACACTTTAATAATCACACCAAGTTATCCCACCGAAGGAAATCGTTACTTTGGCGGTTTTGTGCATTCCCGCGTGAGAGAATATCAACAGCATGGAATTAAATTTAATTTAGCTTGCATTCATGAATATTCTACAATATCTAAATATACTTTTGAAAACATAGACGTAGTAAAAGGAGATTTTTCATTATTAGATGAAATTTTACATCGGAAAGTATACGCCAAACTATTAATTCACTTTTTTGATGAAAAATATTCCAAGGTTTTAGATCGTTTTGATTTAACAAAAACTCAAATTTATTTTTGGATACATGGACCAGAAACTTTATATCGAGACTGGAATCACTTTGTAACAGGATACTTTCTTCCTGTTCCCGAAGTTTCTACTTCTCAGGAAGTGATATTTAAATCCAAAGACAAAATCATTCAGCATTACAACAATATGCCTAATGTACATTGGGTATTTGTGTCTAATTGGATACGCACACATAGCGAAGCGCTTATTGGCATTAAGTTTCATCAATATAGCGTTATCCCTAATATTATTGATGAAAATATTTTTAATTACATTCCTAAAGATCCAGAGCAACGAAAAAACATTTTTTTACTTCGGCGATTTGATAATATAAACAAATATGCGATTGATATAAGCATACGCGCTATTATGGCTTTATCCCGGAAACCTTATTTTAATGATTTAAATTTTTATATTTACGGAGAGGGGAATGTATACGATAATTTAATTTTACCAATTAAAGATTTTCCAAATGTCCACTTTATCAAACAGTTTTTAACACATACAGAAATATCAAAAATACATAAACAGTATGGCATCGGTCTATTTGCAACACGATATGATGCTCAAGGTGTTTCTATGTGCGAAGCCGCAATGTCTGGTCTTGTAATTGCAGGAAGTGCGCTTGATGCAATTAAAGAATTCATTCCTGAGAAATACAATACTCTATGTGATGTAGAAGATTATTTAGGACTTGTAAATGTAATTGATCGCCTATACCATAACCCTGATGAATTTTTACAAATCTCAAATGGTATGGCTAAAGCAATGCAAGAACATTGCTGTTATGCACAAACTGTCCAAAAGGAGATTGATTTAATTACTTCCCCACCCACAAAAGTAACCTCTCCTTTTGAACTAAAACCCCCGGTATCCCCTCCTCTATTGACAGTAATTGTCCCATCTTATAATGTAGAAAAATATATTAGAGGAACTATCCATTCTTTGACGCATCATAAACGATTGCATCAAATGGAAATCATCATTGTTAATGACGGTTCTACAGACAATACTGCTGAAATCGCAAAGCAGCTTGCTGATACTTTCTCTATAGATGGCAAATCTTTAATTAGAGTTATTAACAAAGAAAATGGTGGGCATGGTTCTACTATTAATGTAGGTATTCGTGAAGCACGCGGCAAATATTTGAAAATCGTAGATGGAGATGATATATTAGAATCTGAAGAACTAGAATTACTTATCGAAAAATTACAAACCGAATCATCCGATGCTCTTTTATGTGATTATTACGATGATGTTATATCTTCGCCCGAACTACAACTTAAACGGTATTATATGTTTATGACGCCTGGCTACCAATACCATATGGATGATTTATGTCTACCCATTTACGGATTCCGTGAATTCGGGCCAATATTAGCTACAGGTACTTATAAAACATCAGTAATGCAAAATGCAGGATTTCTTTTAAGTGAAAAAATGTTTTATGTAGATATGGAATTTAATGCATATGTACTACAAGCTTGCGAAACGGTTTCTTATTACCCATTTAATATTTACAGATATCGACAAGGCTCTACAACTCAATCCATATCCGAACAATCTTACAGGAAAAATTATCTGCAGCATGAACAAGTTCTATTCAATTTGGTTGATTTTTATGAACATGCACCACTATCTAATCCTAAACGTGACTATATAAAACGAGCTCTTATTCAGCCAATGATTAGTAGCCAATATCACATTCTCACTGCATATTTTCATGATCCTGCTAAATTTATAGCATTTGATAAGCATTTAAAAGAACATGATGAAATGTATAGAACCCCCGTGCATAGCTTTGTACAAAAATGCAGAAACAACAATGGATTAAGTTTGTACTTGTCAGCAATAAAATGTAAAATCCGTAGTATTTTTTAATTTATTATCAAAAAGGACTCCTCTATATACAGCCTTATAAGGGAGTCCTTTCTTCAATATGTGAAATAAAGACAATTTTAAAAGCAACCATCTGCATCCCTATCTCCTAAGATGCCTGCTCTTATTTAATTCCTTTCGAGTCTCTTTAAAATAAGATTTCAATCCTTTCTGAAATTCCTTATACATTGCCGCTCTCCCCAAATACAACATTGTTCTATACAGATATAACGGCCATATCTGCCATTTCTTCATTTTTAAATAAGTTCGACAATAGTAAATTTCGCTGACAATATTACAGGTATAGGCAAAAGCCTTTACATGCTTTGTGGACTGACCATGCAAATGCTGAATTACACTTTCCGGAAAATAGACGGTCTTCCATTGGGCCTCTTCCATTTTTATTCCTAAAATTAGTTCTTCCTCATATAAAAACGGATTCTCGTCCAAAGGAGTTACCTCTTTGGCGCAAGCGCTA
Source organism: uncultured Lachnospiraceae bacterium (assembly GCA_910577645.1). GTDB lineage: Bacteria > Bacillota > Clostridia > Lachnospirales > Lachnospiraceae > UMGS1370. The sequence continues at coordinate 71,627 of CAJTOL010000015.1, forward strand.
CTTATCATGAAGCAACACCCTAAAACTGCATATACAGAAAAAGTCTCTTTATGGTAATCATGTTGGCGGCCCCAATATTTTCTGTTATATTTTGGGAAAAATATATGGAAGCGGGTGCGAAGTAAATATTTTTCCCTAATACCGGTTTTTCGGCACATACACTCTCTCTGCAGGCTTCCATCCCCTAATATAATTTTCGGTCCTACGATTCCCACATCCGGATGAGACTTTAAATATTGATACAGCTTTCCGATACTATTGCTCTCATACCTTACATCGGAATTGCTTATCAAAATTGCTTCACAACCATCTTCTAATGCCTGATTGATTCCGATATTATTTCCGGCTGAATATCCCCTGTTCTTATCACTTTGTATAAAAATTATATTTTCTTTCTTTAAATAAGGCAACAGCTCCTTGGGCATAGGCTTGCTGGAGGCGTTATCAACCAGGTAAATACAATAAGATACTCTTTTTTCCGTTTCCTCAATGCTATCTATACACTTTTTTGTATCTTCCCAGCTATTATAATTTAATATTACAATTCCAACCATATTCTTAGCCTTTTTTATACTTTAAGTACCAAATTAATTTTTGCGGGATCAATCCAACTAACAGAGGACGTATCACATAAGGAAAGGCTCCAGGCAGCAGCCCCAATGCACCAAAACCTTTCCACCGGATAATCGCCTCGTCAATCCGGTATCGGTAAAGTCTTTTTTTTACCATTGCGTCTGGCGATATATAATAACGATATAGTGGAGTCTGAATATTGTACCCCTTATAGCCGCGAGCATATAAACGCATAAAAAGATCGTAGTCCTCTGTTCTCCTGGTTTCTTTAGAAACTCGATAGTTTTTGACCTTCTCTAATGCCTTTTTCTGAAACATAACCGTTGGATGGATAAATGGAGATATCGAAAGAAAATCCTTTTTCTCTGGTCTCTCTTTTCGATACATCCTCTGACCATTTATTGTCTGATTACCGTCAAAACATTCCACTAAACTCCCTACAAATGCATAGTCCAAATTTTTATCTAAAAACTCAACTAAAATGTTAAGTCTTTCCGGATAACTTATATCATCATCATCCATTCTTGCAATATACTGCCCCTTAGCTATGGAAAGGCAATGGTTCAGGCTATAAGCTAAATGGCTATTCTTTCTATTTTTAATTATTTTTATTCTGTCATCTTTCTTTTTCCACCTTCTAAGATGCTCTAACGTATCATCCGTAGAACAGTCGTCACAGATAATAAATTCCCAGTCTGTAAACGTCTGATCGCATATGGATTGTATCGCTGCATCTACTGTTTTCGCTCCATTATACGTTCCCATTATAACTGAAACCTTAGGCATACCTCTTTCTCCTACTCAAACTGCTTGTAAATTCTATTCATAATTTTCATTACACTCTTCTTGTCAAACCTCTTTGCTGTTTTTAAATTCTGCTCTTCTAACCTTTTCCTGTATTCCTCATCTGATAGTACTTTCGATATTACTTTGCAAAAGCCTTCCACATCTGTGGCATCAACCATTATTTCCTCTTGTTTTATTAAATCTATATTTCCTCTAATCTTACTGCAAACTGCCGCCTTACCGCTTGCCATTGCTTCCAGCAGAGCAAACGGAAGCCCTTCCTGGTAGGACGGGAATACAAATAAATCTGCTATTTGATAAATTCGGTAAATATCATTTCTATAACCTAAAAATCGGACGCTGTTCTGGACTTTTAAGTCCTGAGCCAGCTTTTTCAGATACTCGTCCAACTCTCCATGGCCACAAATCACATAAATAATATTTTCATCGTTTAAAGCTTTTATTGCCTTTATGATGGTTTCGTGGTTTTTTCTTTTTATCAATTCACCTGCTGACAGGAGAATCTTTTTATCTAATGGGAGCCCCAACTCTTTTTTAATTTCGTTGGCATCATCAAAACCCTTTCCAAATTTGCTGCAATCTAACCCTACTCCGGGTATATAATCTACTTTTGCTGCATGAAATTTTCTTTTTGCAATTTTATAGTCTTCTTTGTTTATACAAATCTGCTGAAAAGTCCAATAAGAAAGCAAATACTCCATGGTATAATAAATCAGCCAATTTTTTAGCGGCGCCCCCTTATAAAAATGAAATCCATGGGCAGTATAAATCACATTTTTAATTCGGGCTGAATGTGCTGCTATCCTGGCTAAAGCTCCGCCCATCGGCGTGTGGCAATGGACTAAAGAAAATTTATTTTCCTTCATTAGCTTTTTTAGCTGACAGTAAGCACTAATATTTTTTATGCTATAAGGACTTCTTACAAAATCCACCTGATGCCTTATAATTCCTGTCCCGTCTAACCTGCTGTTATCATCTCCATATGAAGGCGTATTATAATTTGCCGCATAATGCACTTCATATCCAAGCTCCTGCAGAAGCTTTACATTATTCATCTCAAACTGCGGAACAAATCCGCTGACGGTGGTCACCAGCAGTGCTTTTTTCACGACTGTACTCCTTCTGTACTTTCTTTTAAAAATAGTATTTTAGGCGTCATAAAAATCAATTTCAAATCTAAAAATACCGAATAATTTCGGATATAAGTTAAATCCAATTTTAGTTTATCATAGGGTGTCGTGTTGTATTTTCCATAAACCTGGGCATATCCGGTAAGTCCGGCTTTTACTTTCATTCTGCAGGGAAACTCCGGAATCTCTGCGGTAAACTCCTCCACCAGCTCCGGACGCTCTGGCCGGGGGCCTACTAAGGACATCTCCCCTTTAAAAATATTATAAATCTGAGGCAGCTCGTCTAATCGAGTTCTTCTTAGAAGGCGTCCTATTGGAAGAATTCTGGGATCTCCATTTGCTGCCAAACGTGGAATTCCATCCTTTTCTGCATTCTGCACCATTGTCCGGAATTTGTAAATCTTAAATGGCTCTCCGTCCTTAGTAAGTCTGGTTTGGGTGTAAAATACTGGCCCTCTGTCCGTAAGCTTTATACATATTGCGATAATGATAAAAAACGGCAGAGAGACTACAATTCCTATAAAAGAGCCTACAATATCAATAAGTCTTTTTACAAAAAGCTGCTCAACTGACAAGCCCATATTCCTGGACAGCAGCAATGGAGAATCAAAAAGTTTTAATTCGTGGGAAGACTTTAATAAAATATCTGATATCTTCGGCACACTGTAAGAACGGATGGAATTTTGGAAACAGTATTTTAAGATCAGATTCCTCTCATGGGAAGGCATATCTCCAATAATTACTCCATCATATTTTTGAATTTCCGGAATTAGTCGTTCTATGCCTCTTCTATAGTTTACCGTCTTTTCAATTACATACTTGTCTTCCCTGGCATTAATTTTATCCATTAAATGATAATCGGAACGGTCTCCGGTAATTAAAAGCATTTTTCGAGGCGGGAATATTCCACTATAAATCCACTGGAAAGCGGTTGTCCAGACTGTTATCAACAGCGCTTCTGCAATTAACAGACCTAGTAATGGCAGCGGAGACATAAATGCCTTATTTAAAGCTGCAATCTGGAGATATGTAATTGCATTTGTAAAAAATACTGCCAAAATCTGAGAATAAATCAGATTCCCTTTCTTTAAGTATCCTACCTTAAATCCTCCATAAAGCTGCATAAAAAATGCCAGCAAAATGGTGTAAATAAAAATCATCAACCAGTTTCCTCTGCGAAAAAAAGGATACAGAGTAACTTTGTTATAATACCCTATCCATAAAAAGCTGTATATAGATACCAACAGCAAAAGCTGAACAACACAAAAAAGCATTTTGATTATCCGCTTGTACTTTTCATATTTTTTCATCTTTTCTTCAACTCTTTCAGTTTATACCTTGCATAAATTCTATTGTAGTATATCACAAAAGGTGGGACAAGTACATTCTTTCGAGCACTGAAAATTTTAGTAATTTTTTAAGAAATTATGAAAAAAGCCACGAAATGGTATCTTTTCCGTTTCGTGGCTATATCCTTCTCTATTCATCTCGGCAGGCGGCCATTGACACGCCCCATAATGTCCACATAATAGCAGCTGTAATAGGAATGTTAATATTTACAGCAGCTTGGGCCCAATAACAAATCAGTGCAAACAGAACCGCCATAGTAAGCGGGTTTTCTTTCTGTTTCATCCAGATTCTTTTAATTGACAGCACTATCATAGACAGGTAAAGAAAAAGCCCTGCCGCTCCTGCTGTAACCAAATATTGAATATACTCATTATGCGGACTGTCATAGATTTCGCCGGAAAACTGGAGCATTTCCGGTCGATACTTATGATAAGTAATCAGTCCAAAGGTATCCGGACCAAATCCTACCAGTTTGCGATACCACGGGTATTCCTGGTAGCTTTCCATGGCAATTCTCCATATATATCCCCTGTTTGTTCCCCATTTATCGTTAAAAAGTACATAGTTTTGTATCGCACTGTATCGCTCCACATTTCCTGTTACATTACAGTCATAAAGCACATATACTCCAACCAGACAGACCAATCCAATCAGGCATATCCACCCGCGTCTCCACCATACAGATACTGTTTCTTTGTGGTTATTTCGATCCATCCAAAAAGCCAATACCAATAGAAGCCAAACTCCAACTACTGCCGCTGGAAGAATCTTCATCTTTGCAACAGGTCCTATTATTCCACTTAAGCCAAAGGATTCTGGAACTGCCAAGGTAAGGTAATGTGTGCATAAAATAAGGGATAAAAAGGTTGCAAGAACTATCCCGTATCCCCGCACTCCCCATCTATAACGGAATAAGTAAATAGGAGACAGTCCCAACAGTGCCAACATGGAAACATAAGCATTATCACTCTGTCCTGTCAATAGCGCCATTAAGGAAATACTAAGGGTAATATAATAATAAGCTCTTTTCTTCCAATTCTTTTCTGCTATGAACAGTATCATGGATATGGCGGCAAACATTGCCGCCAGTACAGTATAAATATTAACATTGCCAATAGTTGAGGTAAACATCCAAAACTGTTCCGGGACAATATTCTCTTTAAATCCAAGTATATCCATTTTGAAATAGTCTGTAATCCCAAACAAGCACACTAAGTTTCCGGTAAAAAGGAAGGCATCCAGCAGTCTCTCTCTTAACCTTCCAAATCTGCTGATGATTAAAAAGCTTATCCCATAAATTAACGTCAAAAATAATCCGGTCAGCCTTCCTTCATTCCCCCAAAAGGATTCAAAAAAATAGTCTGACTGAAATGTGGAAACAGCAGTTACCAGCAAAAAGCCGATTAGCAGCTTTTCTGGAGCGGAAATATTTGTCCATATTTTGGAACCAGCTCCGAAGTTAAGCTTTTCTTTTTTACTTACAATACCGATACCATAAGCGAAAAGCAAAACAAACAGTATAATGGAGCATCCGACATAAAAGTAGTATTTCACATTAACAATATCCGCATAATAATGATATACAACCAGCGGCAGCAAGCATAGTATTACATATATATAACAGTTAGTCACACCTTCCGGGAATTTTATCTTTTTCTCTATTGCAGGTAAGCTCTTACTGCTTTTTGAAACTGTTTTATTAGACATTCTCTTTATCACCTTCGTTTTTTATCAGTATATCACATAATTTTAGTTTTAAAAATATTTTTCTGAAAACTTTTACTACCTCCATATAAAGCCATTTATTCCTTCAACTTTCGATAATTTCCCCTATTAGAAGTATAATTGCCTCGTAATGCAAAAAGGATTTCGAGAGAGATTCAAAAAGAA
>CAJTOL010000016.1 GCA_910577645.1 uncultured Lachnospiraceae bacterium
TTCTTACCAAAAAAGAGGTATTTTTTTCCATAGACACAAACTATTTTACACTACCGCAGAGAGTGGAAAAGTCAGATTTTCCACTCTCCTTTATTTTTAACTTTCAAACATTTTATTAATATTAAATGGTGGCAGCACAACGCTGTCTGTATCTGGCTGTGCCGTTAACAAAGTGAGTTCACTTCTAAGATAAGGCATTAAAATTGCCACGGCATTCTTATTAATTAAATCTTGAACCATCTTATTATCCGATTTTTCTTGCGACTCAACCTCAAAGAAACCAGATAAACTAATAACAATATTATACTCGTCTTGTTTTGTTCCATTCAAAACAAGGGTTACTTTATATATGTTATTTTCACCTGCTCCTATTTGTACTTGTAATCCAAATTCCAATTCTTTGGTATTTTTAAATCCAATTCTTTCAAATTGGATTTTATCAAACACCATTTTTTGTAATTTCAATACGCTATTAAAATCACTCATCTTTTCTCCTTTATGCTGCATCTACATAAAAATTATTATTATCTTCCACTTCTACTTTCAAGCTTAAGTTTTCTGACACTACATCGAAAGCTTTATCATACACTGATTCATATTCTTCTCGATTTATATATTTTTCTGAATTCCCCACAAGATTTGAATACAACTTTCCAAATACTTTCAATGTATTAACAACCTCGCTTCGGATTGTAATAGTTTCGATAGCTGATGTCAATTCAGAGAAGGCTTCTGCTACTGGCTCAATTCCTTTGCTTATCGTTCCTAACGCTTCTGCAACTGATTTATAATATTCAGCATTATAGCGTATGCCATGATTCAGTGACAAGAAATAATCAATTTCATCCTTAAATTCCCCATCCTCTGCATACATATATGAATCTATTTTAGGTAAATATGGACTATCCACATCCCAGTCTGAATTATTATAAGCTACCATATAGTTGTTTCCCACAAAATTAACAGAAATTTTTGCTGATGAATGTTCTAATAATAATTGCCGAATTGTAATCTCATCTTGAAGCATTCGTACAATGCTTTCTCCGTTAGTTTTTCCTAGCAACCATTTGCATCCTTTTTCGTTACTTTGGCAACATACACTTATGAAAATTTCCGAATTATCATTTAGACAAGTAAAAATAATTGGAAAATACGACTCAAAAAGAACTTTATCAATATAAAGCTGCCCATAATTATCCAATTTAACAAATTTTTTCATTTCTTTTCATCTCTTTCTTTCATATAATTTTGAAAGAATTCTTCAAAATTAACTATTATTTCAAACTCCTCATGTGGTGATGCATCTTTATAAAGCCACCAATCAACATGTGATGTTCTTTTTTTTGATCGTTCCTTTGTCCGTTGAACTAATCCATGCCTTGGATTAGTTTCTCCAACTGCAATTTGGTAAGGAATCTTCATATCAGATACAACACCTGCAAATCTTTTCACATCTTTAGGTTTCTCGAATGTTGATAAAGAATATTGTCCGGGATCCGCCGAATCAGCCAAAGGATTGATTACACAACCATTTTCTTCAAAAGAAGGCAAAAAAGACTCTTTATCACATTGCCCACTTCTACATGCCCTATATACCTTTATTAGTTCCTCCCTTGCCCCATCTGGCAACTTAAATCTCTGAAAATAATCAGGAAATATTTTTTCGATTCGTTTTATCGTATTTATATTATTCAAATCAATTCCTCTTTTTGTGTGCACAATAAGGTCAACATATTATTTCACAAAATTTTTATATCTCAAATAGGATACCCATTTTTACTTTCCATTATATACTACATAAAGATTTTTGACTACAAGTTTTTCGCAAAGATTTTATACACTCCGATTTACACAAAGCAGTCTGCCGCGGTTTACGCCGCTTTCTGCTGGTATCTTCTGCGTTACCTTGCAAAAGCTTAAAATTTTTCGAAAATGGGAAAAATTTTTTCATGGAGATTAAGACAGCTTTTATGTATTATTAAATTACTACAAAGAGCCATGGCAAATCACACAGAAAACGTACAACTTGCATAAAGGAGAATGGATATGAAAAAGGGATTTGTAAGAACATTGACAGCAGTGGCAATTCTGGGATCCTTATTAACAGGATGTGGATCAAAAGCCGCCAGTCAGCCGGAGGAAAGCTCCGGGGCAGTTCAGGAAAGCGGCGCAGCTAATAAGGACGCGGTAAAGGTACGGATCCTGACACGCTTCAGCAATCCGGACAGTGTCAGAGAAAAATATTTTATGGATATGGTAGCAAAATTCCAGGAAGAAAATCCAGATATTTTATTAGAGGATGTTTCCATATCGGATGAGGAATCCCATGACACCCTGTTTAAGACGGCTGTTGCGGCAGGAGATCCCATTGAAGTATTTAATTTCCTGGGCTATGCGGCTAATTTGGATTACGTAAAAAACGGCGTTATTACAGATGTGTCAGATATTATTGAAGAGGATCCGGCCTGGACAGAGCGCTATATTGACGCTTTGTTTGCCCCTGTAGATTACAGTGACTACGGGGTAGAGGGGATCTACGGACTGCCTAACGCGCCTTATGGGGTATGCTGTTTTTATAACAAAGCGATTTTCGATGAAGTTGGACTTGAGCTTCCGGAGACCTGGGAAGATATTGAAGCGGCAGCGCCGGTGCTGATTGAAAAGGGATATGTGCCTATGGCATTTGGGGCCAAGGACAATTACCGGGCAGGCCACTTTTTAACAGCTCTTTCCATGAAGTATTATGGGGATGATTTAAAGAACAACTTGATAAACGGCGAGACGGCATGGAATGGGCCGGAGACGGTAGCATTAATTGAAATGATGCAGAAATGGTATGAAAGCGGCTTATTCGGAACCAACAACCTGGCTTATGACGCCAACGGAGAGCTGGCAAAATTAGAGAGTGGTGAAGCGGCCATTATCTTTTCCGGTTCCTGGAACATTGCTACCATCAATGAGTTTGACAATGTGGCGGATATCGTCTGCAAGGGATTCCCGTATTTTGCGTCAAAGCCGGAATTTAAAGACCAATGGATGGGCGGTCCCGATGATTTTATGTCCATGACTGCAAAGCCGGGGGATGACAATTATGAGGCGTCTGTCCGTGTACTGAAATTCTTTACCTCACAGGAATATTGGCAGGGTCTGTATGAAGTTCAGGGAGGCGGCGGCACTTTCCCGGTGAAGTTTGACCAGGTAATTGAGGCGGATCCCCTGACCACACAATTTAATGAGTACTACAACAATGCTGCCAATATGATAGGGGAAATTGAACAGTTCTCCCCCATGACTTCCCTGATGGATACGGTCCGCACGGAAGTAACCACAATTTTTGCCGATGATAAAGCGCAGGATATTGCAGATCGGATTCAGGAAGCAGTAGACGCTTACCAGGCGGCACAGTAAACCTGCATGCGCCCGGCAGCGGACGCACTGCCGCACATGAAAGTCTGGCGGGCGCATGGGGCATACCTGAATTTATGCCGCCCAATCGGCGGCGGACTTTTAAAGTAAGGAAGTGTGAAGAAAATGGGTGTTTCAAGTAAAAGGCGGAAAATAGAAAGCATAGCGCTCAGTCTCCCGGCATTTCTGCTGTATTCATTTATTTTTATGTATCCTATGGTTTCGGTATTTCGGCTTTCCTTTTATAAATGGAACGGGATTCCCAATTCACCGCTTCAATATGTGGGGCTGAAAAATTATGCCGCTTTATTTCAGGATGCCAAGTTTATCACAGCGCTGACCAATGTTGGGATATTTATCCTGTCCGGCTTTATTCTGATTTTACCGGTATCCTTATTTTTGGCTACCGTGATTCAATCGGAGGGAAAAGGAAAACGATTTTTAAAGACCAGTTATTTTATGCCTCAGGTTATCAGCAGGACGGCAATTGCGCTGATGTGGTATTTCCTCCTGTATCCGGAGGGAGGACCGGTGGCCACCTTATTGGAGGCAGCAGGCTTTAAGGGGGTTAACGTTAACCTTTTGGGCAGCAAAACGTATGCAATCTATGCCATTACCGTAATCAACGCATGGACCTATGCAGGATTTAACATGCTGATATTCTCATCCGGTATCGCAGGGATTCCCGGGGATATTTATGAGGCGGCGATTATGGACGGGGCTACACCATGGCAGAAGATGCGGTACATTACCTTCCCCATGCTAAAGAATAGTTTCCAGATATTTACATTAAACTGCATTATCGGATCCATTACCACCTTCGAGATGGTATACGTTACCACCGGGGGCGGGCCGGGAAGCGCCTCGGAAGTATTCGGAACCCTACTTTATAAAAACGCATTTACCTACAACAACTATGGATATTCCAATGCTATGGGGTCGTTCCTTATCGTGGCGTCTTTCCTGGCCAGCGTGCTTTTAACAGGATTATTTGCAAAATCTAACAAAGAGGATTAGGAAGGAAAGGAGATACAATGAAAAAATGGACTGTCGGAAAAGTCCTCTACTGGGCTTTGGCGGCAATATTCAGTTTGGTTTTTATTTACCCTATCTATTTTACAGTAATTTCTTCTTTTAAAAATAATAATGAGATATGGAATACCATGTTCGCGCTGCCATCCGGTATGGAATGGAGCAATTACATTTCGGCAGTATTTGATGTACAGATTCTCCAGGCAGTGCTGAACTCGTTCCTCTTTTCCTTTGGCGCTTGTGTGATTGTAGTGGTATTTGTCACCATGGCGGCTTATGTGGTGGCAAGACGGCTTTTAAAGTGCTCCGGCTTTTTAAAGCTTTATTATCTGCTGGGACTGATGATTCCGCCTTATGCAATGCTGATTCCCATTGTTACCATGTTTACCACTTTTCATTTAAGAGATAAATACCTTCCTATGATTTTTCTTTATGCGGGAATCAACTTTCCCATGAGCTTCTATTTGATTACCGGCTTTATATCCGGTATCAGTAAGGAGTTAGACGAGGCGGCGGTAATGGACGGCTGCAGCACATTTGGAATTGTATTTCGAATTATCTTCCCTATTGCAAAGCCGGGGATTTTTACCGGGGCTATTATGGCATTTCTGGCGGTTTATAATGAGCTGGTGTTTGCCAATACATTGCTGAGCACAAAGGCAATGAAGACCATCTCTGTCCGCCTTTTGGGGCTTCAGGGAGAGCGGTTTACCAGTTACGGGCCCATGTTTGCATCTATTGTAATGTCCATTGTGCCCATACTGATTATCTATCTGCTGTTCCAGGAAAAGATTGAGGGAGGAGCAGTAGCCGGGGCAGTAAAAGGTTAGGAGAAAAGGAGAGCTTATTATGGTACAGGTAAAAGGACTGCAGCATATTGGAATTTTAGTGCCGGATGTAGAAAAAGCGGCAGAATGGTATGTGGAAAAATCCGGGTTTATGAAAAAAGCAGAGTTTATGGCATCCGGGAGCAGGGTGATCTTTGTCTGGTCAGAAACGGCAAAGGTGATGTGTGAACTGATTCAGCGGCCTGCCAGCAGCCAGGAAGCAAAAGAAATCGAAGAAAATGGAGGCCGGATCGATCACATTGCCTATGAAGTGGAGAATGTAGAAAAGGAGCTTCAGGAGGCCAGACGGTGCGGAATGGATATTATTGAGGGCGTGGTACAGGTTCCGGAGTTTTGGGACAATGGATTCGAATATTTTCTGGTGCATTCGGCAGGCGGGGAAAAGGTAGAATATTGCCGGGTTAAGCCTTAAGGAGGACAGTTATGTTAAAGACAAAAGCGAGAATCGTTCCTTTATATTTTAAAGATGGGGATAAGAAGGAATTTCAACGGATTTTAGGAGCATTAAAAGAAATTTACGAGAAAGAAGCAGAATTTTTACCGGCCCGGGAAGCCGGAGAAAAGATAGGTGAAGAAGCAGATGCTGTCCTTTTCCCGGTTCTGTGGACCAATGTTTATACGGAAATAGACAGGCTTATGGAAACCATACAGGCTCCGGTTCTGGTGCTGACCACTGCTGTGGGGGTATCCCTGATGTTTGACTGGGAAGCTGTGGCTTATATGAAGCAGAAGGGACTTTCCGTATTTAATCCCCACAGCGCAGATTTGGCCAGAACGATTTTTAAGGCCCTGGCTTTAAAGAGGGAAATGAACCATCAGAAATTCCTGGTATTCCATGATTCCAAAGGGGAAGGGCTGATTCCGGAACAGTTTAAGATTTTTTACTGGTGGAATGATGAATGTATCCGGGATATGAAAGAGCGGTTCGGGATTACCATTATACATAAGTCCTACAAGGCCTTAGGGGAAAGGGCAAAGGCAATCGCTGATGAGGCCGCAAGGGCGGAGATGAAACGATGGGATTTCCATGAAGAGGTTCCCTATGAACGGCCGGTTCTGGCGGCGATCAAGATGTTTATGGCGATTCGGGACGAGGTAGACGAGGAAGGAGACGTAGTTGGATGCGGAACTAACTGCCTCAATGAAGGATTTTACAGCGATACAACTCCCTGTCTGGCCTGGAGTCTTTTGTATCAGGACAGAGGAATTATGTGGGTATGTGAAAGCGACACTTCTTCTCTTATGACGGAATATCTTCTGGGAAGTACTGTGGATTCTGCTATTTTTACTACTAATATTTATCCCTTCCTTTCGGGTATGCCGGCTCTGTCCCATGAGAAAATTCAGGAATTCCCGGATGTGGAGGATCCGGATGACCATGCTTTGCTGGTTCATTGTGGATATCTGGGCTGCGTGGCTCAGAAAATGTGTACAAAGTGGACATTAAGGCCTCCTGTGTTGGGGTGGCATTCCTGGAACATTGTAGGAGAAAATTCCATTGTCATTGACGCGGAGGTGGAAAAGGGAGATATTACCCTGTGTAAGCTTCATTCCGATTTTAAAGGGATATTTGTAGAAAAAGCGGTTTTGGAAGAGTATGTTCAGTATCCGGGGTCTGACTGCCGCAACGGAGGCCTGATCCGGGTGCCTGACGGATATAAGTTGATGGAGCAGATCTGCTCTCACCATGTGGTGGCGATGACAGGAAAACGCAGCAATCAAATAAAAGCAGTGGCAGAAATTTTTGGTTTGGAATTTGGGGAGGTAAAATAATGGCTCTCATGGAAGTAAAAGCTTGGGAAGAAGAGGTAGTGATTCCCACTTATGGGGTTGGGGAACCGGATAAAAATCCGGTTTTCCTGGAGAAGCGGGTGTACCAGGGAAGCTCAGGAAAGGTATATCCTTACCCGATTATTGAGAAGATTTTTGATGAAAAAGAGGATAAGACATACCGGGCGGTATTCCTGGAGAATGAGTATATTAAGGTGATGATTCTTCCGGAGCTGGGGGGCCGTATCCAGCGTGCATACGATAAAACCAACGGATATGATTTTGTATATTACAATCATGTAATCAAACCGGCGCTGGTAGGCCTTTTGGGGCCGTGGATCTCCGGCGGAATCGAATTTAACTGGCCCCAGCATCACAGGCCCACTACGTTTATGCCGGTAGATCACATAATCCGGGAAAATCCGGACGGCAGTAAAACCGTATTTGTCCATGATGTGGATCAGATGTATGGAACCAAGGGGATCGCCGGATTTACCCTCTATCCGGATAAAGCTTATATCGAGATCCGGGGACAGCTTTATAACCGGACGCCCCTGCCCCAGACCTTTTTATGGTGGGCAAATCCGGCGGTGGCGGTCAATGAAAATACCCAGTCGATTTTCCCGCCGGATGTTCATGCCGTGATGGATCATGGAAAACGGGACGTTTCCCGCTTCCCCATTGCCACAGGGGTATACTATAAGAAGGATTACAGCCAAGGCGTTGACATTTCCAGGTATAAAAATATTCCTGTGCCCACTTCCTACATGGCAGAAAAGTCTGAGTTTGATTTTGTGGGCGGTTATGATTACGGCGTTCAGGCCGGTATTCTCCATGTGGCGGATCACCACATTTCTCCCGGAAAGAAACAGTGGACCTGGGGATGCGGAGATTTTGGAAAGGCCTGGGACCGGAATCTGACAGATGAGGATGGACCTTATATTGAGCTGATGACCGGCGTGTTTACGGATAATCAGCCGGATTTTACCTGGCTGAAGCCTTATGAGGAGAAGGTATTTACCCAGTATTTTATGCCCTATAAGGCGGTGGGAGAGGTGAAAAATGCCTCTCAGGAAGCGGTTTTAAACCTGGTATTAAAAGACAAAACAGCAGAAATGATTGTCTATGCATCTTCTGAGCAGAAGGATGCCAGTGTCTCCCTCTACTTAAAAGGAGAGAAAATCTTTAGATGCAAAACAGACTTATCTCCCACAAAGGTCTACCAAACGAAAATTCCGGTTGATTATGAGAGGGAACCAGATGTGACTATGGTAGTGGAGGACAGCCGGGGGCATGTACTTCTGACCTATACTCCTTTGGAGAAAACCATGGAAAAGCTTCCGGAACCGGCAAAGGCGGCTCTTGACCCGGAAAAAATTTTGACCAATGAGGAACTATACCTTACGGGACTCCATATTGAACAGTACCGCCATGCAACCTATGATCCGGATCCCTATTATCTGGAAGGGCTGAAACGGGATCCGGGAGACAGCCGGATCCATAATGCCTATGGATGCCTGCTTATGCGCCGGGGACAGTTTAAAGAAGGGGAAAAACATTTCAGGGCGGCCATCCGCCGCCTTACCTGGAAGAACCCTAATCCCTATAACAGCGAAGCTTATTATAACCTGGGGCTGGCATTATTTTACCAGAAGGACTACGATGGGGCTTATGACGCGTTCTATAAAGCGGCATGGTGCAGGGAGCAGCAGGAGCTTGCATACTATTACCTGGCAGCCATTAGCTGCCGGAAAGGAGAGTATGGAAAAGGACTGGAGCTGATAGAACGCTCCTTAATCCGCAATTCCCACAATATTAAGGGAAGAGGCCTGAGGGCAGTCCTGGCTGGAAAGCTTGGACAGACAGAAAAAGCTCTGGAGTATATAGAAGAGAATCTGTCCGTAGATCCCTTTGACTATGTGTCAAGATGGGAGCGCTGCCGGATATTTGGAAAAGAAGAGGGCGGCTGGAATGAGACGTCTGTACTGATGCGGGATAACAGCGACACTTATCTGATGACAGCCAGGGATTATATGGAATGGGGCTGCTATCAGGAAGCGGCCGGGCTTTTAAGAGAGTGCCATGGGAAAAGTCCGCTGCTGGCTTACTATGAAGGTTATGGGTGGCTGAAAAGCGGCTGTCCGGACGGAGAACAAATGGCCCATGCCTGCCTGAAAAGAGCCGCACAGACAGCGCCGGACTGGTGCTTCCCCAATAAGCTGGAGGACATTGAGGTATTAAAGGAGGCGATGGACAGAAATGTCCGTGATGCAAAGGCGCCCTATTATCTGGGCAATCTCTACTACGATAAAAAGCAGTATGATCTGGCCATAGAACTGTGGGAACAGTCCCGGCAGATGGATGACACCTTCCCCACTGTGTTCCGAAATCTGGCGCTTGGCGCTTACAACAAGAAGAAAGATCCGGAAAAAGCCAGAGAACTTATGGAGAAAGCCTTTTCCTTAAATAAAAAGGACTCTAGAATTTTCCTGGAGCTGGATCAGCTATACAAAAAAATTGGGATTTCCCATGAGAAACGGCTAGGATTTTATGAAAGCTATCCGGAAGTCTTTCGGGAAAGAGACGATCTGGTGATCGAATATGTAACGCTTAAGAATCTCACCGGAAAGCATGAAGAAGCATACCAGCTGTTAATGAACCGCCGGTTCCACCCGTGGGAGGGCGGCGAAGGAAAGGCTACCGGGCAGTATGTGGCATGCCTTTTGGAGCTGGCAAAAGAGGAGATAGGAAGAGGCAATTACCAGCAGGCAAAAGAGCTTTTATTAAAAGCCTTAAGCTATCCGGAAAATCTGGGAGAAGGAAAACTGGAAGGCGCAAAGGATAATCATCTTCATTACTACTTAGGCTTTACAGAGGAAAAGCTGGGCAATCAGGAAGCAGCCAGACTGGAATATCAAAAAGCGACTTTAGGAGACCAGCAGCCCGCCGGTATGATGTACTACAATGATCAGCCTGCGGATATGATCCTGTATCAGGGGCTGGCCTGGAAAAAGCTGGGGGAATATGGAAAGGCCAATGCAAGCTTTTACCGGTTGATTGACTACGGTGAGCAGCATTTATCAGATGAAGTAAAGATCGAATACTTTGCCGTATCCCTGCCGGAGCTGTCGATTTTTGACCGGGATTTGACAAAAAGAAATCAGGCCCATTGCTGGTTCTTAATTGGCATGGGACGAATGGGAACCGGAGAAAAAGAAAGCGCCAGGGAAGCCTTTAAAAAAGCGCTGGATCTGGATCCGAATCATCTAAACGGGACCCTTTATCTGAGAGACCTGGAACCCCCAAAGAGATAGAATCCGACAAAATACGTTTCCGGCGCATTTTGCCGGCTCCCTTATAGGAATGAAGCCCGTACCCCAGAGCTTTCCGGCTCCGCGGTACGGGCTTTGTCCTTATAAATTCTTTACTGCTTCTGCAATATGCTTTGCAGTCAATCCATATTCTTCTAAAAGGGCAGCCGGAGTGCCGGACTGGCCAAACCGGTCGTTAACACCGATTTTCTTAAACTTAAAATCCCCATTGCCAATGAGCACATCTGCCACTGCGTCCCCTAGTCCGCCGATAATGGAATGTTCTTCAACGGTAACTACCTTACCGCATTTCTTAGCGCTGGCCAAAATAGTCTCACGGTCAATGGGCTTAATGGTATGGACATTGACAACTTCCACGCTCATTCCCTGTTCTTTTAAAGTTTTAGCCGCCTCCAGGGCCTCATGTACCATAATGCCGCAGGCAAAAATAACAGCGTCGCTTCCCTGACGGAGCACGTTGGCCTTTCCTAATTGAAAAGGCATTTCCTCGTCAAAAACAATGGATGGCAATCTGGCCATACGCAAATATGCAGGGCCTGTCATATCAGCTAAAGCCTTTACGGCCCGTTTGGTTTCATTGGCATCGCAGGGAACCACAATAGTCATACCGGGGATTACCCGCATCAGGGAAATATCCTCAATAGACTGATGGCTGCCGCCGTCCTCTCCCAGAGTAATACCTGCATGGGAGAATGCAAACTTAACATTAAAACCAGAGTAGGCGCAGCCATTGCGAACCTGCTCATAGGCCCGGCCGGTTCCGAAAATAGCAAAGGTGCTTACAAAAGGAATGTATCCCATGGAAGCCAAACCGGCGGCCATATCCACCATGTTGGCCTCAGCGATACCGGCATTGAAGAAACGCTTCGGAAACTTGTCTGCAAATTTATGGGTCATGGTGGAGTGGGAAAGATCCGCATCCAGAGCCACGATTTTGTCATTGACTGCACCTAATTCTGCCAGGGCCTCGCCATAAGCAACCCGAATGGCTTTTTTCTCACTCATCCTTAATCCTCCAATTCTTTCAGTGCTGCCTGACGCTCTTCCTCATTGGGGCCTTTGCCGTGCCAGCCAGCCTGATTCTCCATGTAGGAAACGCCTTTTCCTTTGACGGTATGTGCCAGGACGCATTTGGGCTTTCCGGAAACCGGGACATGGAATGCATCACTGACAGCCTGCATATCATTGCCGTCTACTTCAATCACCTCAAAGCCAAATGCTTTGAACTTATCAGAAATATTACCCAGGCTCATAACCTGGTCATTGGAGCCGTCGATCTGCAGGCCATTATGATCAATAATAACAGTTAAGTTGTCCAGCTTGTAGTGGGCGGCTGCCATGGCGGCTTCCCAGACCTGTCCTTCCTGAAGCTCTCCGTCCCCTAAAAGAGTGTAGATCTTAGCGCCCTTGTCCTGCAGCTTAGATCCCAATGCCATACCTACGGCAATAGAAACACCCTGACCCAGGGAGCCGGTGGAAGCCTCTACACCGGGACAGCGCTTGCAGTCCGGATGGCCCTGAAGCATACCGTTGATTTTACGGAAGCTTTTGAACTGGCTTTTGTCAAAATATCCCCGTTCTGCCAGAACCCCGTATAATGCCGGGGCAGCGTGGCCTTTGGATAACACGAAACGATCCCGATCCTCTTTTGCAGGATTCTCAGGATCAATATTCATCTGATCAAAATATAAAACAGTAAGTATCTCAACTGCAGATAGGGAGCCGCCCGGATGTCCGGAAGCTGCGTCGGCGGTCAGGTTGATAATATCCCGGCGCACAGCGCGGCAAGTTTTCTCTAAACTTGCAAGATTCATGATCTACCTCCTAATTTTTACGCATAATCGCTCTTAGAATATCAGAAAACGACAGAATTGTCAATGTACCGCTGCCGGGAAAATTAATAGAAATTTAGAATACTTTTAGAAACAAACCCTATGAACTATGTTATACTATTATAAAGCAGCTTTTTAGAGAAAAGCGCTGACAGGAGACCTTTGCGGCAGAAAGGATGTTATAAACCAATGAAATTAAAAACCCGATTGGTAGTGGCTTTTGTAACGATTACGCTGATGCCGATTTTTCTTATATATATGGTAGTGGTAGGATTGTCCAGCTATCAGACCAGAGCTTTTAATAAGGAATACGGCCTGACAGAGCAGATCGACTTATTTTCCGGGAATTCGGTTCAGGCTTTTAACCGGCTGACCAAAAGATTTGAGGAACAGATAAAAGAGACGGCCAAAACAGCGCCGGGACAGTTTGAGAATACAGATTACCTGGTACAGCTAAATGAAGAATTAGAGAAGTATTATGCATATTTAATCGTAAGGAAAGGAAACCGGATTTTTTTTACAGGAGACGATGATTTTTCCATTGATGACGATATTTTAGTCCATCTGCCAGAGTATGGAAACGGCCGGAGCAGTGTGGAAGGCGGCCTTTATCTGGATGGAGAGAGCCAGCATTTGGTAAAGCAGCTGGACTTTACCTTTGGAGATGGGGAGGAGGGAAGTATATTCCTGATTTCTCAAGTAGACGAGTATCTGCCTGAGGTTAAGATGATGCTTCAGGAGATGCTGATTGCAGGGATTCTGATTTTGGTCATTGCAGGCACGGTTATGATAGTTTGGATATATCGTTCCGTTGTCCAGCCCTTAAGTAAGCTGGAGGAAGCCACCAAAAAGATTCGGGACGGCAATCTGGACTTTTCGCTGGAAGTGGAGGAAGAGGATGAGATTGGCCAGCTATGCCAGGACTTTGAGGAAATGCGGATCCGGCTGAAGGAATCCACGGAGGAAAAAGTTCAGTATGATAAGGAAAGCAAGGAATTGATTAGCAACATTTCCCATGATCTTAAGACTCCGATTACTGCTAT
Source organism: uncultured Lachnospiraceae bacterium (assembly GCA_910577645.1). Taxonomy (GTDB): domain Bacteria; phylum Bacillota; class Clostridia; order Lachnospirales; family Lachnospiraceae; genus UMGS1370. Next base: position 13,263 of record CAJTOL010000016.1, read on the forward strand.
CAAGGGTTATGTGGAGGGGATTATGGATGGAGTGGCTTCCTCGCCGGAGAAGCTGGACAGATACATTCGTACCATATATAATAAGGCCAATGATATGGATAAGCTGATTGATGAACTGACCTTTTACTCTAAAATCGATACAAACAAGATCCCCTACACTTTTTCGAAAATTAATGTAAGCGGGTATTTCAGAGATTGTGCAGAAGAAGTGGGCCTGGATCTGGAAGCACAGAATATTGAACTTGGATATTTTAACTATGTAGAGGATGATATCTGCGTGATTGCCGATGCAGAACAGCTTCGACGGGTGATCAACAATATTATCAGCAATTCTGTAAAATATTTGGATAAGAAAAAGGGAATCATTAATATTCGGGTCAGGGATGTGGGAGATTTTATAGAAGTGGGAATTGAAGACAACGGCAAAGGCATTGCATCCCGGGATCTGCCCAATATATTTGACCGGTTCTACCGCACCGATTCCTCCCGCAATTCCCAAAAGGGAGGCAGCGGCATAGGACTTTCCATTGTAAAAAAGATAATTGAGGATCACAATGGCCGCATTTGGGCTACCAGTAAAGAAGGAATGGGGACAGAGATTCATTTCGTCCTTAGAAAATACCAGGAGGTTATTCAGGAATGAGCAGAATTTTAATCATTGAAGACGAGGAAAGCATCGCAGAGCTGGAAAAGGATTATCTGGAGCTGTCCGGGTTTGAGGTGGAGATTGAAAATGATGGGACTGACGGCCTTAACAGGGCGCTTAATGAAGAGTTTGAGCTTGTTATATTAGATCTGATGCTTCCCGGCACAGACGGATTTGAGATATGCAGAAGATTCCGGGAAAAGAAAAATACTCCCGTTATTATGGTATCTGCTAAAAAAGAAGATATTGACAAAATCCGGGGGTTAGGCCTGGGAGCAGATGATTATATTACCAAGCCGTTTTCTCCCAGCGAGATGGTAGCACGGGTGAAAGCGCATCTGGCCCGCTATGAGAGACTGATTTCCAGCGGCTTTCCGGTAAATGATATTATTGAGATCCGGGGACTTAAGATTGATAAGACGGCCCGGCGGGTGTGGGTTAATGGCCAGGAGAAAAACTTTACCACCAAGGAGTTTGATCTTCTGACTTTTTTAGCCGAGAACCCCAACCATGTATTTACCAAAGAAGAGCTGTTCAGCAAGATTTGGGATATGGAGTCTATCGGAGATATTGCCACGGTTACAGTGCATATTAAGAAAATTCGGGAAAAGGTAGAATTTAATACGGCAAAACCCCAGTATATTGAGACTATTTGGGGAGTAGGGTACCGGTTTAAGGTGTGATGTTGACATTACACGGGATTTGATGTAAAATAATTACAGCTAAGAAAGTAGTTAAGATTATGTAGTCACAAAGCGAAATCCCGTGTATAGCCAGTACACGGGATTTCCATTTCAGGTTAGCTGTCTTTATGCTTCCTGTCTAACCATTTGCATATGTAGTAGCCAGCTACACTTGCCATGACAGAAAGAATGAAAGTAGTTAAGAGCTCCATGTAGACACCCCCCTTCCTGCTGGAAAGAGTCGACAGCATGTTCATTATATCGCAAGATGTCAGGAGTGTCTATGGAATGAATGGAGAGACTTTAGATTTCTTCACATTCAGTTTTTCCTTGACAGCCGCCCCGGATACTGCTATAGTTGATTCTTGTATGAACGAGAGGATGAAAGGCCTGAGCGTGCCTGCCGCCTCTCGTTTTGTTGTGTAAGAGAAATAAAGAGAGGATTATTAAAAATATATGGAAAAATTAAAATTTGAAGACTTGCAGTTGGACGAAAGAATCCTGCGGGCAGTAGCGGATATGGGCTTTGAGGAGACGTCTCCTATTCAGGGGCAAGCAATTCCTCTGGCATTAGAGGGAAAGGATATTATTGGCCAGGCGCAGACCGGAACCGGAAAAACAGCGGCTTTTGGTATCCCGCTGTTGGAGCGGGTAGACCCTAAGGTAAAAAAGCTTCAGGCAATTGTACTGTGCCCAACCAGGGAACTGGCAATTCAGGTGGCGGAGGAAGTTCGCCGTTTGGCAAAATATATGCATGGCATCAAAGTTCTTCCGGTTTATGGAGGCCAGGAGATTGTGAAACAGATCCGCTCCTTAAAAGATGGCACACAGGTCATTATCGGAACTCCGGGCCGTGTTATGGATCATATGCGGAGAAAAACCATTCGCACGGAAGAGGTTCATACAGTGGTTTTAGATGAGGCAGATGAGATGCTGAATATGGGATTTTTGGAGGACATGGAGACAATCCTGGGACAGCTGCCTCAGGAGCGCCAGACCATGATGTTTTCTGCCACCATGCCTTCTGCAATTCAGGAAATTGCCCGCAAATTCCAGAAGGACCCGATGACGGTGAAAGTAGTGAAAAAGGACTTAACCGTACCTAAAGTAACTCAGTATTATTATGAAGTAAAGCAAAAAAATAAAATAGAGGTATTAAGCCGTCTTTTGGATCTGTATGCCCCCAAGCTGTCTGTGGTATTCTGTAATACCAAAAAAGGAGTGGAGGAGGTTGTAGAGGCCCTTCAGGGCCGGGGATATTTTGCCGAGGGCCTTCATGGGGATTTGAAACAAATTCAGAGAGACCGGGTTATGAACAGCTTCCGCAACGGCAAGGCAGATATTCTGGTGGCAACGGATGTGGCGGCCAGAGGTATTGATGTAGATGATGTGGAGGCGGTATTTAACTACGACATTCCCCAGGATGACGAATACTATGTTCACCGCATCGGGCGTACTGGCCGTGCAGGAAGAGAAGGGAAGGCTTTTAGCCTGGTGGTAGGAAGAGAGGTCTACAAAATGCGGGATATCCAGCGCTACTGTAAGACACGGATTATCCCTCAGGCCATTCCTTCTTTAAATGATATTACTTCTATTAAAGTAGATAAAATCCTGGATCAGGTAAGGGATACCATAGAAGACCAGGATTTGAACGAAATGATTGACGTAATTGAAATGAAGATGATAGAAGAAGATTATACAGCCATGGAATTGGCAGCGGCTCTGCTTCGGATTATTATGGGAGATGAGAACGAGGATATTGCAGAGAGCAGCCGGCCCGCCCGTTCCCTGGATGACCTGGACACATACAAAAGCCATGGAAATAGCCGGGACAGAAGGGGCAGAAGGAACCGGGAAGAGATTTCCGGCCGGGGAAGAGGACGGAAGATGCGGGCATCAGAAAAGGTTTATGAATATATCTCTGGCGGAGACAGGGCCATGGCCCGTCTGTTCCTTAATATCGGAAAGTCCCAGAAGGTAATGCCGGGGGATATTCTGGGCGCGGTTGCAGGGGAGTCCGGCATACCGGGCCGGGCGGTAGGAAGCATTGATATGTATGATGGCTACACTTTTGTGGAAGTACCGGATGAATATGCGGATATGGTAATCCGTTCCATGAAAAATGTTAAAATAAAAGGAAAGAACGTTCATGCCGAGCGTGCCAACGAAAGACGGTAAACAAAAAAATTAACGAATATTTAGCACTGATATTTCAGCCAAATACTTGACTTTTTTAAAATGTAGCAATATAATCGAAGAAAATATGAATTTCTAAATAACGAGGAGGAAATGTTATGAAAAAGCTGAGAAGCCTGGCAGTTCTTGTTATTGCTGCTATGGCGCTGCTTCTTGTAGGATGCGGCCAGAAATTTGATGCAAAAGGGTATATCCAGGGTGAGCTGGATGCAGTGTTAAAGGGTGAGATTACAGACGACTATTTAAAACTGGTTGATTCATCTAAAGAGGAAATTGAGGCAGAGAGCGCCGCAATGCTGGATGAGGTTATGGAGCAGTTTTCCGGCATGGGCCTGTCTGATGAATTAGTAGGAAAGTACCGTGAGTATATGTCTGCATTAATGAAGAAGTGCAAATATACCGTAGGCGAAGCAACTAAGGATGGCGACAGCTATACTGTTCCGGTTACCATTGAGCCCCTTCTGTTCGGCGATGCTATGGAAACCGCAATGGCTGGCACTGAAGAGGAGTTAATGGCTTGGGCTACAGAGGCAATGTCTTCCGGTGAAACTCCTACAGATGCTGAAATCATGGAAAAGACCTTTGAGATGTTATATAACGCCTTAAATGAGAACTTAGATTCCATCGGTTATGGCGAGAGCAAAGAGCATGTCCTGAATGTAGTAAAGGGCAGCGACGGCAAGTATACTGTAGCAGAAGACGAAGTAACAGCTCTGGGAGCAAGCATGATCGATCCCGGTTCTTTCTAAAATAGAATTACATAATTGATTAAAACGAATAAGAGTACTGCCTTAGCTGGGGATCCGGCTAAGGCAGTTTTTTCGTCCATAGAAAATCAAGACGCTTTATTTCAGATAGTTATTGACATATGATAATTATGGGATATAATAAACATATGCCAATTACAAAGGAGAGTTCTTATGCCAAGACCCAATAAGGAAAAACGAGTTTGCCGTCTGCCAAAGTGTAAGGAGTTTATTCCTTCAGGCAGACCTGACCAGGGGCAGGTCATCATATTTATGACAGTGGAGGAATATGAGTGCATCCGGCTTATTGATTATGCAGGGTGCAATCAGGAATCCTGCGCTAAGCATATGGGCACGTCCCGGGCAACGGTTCAGGCCCTTTACACCAGCGCCAGAAAAAAACTGGCCCGGTTCCTTGTGGAGGCAGCGGTTCTCAAAATCGGCGGAGGGAATTTTGTGGTAGAGGCATCTGCCGCAGAAGATTCCCAAGGGTATTTAAACAACAGAATGGCTCAGAAGGGAGATATTCACATGAAAATTGCAGTTACCTATCAGGATGGAGAGATTTTTCAGCATTTTGGGCATACTCAGCAGTTTAAGGTATACCAGGTAGAAGAAGGCAAGGTAGTTTCTTCAGAAGTAGTGGGAACAGATGGATTTGGCCACGGTGCATTGGCTGGATTTTTACAGGAGAGAGGGGTAGAAGTGCTGATTTGCGGCGGCATTGGCGGAGGCGCCAGAAATGCTTTGGCAGAGGCGGGGATTAAGCTGTATCCCGGAGCCTGGGGAGATGCAGATGCTCAGGTAAATTCCTTCTTAGCAGGCAACTTAAACTACAATCCGGATACCATGTGTAATCATCACGGCCATGGTCATGAGGAAGGGAGCTGTCACCATCATGATGGAGGAAGCTGCGGCGACCGTTGCCATCATAGCTGAATTTATTGTGCCTGCCAGGGTTGTAAATCCCGGAAAAACGGGTTATACTCATTCTTAGAAGCATATTAAATGCGAAAGAGAGGGGTTTACAATGATTATACAAAGCAGCAGAGTGTGGGTTGCCGGACAATTCATTCCGGCTCAGCTAGAAGTAGAAGACGGGATGATTGCCCGGATTTACGGATATGGGGAGAAGACGGCGGACGCTGACTATGGGGATAAGCGGATAGTTCCTGGATTTATTGACATCCATACCCATGGGGCTTATGGATTTGATACCAATGATGCAGAACCGGAAGGACTTCGGGATTGGATGAAGCGGATCCCGGAGGAAGGGGTTACCGCTATCCTTCCCACCACAGTTACTCAGATGCCGGATGTCCTTACTGCCGCAGTTGCCAACGTGGCAAAGGTTATTGAGGAAGGTTATGAAGGAGCCGAGATTTTAGGGATTCATTTCGAAGGCCCGTACCTGGATATGGAATATAAGGGGGCGCAGCCGCCGGAGGCGATTGCAAAGCCCAGTGTTGAGCAGTTTAAAGATTACCAGAAGGCGGCAAAAGGCTGGATCAAATACATTACCATGGCCACTGAGCATGATGAGGACTTTGCCCTGGCCCGGTATTGCAACCAGAATGGGGTAGTAGTCAGTATGGGTCATTCCTCCGCTGCTTATGAGCAGGCCATAATGGGAATTGCCAACGGAGCTACCTCCATGACCCACGTATACAACGGAATGACTTCGTATCATCACCGTAAGCCCGGCCTGGTAGGGACTGCTTTCCGGGTGCGGGATATTTACGGGGAGATTATCTGCGATGGCTGCCATTCTCATCTGGCCGCATTAAATAACTATTTTACTGCGAAAGGCCGGGATTATGCCATTATGATCAGCGACTCTCTTCGGGCAAAACATTGCCCGCCCGGAGGCAATTACCAGCTTGGAGGTCATGACATTGAGATTGGAGAGGACGGGCTGGCAAGATTAAAAGGAACCGAGACCATTGCCGGAAGCACCCTTTATATGAACAGGGGATTAAAGATCCTGGCGGAGCAGGCTATGGTTCCTTTTGACGCTGCTTTAAATTCCTGCACAATCAATCCGGCCAGAGCTCTGCGGGTGGATGACAGAAAGGGCCGTCTGGCAGCAGGCTATGATGCCGATATCGTTGTATTAGAGGACAATTACGACGTGGTTCAGACCTATTGCCGTGGAAAAGAGATGCTGTAAAAGGACAGAAATATAACAAAAGGGGTTGTCTCAGGCTTCGTTTTGAGACATTCCCTTTTTTGCTGCCAGGTATCCGGCAAAATGTGTCACTTATACAGCCTGCCGAAGGCGGAAAAGTCTGTTTTTTGGAAATGAGATGTGATATTCCCTGCATATCTGACGGATGGTAAAAAAGCCGATAACAGCAGATAAAAGGCCCACACCGATATTGCTTACTCCCATAACGATTCCTACGCTGGTACTTCCCAAAGAGGTGAAGGTCTGAAGGCACCAAAGAACCGGAATGCGGAAAGCGAATACCCGGCAGAAATTAATAAACAGAGTCGATTTTGTCCTGCCGAAGCCATAAAGCATGCCTACAACCGCAGAGTTAATTCCCAGAGGAACAGCACCCCAGGCTTCAAATTGATAAATATTCATAATCAGCTGCTGAAAAGCCGGATCATTTTGTGCAAAGGCCCAGGCAATCTGGGGAAGGAAAACCAGATTGAAAATCATGGTGACAGCACTGATCCCTGCATTTATTGCTGCAGTACAGAAGAATATGTGAAGGGCGCGGACGGGTTTTCCGGCACCAAGATTTTGGCTGATAATGGCAGAGCTGCCGTCCTGAAAGCCAATATGAGGAGATGTGCTGATGCCTCCGATGTGGTTGGAGATCCCCAGTGCGCCTACCGTTAATGCTCCGTAAACGGTACTCATAGAGTTAACCAGCACCTTTCCCAGAGAAAAAGCCGCTTTTTCCACAATTACCGGCCCGGATATGATCAGAACCGGAAGAGCAACCCTTTTGTCAAAAGCAATAGCAGAAAAGGAAAAGCCAAAGGCACTGCCAGGCTGGCAGATACGAAACACTGCCGCAGCAAACATCAAAGCCTGGGAAATAATGGTGGCGGCGGCAATCATGGAAATTCCCATATGGAAGCCATAGACAAAGATGGCGGTCAGGATTAACTTTACTGCGATTACCATTGCGTTAAGGTACAAAATCCCCCTGGAATTGCCCCTGACCCGCTCAACGGAAATGTAAACATTATTGAAAAACATGATTACCATGCCAATGAGATCCAGACGAAAATAAGAAACACCGTCAGCCATAAATTCTTCCGGAGTGCCGGCCAGCCGCAGAAATTCTGAGGTAAAAGGAAGGAGAACCAGCAGCAAAAGGGTGCTGACGGCGGCGCACAGGGCATATAAGGTGCTGACCCGCTTTTTTACCAGTTCCAAATCTCCGGCGCCGTATGCCTCGCTGATTTTCATCCCGGCTCCCACGGCCAGGCCTCCTCCTAAAGCCGCAAGAGTCAAATCAAGTTGCGCCAGGTAGGATACAGTGGAAACGGCGGAAGAGCTGATATGGGCGGCCATCATAGAATCCAGGATTTTAAAAAGCTGATTCAGGCTTTGATACAGGGCCAGAGGGAGGCTGACATATAAGACCACCTTCCAGGGCGCTCCATTGAGAGAAAACTCCCGAAATTTTTCATCCTTTTTAGATAAAGCTGCTGAAGATTCCATATACAGGCTCCTTTTCTGCAAAACAAATTTAACACTTAGGGGATCATAATACAAAATTTCAAGGGCTGCCATAAATTTTCTGTCCGATTTTCAAAAAACTACAGATTTCTTGTCTTTTTCTCTTAAAAGGAGTAAGATGGATCCAGGAAAACAAAAAGGAGAGAAAGGGATGGAAGGAAAAAAGCTGGTGTCAGACCTCCCGGTCTGGCTGCCGGAAATTCAGATTACCAGAAGAAAGAGGGAACAGGGATTTTCTATGGAAAACGCCCATTCCCACCCGGATTACGAGCTGTTTTACCTTATCTCCGGCACATGCAGAATGTTTATCGGCCATTCTATTTATTATGTAACGGCAGGAGACTTTATTTTTGTCCCGCCGGGACAGAGCCATCGAACCACCTACGAATCCAGTCCGGTGGCGGAACGGGTGGCAATCGGTTTTTTTGAACCGGTTATTGGGATGATGACGGCAATGTGCGGGGAGGAAGGGGTGGAAAAAGTACTGAATGCTTCTAAGATTACCATCCCGCCTAAGTATAATGCCTGTGTGGAGGAGCTTCTTCAAAAGATGGAGGAAGAAGAAAAGCGGCAGGACAGTTATAGCCGGATGATGAAAGCAGGGAAGCTTTTAGAACTTCTTGTATTATTAGGAAGAGCAGGGGAGAGAGCCGGTATTCCGGAAAGCCTGAACGAAACGGAGGCAGCCATTCAGGAAGCGGCAAATTATCTGTACAGTCACTATCAGGAACCGCTGACTTTAAAAGGTATGGCTCAGATGGCCCATATGAGCCCCGCGTATTTTTCCAAAAAATTTCACCGTCTTACCGGGTTCGGTTTTAAAGAGTATCTGACCCATGTGAGGATCCAGGCGGCGGCAGAACAGCTTTTATCCGGAAAACAATCGGTGACAGAGGTGGCCCTGAACTGCGGCTACAGCGACGGCAATTATTTCGGGGATGCTTTCCGGAAAATCAAAGGGATGTCGCCGAACCAGTTTCGAAAGAAAAACCAGATCTGAGGCCCCCCAAACGTTTTACTAAAACTTCCTTGAATAATCCTTTTACTTGATTTACAATAAAAGACAGTGAGAATTTTCAGAAGAGGAGCGGTGAGATTATGATGTATATATTGTTCGTACTGGTAAGCTTTGGCGCATCGATTATCGGAGCTATCTGCGGTATTGGCGGCGGCGTTATTATTAAGCCTACCCTGGATGCCTTTGGCGTACTCAGTGTGGCATCTATCAGTTTTTTATCCGGATGTACGGTGTTGTCGATGTCCTGCTATTCTGTGCTTAAGGCGAAGATGGCCGGGGATTCCAATATAGATATGAAGACCGGAACGCCTCTGGCGATGGGCGCAGCAGTAGGCGGCGTTGCGGGCAAAATGATGTTTCAGTATTTGTCCAATATGTTTGCAGACAAGGATATGGTAGGCGCAGTTCAGGCGGCCTGCCTTATGCTGATTACGGTAGGAACTTTGATTTACACCATTAACAAGGCAAAAATTAAGACCCATAAGCTGACCAACGCAGGAATGTGCCTGGCTATTGGTTTGGTGCTGGGTATTATGTCGTCTTTTTTGGGTATTGGCGGAGGCCCCATTAACCTGGTGGTATTGTTTTACTTCTTCTCCATGAGTACCAAGGTGGCGGCGGCCAATTCCTTATATATTATTTTGTTTTCTCAGATTACCAGTTTGGCCAACACTCTCATAACCCGGACGGTTCCGGAGTTTGACGTAATGCTTTTGATTCTCATGGTAATCTCCGGCATTGGCGGCGGCATGGCAGGACGGGCAATTAACAAAAAGATAGATTCTGATACGGTAGATAAGCTGTTTGTAGGCCTTATGGTAGCGCTGATCCTTATTAATATATACAACATTTACCGGTTTATGGTATAACTTGGGAATGAAAGGCGGATGAATAATGAAACATCAGATACTACCGGTACAGATACCGGGAGAAGAACAGGAGGGGACCCTTTATACTTATTTGTGGTCCAAGTCTGAGGAGCTGGCGCTGGGAAAAAAACGTCCTCTTATTTTAATGTGTCCCGGAGGCGGTTATAGAAGAACCTCTGACCGGGAGGCAGAGCCTATGGCCCTTACCTTTATGGGGATGGGCTACCATGTAGCTGTTCTGCGTTACTCTTGTGGAGAAAATATTCACTACCCCATAGCCCTTATGCAGCTGGCAAAAGCAGTCTGTATGGTGCGGGAACATGCCCGGGAGTGGGGAGTGATAAGCGACAAAATTATTATTCAGGGCTGTTCTGCCGGAGGCCATCTGGCAGCCAGTCTGGGAGTATTTTGGAAACAAAGGGAGGAATTGTGGAGGTCTTTAAATGCCACGGCAGAAGACGTGCGCCCCAATGGCCTTCTCCTCAGCTATCCGGTAATTTCTTCCGGGGAATTTGCCCATAAGCCCAGCTTTGAGCGTTTGCTGGGGGCTGCCTATGAAAGGGAGAAAGACGCCCAGTCTTTGGAAAAATACGTTACCAGCCAGGTTCCGCCTACCTTTCTGTGGCACACCTTGACGGATCCCACTGTTCCCGTAGAAAATTCCCTGTTGTTTTTATCTGCCCTCCATAATCATAAGATTCCTGTGGAATTTCACCTATACCCTGAGGGCGGTCACGGCCTGGCCCTGGCCAGCCGCCTGACTATGGCTTCTGAGGGAGCGGGGATCCAGCCGGCCTGCGAGAGCTGGATTCATCTGGCAAAAACCTGGCTTACCCGTTATTTTCCCTGGGATCAGGAACAGTAATAAAACGGGGGTGTCGCAAAATGAAGCCAAGGACTTTTTATTTCATTTTGCGACATCCCCGTTTTGGATTACCAGTATAAATTCCAGTCTTTCAGCCTTCTCGTTAGGGCTTCCATGTAAAAATAGTCTCCCCAGGTATTACACTCATCAACTCCTATGTTCCGGCAGGTATTTTCTCTGGAATCCCGGGCATAAGTTCCGTGAAGCAAAATCCCATTGGATTTTTTATAATCCCCGTTGGCACAGTGATCCATTAAAGCCCGCAGCATTTTGTCCGCCGCATCCAAATAAGGGGCGGCCTTATCCGGCTCCACATATTTACACATCTCTAAAATCCCGCAGATCGCAATGGCTGAGGCTGAAGAATCCCTGGGTTCCCCGCTTCCCGTATCAAAATCAAAATCCCAGTAAGGAACCAGATCTTCCGGCAGATGCTGGATAAAATAATCCGTAACCTGGAAAAACAGATCCAGATATTCCGGCTCCTTGACATACCGATAGCTTAAGGCAGATCCGTAGATTCCCCAGGCCTGCCCTCTGGCCCAGGCGGAACCATTACGATTGCCCTGGTGAGTCACCCCATAGGTAGGCTCCCCGGTTTCCACATCAAAAAAGTGAGTATGGTAAGTGGAGTAATCCGGCCGTACCAGGCATTTCATTGCGGTTTGGATATGAGCCTTTGCCTTCCCGGCATAAGAAGGATTTCCGGTTACCTCTGAAGCCCAGTAAAGAATAGGCAGATTTAAGAGGCAGTCAATAATCAGGCGGTATTCCTTTGGATCCCCTGGATTTCCCCAGGCTTGGAGGAAATTTCCTACGGTTCGAAAGCGTTCTGCCAGGTGATCCGCCGCCAAAAGGGCTGCTTCTTTTCCTGTCTCGCTTCCGGTAAGCTTGTAGGCGGCTACACAGGAGAGACTGTAAAGAAATCCCATATCATGGTGGTTTACATCAATTTTCTTTTGGATGCGCTCTAAAAAACTGTCTACCTGAGACAGGGCCGCCGCCTTTAATGCCGGATCTCCGGTATGCTCATAGGCCAGCCAGATACAGCCGGTCCAGAAGCCGGTAGTCCACTCCACATTTTCTGTGGGTTCAAAAAAGCCGCCGAAGGAATTAGAGGACTTAAAGCGATGGGTAAATTTCCCCAGACTTTCCCGGACAATGCCAGCCGCACTGTCCATAGCGCTGTCCAGCATGGCGGAATCCATACCTGGATAACAATGAATAGATGAAAACGTTTGAGACATAATGCAAGACTCCTTTCTGAAAGTAAATGATTTATGGTTTCTGAATCCTGTCCCGATAAGCTTTTGGGCTGATTCCTACATACTTATTGAACACTCGGATAAAACTGTTGGAAGAATTAAATCCCACCATAGAACTTAAATCCACAATCTTAACAGACGGATCCTCTGCCAGAATTTCTTTGGATTTTTCAATCCGGTAGCGGTTTAAAAAGTCCTTGAAATTATTGTCACTTAGCTGTTTAAATAGGTTACTGCAATATTTTGGCGAGATATTCAGATGATCGGCCAAATCCGTCAGCATAATATCGTCCTGATAATTTTCATAGATATATCTGAGCATTTTCTCCAAAAGAGCTTTATCCTGACGGGTTTCCTGCTGCTTTACTGCTTGGATTATTTCCTCTAGAATCCCTTTGATTTCGATAAACACTGTTGAATCATTCCAATGATTGTAAAGATATTTATAATCCACCTTTTTTCCAAGAAATTCTTCCGGGGTGGTTTTAAGCTCCTGGAAAATCCGGGAAAGGGTACCGATAAAAGCATAGATTAAGTTTTGCAGAGTTTCCTTTGACAGATCCTTATCCCGAATATTTTCCCGAATCATGTTTTCGAAGATTGCAGTGGCTTCCTCTTGGCCGTTTAAGGCACACTGGATCAGCCTATTTTCCACTTGCAGAGGATAGGAGTATGTTATTGCATCAATGGAAGAGATTTCTTCATAGGAGATCAGCCTGGATTTAGCGTGGAGGTAACGAAAGTCCAGGATTCGCAGCGCCTCCCGGTAGCAAATATGAAGTTCTGAGAGTCCTTGGTGTATGGAACTTAATACAATCCGGTGGTGAGAATCCTCTGCACTTTCCTGAACCTCTATTTCACGCAAAAGCTGGTTTAAAGTTGACCTGGCATCTTCCGGGGAAGAGGTGCAGAGAATCAAGGCATAGCGGTTATAGTCCAGATTGATATAAAATACATTATCACGCCGGAAGGCCGTATCATAAGCCAGAGCCTTTTGTATGGCAATAGCCTGAAAAGAGCGCTCGTCTTCCAAACACAAGGTTTCCCCGATAGCAACACAGTAATCCGCATCCGGATCCTTAAACTGATTGAAATAAGCAGGATCTGTGTTTTGAGAAAATAAAAGCTCTTTGCAGGACTGAATAGACATTAAAGAATTGTTCTCCTCCATGGCAATGTGGAGAAGAGAACCCAACTCGGTAATTTTCTCCAAATTTTTCCGGATTAGGGCGAACTCGTCCAGAGATTTCTCTTCTTGACCGGAATCCAGAGCAGCGGCTGTTTCTATCAATTCCTTTACTGGATGATACAGCCGCTCGGAGATCCAATAGGCTAAAAATATTGCCAAGGAGACAGCGGCAAAGACTGCTGTTCCAAAGCCTATCAGCCTTTCTAGATGAAGGGGCAGAGGCGGATATTGGAAGACAGCTATCCATTGAAAAGGAGAAATTTCCGTTACTAAGAGATAGCGCTTTTTAATAAGCTGTGGATGACGAAAGGAGGACTCACCACCGGAAGTCATCAGGCTTTCATACAAGTTGAGGCTATCCTGCCTTCTTTCTTGGAGGTTATTGGAAAAAGCTAATACCCCGTCCTTGTTATACAGAAAAAAAGCGTCGGCAAAGGATTCGCTGACGATAGATTTTCTGGGAATAGTAAAAAAGAAAAGAAGGGGATGATGGGAACTTTTATCTTTTAATACATACTGGATGGATAAAAGTTCACCGCTTAAGGGGTCATACACCGGCAGGAAATAGGGTTGATCATGATTCTGAAAATATTGGATAATCTCTGAGTACTCCCGGTCGCTAATACCCTGAGAACGGCAGTAAACCGCCGCAGTCATGGAACGATTGGGCGTTAGTACTATGTCGGTGACAGTCCCGTCATAGACCCTGGGATTTAGGGGGGTTGCAGCTACCTCATATTCCACCTGAAGCATGTCAGTGGAAACAGATTTCAGCTTTTTGGAGGCAGCAATAGCATAAAAATAAAACTCCTGCAGGGAAGGAGAATCTGCCCATCTGGACAGTTCGCCGCTCCCCATACAATCTCCGATTGCCTGAACAATAATGCTGGCGGATATAGCGGAGGCGGCTTCCTGAGAACGGGCGGACTGCTCCAAATAATAGGAATAGTCCAGATGAGCCTGTTTATTTAAAAACCAGCCGGTCAAAACGCACAAAATCAGGGCAGTGAGGATTGCCGCAGTAGTAAATAAGCGGTATAAAGTTTTTCGGTACGTTCCACGTAAGTGCATAAGATCAGTCCTTTGCTGAAGGTAAGAGCCTGTATAGAGACTATTTTCGGATGCTTTCCGCATAGATTTCCACGGCGCTGGGCCCCTGATGGAGCCAAAAGCCCAGAGGGTGCTTCCGGTACGCCGCTATATCGGAACATGCCAAACGTTTGAAATCATCGTTGGTTTTTGCTAAATGTGTCTCTAAAAGAGCACGATACTTTGTCAAAATCGGAGCATATTGAGGAAGGCGGGCCAAATTCTTTTGCTCCAGCCGGTCACGGCCCAAATCAAAAAGCTCTTCGCTGTCCGGCTCCAGATAGCAGACATACTTGTAGGATTCATCGCAGATCATACGCCCGGGAACCGTATAATCCCGAAACTCATCCTGCCACTCTGCCGCCGCGTATGGAGAGGCAGAGGAAGAGTCCGCTCCCCGGAGGACATTTGCCTGACTGTGTCCAGAAAATTTGCAGTCAAATGGAACCGAGATGTGAGAAAAATCCAGCATGGTAGGAAGCAAGTCCAGAAGGGATGATACTCCGCCAATCCGGCGGTTTATTTTTGCGCCGGGAAGGGCGAACAGCAGGGGAACACGGTTGCTTTCCTCATAAAATACCCCGTATTTGGTTACCAGACGGTGAGCCCCCATGCCCTCGCCGTGGTCAGCGAAAAAGATAACAACGGTATTGTCTGCTTTAGAGCTGTGTTCCAGGGCGTTTAGAATCTCCCCGATCTGGCTATCAACTATGGAAAGGTAGTAATAGTAGGCATAGAGATAATACCGGTAATCTTCAGGAGTCCAGTGGGTGGCATGCCGTTGGCGCCGATGGGCACAGCAGAGATATTGGATAAACTCTGGCCGATTTCCAATATCATCAAACTCAAAATTATCCGGAAGAGGAGGCAGTTCCCTATCCAGCTTGTAGGCAGCCGGATTGTGGCCGTTTTGATTTTCCCCGATATAGCCGCAGATATTATGAGGATTTTGAAGATCCGCCACAGCCAGAAAAGGATTTTTCAGCTTTCCTGCCTGAGAATTTAACCACGAGACAGCTTTTTGGGTAGTATCAATATCTAAATAGGTTTCGTAATCAAAATTAATAGAGGGATTGCTTCTCTCAATATGGATTTCCTCAGAAGGGATGATCTGAAATCCTCTTAGGGCTCCATAGTCATGAGTCTTACCAAAATGTACACAGGTATAACCGGCCTGGGAAAACAGCTCTCCCATGGCAGGGATTTGATTAGGCAGAGCAGAAAAGACTTTGGGTTCGGTATCCGGATCATCTTTATAAACAGGAAACCGCTGTAAGGGCAGATTGGTGCGGACGTTGGTTTCATGAGGATATTTGGAAGTCCAGAAGGAAGCTCTGGCCGGCTGACATAGAGGGCAGGGCGTATAGGCATATTCAAAAATCGCAGACTGGGCAGCCAATTTGTCTAGATTAGGTGTTCTGGCATAGGCATTTCCATAGAAGCTTAAGGCAGTGGCAGACAGCTGATCGCAGATAATCAGAAGATAGTTTGGCTGATTCATAAAAATTCCCCTTTCTCAAAAACTACACTCGTGTGCATGAGAAAAATCAATAAAAACTTGTCTTATTTACAGTAATATAATATAAAAGATCACAAAAATCAATAGAAAATAGACCATTGGTGATAGAGTGGAAAAATGGTGATAAAAGAAATAGAAAATAGAAAATGGTCTGAAAACTGTGGATTTACTTTAGACTGTGGATAGTTTACAGTAGAATCAGCGACAGGTTCTTGGGGTGCACACCAAGAAAACTAATTGCCGAATTACTACATTACTATAATAAAGAGGGGGTTCCTGATGCTGAAAAATAAAGACAAAAGATGGGAAAGGATTAAAAAGAATTACCAATTATATCTTTTGTTGCTTCCAGGCCTGCTGTGGTTTTTAGCCTTTGCTTACAGGCCTATGTCCGGCCTGAGGATTGCGTTTTATGACTATAATATTTTTCGGGGGATTGAGGGAAGCGAATTTGTAGGACTGAAAAATTTTGTTGAGTTTCTGGGAGGGAGAGATTTTATAAGAGTATTTAAAAACACACTGATGATCTCTCTCTGGCAGATCTTGATCTGCTTTCCTGTCCCGATTCTTCTTGCTATCTGCGTGACAGAAATGAAGAATAAGATAGTCAGCCGTCTGACCCAGACAGCTACCTTGCTGCCCCATTTTGTGTCGGTTGTGGTAGTTTGCGGTATGGTAGTCAACTTTTTATCTCCCAGTACGGGGATTATTAATATGATCCTTTCAAAATTGGGGATGGAACCAATCTACTTTATGGTGCATCCGCAGTACTTTCGCGGCATTTATACAGGAATGACCCTGTGGCAGAACGCAGGTTTTAATGCGTTGGTATTTATTGCTGCCATTATGGGAATTGATCCTCAGCTTTATGAGGCGGCTACAGTAGACGGCGCAGGGAAATGGCAGAAAATCCGCCACATTACGTTTCCCGCCATTATGCCTACGATAGTTACTATGTTTGTACTGAATATCGGTAAGATGGTAAAAGTGGGCTATGAGGCAATTTTGCTTTTGTATCAGCCTTCTACCTATGCTACAGCAGATGTAATTGCCACTTATTCTTATCGTTTGGGATTTGAAAATGGAAATTATGGTTTAGCTACAGCGGTAGGGCTTTTTGAAGCAGCAGTGGCGTTGGTGCTGGTTACATTATCCAATTGGGTAAGCCGCAAAATTACTGACAATGCACTTTGGTAGGAGGGAAGCTATGAAAAAGCAAAAACATCAGGGTCAGGTGATCGGTACTGGCGAACGGATTTTCAATGTTGCCATGGTAATTTTGGGAATTTTGATTTCACTGATTGTCCTTTATCCGATATACTATGCATTAATAGCTTCTTTAAGCAAGCCCTTGTATGTGGAAAACGGTTCTGTTATGTTTTCTATAAAAGGGGTTACACTGGAGAGCTACCGCCAGGCATCAGCTAAACCGGGGATTTGGACAGCCTATGGCAATACAATTTTTTATACAGTGGCAGGTGTGGCGGTTAATATGGCCTTTACCACTACCATGGCCTATGCCCTTTCCAAAGAAAAGCTGGTGTTCAGAAAGTTTTTTACTTTGCTGGCTATTTTTACCATGTGGTTTAATGCAGGTATTATACCTACTTATTTAAACTTCCGGGATTTCGGCCTGCTGGATACCAGAACTGCAATTATTTTCGGATTTGCCATCAACACCTATAATCTAATTATTATGAAGAGCTTTTTTGAGCAGGTTCCCTTTGAGCTGGAAGAGGCAGCCTTTATTGACGGGGCAAACCACTTTACCATATTTTTTAAGATTTTTCTGCCTCTGTCAAAACCGGCCCTGGCAACAGTAGGACTATTTTATGCAGTAAACCGGTGGAACAGCTATTTCTGGGCCATGCAGCTTTTAAATGACGACAAAAAGGCTCCTTTACAAGTACTTTTAAAGAAAATGCTGGTGGATCGGGTGGCAAATGCGGCAGATGCTGCATTAGTGACAGCAGAGTCTTTAAGCTCACCCACCACTATCATTTATGCAGTAATTATTATCGCCATTTTACCAATGCTGGCGGTATTCCCCTTTGTCCAAAAATACTTTAAGACCGGACTGACAGTGGGAGGAGTAAAGGGATGATGTTTAAAAATTATATTATTGTATCAATTATATCAGGAGGACTTATTCATGAGAAAAAATAAATTGTTGGCACTTGCAGCAATCGCAGGGATGACTGTTTCCGCTCTGGCCGGATGCAGTGGAAGTTCAGACTCCAATGCCACAGCTGCGTCTCCGGTTCAGAATACCGGAACTCAGGACAGCGGAACCGGAGAGACAGAGAAACCTCTGGAGGGAAGCTTAGTCAGTGCAGAACCTAAAGAGTTTTCTATTTTCTTAAACTTTAATAATATGCCTTTTGATTCTTCATGGCAGGTTTGGCAAGAAATCGCGAAAAGAACTAACATAAGTCTGAAAGGGACCATTTCCCTTACCAACTCTAATGAGGAAGAAGCCTTTAATCTGATGCTTAGTTCTGGGCAGCTGGCAGACATTATCGGCTACGTAGATGCATCTGAACTGGAAAAGCTGGGAAGAGACGGAGGCCTGATTCCGTTAAACGATTTAATCGATCAGTATGCTCCGAATATTAAGCATACAATGGAAGAAGACGACAGATTTCGTCAGGCAGCTTACTCATTGGATGGAAACATTTATTATATCCCCAAAAACCAGGAACTTTTGTCCGCAGAGTATTGGTGGATCCGCCAGGACTGGTTGGATAAGCTGGGGTTGGAAATGCCTGCCACAGTCGACGAGCTTCACGATGTTCTCTACGCTTTCCGAAATCAGGATCCCAATGGAAACGGTTTAAAGGATGAGGTGCCATTGTTTGACCGGGCTGGCTGGAAGATGCCGGAAGAATACTTATATCTGTGGGATACTAGTACTACTTTCTATCCAAGAGATGGTGAGATAACCTTTGAACCGATGGAAGAGAACTTTAAGACCGGCGTAAAAGGCATGATTCAGTGGTACAAGGAGGGGATCATCGATCCTGAGATTTTTACCAGAGGCGCTTCCGGAAGAGATACTCTGCTTAGCGGAGATTTGGGCGGCTGTACCCATGACTGGGTAAGCACAGGTAACTATAATACTTCCCTGGCAGAAGCCATCCCTGGATTTAAGATGGTTCCCTTTGCGCCGCCTGCAGACCAAAACGGAGTGGTAAAAGAACGTGTCAGCCGCTATCCCGGTGCTGGTTGGGGAATTTCTTCTCAGTGCGAGGATCCGGTTACAGTAATTAAATTTATGGATTACTTCTTTAGTGAAGAAGGAGACGAGCTGATAAACTGGGGGATTGAAGGAGATACCTATACCAAAAATGCAGACGGAACAAAGGAGTTTACTGAGAAAGTACTGAACTCTGAGCTGACTCCTATCGGTTATTTGCGTTCCATTGGCGCTCACTACCGTATCGGTATGTGTCAGGATGGAGAATATGAGAAGGCGGTTATGACCGAGAGCGGTCGGGAAGCCAGCGAGCTTTATGACTCCCATCCGGAATGGTTCGGCCAGGATATGCCTCCATATGAAGATGGGGAACTGACCTTAAAGTACAGGGCAGATGTGGATACTGAGTATAAAAACATTATGTCTAGTATTCAGCCCTATGTGGAAGAAAAGTTCCAGTCCTGGGTTCTGGGAGTAAATGATTTTGACGCAGAATATGATCAGTTTATTACAGAATTAAAGGCCAGAGGCATTGACCGGGCTTTAGAAATTAATCAGGAAGCCTATGATATTTACTTAAATGGGGTCAATTAAATGAATTTATTGTACGTATTTGCAGATCAATGGAGAGCCCATGGGGTGGGGAAAACGGGAGAGGATCCGGTATATACTCCCAATATAGACCGGTTTACCGCAGAAAGCATGGAATGTACCAATGCGGTTAGCACATACCCGCTGTGTTCTCCCCATAGAGCAGCGCTGTTTACAGGAAAATACCCGTTTTCCTGCGGCATGTGGACCAATTGCAAAATAGGCTTGGATGAGGTGGTGATGCTGCATCCCCAGGAAGTAACAATTACCGATGTGCTCCATGATGCAGGGTATGTAAATGGCTATATTGGAAAATGGCACTTGGACGGCAGTGAAAAGAATTTTCAGTCGGCACCGGTATCCGGCGCTGAAGGCTGGGATGCCTATACTCCTCCGGGAGAACGCCGCCACCACATTGATTATTGGCTTTCTTATGGAGCTATGGACAATCACCTGTCGCCTCACTATTGGCATGATACTGCAGAAAAAATAGAACCGGGAAAATGGTCAGTGGAATATGAGACGGATAAGGCCATTGAGTTTATGGAGAACCAGAAGGGAGACAGGCCCTTTAGCTTGTTTCTTTCCTGGAATCCGCCTCATCCGCCCTATGACAAGGCGCCGGACCGGTATCTGAGACCCTATAGCGGCAACGATTTGCCATACCGGGCAAATGTGCCAAAGGAGTGGAGAGGGGAGCCGGAGTACGAGAAAAAGCGTCGGGAGTATTTTGCGGCTATCAGTGGATTGGATGAAAATTTTGGCAGGCTCATAAAGTATTTGAAGGAGTCAGGACTGGAAAGGAATACATTGGTGGTGCTATCTGCGGATCACGGCGACTGTATGGGCTCCCACGGTTTGTACGGAAAAAATGTATGGTATGAAGAATCCATTCGGATCCCTTTATATTTCCGGGGCCCGCAGATTATACCGGGAAAGACAGATGTACTTTTTTCCAGCCCGGATCATATGCCTACTCTCCTGGAACTTTTAGGAATTTCAGCGCCAGACACGGTGGAAGGGAAGAAATTGGCAGAATTTGTAACAGGAAGGGGAGGCGGTAAAGAGCCGGAACATCTGTTCCTTTGTATGATGCCGGGGATGCCAGAGCTGGTGAATCCTTACCGCCGCCAGGGACTCAATCCCAAGTCCTTTGGCTGGCGGGGGATTCGCACCAAGGAGGCTACTTATATTCTGGATCGGGACTGTATTCCCGGGAGCCGCCCAAGACGCCTTATCTACAACAACCGAAAGGATCCTTATCAAATGTCTCCAAAGGAGTTAACACCAGATAACCCCGAGGCTCTGTTGTATGATGAAATTTTAAAAGAGTATCTGAAAAAGCTGAATGATCCATTTTTGATGGAGTAATCTGGGGACAGGGCAAAATGAAAAGTTGATAATTTCATTTTGCCTTGTCTTTTGTATTTCTGTAAATCACAGTTCCGTCCTTAATGGTAGTAAGTACCTTTATTTGACGCAGGCTTTCCGGGGCAGTGGTCAGAGGATTGGAGTCCAGAATCACCAGATCTGCCCGCTTGCCGGGAGCAAGGCTTCCCTTTTCTTTTTCCTCAAAATACTGGTAGGCACTGTGGATGGTTACAGCTTTCAAAGCCTCCAGAGTGGAAATTTGCTCCTCCGGCCCCAGAAGAACGCCCTTGCGGGTACGGCGGTTAACGGCGCACCAGATGGTTTCCATCATGTCCGGCTGTATTACCGGGCTGTCCTGGTGGAAGGTAAAGCGGATTCCTTCCTTTAGAGCGCTGGCGGCCGGGCTGATGCGGGAAGCCCGTTCCGGACCAAAGTTTCGAATGTGAGTATCTCCCCAGTGGTAGGTATGTGCAGTGAAAAAAGAGGGAAGAAGCCCCAGACGCTTTACTCTGGGCAGCTGATCCAAACCAATGAGCTGGGCGTGGACAATAACCGGACGCAGAGAGGACAGGTCTGCAGGAGAGTCTTCCGGCGTCTGGACAGCCTGCTCCCAGGCCTGCAGATATTGTTCACAGGCAGCGTCACCGTTGCAGTGGGCTAAAAGCTGAAGGCCGCTGTCAATGGACAATTGGACTGCATCTTCCACGGCTTTGTCAGAAAGGGTATTATAGCCCCGATAGTCCGGATTGCTGCCCGCCTCTGGCAGATAAGCTTCCCGCAGCCACGCAGTTCTTCCCTGAGGCGATCCGTCCAGGAAAATTTTATATCCGCCAATTTTAAAATGGTTCCGGTATTGCCGGATACAATCTGAAAAAGAAGTCATAAACTGTTGACTCAGGCCTACTCCGGCGTAGCCCACAAGATCCAGGCTCAGAAGTTTATTTTTCACCACTGCGGAGTAAAGCGGAAGCATGGAGTCCATAATCATACCGTCCTGGACAGTGGTGATGCCATAGGAGGCATAGCATTTTGCGGCATCCTGGACTGCAGCAAGAAGCTTCTCCGGCTCAGGGCCCGGAACCATCGAATTATAATATAAAAATGCACTTTCCTCCATGTATCCGGTAAGCTTTCCGTTCTGAACCTGAATTCGGCCGCCTTCCGGAGCCGGAGTCTGAGGCGTAACGCCAAACTTGTCCAAAGCCAGAGAATTAAAAACTCCCAGATGGCCGGACTGGTGCTGAAGAACCAGAGGATGCTCCGGAGAAGCCTGATCAAGCTCCTGCAAGGTCAGATGGCGCTGTTCCTTCAGACGGTTATGGTCGTAGCCTTTTGCGGTGAGCCATGTTCCCGGCTGGGGCTGGTTCCGGACAATATAATCCTTAATGGCGGTTTGAACCTCCGACACGGATTCCGCATGTTCCAGAGGAATCTGAAGCAGAGAAAAGGCATACCCGGAAAAATGGCTGTGGGCATCAATAAAAGAGGGCATTAAAGTACAACCTTTTAAATCTACAAACTCTGTCAGCGGTTCCGCCAGGGAATCCTCAGACGGGGAGGAACTGTCCGGGTGTAAAATCTGGCCTTTTACATCCTCAAGCTTGCCAACAGCAACAATCCGCCCGCCTTCAACCAGTAATGCTTCCGCGTAAAGATCTTCCTCCATAGTAAGAATCGTTCCGCCATAATACAACGTATACTTTCTCATTAAGAAACCTCCATATCAAAATCCGTCCTTTTTGCTAAAACTATTCTAACATGGAAGATTAAAAAGTCCAAGGGGTGTAATGAAAAAATGTCCGACAGTTATGACAGGACGAGTCCCTCTGTACTGATGGTTATTACCTGCCAGGGGATCAGTTTTCCGCTGGCCATAAGGGCGTTTTTAACAGCCTGCTCAATGCCGCCGCAGCAGGGGACTACCATCCGGACTATAGTAATGTCTTTGATGTGGTTTTGGCGAAGAATTTCCGTAAGCTTTTCGCTGTAATCCACATTATCCAGCTTAGGACAGCCTACCAGAGTAATGCGGCCTGCCATAAAGTCCTGATGAAAATTGGCGTAAGCGTAGGCAGTGCAGTCAGCCGCAATTAACAGCCTGGCATTGCGAAAATAGGGGGCATTAACGGGGGCCAGTTTAATCTGAACCGGCCATTGGGCCAGCCGGCTCTCCGCCGGAGAGGAGGAACAGAGGCCTTCCGGCTGTTTGCAAGAGGCGGCGGAACAGGGAGAAGCCATGCGGGCTTTTACGGCCTTCTCGTCGTAAGGCGCTGCCTCCCGCTCCACAAAGGTAATAGCGCCTGTAGGGCAGGCGGGAAGGCAGTCCCCTAATCCGTCGCAGTAATCGTCTTTTAAAAGCCGGGCCTTTCCATTTACCATGGCGATGGCTCCTTCATGACAGGCAGCGGCACAGGCGCCGCAGCCATTGCAGGCTTCCTCATCAATCTGAATAATTTTTCTTATCATAAAATATCCTCCTTATGAAAAACTTTTTTGTATCTTGATGGGATGGATATAATATACTACAATTGTTTTGGGAATTACGTTGTTATGACAACAGAAAGTAATAAAGAAAAGGAAACAAAAACCAAATGGACAAGACTCTCACTGGAGAAGAAAAAAGCATCCTGGCAGAAACGGAGCTTTTTGCCGGAATCCCTCTGGAAGAGATCCCGGATATCCTGAATCGCCTGGATGCTGTAATCAAAAAATATTCCAAAGAAAGTGTTATTCTTCACGCAGGAGATAGCACCCGGAGCCTGGGGCTGGTGCTTTCCGGCTCCGTCCGCATGGAAGAAAATGATATTTGGGGCAGACGGAGCATTATCGGAAGCGCCGGCGTGGGGGAAACCTTTGCCGAGACCTACGCCTGTGTGGGGAAGGAATCTTTGATGGTGGATGTTATTTCCTCCCGGCAATCCAGAATTCTGTTTTTTCCCGTAAACAGGCTTCTGAATGTTAACGACAGCCGCCTTACCTTTAACCTTATTCAGGTACTGGCCGGGAAAAATTTGCATCTGACCCGGAAAATCCGTCTTATTACCCCAAAATCTTTGCGGGAGCGGATACTGGCCTATCTGTCTCTGGAAGCCCGCCGGCAGGGAGGGGGCTTTATAGAGCTGCCCTTTAACCGCCAGCAGATGGCGGATTACTTAAACGCCGACCGGAGCGCCCTGTCCGGAGAATTGTCCCGTATGAAGCAAGAGGGACTGATTGATTACCGGAAAAACCGCTTTACCCTTTATGTGGGAAGAAACCTCTAATTGGACTTTACTTCTTTCCACATATCATTATAAATCCCATCTACCTTATCCCCCAGATACCGGAATACTTCGCCGTTTACCAGCTTATCCATATCCGGGAAAACAGCCTTATTGTTCTGGATTTCCTCATCCAGCATGGCTTTTGCGGCGCTGTTAGGCGTGGAATAAGTGATATAGTCAAAGTTCATTTTGGCGATGTCCGGGCGGCAGAGGAAGTCAATCCATTTCTCCGCATTTTCTTTGTTCCGGGCATTAATGGGAATTACCCAGGAGTCAAACCACAGATTCGTACCTTCCTGGGGAATGACATATTCCAGGGAATAATCCAGCCCCAGATTGGCAACCTCATCCTGAATGTAAAGCATTTCGCCAGAGTAAATAACTCCTATGGCGGCTTCCCCGCCAATCATCTTGTCACGAACCTGGTCAATAACGTAGGCCTGAACCAGAGGCTTCTGGGCGATAAGCAGATCACGGGCCTGGGCAAGTTCATCCGGATTTTCCGTGTTCATGGAATATCCAAGAGATTTCAGAGCCACCATAAAAGCGTCCCGGACAGAATCCTGCATGAGAATCTCGCCCTCATAAGCCGGATTCCACAGATCCGACCATCTGGCAGGAGGTTCCAGACCTAATTCTTCCACCAGCCTGGTGTTATAAAGGATTCCCACAGTTCCCCAGGTGTAAGGCACAGAGTATCGGTTTTCCGGGTCAAAACTTCTGGAATGTTCCATAAAGAGAGGATCAATATTAGCCAGATTAGGAATATTTTCAAAGTTAATCTCTGCTAAAAGGCCGTTCTCCACCATCTTCTGAATCATATAATCCGAAGGGCAAACCACATCGTATCGAACTGCTCCGGCCTCAATAACCGGGTACATTTCTTCGTTGGTTTCGAACATATCATAAGTAACATGGATACCGGTTTCTTCCTCAAACATCTCAATAACCGCATCGTCAATATATTCCCCCCAGTTGTAGACAAACAGCTCGTCCGAATGAGTGGTGGAATATTTTTGGTAAGCAGTAAAGGACACGCTGGCCACAATAGTAAAGGCAGAAAAAACCAGAAAACCCTTACGGATATTATTGTTTCTGCGGCGTTTTCTCATAGTTTCCTGGACTTTGGATGCCGAAATTCCGGCCTGGTTTTCAGGCTCAAAATTGGTGATCAAAAGCAATGCCAGAACCGTAACAAAAATAACTGTGGACAAAGCGTACATAGACGGCTGAATCCCCCTGCGGACTTCGCTGTAAATCAAAGTGGACAGGGTATTAATGCCTGCGCCTCTGGTAAAATGAGTGATAATAAAATCATCCAGAGACATGGTAAATGCCATTAAAAATCCTGACAGAATTCCAGGAAGAATATCAGGAAATACTATCCTGAAGAAAGCTTTTACCGGTGTTGCCCCAAGATCCTGGGCCGCCTCATAAGCGTAGCGGTCGGTCTGCTTTAACTTGGGCATAACATTCAAGATTACATAGGGAATGTTAAAGGTAATGTGAGCTAACAAAATGGTTTTAAATCCCAGGGTGATTCCGAAAGCAATAAACACCAGCATGAGAGAGATGCCGGTAACAACCTCGGAATTCAGCATGGGAATATTGTTGACCCCCATGACAACGGCCTTGGGAAGCTTTTTCATCTGATTGATACCCATGGCGGCCACAGTGCCGATAATGGTAGCCAGAAGAGCTGACAAAAAGGCGATTACCAGGGTGTTGTAAAGGGCATCCGTAATGGCGGAATTATCAAACATCTGGCGGTACCAGTGAGTGGTAAAACCGCCCCACCGGGTTCTGGACTTGGAATTATTAAAGGACAGCACCATCATGGTAAAGATGGGGGCATATAAAAACAACAAGATTATTACCATGTAAAAATCTTCAATAAATTTTTTAAAGCCTTTGGTTTTCATCAAATTACACCACCCTCCCCATTGCTGTCATATTTGGCGATAAGCGCCATGCTGATTAGGATAAAGGCCATCAAAACTAGGGAGAGGCCGGATCCTAAATTCCAGTTGCTGCCTTTGGTAAATTCCTGTTCGATAACATTGCCAATCAGGAGGATTTTGCTGCCGCCTAACAGGTTGGAGATAACGAAGGTAGTCAGAGCGGGAACAAAGACCATGGTGATGCCGCTGACAATACCAGGGAGGCTTAAAGGAAGCCAGATATGGAGAAATGTCTGGACATTATCAGCGCCCAGATCCTTTGCCCCGTTGATAATATTGTCATCAATTTTCATCAAAATATTGTAAATAGGCAGAATCATAAAGGGAAGGAAGTTGTAAACCATACCCAGGATAATGGCCCACGGAGTATTGATAATAGCAATGCCTGGCAGATGGAAGAAGGCCAGAATACCATTGATAACCCCGTTTTTTTCCAGTAAAGTTTGCCATGCTAAAGTTCTTAATAAGAAATTCATCCACATGGGAAGGATGAAAATAAATACTACAAAGCTGCCGGCGCCTACCCCTTTTTTTCTAAGAATCATAGCCAGGGGATAAGCCAGAATCAGGCAGATAACGGTGCTGACAAGGGATAAGCCCAGGGACAAAAACAGGGCTTTAGCGTGTTCTGCATTGACAATGGCCAGCACATTTGCCAGGGTAAAAGCGCCGGATTTATCCGTAAGTCCATAGTATACAATCAAGGCCAGAGGGATGACGGTAAAGCCAATCATCCAGATAATATAAGGGCCGGCCAGCCATTTGTTTTTAGGGTTATTCATTGATTCCAATGGCCTCCTCGTCCTCTGATGCAGGCTTGTTCATAATTTGAATCTCAAACGGCTCAATATGGATACCTACCTCCTGACCTACGGGGAACATATCGGTGCTGTGTACCAGCCACTCAAAACCATTGGGGGTAGTTACCTCCATTTCATAGTGAACCCCTTTAAAAATCAGGTGGGTAACCACACCGGTTAAAGTGCCGTCCTCCGGCTTTACCAGGTCAATATCTTCCGGCCGGATCACTACGTCCACAGGTTTATTTCGGCCAAAACCCTTATCTACGCAGGGGAATTTGGCTCCGAAAATTTCAACCAATTCATCCTGAATCATAATGCCGTCCACAATATTACTTTCGCCGATAAAGTCAGCCACAAAGGCGTTTTCCGGCTCATTGTAGATCTGCTCCGGGGAACCCATTTGCTGGATATAGCCCTGGTTCATAACCACAATGGTATCGGACATGACCAGAGCTTCCTCCTGGTCGTGAGTAACATAAATAAAGGTAATACCCAGTTCATTTTTCAGACGGATCAGCTCATACTGCATATCCTGACGCAGCTTTAAATCCAGAGCGCCCAAAGGCTCGTCCAATAAAAGGAGCTTGGGTTCATTTACAATAGCCCTTGCGATGGCAATACGCTGCTGCTGGCCGCCGCTTAAGGAATCAATACTGCGGTTTTCAAAGCCGTCTAAATTTACCAGCTTCAGGGCGTATTTAATCTTACCGTCAATGTAGGATTTTGTTTTGCCTTTAATTTTTAGGCCAAAGGCAATGTTTTCCGCAATATTCATATGGGGAAACAGGGCATATTTCTGAAACACAGTATTGAGCTGGCGTTTATTAGGCGGCAGTTTGGTAATGTCATTGCCGCTGAAAATAACCTGTCCCTTATCCGGCCGCTCAAAGCCGCCGATAATCCGCAGGGTAGTAGTTTTTCCGCAGCCGCTGGGTCCAAGAAGGGTGACGAAAGCGTTTTCCTTTACTGACAGGCACAGGTCGTCAAGGACCAGGTCCCCGTCAAAGCTTTTGCTGATATTTACCAGATCAATTAATGGCTGATTCATGGCTTTCCTCCTAAAGTAAGTTTACTGATTACGTAAGTTAAAATGCTTAGAAACTTGGCGGAGAGCTGACCCACAGGACAGAAGCTCCGGTTTTGCTGGTCAGGTAGTGGGGCTTTTCACTGATGTAATAAAAGGCGTCCCCCTTTTTGGCCTTGTAGATTTTATTGCCTAAATGAATGGAGACAGCGCCCTGAAGCACGTAGCCGAACTCCTCCCCCTCATGGGGATTATCCGGATAGGTGGATCCGCCGGCCTCCAGAGTCAGGAGAATGGGTTCCATGGTATTTTTCTGCGCGTTGGGAATAATCCACTTGATGGTGTTAAAAAGCTCCGGATCCTGCTTTTCAAAAAAGTCATTTTTCCCAAAGACAATCTGCTCCTCCGGGGTTTCATTAAAAAATTCCCCGATAGACGTACCCAGGCACTGAAGAATATCTATAAGGGTAGCAATAGAAGGGGAGGTTAAATCCCGCTCCAGCTGGGAAATAAATCCTTTGGACAGCTCGGCTCTGTCTGCCAGCTCTTCCTGGGTGAGGCCCTTTAAAATACGCAGTTCTTTTAATTTTGTACCGATCTTCACAATCTGCCTCCTTATGGAAAGAAGCTACTCCCGCAGCGTGCAAAGAGTAAGATAAAAGTTTACAAATACTAACTGATAATAAAAATAAAGAAAAAGTTTACAAATAATAAACTAGCGCAAAAAACATTATACTCATATCTGGGAATGTGTCAATACTTTTTAGACAGATTCTTGTTAACAAATCAAAACTTTTATGATATGATAAAAACAGCTTGTAAAAAGAACGGAAATCAGGAGGAAATTTCATCATGGAAGGGAAATATATGGCTTATGTAGGTTCTTACTCCTACACAGGCAAGGCAAAAGGAATTACAGTATATGATGTCGATGTGGAGAAAGGGATTTTTAAGGAGCGTTGTGAGGTTGACGTGGATAATTCTTCCTATGTTATTGCCTCCAGCGACGGCAAAACCCTGTACTCTATTGCGGACGAGGGCGTTGTGTCCTTCCGCATTCTGCCCAACGGCGCGCTGACCCGTTTAAACAACGCCAATATTAAAGGAATGAGAGGGTGCCATTTATCTACGGACGAGGAGGACAAATATGTTTTTGTTTCCGGCTATCACGATGGTAAGGCAACCATCTTAAGGCTGAATGAAGACGGCTCTGTAGGCTCCATCGTAGACGGCGTGTTCCACAAGGGCTACGGCAGTGTAGCGGAACGTAACTTCAGGCCTCATGTAAGCTGTACCAGAAGGACCCCGGACAAAAAGTATGTTATGGCGGCGGATCTGGGGATTGATCAGGTAAAGATTTACCGCTTTGACGAGAGAGAGGAAAAACTGGTTCAGGTAGACGCTATCCGCTGTGAGAGAGAGTCTGCGCCCAGGCATTTCCGGTTCAGCTCTGACGGACGCTTTATTTATCTGATGTATGAGATTAAGAACGTAATTGACGTTTATACCTATGAGACTGGAGATCGGGCGCCTAAAATTGAGAAGATCCAGACCATTTCCACGGTAACCGGCAAAAAGAGTGAAGGAAACCTGACGGCGGCCTGCGCTATGCGTCTGTCTCCGGACGAGAAGTACGTATACTGTACCAATGCCGGAGACAATGTGGTAACCGTTTATTCCAGAGATGAGGAAACAGGGCTTTTGGAAGTGCTGTTCAGCCTTCCGGTAAGCGGCGATTATCCAAAGGATATTGCTATTTTCCCGGATCAGAAGCATGTGGCGGCACTAAACCATGACAGCGGTACTATCACATTCTTTGCTATTAATTATGAAAAGAAACAGATGGTAATGAGCAGCAGAGAGATTGAAGTCAACGAGCCAAACTGCTGTGTAATCGTAAAGGTTCAATAGACAGACAGCGGCGAGGAGACAGCATTATGGCAGGTTCCACATTGGGAACAATTTTTAGGATTACAACATGGGGAGAGTCTCACGGAGCAGGAGTAGGAGTGGTAATCGACGGATGCCCTGCCGGCCTTCCCTTAACGAACCAGGATATTCAGGAGTACCTGGATCGGAGAAAACCGGGACAGAGCCGCTTCACCACCCAGAGGCAGGAGGGGGATGAGGTGGAGATTTTATCCGGCATATTTGAAGGGCGCACCACAGGTACGCCCATTGCCATGTTTGTCCGCAATAAGGATCAAAGATCCAGAGATTACGGAAACATCATGGACGTCTACCGTCCTGGCCATGCAGACTATACCTTTGATAAAAAGTACGGGTTTCGGGATTACCGGGGCGGCGGCCGTTCTTCCGGCAGGGAGACTATCGGACGGGTGGCGGCAGGAGCTGTGGCGGCCAAGATATTAAAGAGCCTGGGGATTGAGATCCGGGCCTTTTCCAAGTCTATTGGCCCGGTGTCTGTAGATCCGGCCCGGTTTGACTGGGCAGAAAGGGAGAATAACCGTCTGTATATGCCGGATGCTCAGTCGGCCAGAGAGGCGGAATCTTATCTGGATGAGATGATGGCAAAAAAGGATTCCGCAGGCGGTATAATTGAATGTTGGATGGAAGGCCTTCCGGCAGGGATAGGAGAGCCGGTTTTTGACAAATTAAGCGCCAGCCTGGCCAAGGCGGTTATGTCCATTGGCGGGGTAAAAGGATTTGAGATTGGAGCCGGCTTTGAGGCAGCATCCTTAAACGGTTCTGTCAACAACGATCCCTTTGGAATAGATAAAAACGGGCAGGTGTATAAAAAGAGCAACCATTCAGGCGGCGTCCTGGGCGGTATCAGTGACGGCAGCAGGCTGACGTTCCGGGCGGCTTTTAAGCCTACCCCTTCCATCGCATCCAGCCAGGAGACGGTAAAACGCCAGGGGGAGGAGACCTGTATTGAGATCAAAGGGAGGCACGACCCTGTTATCGTACCGAGAGCAGTGGTAGTGGTGGAGGCCATGGCAGCGCTTACGGCAGTGGATTTGCTGTTTATGTCCATGACTTCCCGATTAGACAAGATCCAGGCTTTTTTTGCCTATGGGCAGGCTTTGGAAGAGGAGCGAGAAAAAAAGGAGAGAGGCTGATATGAAGATTGCAATGGGCAACGATCATACCGCAGTAGAATTGAAAAATATTATTAAGGCATTTGTAGAAGAGAAGGGGTATGAGGTTCTGGATTTAGGCACCAATTCCTCCGAGAGCTGCGACTACCCGGTATATGGAGAGAAGGTGGGGCGCGCCGTGGCATCCGGCCAGGCAGACCTGGGAATTACTATCTGCGGTACTGGAGTGGGGATTTCCCTGGCAGCCGGAAAAGTAAAGGGAATCCGGGCATGTGTATGCAGCGAACCATACACTGCAAGACTTTCCAAAATGCACAATAATTCTAACGTTTTGGCCTTTGGAGCCAGAGTGGTGGGAAGCGAAATGGCCAAAATGATCACGGAAGAATGGCTGAATGCCCGGTATGAGGGGGGCCGCCACCAGCGCCGGGTGGATATGCTGATGGAAATCGAGAATCATTGACAGATTTTAGCCAGAAAAACGTGTAAAGAAATGGAAACTGAATCGTTAGAATATCGTAAGAGTTTAGACAGGCAGTCACCTTGAATTTGCCGGATAAAAATGATAAAATAGTCCCAGAGAGAAGAGAAAAGGAGAGATTACCATGAAAAGAAAGCTATGGGCACTGCTGGTGACCGCAGTTCTCTTCGTCGGTATTTTGGGCACAATAACCGGGCTGGCTGCTGAGGCAGCAGACAGCTTTAGAGCAGGAGATGTAGAGATTTCCATTAACGGCGAAGCCGCATCCGTGCTTTCGGATTTAGGGAAAGCTGAGAATTACTACGAGGCTGAGAACTGCCGCCATCAGGGCAAAGAAAAGGTATACGTATATAAAGACTTTGAGATTTCTATTTATCCTATAGAGGAAAAAGACTGCATCAATTCCATCTATTTTAAGACCGGCGATGTAGAAACCTCTGAGGGGATTTCAATCGGTTCTACCATTGAGGACATGCAGAGTATCTATGGGGAGGACTACACTCAGTCCAAGGGTGTTTATAAATATAAATGCGATCAGTTCACCCTGACCTTTTACAGCAATAAAGAGGGCATCATTAACGGGATTGAATTTACCTCTGATAAAGAGTGAAAGTAATTTGGATTATCTATAATGAAACAGGCACTGCGGCTTGGAAATTCAAGCTGTAGTGCCTGTTTTTTATAGGTGCAGAATTTTGAAAAAAAGGTTGCATATTGGAATCGGGCATGATATACTGACACTATAATTAGTAAAGTCATTGAACTAACTAAATATACAAGGGGGACCCATGAAAAAGTATAATCAGTCATTAATTAAGGATCAGAATAAAAAACAGGTCTATCAATTGATAGAGGATATGCCGGGAATCAGTCGGGCTCAGATTGCAGAGCTGATGAAGGTGAGCAAAACAACCGTATCTGCCCTTGCGGATGAGCTGATGCAGGAAGGCTTTATTATTGACGAAGGGGCAGCCGCCAGCAACCGGCAGGGAAGAAAGCCCAACAGCTTAATTGTAAATAGCCGGGGAAATTACGTGATTGTGCTGAACTGGCATAAAGATAATCTGGAGATTGCGGTAGTAGACTCTGCTATGAATGTCAGCTTATGCAAAACATACACCATGAAAAATAAAGGGGATGCGCTGACAGAGCTGACATCTTATTACGAAGAGTTTAAGGAAGCCCAGTGTGTTTACGGAAATATTATGGGGGTATGCCTCATCGTTCCGGGTATGGTGGATGAAAAGAATGATCGGCTTATATCTGTGGTATTGCCTAATGAGAATCAGGAGAATTATAGAATCAGCCGGATCCGCTCCTTACTTCATGGAAATCCGCTGGCGATTTTAAATGATACCGCATGCTTTGCCTATGCGGAAACAGCCTTTGGCCAGCTGGAGAGTGAGAACTACATTTATATTAACGTAAATGACGGCGTAGGCGCGGCACTAATCCATGACGGACAGCTTTTGGGAGGCGCCAGCGGCATTACTACCCAGTTTGGCCACTTTTCGGTAGACAGGCATGGACTTGCCTGCTCCTGCGGAAACCGGGGCTGTTTGGAAAACCAGATTGGGGAATTGGCGCTGCCCAGATTGTTTGAGGAATTCGGCATTAAAATACCTAAAAAGGAAAAACTTTTGTTTAAAGATCTGGCGGCTCTTGTGGAGGAAGGACACGAGGAGGCGATAAAACTGATGGAGGTTATGGCAGAGGATTTTTCTTATGCATTGTGCAATGCTATTTCTCTATTTCATCCGGAAACGGTAATTATTGGAGGAATCGGAAGAAAACTGGGGGAAGCCTTTTTGGATGTTCTGAAACGAAACATGGGAGAGATGGGATTCCGCCAGTTTACGGAGGACGTAAAGATTGAATATACCAGGCATGGAGAGGGATCTGTTTTAAGAGGGGCGGCAAAATATTATATAAACAAGTATTACCGTTTTCATGACATGGATCAGGGACAATTGTTTTGCGGTTAAAAATTTCAGACAGAAGGGAGTTTATCAATGAAGGAGATAGGGGTTGCGCTGGTTATTAATGATAAACTGGAAGAGAATTTAAAATGGGCTAAAAATGCGGGGTTTGCCAATTGCCAGCTTCAAATCTGGGATATGGGCCTGTTGTATGAAGAGCATGCCAGACAGATAAAGAAGCTTACCGACACCTATGCCATGGAAATTACAGGACTTTGGTGTGGCTGGCATGGCCCTGTCAGGTGGGATTTTTTGGAAGGGCCGTCTGTACTGGGGATTGTCCCGGCGGAATACAGAGCCGGCAGGACCAGAAATTTGCTGGATGGGGCAGCCTACGGCCGGATCCTTGGAGTATCTGACATTATAACCCACTTAGGATTTGTCCCTCTTAACTGCCGAGATGAAAATTATACAGGGGTAGTAAGCGCCCTTAAGTATATTACAGGTGAACTAAAGCCTTATAATCAGAACCTTTTAATGGAAACCGGGCAGGAACCGCCGATTGTACTGAAGCGGCTGATTGAGGACGTGAAAGCGGATAATTTGGGAATTAATTATGATCCGGCAAATCTGATGATGTATGGAAGCGCCAATCCGGTAGATGGGATAAAGATTTTGGGAAGTTATATCAGAAGTGTTCACGCAAAAGACGGCAGCTATCCCACAGACGGATATGAGCTGGGGAGGGAATACCCCATCGGAGAGGGAGAAGTAGATTTTCCAGGAGTATTTAACGGGTTAAAGGCGCTGGGATATAAAGGCCCGATTTCTGTTGAATATGAAATCGAATCCGGAGATGAAAAGCAAAGGAATGAAATGATACAAGGAAAGCAATATCTGGAAAAACTAGTGTAAAGTGCGGGCTGTGTGGACAAGAAAGGGGATCATAAATGAGGGTAGCAATTTGGGGAGCAGGAAAGATGGGGCAGGTTCACGGGGAGATATACGAGAAAATGAAAGCGGAAATTGCCTATGTTGTCGAGAGGGACCCGGCCAAAGCCCAGGCATTTTCGGAAAGATTTTCCTGCCGGATATCAGATTCCTTTGAAAAACTGTCGGAACAGGAGATAGATGCAGCTGACATCTGCCTGCCTACTAATTTACATCTGGAGGCAATCAGGACTGCGGCAAAAAAATGCAGGGCAATTTTTTGTGAAAAACCCATCTGCCTAAATGCAGAAGAGTATTTGCAGCTAAAAAAAATTGGGGATGAAGGGACATGTGCCATTATGGTAGGCCAGGTGCTCCGGTTTTGGAACGGCTATGTAAAGAGTAAGGAACTGGTGGAGGAGGGAGCAGTGGGAATCCCCAGGATGGTGAACTGCCTCCGCCGCCAGAAAATGCCTGACTGGTCAAAGGGAAACTGGC
Source organism: uncultured Lachnospiraceae bacterium (assembly GCA_910577645.1). Taxonomy (GTDB): domain Bacteria; phylum Bacillota; class Clostridia; order Lachnospirales; family Lachnospiraceae; genus UMGS1370. Next base: position 48,150 of record CAJTOL010000016.1, read on the forward strand.
TTATGGATCCGGAAAAGAGCGGAGGGCTGCTGATGGATTTAAGCATCCATGATATTGATTACCTGTACTGGCTTTTTGGAAAGCCCCAGAAGGTTTATTCCCAGGTAGTCCGCAACGAGAGGACAACCGTACATAATATTATGATGATTTCCTATAAAGAATGCTGCGCCAATGTAATTGGTTCCTGGGGAATGCCGGAAGCCTTTGGAGATGGGGAACTGGAGGCATCCTTAGAGATTATCGGGGATCAGGGAATGATTACTTATAAAGGAGGGGATTGGCTGGAGGTTATACAGGGGAATAAAAAGGAGACGATTAAGCTGGAACATACCGACGGATATGAAGAAGAACTAAGGTATTTTGTCCGCAGCGTAGAGGAGGGCAGATATCCGCAGAGAGCAGATCTTTATTCGGTAGAGGGAACAATGGATATTCTGTGGGCCGCTCAGGAATCCAGCGGGAAGGGGCAGGCGGTAACCATTATTTAACAGGAGCAAAAAGCTCCGGAAGAAAGAAGGGGTGAACAGCATGGTAAAGCAGTATTTAAAGAAAAGGCCGTATCTTCCGTATATTGCTCCGGCAATGATTATCATGATATCGCTGACCATATTTCCAACTGTATTTTTATATCTGATCAGCATGACAAATTATCAGCTGGGATGGGATTGGGGACGGGTCAGATTCGTAGGATTGGAGAACTATTTCCGGCTGTTTACCGGGGGAGATCCGGATTTTTGGAATGCAGTCTACATCAGCCTGAAATTTATGGTGATAACCACTGCTGCTGAGATGGTTTTTGGATTTTTTATCGGAAAACTATTAAGCGATATGGAATTCTCGTTAAAGCCGGCAGTGTTTGCCATTCTCATTGTTCCCATTGTTATGACTCCCAGCATTGCGGGAAATATATGGAAACTGATGTTTAATGCAGAGTACGGAATTATCAACTACCTGTTAAATCAACTGGGAATTTCCGGCGTGGCATGGCTGGACGCAGATATGTCCTTCTGCTCGGTTATCATTGCGGACGTATGGCAGTGGACTCCCTTTGTGGCGCTTATCAGTTATGCAGGGCTTTGTTCTCTGCCGGCGGATCAATATGAGGCAGCCAGGATTGATGGGGGAAACGCAGTGCAATTATTTCGCTATATTACCCTTCCGTCCCTGAGAGGGCTTATTCTTCTCACAATGATTTTCAGAACAGCTGACTCTTTAAAAATTTACGACATGCCTTTTGTACTGACCCAGGGAGGCCCGGGGAATTCTACGGAATTTTTGAGCCTGCATATCTACCGACTGGCTAACGCGCAGAACGGATTGATCGGGAGGGCGGCGGCCAACGCGATTGTACTTGTGGCAATTTCTACAGTTGTAAGCCGGGGGATAATGCATTACCAGAGGAAGGAGGCGTGATATGAGCCGGAATCAGAAAAAGATGGCAGCGCGGGTGGCAAAAGGGGGACTGCTTTTCCTATCCTGCCTGTTTTTCATCGCTCCTTATTTGTGGATGGTTCTAATCAGCTTAAAGCCCAGAGTAGATATTTTTGAACCGGGAAAGTGGCTGTTTATCCCTACACTGGAAAATTACAGAGCTATCATAAAAGACGCAGGCATTGGAGACTATTTTCTTAATAGTGTGATAATTGCTGCTGTATCTACCTTATTTTCTTTGATAGTAGGCTCTTTTGCCGCATATGGGTTTGCCAGGTTTAACTGGAAATCCAGAGAGAATACGGCGTTTATGGTTCTGAGCCAGAGGATGCTGCCGGCAATGGCTGTGGTAATTCCTTATTTTTTAATGGCAATGGCTGCCGGGCTGCTGGATACAAGAGTGATTTTGATTATTTGCTACTTGCTGTTTAATATTCCCTTTACCATTCTGATGATGAGAGGGTTTTTTGAGGATATTCCCATTGAAATCGAGGAAGCCGGAAAGATTGACGGATGCGGAGGACTGCAGGTGCTAAAGGAACTGATTTTACCCCTGTCCCTTCCGGGGCTGACGGCTACCGCTATTTTCTGCCTGATTAATTCCTGGAACGAATTTGTTTTTGCTAATTTTCTTACCAGTATTCATGCAAAGACAGTTCCTACTTCAGTAATGCTGTTCTTATCGGTTTCCGGAACAAAATGGGGCGAGATGGCGGCCACAGGAGTGCTGTCCAGCCTGCCGGTTATTTTATTCGGGATTATAGTTCAGAAATATATGATTCGGGGTCTTACTTTTGGAGCGGTAAAAGGATGAACTATCTTATGAAGGAGGAAGCTTGATGAAAAAGAAAATGTATTCTGCAATGTTATGTTTTGGCGTGGCTGCGGGGGTTGCGGCATGCGGAGGGGGAAGCAATACCGGAGTGCCGGAAACTGCGCCGGCGTCCGCAGAGGCAGGGAAGGAGACAGAAGCAGTCTCGGCAGAGACGGCGGGAGATGAACTGCCGGCAATGGAAGCGTGGGGAAAACGTGTAAAAGAGGAGCTTGGCGGAACCAAAATAGTAGTATCCATGGCGTCTCATCCGTCCACCGATGCGTTCCGAACTATGGCGGATGAATTTACAGAATTAACAGGGGTCCAGGTGGAATGGGACGTGGTAGAGCAGACTTATCTGAAAAATAAACAGCTTTTAGACTTTCAGGGGGCTCACAGCTATGACGTGTTTATGGTGGATAGCTTTTGGAATGCAGAATATGGGGCCAAAAATGTAGTACAGCCCCTGGATAATTTCCTGAATGATCCGTCAAAGACTCCGGAATGGTATGACAAAGAAGATTTGATTCCGGCTTACTGTGATTTGGGACGGTATAAAGAGGCAACCATTGGGATCCCCATTGCGGGGGAAACCAGATTTTTGGCTTACCGGACGGACTTGTTTGAGAAATACCAGAAGGAACCGCCTAAAACCATGGATGAATTTCTGGAGCTGGCCCGGTTCTTTAACGGAAAAGAAGAAGGACTTTACGGAGTAGCGCTGCGCGCTCAGAGAGGGATCCATTTCGCTTCCGGCTGGCTTACTACCATGTATGCTTTTTGCGATGGTATGATGGATCAGGAAACCTTAGAGCCAAAGATTGACAGCCCGGGTGTGGTAGAATCTCTGGAATGGTATTTGGATATGCTGGCCTGTGCGCCGCCGGATGTATCCACCTATACTCATGAGGAAGCTCTGGGAGCTTTTATGTCCGGCAGGATAGCCATGTGGCTGGATGCAACCGCTATAGCATCTGCCATTACAGATCCGGAGAAGTCAAAAATTTATGACAAAGTAGCGTTTGCCGCGCCGCCAGACGGACCGGCAGGGGAATCTGCAGCTCTGGCAGACTGGAATATTTCTATTCCTGCAGGGGCAAAAAATCCGGATGCTGCATGGGCATTTATGATGTATATGACAAGCAGGGAAAAAAGTCTGGAATACATAGAGAAGGGAGGGGCAGCTACCCGATATTCCGTTTATGAAAACGAAGATCTGATCAAAGAGAATCCGTCCTTCCCGGCACAGCTTGCAGCGCTGGAAAAGGCCAACGGACTGGTTGAGAGAGGGCTTCAGTGGACACCGCCCCACGAGCAGATCAATCAGATGCTGGACATTATGGGAAGCTATGCGTCCAGAGCCCAGGCCGGAGAAATGAGTGCACAGAAGGCCTGTGAAAGCGCCCAAAAGGATGTAATGGATCTGATCCAATAAAATAAGGATGGGAATGCCGCAAAATGAAAGAAGAGACTTTCTATTAGCGACATTCCCATCCTTATTTTATTGGATTGCTCCCATCTTATTAAACGGAAAATATCGGAACAATACCTTGGCAATAATTTTGTCCTTTTTCACCCAGGTATTATCCCAGAACCGGGCATCCCAGGAATCATTTCGGTTATCGCCCATCATAAAGTAGCTGTCTTCCGGGACTTCATAATGAAGAGAACCGAAAAAGCCGGTTTCCATAGGCTCTTTTAAGTATGGCTCATCCAATGGGGTATCGGCTCCGTTTAAGTAAACTCCTCCGTCCCGAATATCAACAACATCTCCCGGAAGGCCGATAATTCGCTTTACATAATAAGTCTTTCCGGTGGGATCGTCGGGATAATGGAAAATTACCACATCTCCCCGCTCCGGCTGGGAAAAGGTATAGGACAGCCGGGAGCCGATAACCCTGTCGCGGGCCATAATGGTATTCTCCATGGAGGAGGTAGGCACCTGGCTGTTGGCAATGATGCAGCTATTTAAAAACAGGGCGATAAGGGCAGCCGCTACAATTACCTGTACCCAGCTAATCAGCTCGGATTTCCAATTAGCGGCTTCCTTTTCAACAGTATTGCTGTTATTATCAGAATTTTTGCTCATAATTTCCTCTCCAAATCATTGAAAAGTTCTGTTGTAACTAGAGATAAAGTTTATACGAGATTTCCGGTTTATGCAAGGGGTTTTACGAAAATATAAGAAAAACGTCAGGAAACCTTCAGCAGCCGGCCGGTATACGGCTGCCTGCAGTTTGGACGTCTATTTGGGGACTATGCTCTCCGATAAACATTCTGGAAAAAAAATACATGGAAATTATTTGATAAATACAGTAAAATAAAAAGAAAAGTGGCAGGAGAGGAAATATATGAAAGAAAAAGTGGGAAAATTCTGGCAAATTATTGCGGCGGCCGTGCTTTTTTTGGTATCATTTCTGGGAATGGCCGGAGCCAGAGGAATAAATGGATTTGCAGATTGGTATGGAATACGAATTTATCCGCTTCTTGCAGGGATCATAGGAAGAATCTGCGGCATTTTTTCTTTTTCTGTGGCAGAATTTGGACTTTATCTGCTGATGGCAGGCATAGTGGTTTACGGGATCCGGCATAGGAAAAAACCTGTGATGATTCTGAAGAACGGGGTTTTTCTGGTATCTGTCCTGACATTTTTCTACGTGATAAACTGCGGCATTAATTATTCAAGAACGCCGCTTTCCTATACTATGGATCTGGAGGTGCGCGATTCCTCTGAGGAAGAGCTGTACCAACTGTGCGAATTTTTAACCGGCCGGGTCATAGAGGCGTCAGAGACAGCCGGAGACAGAATTACCGATACTAAGGCGATGTCTTTTAAAGAGGCCTGGCGGCTGGGGCATGACGGGGTAAAAGCCATGGAAAAGCTGGGCAGGTCTTACCCCGCTTTGGGAGGATATTATCCCAACCCGAAGCCGGTGCGGATATCCTGGATTTTATCAGTACAGCAATTGTCCGGGATTTATTCCCCCTTTACGGTGGAAGCAAATTTTAACCGGAAGATGACGCCTTATAACATTCCCCATACAGTATGCCATGAATTATCCCATTTAAAGGGGTTTATGCGGGAGGATGAAGCAAATTTTGCCGGATATCTGGCCTGCGTAGAGTCGGATTCACCGGAATTTCAGTACAGCGGTTATCTGATGGGGTGGATTTATGCTACCAACGCGCTGTACAGGGAGAACCCGGAAAGCTATTTCCAGCTATACAGCCGGCTGCCTCCCGTCGTTATGGAAGATTTAAATGCCAACAGCCTGTTTTGGGATCAGTACGAGGGAAAAGTAGCGGAAACTGCTACTAAAGTCAATGATACATACCTGAAGCTTCATCAGCAGAAGGACGGCGTAAAAAGTTATGGGAGAGTGGTGGATCTTATGCTGGCTTATTACCGATTCCCATTGTAATTTATAAGGAAAAATGGTAAACTATTTACAATTAAAATTATAAGGAAAACCATTCATAAGGGGGAAGTATTATGGATAAAAAACTGTATGACTTAATGGACTGGGCAGGTATTGAAGAGCTGGTTTATTCTGAGGCTGTAAATCCCCACGGGATTTTGGGTCCCCATGCCACAGAGAACGGAGTGCTGATTCAGATGATGATGCCCACTGCCAAGGAGGCGGCAGTAGTAGCCGGTTCCAAAGAATATCCTATGGAGCTGGCAGATGAGGCAGGATTTTTTGCTGCGCTGCTTCCGAGAAAGACCATTCCGGAATATACCTTAAAAGTCACCTTCGACAATGACATTATCAGAGAATTTAAGGATCCATATGCTTTTGCGCCGCAGATTTCCGAAACGGATTTAAAGAGATTTGAGGCCGGAATCCACTATGAGATTTATGATAAATTAGGCGCTCATCCCATGACCATTAATGGGGTGGCAGGCGTTTATTTTGCAGTGTGGGCGCCCTGCGCCCTCCGGGTCAGCGTAGTAGGGGACTTTAACCTGTGGGACGGCCGCCGCAATCAGATGCGCCGGCTGGGAGATTCAGGCGTCTTTGAGATTTTTATGCCGGAGCTGCCTGAAGGAAGCTTATATAAATACGAGGTAAAATGTAAAAACGGAGATCCGATTTTGAAGGCAGATCCGTATGCAAGCTATTCTGAGCTGCGCCCCAACACCGCTTCTGTTGTTTGGGATACCGGCAAGTATCAGTGGAAGGATCAGGAGTGGATGAAAAAGCGGGCTGCTGAGGATTTAAAGAGCAAGCCTATGGCGGTTTATGAAGTGCATCTGGGTTCCTGGATGCGGAAAGAAATTGCTTTGGACGAAGAGGGCAGAGAGATTATCGGCTCCGAGTTCTATAATTACAGAGAGATTGCAGTAAAGCTGGCGGAGTACGTGAAGGAGATGGGATATACCCATGTAGAATTGATGCCGGTTATGGAGCATCCCTTGGACGCTTCCTGGGGATATCAGGTTACCAGCTACTATGCGCCTACCAGCCGCTACGGAACTCCGGATGATTTTATGTATTTTATGGATTATATGCATGGGCAGGGCATCGGCGTGATTTTGGACTGGGTACCCGCCCACTTCCCCAGAGATTCCTATGGCCTGGCCGCTTTTGACGGCACCTGCGTATATGAGCATGCAGATCCCCGCCAGGGAGCCCATCCTCATTGGGGGACTTTGATCTACAATTACGGCAGGCCTCAGGTTTCCAATTTCCTCATTGCCAATGCGCTGTTCTGGGCGGAAAAATACCATGCAGACGGTATCCGTATGGATGCGGTGGCTTCCATGCTGTATCTGGATTATGGCAAGAATGACGGTGAGTGGGTTGCAAATATCTACGGCGGCCATGAGAACCTGGAAGCAGTAGAATTCTTAAAGCATTTGAACTCTGTATTTAAAGGCCGCACAGACGGAGCAATTCTTATTGCAGAAGAATCTACCGCATGGCCAAAGATTACGGGAGATGTAAAAGAAGACGGACTGGGCTTTGACTATAAGTGGAATATGGGGTGGATGAATGACTTTTTAAACTATATGAAATGCGATCCCTATTTCCGCAAGAATAATTATGGGCAGCTTACTTTTTCCATGCTGTATGCTTACAGTGAGAATTTTGTTCTGGTATTTTCCCATGATGAGGTGGTACACGGAAAAGGTTCTATGCTTGGCAAGATGCCCGGCGAGACTTTGGAGCAGAAAGCGGCGAATCTCCGGGTTGCATACGGCTTTTATATGGGCCATCCTGGCAAGAAGCTTTTGTTTATGGGACAGGATTTTGCTCAGCTGAATGAGTGGAATGAGAACGTGAGCCTGGAGTGGAATTTGCTGGAATACCCGGTTCACAGCCAGACTCAGGCGTTTATGAAAGCTTTAAATGTCCTCTATGCCAAATATCCGGCTCTGTCTCAGCTGGATTATGATCCGGATGGTTTTGAGTGGATAAATTGTTCTTATAATGAGCTGAGCATGGCTATGTTTGTGAGAAAGACAAAGAAGCCGGAGGACACATTGCTCTTTGTCTGCAACTTTGACAATATGGAACATAAGAAATTCCGGGTCGGAGTTCCTTTTGCAGGAAAGTATAAAGAGGTTTTAAACAGCGATGCGGCAGAGTACGGCGGATCCGGCATGGTGAATGCCAGGGTGAAGGCTTCCAAAAAAATGGAATGGGATGAGCAGGAAAATTCTATTGAGATCGATATTGCGCCCATGAGTGTCAGCATCTTTACCTGTGCTCCGGAGAAAGAGAAAAAGGAAGAGCCTGTAAAGAAGCCTGCGAAGAAAGCGGAGGCTACAGCCAAGAAAGCGGAGAAGCCTGCAGGGAAAACAGAGACTGCCGCCAAGAAAGCGGAGAAGCCTGCAGAGAAAGCAGAGACTGCCGTCAAGAAAGCGGAGAAGCCTGCAGAGAAAGCAGGGACTGCCGCCAAAAAGACAGGAGCAGCAAAGAAAGCTGCGCCGGCTAAGTCTGCTGCTAAGAAAAAGAAATAGGGCCATTGACTAGGCCCAGGCAGGAGGTTATAGCACGTGGAAGAGACAGCGCAGGCGGCTGTACAGGAGACCCTGGAGGTCGGTGCACAATTGGCGGAGGACATTGCCAAGTTAAACCCTAACGTGGTATTAGAAACTATGAAAGGGTGGATACCAGGGCTTATGAGCTTTGGATACCGGGTTTTCGCAGCCGTTTTGATTCTTTTGATAGGCAGCCGTATTATCAAATTAAACAGCAGGTTTGTCAAACGGGCGTTGGATAAGATGGGGTTGGAAATCAGCATCAGCCGGTTTCTGGTGTCTGTGACCAATGCCTTCCAGTATGGAATCCTGATATTTATTGCCGCCGATAAAATCGGCATCAGCTCCGCGTCCATTGTGGCGCTGTTAGGTTCTGCCGGTATTGCCATTGGCCTTGCCCTTCAGGGCAGTCTGGCAAATTTTGCCGGAGGGGTATTGATCTTAGTGATGAAGCCTTTTAAGGTAGGAGATTATGTGATCACAGGAGGAGGGGAAGGCACGGTAGCCAATATTGGCTTAGTATATACGACCCTGACCTCGCCGGACAATCGTAAGATTGTTATTCCCAATGGAAGCATGTCGGATGCCCCCTTAACCAATGTAACAGGTATGGGCAGCCGCCGGTTGGATTTATTGGTGGGAATCAGTTATAATGCGGACTTGAAACTTGCCAAGGAGATTTTGCAGAAACTTTTTGAGGAACACCCACTGGTATTAAAGGAAGAACCGATTCAGGTTTTTGTAGACAGTTTAGGCGACAGTGCAGTGGTCATAGGAGGAAGAGCCTGGACTACCAGTGAAGACTACTGGATTACCCGATGGGATATTACTGAGGCAGTGAAACTGGAGTACGATAAAGCGGGAATAGAGATTCCGTTTAATCAGATGGATGTGCATGTGATTAAACGGAAAGAATAAAGAAAAAATATACCCTCCAGAGACTTTCTATTAGCGATGTCCGCCAACTCTTGCTAATAGAAAGTCTCTTTATTTCATTACAGAGCATCTGAAAAAGGGTGCTGGCTACAGGTTGCGTTGGAGTTTCCTTGAAATTTGACAGAGGCCTGCTGTGACTGATGAGTTCCGATTATCTTTTCCACCCAAATCAGATTATACCAACGACCAAATTTGTAGCCGCATTTATGAAATTCCCCTACTTTTACAAATCCCAGATGTGCATGGAAATCCGCGCTGTTTCTGTTGAGATATTCATCCTCTGTTTCCGGACAGGCAATAGAGGCGTACAAATTTAAAATTCCCATTTTTCCTAATCTGTCTTCAAGGGCCTCATACAGTTTTCGTCCCAAACCACACTTGCAGGCGGTTTGGTGGAGATATACTGTCATCTCACAAGACCAATCGCAAGCCGCCCGGCCTATAAAAGCCCCTGCATAGGCATAGCCTTGAATGATTCCGTCCTGCTCGATTACAAGATAGGGATAGCGCTTTCGGGTATTCTTAATGCGCTCCTGGAATTCAGGCAGAGTCGGAATATCGTATTCAAATGTGATGGCTGTATTTTTCACATAGTACCCATAAATTTCCAGGATACGTTCTGCATCTTCCAGAGATGCATCTCTTATTATAGTGTTCATAACAGGTCTCTCCTGTGATTCTATCCTCAGTGGACAAAGGCACCGCGTGTCCCCTTGTCCACTGAGGGTATCCTTATGAAAGGGATTTACTCATCATATCCTTCAGACAAACGAATGGTAGCCGCTACATTCTGAACCACAGCTCCATCCTCCAGGACAATATCTTCCAGACGGGTTCTGGGAGGAAGGTCAAAGGACTCTTCAAGCTCCAGGGAAATCCAGGCGATTTCCGCCTCTTTAGCCTGATCCACGGCATCCTCCATGGTAGCGCCCTGGGCGTGGCAGCCATCCAGATCCGGGAAGGTTACCTGGATGATTCCAGAAGAATCCTTTTTAAAAACAGCAGGATATACAAATTTCATGATGACACCTCAAATTCAATAATTTTTAATGATTATTGTACTATGGTTTTCTAAAATTCTCAATACCCTATCGCAAGGCTGAACTGTTACATACTCCTTTTTTCAAAGAGCTATTGACAAAGGCCCCATTCTGTCATATAGTAAAATATATCAAAAAAAATTGATGTAAGGAGCTTACATGGGAACATACCAGGAAAACGCTAAAGTATTCAAGGCCCTATGTGACCCTAAACGGCTTGCCATTCTGGAACAATTACGCAGCGGTGAAAAATGCGCCTGTGTCTTGCAAGAACCTATGGACTTGACACAATCAGGCTTATCTTATCACATGAAAATCCTGTGTGACTCCGGGCTTGTGGTGAGCCGGCAGGAGGGGAAATGGACACATTACCGTTTAAGCGAGACCGGCAGGGACGAAGCGGTAAAGCTGTTACTGGCCATTACCACGCCAGATGCAGGCCAAAAGGAAGGATGCCTCTCTTGCGGCAGATAAAACGTCATCTCATAGAAGGGTGGCGTTTATCTTGATATAAAACATCAAAAATAATTGATGTGTTTTCTGACAAACTGAAAGTGAGGTTTTTTAATGGGGATATGGCAGTTTATCCAAGATCAGGTTTTAGGAATGAAGTGGCTCAATGGACTGATTGGCAGGGGCCTTTCTATGCTGGGGCTGGATGTGGGGGGACGCGTAGGGGGAAGCATCCAGTTTTTTCTCTATGATGTGCTAAAAATCACTGTGCTGCTTTGTTTTTTGATTTTCGTTATTTCCTACATTCAAAGCTACTTTCCGCCAGAGCGAAGCAAACAGATATTGGGCCGGTTTCACGGTATTGGCGCCAATATTGTATCCGCTCTGCTGGGGACTGTGACGCCTTTCTGCTCCTGTTCGTCTATTCCTCTGTTTATCGGCTTCACCAGTGCCGGTCTGCCTTTGGGAGTTACGTTTTCCTTTCTGATTTCATCCCCAATGGTGGATTTGGGAAGCCTTATCCTTTTAATGAGTATTTTCGGCGGGAAAGTTGCTGTTGTTTATGTGGCGGTTGGGCTGGTAATTGCCGTGGCAGGCGGCACTTTGATTGAGGGATTACACATGGAGCTGTATGTAGAAGAATTTATCCGCAAGGCCGGAAGGGTGGATATAGAAACCCCTGACCTGACGAAGCAGGAACGGATTCAGTTTGCAAAAGAACAAGTTGTCTCCACTTTTAAGAAAGTATTCCCATATATTTTGGTTGGAGTAGGCATTGGCGCAGCTATTCATAACTGGATACCAGAAAGCTGGATTGAAGGTGTGCTGGGAGGAAACAATCCCTTAAGCGTTGTTCTTGCTACACTGGTAGGCGTTCCTATGTATGCTGATATTTTCGGCACTATTCCTGTGGCGGAGGCTCTGCTTTACAAGGGAGCCCAGCTTGGTACGATTCTGGCTTTTATGATGGCTGTTACCACCTTAAGCTTACCGTCTATGATTATGCTTCGTAAAGCGGTAAAACCAAAACTGCTGGCCTTATTTATCACTATTTGCACTATGGGCATTATTATTGTCGGCTACCTGTTTAATACGTTTCAATTTTTATTGATATAAATTGCGTGCCGGTTCATTATTATACCAGGAGGAATTAACTATGGGACTGTTTAACAAGAAAAAGGAACAAACAAAAACTTGCTGCTGTGGCGGCAACTGCACCCCGGAAGCGATGGCTCAGTCGGAGACGGCAAAGTCTGCTGACGGGATTAAGGTACTGGGAGGCGGCTGCGCCAAATGCAACGCTTTAGAGGATGCTGTCCGTGCTGCTCTGACGGAGCTGGGAATGGATACGTCCATTGACCATGTGACGGACTTTGCGGAGATTGCTTCTTACGGAGTAATGACGACACCGGCACTGGTGGTGGATGGGAAAGTGGTTTCTTATGGTAAGGTTTTGAAAAAGGAGGAGGCAAAAACCATCATTCAAAAGGCGCGAACATTTTTCTGAAAAGGAGTCACAATATGTGAGAAACATCTGCCCTTCCGCCTTGCATTACATGCCGGAAACTGGTATAATATGAACACTTGGAGAAGTATTTTCAAGAGTTTAAATCACCAGATTTAAGACAAAACAGGGGAGAATTGTGACATGAGAGAGTGTGGAATGTTGCTTCCTGTATTTAGCCTGCCATCGAAATATGGTATCGGCTGTTTTTCCAGGGAAGCTTACAAATTTGTGGACACCCTGCAGTCAGCAGGACAAAAGTACTGGCAGATACTGCCGCTGGGACCTACTGGTTATGGAGATTCCCCGTACCAGTCCTTTTCTGCTTTTGCAGGGAATCCTTTACTGATTGATTTGGAGCAGCTGATTGAAGAGGGCCTTTTGACAAAAGAGGACTGTGACGAAACAGACTTTGGCAAGGATCTGCGGACAATTAACTATGATAAGGTTCACACAGGCAAAGGGCTGATGCTGAAAAAAGCTTACGAAAACTGGAAGGAAAAAGAAAGAATTTCGGAACCGGCCCAGGTTCATGAAAAAGCCAGGGCTTCCCTGATGGAGGATACGCTGGATTATTGCTTTTACATGGCGTTAAGGGAAGCTTTCCAGGATGTGGAATGGAGTAAATGGGAGGAAGACATTCGCCTGCGCCGCCCGGAGGCCATGGACAAATACCGGAAAGAGCTGGAAGATGAAATAGGCTTTCATGAGTTTCAGCAGTTGATTTTTATAGAACAGTGGAAAAAACTGAAAGCTTACGCCAATGAGCGGGGCATCCGTATAATCGGGGATATTCCGATTTATGTTTCCTTTGACGGTGCAGATACATGGGCGCATCCGGAGATGTTTCAGTTTGACCATACCGGGACTCCCAAAGCGGTTGCAGGCTGTCCGCCGGATGCTTTTTCTGAGAGCGGCCAGCTCTGGGGAAATCCTTTATATGACTGGGATTATCACGAGAAAACTGGTTTTGGCTGGTGGATTCGCAGGGTAGATTATAGCTTTAAATTTTATGATGTGGTAAGAATCGACCATTTTAGAGGATTTGACGAATATTATTCCATTCCCTATGGAGAGAAAACCGCCAGAAACGGTCACTGGAAAAAAGGGCCGGGGATGAAGCTGTTTAATACCTTAAAAAACTGGTTTGGAGAACTTCCGGTGATTGCTGAGGATCTGGGGATATTAACGCCTACGGTTCATGAGCTGTTGGCAGCTACAGGCTTCCCGGGAATGAAAGTCCTGGAATTTGCATTTGATGCAAGCGGATCCAGCATTTATCTGCCTCATAATTATAAAAATTCCAACTGTGTGGTTTATACCGGAACTCATGATAACGATACAGTCCGGGGCTGGTTTGAAAAAATGGAAGGAGCAGATCTGCAATTTACTACAGAATATATGGATTTAGACAAGACAGAAGCTGCCCATGCCAACTGGAAATTTATTCGTCTGGCTTTGTCCAGCATTGCAGATTTGGCGATTATTCCGGTGCAGGACTATCTGGGATTAAACTCCAGCGCAAGGATAAATGAGCCGGGGACAGTGGGAACAAACTGGAGATGGCGGATGCTGGACGGCGAGCTGACCAGGGAGATTGCACAGAAGTGCCGGAGAATGGCAAGGCTGTATGGCAGATATTAATTTAATTTTGTGGAAGTACAGAGAACAAACTGTTGGCGGAATTCCTGTATAATATAAAAATAAAAGCGGATGCAGCAAGACAGAAAAAGAATTCTTGTGCTGTATCCGCTTTTTGTATTCGTGGAATCCGCCGAGATTATTGAGAAATCGTAATGCCAGCTGTTTGAGATTCTGAATTTTCATCCGAAGAGGCGCCGGCAGCCCCTGCTTCCTGCCCTAGGGCTGCTTCCGTACCGCCGGCAGAATCGCCGTTCATGGGCATGTTGCCGGAAGTAGTGTTAAAGTTGGCCTGAGTGGCATTGCCGCACATATCTTCCGCATAAACGGTAAGTCCGGTGGCGTCAATTTCAAAAGAAACCTTGTTATTGATTTTATCAATAGTGGGAGGCACCGGGGTTCCCATGGCAGTAGTGGCGGAGATGGAAGTAAAATCCACACCGGATTGACTGTCTTCAATGGTAAAGGTCAGGATATTGTCCTCAATAGTGAAATCTTCACTGATAGAGGGGGGAAGCTCGTCTAAAATATCCACTGGTTCATAGGAAGCGGTAATCATGCCGTTGATGCAGGCAACAGTGACTTCAATAACACCGTTTTTATTAATGGCGGCAGTATATTTTCCACGTCCTGTTTCTTCAAGCTCTAAAGGGGCAGACTCCTGAGTGGTCACCATACTTTTTATGGGAAGAAGGGACTTTACAGTAATGGAGACGGAAGTGGTTTTGTAGTCCTTGGTGGTGCCTACAGTAATCTCAACCTTTGGTTTGGCAGTTAAAAGAAAAAAGAGCAAACTGTTAAATACAATAAAAGGGATTATATAAAAAAGCAGGACATGAAGAAAATCATCCTGTTTTTGGGGAGCCTTGTAGCCGTAACGGGGAGTTGAGGTACGGCGTGCAGTGCGCTGTTCCATAAAGATTACCTCCTGCAATTGATTTTCGCCCTTAAGCATAACAGAAAATAGACCAACTTACAAGATTAACTTCTAAATTCTGTCGGAATGTGTTATGATTAATCTGTCTGTAAACAAAATATCAAATCAAGCAGGAGGAATCCCATGGTTAGAAAAGCGGCGTTATTTGCGGCAAAGGCTCATGAAGGGGCAGTTAGAAAGGGTTCCAATATTCCCTATATCACCCATCCTATGGAAACGGCAGTAATTGTCTCCATGATGACCGATGATAAGGAAGTGATTGCAGCAGCGCTGCTTCATGATGTTATAGAAGACGCAGGAGTTAGCGAGGACGAGCTTCGGGAACAATTCGGCGACAGGGTGGCCTGGCTGGTGGCGAAAGAGAGTGAGGACAAGTCCCGCACTTGGGAGGAGCGGAAGGCGACTACGATAAAAAAGCTGGAGACAGCCGAAAGGGATTCGAAGATACTGGCTTTGGGAGATAAGCTGAGCAATTTGAGATGTACAGCCAGAGACTACATGCATATAGGTGACAAAGTATGGGAGCGCTTTCATCAAAAGGATCCCCAAATGCAGTGTTGGTACTACACAGGAGTGCTGAAACAGCTTGAGGATCTGGCAAATTTTCCGGCTTATCAGGAATATACTCTTCTCTGCGATTTTGTTTTTGGAACAGAGAATATAAAAAATAAATAATTTTAAGAAGGGGCTTAATATGGGGAAGATATCGAAAAAGATGAGAAAAGTGGCTATGATACTTGCAACAGCAGGGGCTATCTGGCTGGCTTCGCCGTTTACAGCGGCGGCAGATGAACAAAAGACTGGTCCGGGAGTTGAACTGGAACAGGGCGCGGAAGAAGAAACGGCGGCAGAGACAGGAGGACAGGAAGAATTACAGCCAGAACAGGAAGAATTACAGGTCGATCAACTGCCGGATCTTAAGACGGTCTGTCAGGCGTTTATGGCAGGCAGCGGATGGAGCGAGGAGTATGGCGACAACTTTGAGTGCGTCAGGGCCGGAGACTATCTGACGGCTTTAAAGGCGACTCTTCAGGGACAGCCGGAGGGGATGAGCGGAACCTTAACTTATCAGGTAAACGTCAGCGGATTAGGCTGGCAGCCCTGGGCGGAAAATATGGCGGAAACCGGCAACACAGAAGGTGGAGCCGCTTTGGAAGCCGTCAAGATGGAACTGACGGGAGAATTAAAAGAAAACTATGATATTTATTATATGGTATACCAAAACGGGACCTGGACAGACTGGGCGGTTAACGGAATTCCGGCAGGCCAGGAAGGCGTGGGTTTGAGAGCAGACGGAATCCGAATGTCCGTGACGAAAAAAGGCCAGGCGCCGCCTGCAGAGCCGGAAAAGCTTCCCGGACCGATCCTGCCGGCAGGGGTAGATCCCAGCCGTCCCATGGTAGCACTGACTTTTGACGACGGTCCCAAAGTTTCGGTTACAAACCGAATTCTTAACAGTCTGGAGGCCTGCGGCGGAAGAGCAACCTTCTTTATGGTGGGAACGAATATAAATAAAGGGACCAGTCCAACAATTCAGAGGATGGTTTCTTTGAACTGCGAGGTGGCAAATCATACCGATAGTCATAAGTATTTAAGTAAGATTGGCGCAGGGGGGATTGTTTCTCAAGTACAGGCGGTAAACCAGAAACTTCAGAACGTCTGCGGAGTGGAGCCTAAACTGGTACGGCCTCCGGGAGGGTACTACGACAAGGCATCTTTGAATGTACTGGGAACCCTGGGGATGCCTGCCATTATGTGGTCAATTGATACCAGGGACTGGCAGCATAAAAATCCTTCCAGGACTATTAGCAGTGTTTTGGATCATGTAAGAGACGGGGATATTATCCTTATGCATGATATATATGGTACGACTGCCGATGCTGCGGAAGTGATTATTCCGGAACTGGTAAAGAGAGGATATCAATTGGTAACGGTTAGCGAGCTTGGCGCTTACCGGGGAGGAATCGCGGGAGGACAGGTTTATAGCCGGTTCTACAGGTAGTTACTGTTCACGATTTTCTCCTTTTTCGACAAAAGCAGACCTTGCGAAATAGAATACATCAGGATATAATACCCTCAGTGGACAAGGACAACCGCAAATTTCCTTGTCTGCTGTGGGTATTATTTATTATTATCATTAAATTTCTTGTACAACTCTGGAAAAAGAGTGTAATTGCATATCAATCTGCTATAATAACCTGTCAATGGACACGTCCCCGCATAATTCCAGGATTTAAAAGGTGTGATAATTATTATAAAGAAAATTGTTTTTCTGGGAATATTGGCTCTTATTTTGGTTTTTTTCCTTCCTCTCCGAATTGAGGCAGATACACAAAGACCGCCGTCAGAGGAACCTTTGGTAGGCCTTGTTACAGCATCCTATATTCCAAGGACAGAATGGTGGAGGAGTAATGCCAGAACCGTATATGAAGATGGAACTTGGCCGGATATCACACGAATTATAGAATATGAAGGAGTGGAGGCGCTGGCGGATATTCCTCAGGAGGTAGGGGGACAGGCGTGGAACGAGGAGTTGGAGGCAGCGGGATATGGCCGTCTGTTTCTTACCGGACTAAAAGAGCTGTCTAACGAGGACGGCAGTACAAAAAGCCGATGGCAGGCCGGCTTTTCTATGGTGGTTACCTTTCGGGATTATGGGGCAGAAACCTATGAGCTTAATGGCAGGCGGATTTCCCACCAGGAGGAAAGGCCGCCTCTTTGGGAAAGCCAGGAGGCGCTTTTGGGATTAATAGGGGGAACCACAGCAGATTACCGGATTACAGAGATAGAGTGGCTGGGAGAAAGGTATACAGACGATTTCGGTATTCCGTATCGAAACGCCAGAGTAACAGGGCTTCGTAAGGTTTCCGATTACCAGGCAGTATATCAGGGGAAAGCAATCGCTCCCAGGATACTTCAGACAACTGGAAGAGAGCAGAATATTGTGGAAAGAGAAGAGCCGGAAGAACCGGTACAGGAAGAATCAGAACAGGAAGAGACTGCTGCAGAGACACTATTGCAGGATGAGATGCCTGAACCGGAGGAGGTGTCTGACCTTATCCGGGAGACTGCCGCTGAAACAATATCCCAGGAGGGAGAGAGCCTGCCGGAACTTACGGAAGTGCCGCCTGACCCGGCGGCGGAGGGAGAATATATAGAACAGCCCGCCCGGAGGATTTCTTTTACCTCTGTCAAAACTGGTTTTATCCGGCTGTCCAAAAGGATTGAGACCTGGATTTACCAAAAGTTCTCCATTCATATACCCGGCTCTCTTCTGCTGGGGACAGGAATGGTTTTGGGATCCGCCATTACAGCTCTGGGAATCCGGGGCATACGCCGCCGCCGAAAAAAGAATTCCTTGTGAAACCGTAGAGAATCCGGTATAATTAAGAGGTATTTGATAATATTATCCAAGGAGGAACTGTATATGAACAATCCGGTATACGATAAATTAGTGAAATGCTATGAAAGCATCAAGGATCAGATTCCCTTTACTCCTAAAGTAGCCCTGATTTTAGGGTCTGGTCTGGGAGATTTTGCAGACGGGATAGAGATGGAAGCCACCATAGACTACAGCTCCATTGACGGTTTTCCGGTATCTACCGTACCGGGGCATAAGGGACGCTTTATCTTCGGCCATGTCAATGGTGTACCGGCTGTTATTATGCAGGGCAGGGTTCACTATTACGAGGGTTATGCCATGTCTGACGTGGTGCTGCCGGTTCGGCTGATGAAGATGATGGGGGCGCAGATCCTGTTTTTAACCAATGCTGCAGGGGGCGTAAATTATGATTTTTCTGCCGGAGATTTTATGATTATCCGGGATCAGATTGCCTGCCTGGTTCCTTCTCCATTAATTGGAGCTAATTTAGATGAATTAGGCCCCCGGTTCCCGGATATGAGCCAGATTTATGACAATGACCTGCGGGAGATCATCAAAGAATGTGCGGCTAAAAGAGGGATCAATGTGCAGGAAGGAGTATACGTCCAGTTTACCGGACCGGCCTATGAATCTCCACAGGAGGTAAAGATGAGCCGTATTATGGGCGGCGACGCAGTAGGTATGAGCACCGCCTGCGAGGCGATTGCGGCAAATCATATGGGAATGAAAATCTGCGGCATTTCCTGCATTTCCAACCTGGCCTGCGGAATGAGCGCCCAGCCTCTCAGCCATAAGGAGGTTCAGGAAGTGGCAGACAGGGTGTCGCCGCTGTTTAAGCAGCTGGTTACCGATTCTATTACCGCTTTTGGCGCATTAGAGTAGAAAAACGCATAAAAAAGAAAAACTTAAGATTTCCCCTCGTATTTATTAATGAAAAAGCAATGGTATTGAGCCGGGAAATGTAGTACAATATGGCGTATCATCACCAGAAGGCGATGCAATGATTCAGGCCAGAGCATATTTTACCCTGTGTCCCGGATAGTTACATAGAGGTAACCATTCAGACGTGATATTTTCCTGCACGGCTGTGCGTCTGAACTGTTACACATAAATATTTAATAGACGAGGAGAACGATTATGATGAAAAGAAAATATTTTTTGGCAATGGCAACCGTAATGGCAATCGCAATGGGAGCAACTGCATGCTCCTCCGGCGCTAAAGAGACAACTGCCGCCGCCACCGAGGCTGTAACTGAGACTGAAGCAAGTAAAGAAGAGACAACCGCTGAGGAGACCGAGGCTGAGAAGGAAGAGGACTATCTGGACGGTACGGTAACGGCTGTGGATGACAGCACCATGACTATTAAAGCTGACGAGGAGACAGAGGTAACCTTTGATATTGCCAATGCAGTTGTAAACAGCAGCTTTCCTTTAGGAGAAGGCGATGAAGTTTCTGTTCTTTACTATGTAGATGAGGCAGCAGAGAAGCAGGAAGCTGTGGAGATCGATGTAAACTATTCTGTTGCAGAGGAAAATTATACAGGTGATCCGGTGATGACCGGCGTTGTGGAAAAGGTGGGAGAAGAAACCATTACTTTAAAGGATGCTTCTGATGATCAGAGCTATACCTTCTCTACAGCCATTGCACAAGTGGTTGCCAAGGAAAACAAGATTGCGGCAGGCGATGAGGTTCAGCTTACCTATTTAGGCGAGGCAGGAGACGAGGAATATCCGGGACTGGCTGTAAAGGTAGTGACTTCCGATATGTATGACAGTGATGAGGCTAAGATAAACACTTTGAGCGGAACTGCTGTTTCTCTGGGAGAGGGTACATTAGATTTGGAGACTGCTGACGGGAATATCTTTAACTTTGTAGAAGCAGGCGCTGACTTCTCTATGACCAGCGAAGGAGATAAGGTTAGCATTATTTATGAGGGCAGCTTAGAAGAGCATGAGATTAAAGCTGTGGGAATGGAATAAAAATACAGTATAAAGAGTAAAATCATAGGATGTTGCAACATGAAAAGATACCTTCAGTGGACCGAGTGCCCCCTTGTCCGCTGAGGGTGCGGACAGCAGTAATAGAAAGGCTGCCGGTTTCATTTTGCAGCATCCTTTTATTTTTTTAGAAAACCTTTTCCGAAAAGAAACCTTTACATTTCCAAGAAATTGATGTTATACTAATTCCCATGTCAAATTGATGTAAAAATACATGGAGAGAATAGGATGTTTACGAGAAAGGATTTAGTAAAGCTTCTGGCGCCGCTGATTATAGAGCAGATTTTAGCGGTGCTGGTGGGAATGGTAGATGTGGTTATGGTAGCGGCTGTAGGAGAAACGGCAGTTTCCGGCGTGTCTCTGGTGGACGCTATTAATATGCTGATTATTCAGATGCTGGCGGCCCTGGCTACCGGCGGGGCAGTGGTTTCTGCACAGTTTATTGGAAGAAAGGATACAGAGAGGGCCTGTAAAGCAGCAGGACAGCTGATTTCCGTTACGACTATGGCGTCTGTAGGTCTGATGACTTTTGCGCTGGTGACCAACAGAAGCCTTTTAAGGCTGGTATTTGGAACAGTAGAAGAGGCAGTTATGGAAAACGCTGTAGTGTATTTTGCTATTACTGCATCGTCCTTCCCCTTTTTGGCCCTGTATAATTCCTGTGCAGCTTTGTACCGCTCTATGGGAAATTCCAAGGTATCCATGACGGTTTCCATAATTATGAATGTGATGAACATAGTGGGAAATGCTGTCTGTATATTCGGGCTTCATATGGGGGTGGAGGGCGTTGCTTATCCCACGCTGGTTTCCCGTATGACGGCGGCAGTCATTATGTTTATGCTGATTCGAAGGCCGTCCAATCAGATCCGTCTGAAATCCTTCCGGGATTTGCGGCCTGACCGGCGCATGATTGGAAACATTCTTGGAGTAGGGATTCCCAATGGGCTGGAAAACAGTATTTTTCAGGTAGGGAAATTGACCTTGCAGAGTCTGGTATCTTCCCTGGGGACTACGGCCCTGGCCAGTTACGCAGTGGCATCTAATGTGGTGACACTCCAATACCTTCCGGGCACTGCCATTGGTTTGGGAATGATTACCATTATCGGTCAATGTGTGGGGGCAGGGGAGATAGAACAGGCCAAAGGGTATGCCAGGCTCCTGGTAAAACTGAATTATCTCTGCCTGATGGTAATCTGCACTGCAATGCTCTTTGGAGGCGGTTACATTGTAGGTATGTACAACCTTTCTCCCGCGGCAGCAGAGGAAGCCAGACAGATGATGACTGCCCATGCCTGCGCTATGATTATCTGGCCGCTGGCCTTTGCCCTGCCCAACGCGCTGCGGGCCAGTCTGGATGCTAAGTTTACCATGCTGGTGTCCGTAAGTTCCATGTGGATATTCCGAGTGGCGCTGGCATACTGGTTTGTAAAAGGCCTGAATTTAGGTATCATGGGAGTCTGGTATGGAATGTTTGTAGACTGGGGGTTCCGGGCGCTTCTGTTTACCATCCGGTTTGCAAGCTTTGGAAAGAGAAAAATCAGAAGGCTGGAATAGGCTTACGGAATAAAATATGATAAAATACCAAGGGGAATGTCGCAAAATGAAACCAGAGCCTTTCTATTAGCGGCATCCCCTATTATAAATTAAAAAGACGGGAGGCATTATGAATAAAGCAAAGACATTAACTGGTGACAGTCTGCTATTAACATTAGGAGGATTTTTGGCGTTTTGTGCAGAGCGAATGATAACTTTTACCATAGGATTTTTAATTATCTACGAAACACACTCTACGGCATTATATTCAGCGTATATGTTAACCAGTACGTTTCCCACCTTAATTGTACCAATTATAGCGGGCCCATTTTTAGACAGATATTCTAAAAAATATATTATATGCATTTTAAATATTTTGTTTTTAGGCATTTATTTGTTTTTGGCAGGTATTTTTGCCGGGCAGAAAAATTTGAGCTTTGCGGTTTTATTGTTGATTTTTACAATATTGGGAATAATAAAGAATCTTTATGAAATAGTGCACGAAACTTTTTTCGCAGTACTCCTTGAAACGGAAAGTTATCAAAAAGGATATGCTATATTAAATATACTGGATATGCTGACATACTGTATGATACCGGTTTCATTTATTTTATACAATAAAATTGATATGTGGGGGATATTATGCTTTAGCAGCGTATTACTGGGAATCGCTTTTGTGATGGAATGTGGAATAAAAAATAAGGGAATTGGGCAGAAGGATTCCGTTTCTGTAAAACAAGATTATGTAATAAAAACAAAAGAAGGATTAAATTTACTGTTTGCGGATAAAGGTCTTTTAAGCATTCAGATTTTTTTGTTCCTTGACTGCCTGATTGTAGGGGCAAGGCAGGTGGTAGAGCTTCCGTACTTTATTAATAATTTTAGCCAGGGGGAATGGTTCTATGTACAAATTTGGTTTGCATCTATACTTGGCCGTATTGTTGGCAACGCGATGCAGTACAGAATTACAATCCCTCAGGAAAGGCGGTTTTCTACAGCGTTTCTTATTTATATAAGCATTTACCTGCTAGGGGGAATATATTTATTTATGCCTGAGAAAATTATGCAGGGGATGTGTTTTATGTTTGGCTTTTTAGGAGCACAAGCCTATAATATCCGAATCTCTTCCATACAAAGCTATATAGAAGATGAAAAGAAAGGGAGGTTTCAAAGTATTTCCCAGTTTTTCGAAAACAGTGGGGTGGTTTGCGGCCAGGTGATAGTCGGAATAATGGCGGCAGGGCTTTCAGAAAGAACAGCACTATCTGTTTTAATGGGAGGGGCTTTGATACTGGTTGTGATGATTATTGGGAGAAATGCCGACGTAAAGAAAATATATAATAAATCTTTTTAAATGTGTTATATCCTGACTTTTACAGTTTTATAATCAAAACACCCTACATAGCCTGAAAACAAGGCATTTGTAGGGTGTTCTTTGTGTTATGCTCTTTTACCTAATTCCATTTCTTTAAAAAATCTCTTGAAGTCTTCCTGCTTTGCGTAAGCATAATAAAAGTTTGTTCCAAAGGTTTCCTGTATCCGCCGGTAATCCAAAGCGGCCTGATCTTCCCTGCTGAATTTCAGACTCGGCACCATCTTCCCGCTTTTTTGATCCAATCTCTCCTCATACCGGATCTTTCCCCCCACATCCAGCAGACGTACATAACCGCCTCTTTCCAGAAGACAGTTTGCTCCCCGTAGCGCTTCTGCGATCCTTTCCACAGACAGCCTGCATGGGCCCATCCCGTTCTGTATCAGACGCAGGATCACAAGCGACACAAAACAGAGCAGGAAGTGGGCCCGGATATGTTCCCGTTTGTTCAGATAGATTGGCCTTGCATCAAAATCACTTTTCATAATTAAGAAGTCTATTGTTTTTGGAATACATCATTTCAGAAACAGGGATTTCAATCCGCAGATCCCGTTTGTGTTTGAGGCTGTCATTGCAGGCGTTTACTTCTTTCCAGAATGCCTCGGGATCCTCCTGGTCTTCCAGATAGCCGAAACTTTTTACGGTTCGCTGTTTTGGGGAAGCATTTGGATAAGGGCGATACCCTTCTGTCACCCGGATTTGTGTTTTAACAGAACCGTCTTTAAACATTTTTTATCTTTACGGATCATGGGAACCTCCAAAAAGGATAGGATATATCTTGTTATAGTATAAAAAGAGCATAACATAAACAGGAATCAACAAAAAAACCCAGAAAGATTGAATTTCCTAGGATTTTAACGATCTATCTCATTGATTTTCTGGCTAAAACTGTAAAAGTCAGGTTCTTTTGATTGAGTATCAGTTATCCATATGTTATAATGAACTCGTGTAATTGAAAAGAAAGTAGGATGCGATTTTCCGATGGATGCCCTCTAGTCTAACGAAAGAGGGTGATGCCCTATGAGTATAATGGAAGTTCTTACATTATTACTTGTATTGTTTGCGGCTCTGTCTTACATAGACAATCATAAAAAGAAATA
>CAJTOL010000017.1 GCA_910577645.1 uncultured Lachnospiraceae bacterium
AAAACAAGTAAAATCCCTGCTACAGTTGAATTGAACCTTTAGAAAAAATCTGAGAGTTGAATTCAGCTGTGGCAGGAAAGCTGAAAAGTATGAGGAGCAGGCTGGGGAAACGTCCGCCGCAAGGTGCTGGCTTGCGGATCATACAGAACGGGTCAGTAAGACTTAAGACAAAGAATGAGCCAGTAGTCGGCAGGAATCATCACCATAGGGCAAGACCCTGACAAGGAGCTAAGCTGACACCCTGGTTATGGACAGGCGGGACGAAGGAAGTTAGGACCCTGCAGAAATGCGGGTGATCCTGGTAGACACGGGAGGTTCGCTGCCGTAGATGGATGGGTATACACAAGGCCATGTAAAACAGAAAAGCAAGACGTTTTACTTCGTGTACCCAGAACCAGCTATTTTCGTACCAGATACAGAGAAATACCCATACCAATGGCTCTTTCTTCTGAGATATTTATTGATAGTATATCGAAAAATCCTTGATTTTCAAGGAAAAAAGACTTGACTAAATAGGGAGGCGATAACATGAAGGTTACTGCATTAGTCCAGGTTCTTGGAAAAGTTCAAAAACCTTGGAAAGATTCTGAAGGAAACGAAAAAATATCATATAGCGCCAATATCATGCAAGATAATGGCACTATTATCGATACTCTTCGTTTAACCAAAGAACAGTTTGAATCCATGGAGCCTAATAAGCCATACATACTTTATGCTGAATACGGCACAGGCAAAAATGGCGGATATTTGCGTATCGCTGGCATTCAGCCAGCAAAATAATTACAAGTGCCCCTGTCTCAATGGCAGGGGCAGGAAAGGAGATAAAAAATGGGGAATCTTGATTCTTAAGATTCTAGCTATCCTAATTTTAACCGTATGCACAGGCATGGTTATCTTTATTCTTGCCAGTGCAATAATTAGTAATCTCGAAAAAATCATCATTACCATTGGCTCTGTCGACTGTATTACAGCTATTTTCCTTAACTTTTTTAAGAAGAAAGAGCCTGCCCCGGCGTTACCAGACAACTCTATCATAGAATATGACCCTATTTCTTTGGAATCCACCTATAAGATGCTCCGCCAAAACCTTTGTTCTGTGATTGGGGATACCGCAGAAATTACCAAGTTGAGAAAGCCTGTAACGTTAAGCCAGGTGGATGCTCCTACACATTTTGATATTGTTTCGAAATGTGCCATTTATCACTTCCTTGTTCTAAAGCTGGCCGAAGAGATTGACCCCTTTACAATTACAGGTATTCTTCAAAATGCTATCGAACAGCGGCTAAATAACAATGAGGCTGAAGGCATAACACAAACCAGTTTTTTCTATAACGGGCAAGTCTATCCATCCATTATGGTTGACAGGGTTCAAGATCTTGGCAACTACATCCAGGTGGATGTCGCGATTGCAAGCGAATATTATTGCAAATACCGCGAGCGCCGTATTTACAATAACATGGCTCAATCCAATTCCGGAAGGCCGCAGGATAAATATTTCTAATGATGAAAAACATTGAATTATTTATCCAGGAAGATTTTTATCATCATGGAGTCATGCAGTATGTTCCTTGGAATCCGGCCACAGCTCCGCATATTGTAATATTCGGGGCCACCGGAACTGGCAAAACCTATGCCACCAAGTTAATGCTGGGCCGTATTTCCATACAATGCCCAGATTCCTGTATCTATGTATGTGATTTTAAAGGCGATTCCGATTTTTCCTTTTTAGAGGGGGAATCCCGTTTCTTCCGGTTCTTCGATTGTGAAAAAGGGCTGTCCATCTTCTATGATGAATTCCAAAAGCGCCAGTCCGGCCAGGACAGCCGCCGCCATTTCCTGCTCCTCTTTTTTGATGAATGGGCCAGCTATATACTAAACCTGGATAAAAAGAAGGCAGAGGACGAAAAGAAAAAGCTGGCTTCTTTATTAATGCTGGGACGTTCCTTTAACGTCCATGTACTTATCAGCCAGCAGAGGGTAGACGCTTCTTATTTTAACGCCGCACGGGATAACTTCAATTTGGTAGTTGCCCTGGGCAACTTATCAGAAGAGGGGAAGGAAATGATGTTCCGTGAATTTAAAGACAGGATGAAGCCAGACCGGAAACAGGGAACCGGTTACATGCTTACCAACGGGACGGATTTTACCCCTATTCTGGTTCCATCTATCTCCAACATGGAACGCCTGCACCACTGTATCAAGCAGGCTGTAACCCGTTTACCTTTGCCGGGGGCGTGCAAAGCGTAAGCCCCCGGTCGCAGGCGGCAAAGCCGCCTGCCCTTACCGAAGTTGTGCTAGTATTACCACAACTTCGGTGCCAGTGTCAAAAATTAATAAAACCCTTTATTATCAATGGCTCCAGCATATACCCATTTTGTGTCATCTCTGTGCCGGAGCCATAGAAAGGAACTATCCTATGTCAACAGTCAAAAGAAAGAAAAAAATAATCAATAACCGGCGGAGCCGGAAATATCAGATAACTATTAATAATCCGGAAAAACACAAAAACTGCTCTCGTCAGGCAATCAAGAAAAAATTAAAACAATGGGAACATATCACCTACTGGTGCATGTGTGACGAGACAGCAGAGGAAAACCGTTCTTATATTTTAAAAGAAGGAAAATGGAAGGATACGGAAAAAAGGAGACCAATCTGAGAGATACCTTTGAAGAATGGGGAACCATGCCCAAGGCAGGACAGGGGAGGCGCAATGATTTAGCAAATCTTTACCAGATGATTAAAGACGGATACTCCAATGTTGAAATTATGGAAATGAATCCAGACAATCTTTTAAATCTGCAACACATAGACAAGGCCCGTCTTGAAATCCTGTCCAATCAGTACCGGACACAAAGACGTACCAATCTCCTTGTTACTTACGTATCCGGCCCCACCGGCTACGGAAAATCCAGACAGATTTTAGACACTCATGGAGATTCCGACGTCTATCGTGTAACAGATTACAAACACCCCTTCGATACTTATTCAGGAGAAGATGTACTTGTATTTGAGGAATTCAGGAACGATCTGCCTATTGGAATCATGCTGAATTATTTGGATATTTATCCTTTGCAGCTTCCAGCCCGTTACAATAACCGGCAGGCGTGCTATAACTTTGTTTATCTGGTTTCAAATTGGAAACTGGAAGACCAATACCACAATATCTCTTCCGAACAGCCAGCTACATGGAAGGCATTTATCCGGCGAATTCACAAAATACGTATCTATACGTCCCCTGGAATATGGACAGAATTTAACACGAATGACTATCTGAACGGTTTCCGACCGGCAGATATCAATGAAGTACCTTTTAATAACAATTAATTAAAAACAGGCATTGGAATATCCTAATTATATAACTATCATTATAATAAATAACATTACTATTTTAAAAACCTATTTAAAAATATTCTATCTTATCATTCATTAATTATTAATCATCTCATTCATTATCAAATAAATTTCCAAAAATCTTTTCATTCCTTCGCCTGCTTTAAGGTGATGTAAATGGACACTTTAAAAAATCCTTCAGAAACTTTTCCTCTTTCTTTATTGAAAGATGCCATAGACTACGGTATAATTTCTGTAGACAGTGTGCTTGGTACGCTTATGTCTACAAAAAGAGAGAAAATCAAAAAAATACATGCCTATGCAATCACTCCGCCATCCAAAGAAGGCGGCCGCTGGCAGACCTGCTACAAAGGGCCTGACGGCAGGCGTAAAAATATCAAAGCACATTCAGAAGAAGAGTTATTGGATAAACTAATTCCTATCTACTTCCAAAACCTGCACCTTGACAAAATGACGTTTCATGAACTATATGAAGAATGGCTGGAATACAAAAAGGGCGTAACCAACAGCCCCAATACCATCAAGCGCCATAAACAGCACTACCGGAAATATTTTGAACCATCTTCACTGGATGGAAAGAAGATCCGTCATGTAGATGAACTTCTGCTAGAGGCAGAGTGCAACCGCATTGTCAAAGAATTTAACCTTCCGCGTAAAGAATGGTGCAATATCAAAACGATTCTGAATGGCATGTTCGAGTATGCCGTTAGAAAAAAATATCTGACAGAAAATCCTATGGATAAGGTGAAGATACTTGTAAAGTTTAAGCAGGTGGTAAGGAAGACCGGCAAAACAGAGACCTATAATTCGGATGAATTGAAGGAATTGAACCTTTACCTTGACTGTATGTATATGGAAACAGGAGACAGGGCCTTTCTGGCTGTCAAACTGAACTTTCTGCTGGGCCTGCGTGTTGGAGAACTGGTAGCTTTAAAGTGGGAGGATTACTGCAACATCAACCATCTTCATATCGTGCGTGAAGAAGTTAGAAATCAGGATACAAACCAATATGAGATTGTAGAACACACCAAGACAAACCGCGACCGTTTTGTGGTTCTGGTTCCAAAGGCAGTCAATCTTTTACAAAAGCTGGACCGGGACGGAGACTATATTTTCATGAGGGACGGAAACCGTATTACTTCAAGACAGATAGCTTATGTCCTAGAAAAATACGCACAGCGTCAGGGAGTAGCAACCAAGTCCACCCACAAGATGCGGAAAACCTTTGCCAGCAACCTAAATGCCAACGGAGTGCCATTAGACTGTATACGGGAACTGTTAGGGCACAGCAGTCTATCCACAACCTTGGGCTATATCTACAATCCATTGACGGAAAAAGAGACTTATGACCTCATTTCCAAAGCTTTGTAGCCTGTCTACAACTGTCTACAGCCTGTAGTACACACAAAAATGCCAGGAACCTTGTATTTTCAAGTCCTGGCAAAAAAAGCGCGAGACGGGATTCGAACCCGCGGCCCCCACCTTGGCAAGGTGGTGCTCCACCACTGAGCCACTCGCGCATAATAAAATATAAAATTATCACTATAGTACGACACCGCTATAGCCAATGCCCAAAGCCGGAATCGAACCAGCGACACGAGGATTTTCAGTCCTCTGCTCTACCAACTGAGCTATCTGGGCTTCCTCAAGAACGAGTTTAATTATATTCGATAAAACGATAATTGTCAAGTTCTATTTTGTATTTTTGAAGAAACTTTAAAAAGCTGGTGATTATCCAAAGAGATGCTGCAAAATGAAACCAATGGTAATAGACCCCCCTTTACTTCATTTTGCGTCATCTCCTTCTTTTTGTTCTTCCTTCGGCGGGACAATACAGGCTTACTTTCCCATAAATACCACTATTGTTCTGGCCGGAACCATAAAGTGCTTTTGCTTTTCCAGCATCAGCTCTTTTCCTTCTTCGTAAATGCCGTTACGGCTTCCTTCATTCGTGTTGATCGCTATATGCCATTTCTTACCTTTTGGAAGGTTGGGGAGAGAAAATTCATGAGGCTCCCAGTGCATATTGTAGGCAACAAAGAAAGAATCATCCGGGGAACCGTCTGCCTTGGCAGCATATTTTCCACAGTACATAATTCCCAGCTGACGGCGGAAGTTCTCGAACTCCGGACACCAGGCTTTCACTCCATGATAAGAAACGTCCGGGTGTCCGCAGCCCAAATAATCCATGATCCGGGGCTCCTGAACCATATGGAACACTCCGTGCTTCTTGCGGAATTCAATAGCAAATTTCACAAATTCAAATATATCTCTATTGGTATTCAGCAGATTCCAGTTAAGCCACGAGATCTCATTGTCCTGACAATAGGAATTGTTGTTTCCACCCTTGGTTCGGCCAAATTCGTCTCCTGCCATAAACAGCGGAACTCCCTGGCTTAATACCAGAAGAAGCACTGCATTGCGAATCTGCTTACGGCGCATTTCCACCACTTTTTTCTTGCGGGTAGGGCCTTCTACACCGCAGTTCCAGGAAAAGTTGTAATCTACTCCATCCCTGTTGTTTTCACCGTTGGCTTCGTTGTGCTTTCTATCATAAGACACCATATCCATCAGCGTAAATCCATTTACATTGGCCATATAATTAATGATACCGCGATCTTTGGGATTCCGCCGGCTTCGGTATACCAAGCCGTTAATCTGATCCTCGTCACCCTTTAACAGCCGCCGCATATCCGTCTCAAATCCGTCATTATATTCTGCCAGCCGCTTACCCTGACCGGAGTTTGCAATTCCCTCCCAGCTGTCTGCCCACAGCTTCACCCGGCTTAAATACGGATCTCTGGCCAAAAGCTCCTTGGGAGCAAAGCCAATGAGATGAAAGCCATCTACATGGTACTCTCTGGCCCAATAGCGGGCTACATCCAGGGCATAGGCCGGTTCCTCAAAGCCAGTAAAAAACAAGTCCATTATCAGCTCAATTCTGGCTTTGTGAAGCGCCTTTATCAGATCCTTCAGCTCATCCGGGTTCTTTTCCCTGCCGGAGCAATAGGAGGCCTTAGGCGCCATACGCTGACCGGTTACAAACCCCCAATAGTTCAGTTTTCCCGTAGGTTCATCCTTCTCATAAGGGTTTTTCATGACCCCTTCCGGCATCATAACCTCTTGAAATTCCGTAGCCGGCATCAACTCAACTGTAGTAATTCCCAGCTCCTGCAAATAAGGAATCTTTTCCTGAATTCCCGCAAAGTATCCTCTGTTTTCCACTTTAGACGAGGGATGTTTGGTAAAGCCTCTGGTGTGAATCCGATAAATCACGCTGTTCTCATAGGGGTGTTCTAAAGGCACATCTCCTTCCCAATCATAGGCTTCCGACCGTATCCTGGCCCTGGAAATATTTTTCACCTGGGCAAAATTCCCCCAAGCTTCCCGGCCTGTAAACGCCTTTCCGTAAGGATCTTCTTTTAAAATCCCATCCATCTCATAGCAGTATTCTATTCCGATAAAATCCCCGGAAACCGTCATATTCCAGACATCCCCAATCCTGTTTTCCAAGGGAAACAAAAGCCTTGCATCCGGTTTTTTCCTTCCCCTTGAAAACAGCACCAATGCACATGCCTCACTCCTGGAGACGACAGAAAAATGCGCCCCGCCGTTGATGACCGTAACCCCCATTGGGTAAAACATTCTGTCATCTTTCACTATTGTGTACTTTTCCATCTCTGCCTCATCTCCCATATCTCTTTGTAATGGTTTACTGCGCTGCAATCTTTTCGGCCAGCTCATTCAGATACATCCACCGATCCATCCGTTCCTCCAATTTGGCCTCTTTTTGTTCTTTTTCCCCTATCAATTCCTGAAGTTTGCCATAATTGCTGGAAGCCCCTTCCATTTTCTTTTCCAGATCCTGAATCTCTTCCTCCAAAAGAGAAATTTCTTCCTCAATACTCTCCCATTCCTTCTGCTCTTTGTAAGAAAATTTAAGCTTTCGCCCCTGGCGTCTGGTGGCTTCAGAGCTGGCTTTCATCCCGTCAGTCTCCAAATCGCCGTCTTTTCCGGCAGCCTTACTTCCTGCCCTGTCTTTCTGCCCTTCCGGTATACCGCTGTCAGAATCCCCCCTTAGCAGCCGCTGTTCCAGAGCTGCCTGATAATCCGTAAAACCGCCTTCATACTGGCGCACTTCACCGTCTCCTTCAAATGCAAAGATCCGACGTACCACCCGGTCCAGAAAATACCGATCATGGGATACTGTCACCACAATCCCCTGAAAACTGTCCAGATAGTCCTCCAGAATAGTCAGCGTCTGAATGTCCAGATCGTTGGTAGGCTCGTCCAGCAGAATCACGTTGGGGGCATCCATAAGAATCCGCAACAGATACAATCTGCGCCGCTCGCCGCCGGATAGCTTTCCAATGACCGTATACTGCATGTGGGACGGAAATAAAAACCGCTCCAGCATCTGGCTGGCGCTAATGCTTCCATCCC
The DNA here is from genome assembly GCA_910577645.1 of uncultured Lachnospiraceae bacterium. GTDB lineage: Bacteria > Bacillota > Clostridia > Lachnospirales > Lachnospiraceae > UMGS1370. Next base: position 7,795 of record CAJTOL010000017.1, read on the forward strand.
TGGTTTTTACATACTCCGCCACATTTTTAATATAATCAATTACCCGCAGAGTTTCGTCCATCTCCTCGTTTTCCTGGGAAAAGTATCCCATTCGGACAGTCTGCCCAATCTCAATGGTTCCGCTATCCGGCTCCACCCAGCCTGCAATCATTTTCATCAGGGTGGACTTCCCTGCCCCGTTGGGGCCAATAATCCCGATTCGGTCGTCTTTCAGGAAAATATAGGTAAAATCCTTTAGCAGAACCTTATCCCCATAAGACTTGGATAAATCACTAATCTCCACTGTAGTCCGTCCCAAACGGCTGGCAGCAGATTCCATTTCCACCCTGCCATCTGTCTCCGGGGCTTTTTGATCCCGCAGGGCTTCGTACCGCTGAATATGAGCCTTCTGCTTGGTAGACCTTGCTCTGGCTCCCCGCTGCATCCATTCCAGTTCTACCCGCAAAATAGACTGACGTTTGCGTTCACTGGCTGCCGCCATGTCCAGACGCTCTGCCTTTAACTTTAAAAATCCCTGGTAATTGGTTTGATAGCTATACAGCTTGCCCTTGTCAAGCTCCACAATCCGGTTGGTCACACTGTCCAAAAAATACCGGTCATGGGTAATCATCAAAAGCGCGCCTTTAAATTTCTTCAGATATTCTTCCAGCCAATCCGCCATACTGCTGTCTAAATGGTTGGTGGGCTCGTCCAGGATTAAAAGCTTTGCAGTGGATAAAAGGACGCTTGCCAGGGCTACCCGTTTCTTTTGACCGCCGGACAGAGTTCCCATAAGGGCTTCCTGTTCCGTAATTCCCAGCTTATTTAACATGGATTTAGCCTGACTTTCAATATCCCAGACATGATCATGACCCTGGTTATCCTTTAAAACCGCCTGTATTACGTTATCCTTTGGATCAAATTCCGGATTCTGGGGCAGATAACGGATATCCAGCCCCCGGCTCCTGACCACAGTTCCCTGATCCGGCTCTTCCAGGCCTGCAACAATTTTCAACAAAGTAGACTTGCCCGTGCCGTTGATTCCAATAAGGCCTATCTTCTCCCCTTCGCTCACGGAAAAGGCAGTATCATCAAAAAGAAGCCTCTCTGTATATGATTTTGTCAAATGCTCAATGGTCACTATATTCATCGAATCACCAGCTCTACCGGGCAGTGGTCTGACCCCATGATCTCCGTGTGGATAGATGCGCTCTCAAGCCTGTCCTCCAGCACCTTGGATACGCAAAAATAGTCGATACGCCACCCTGCATTTTTTGCTCTGGCAGAAAAACGGTAGGACCACCAGGAATAGGCTCCTTCCTGATCCGGGTAAAACCAGCGGAATGTATCCAAAAAGCCGGCGGCTAACAAACTGGTAAACTTATTTCTCTCTTCATCGGTAAATCCGGCATTTTTTCGATTGGTTTTAGGATTTTTCAGATCAATTTCTTTATGGGCAACATTTAAATCACCGCAGAAAATCACCGGCTTTTTCTCTTCCAGTTTCTTTAAATATGCTAAAAAAGCGTCCTCCCAGGCCATCCGGTAGTCCAGTCTGGCCAGGCCATCCTGAGAGTTAGGCGTGTAGCAGGTCACCACATAATAATTCTCAAATTCCGCAGTAATCACCCTTCCCTCGTGGTCATGCTCCTCCACGCCTATGCCGTAAGCCACAGACAAAGGCTCTTCTTTTGTAAACAGGGCGGTGCCGGAATAGCCCTTCTTTTCTGCATAGTTCCAATATTGGTAATAGCCAGGCAGGTCTAAATCGATCTGGCCCTCCTGAAGCTTACTCTCCTGGATACAGAATACATCTGCATCCGCTTCTTTAAAATAATCTAAAAAGCCTTTGCCGACACATGCGCGCAGGCCGTTGACATTCCAGGAAATTAACTTTTTCAATGAGATTCTCCTTTAGGTTATAATTGATTTTAGTATAGCATTTTATGGGGAATATTGGAAGGGGATAAACTGGAAAAAGCGGCCCCTGTCAGAAATCTGTTTCTTTCATCCTGCCAGTACGCCGCATTTTTGCTTTTTAAAGTGGAACAGACAGAGGCTTTTCTTGCCCCGCCGTCTGAATCGTCACTTTAGAATTATTAAATTTTAGTCGTCGTTTTCATGGCTCTCGGCTACGGTAAATACCTGTCTCTTACGAGCCATCTCATCGCTCTCTAAGTATTCGTCATAAGTAGTAATCTTGTCAACCAGCTGGCCGTTGATAATTTCCATAATCCGGTTTGCCGTAGTCTGGACAATCTGGTGGTCGCGGGATGAGAAAATCATTACACCCGAAAACTTCATCATACCATTATTTAAGGCAGTAATAGACTCCATATCCAGATGATCCGTAGGCTCATCCAGCATCAGCACATTTGCGCCGGAAATCATCAGTTTAGACAGCATACAGCGAACCTTCTCGCCTCCGGATAATACTTTTACCTTTTTCACTCCGTCCTCGCCGGCAAACAGCATACGCCCCAAAAAGCCGCGGACATAAGTCACGTCCTTCTCCGGGGAATACTGGGTCAGCCAATCTACAATGGTGTCATCGCTGTCAAACTCAGCGCTGTTGTCTTTTGGGAAATAAGACTGAGTGGTGGTAAGTCCCCACTTGTAGCTACCCTCGTCCGGCTCCATCTCACCGGCCAAAATCTGGAAAAGTATGGTTTTGGCATGTTCGTTTGGTCCTACCAAAGCCACTTTATCATCACGGTTTAAAATAAAGGAGATATTGTCCAATACCTTTACACCGTCAATGGTCTTGCTTAAATTCTCTACCGTCAAAACCTCGTTTCCAATTTCCCGGAAGGGACGGAAATCAATGTAAGGATATTTCCGGCTGGAAGGCTTAATATCATCCAGCTCGATCTTTTCCAGGGCACGTTTTCTGGAGGTCGCCTGCTTGGACTTGGAAGCGTTGGCAGAGAATCGCTGAATAAATTCCTGCAGCTCCTTGATCTTTTCTTCCTTCTTACGGTTAGCTTCCTTCATCTGGCGGATCATCAGCTGGCTGGACTCATACCAGAAATCATAGTTTCCGGCATAAAGCTGTATCTTGCTGTAATCAATATCCGCAATCATGGTGCAGACCTTATTTAAGAAATAGCGGTCATGTGAAACCACAATAACCGTGTTCTCAAAATTAATTAAAAATTCTTCCAGCCACGCAATCGCATCCAAATCCAGATGGTTGGTGGGCTCGTCCAGGAGCAGGATATCCGGATTGCCAAATAATGCCTGAGCCAGCAATACCTTCACCTTCTGAGCGCCGGTTAAATCCTTCAGCAGGCAATAATGAAATTCCGGTTCAATCCCCAGACCATTTAACAGGTTGGCGGCATCGGATTCTGCCTCCCATCCGTTCATGGTGGCAAACTCTCCCTCCAGTTCGGCGGCTTTAATACCGTCTTCGTCGGAAAAGTCCTCCTTCATGTAGATGGCTTCCTTTTCCTTCATAATCTCATACAGTCTGGCATTTCCCATGATAACCGCGTCCAGTACCTGGAACTCATCATATTTAAAATGATCCTGCTGCAGGAAGGACAGACGCTGTCCCTGGGTAATAATAACGTCTCCGCTGGTAGGCTCCAGCTGACCGGATAAAATCTTTAAAAAAGTAGATTTCCCGGCGCCGTTAGCGCCAATAACGCCGTAGCAGTTGCCCTCGGTAAACTTGATATTAACATCCTCAAATAATGCTTTTTTTCCAAGGCGTAAAGTAATGTTGCTTGTACTGATCATACTGATACCCTTTCTAAAAATAACTCGGCGCGCTGCGCGCCTTTTGCCCCATCAAAAGAGGGGTCATTCTGGCCCCTCTCGATTTATTCCTATTTCCAGTTCAGTTATACCCGAAAATCCTGATATTTGCAAGGTTTTTTGTAAAATTTCTAAAGCTTTCTTCCATCCCAGTCCTTCAGCGCCACCCGAACTGACCGGGCCATCTCCTTACTAAAGGCCGCTCCGGTTTTCCGGGCGTAAAACATCTGGGCAAAATTCGTTGCCCCATAGTGATTGTCAGGGCGGTATCCCTTGTTTTCCCTGGCATACATCTCTTCGTATTCTCTGTCCGTAAGCTGTCGGTACTTCTCTTCAAATACCACAAATTTTGGATCAAACCGCTCCTGGAATACCCGCTTGTGATCTGGCTTATAATGTCCCAGACACAAAAGGGCAATAGGGAACACGTATTCAGGCAGTCCGAAAAGTTCCTGGTGATACTCATAGTTTTCCACAATATCGCCGATATAACAGGAACCTATCCCCAAAGATTCCGCCGCAATCACCGCATTTTGTGCAGCAATCATAGTATCCTCACAGGCCAAAAACAGATCGGATTCCTGAGGCGCTTCAAAGCAGTAGCCCTGATCCGCGTGTGCGTTGCAGAACTCTTTTACGCCGTTTTTCTGATAATAATCAAACCATTTATGTTGATCTGCCGCAAACAGCAAAAGCACCGGCGCCTTGGCAATAAATGGCTGATTATCACAGCTTTTCGCTAACTTTTCCTTTGTCTCCTGGCTGCGGATTACAATAATGGAATACAGCATTTGATTCCCTGCTGTAGGCGCACGCATGGCGGCCTCCAGAATAGCCTGAAGTTCTTCCTCCGTCACCGGACGGTTGTCATAGGTACGCAGGGATACTCTGTTTTTTATAGTATCCAATACCGGATTGGTCATAGCAAATTCCTCCCCTTAAGCTTGTGTTTACAGGGTAACACAACAAGGGAGGAATTTCCAGTGCATTTTATCTTTTTGCCAGTATCCACTCTAAATCCGCATAAAACGGATGGAAAATCCCACATAAATCAGAGGTAGGCAGAACCTCATCTTTAATATTGATCCCCAGAATTTCCCGCATAAACCGCTGGCGCTCCAACATTCTTTCATAAGAATCAGGAGCCAGTTCCCTGATTTTCTCCCGGGTCTTTTCATCCGCCAATATCACCCCGTCTTCCACATGTACGCCAATCCCCAGGGCATAGGACGGGCGGGCTGTAAAATCACATTGAATTAGCATCCCTGATTTTAATTTGGCTGTTCCCTTTTCCACAAAGGGACTGTTGATCCACTCTTCACTGTGGATAAGATGCCCCGGATTTAAAGTAATACCAAATTCTTTATAGCTTCCAATCACCTCTTTTACGTTTTGGTAAACCGTTCCTCCGGACACCCCAATCCCCAGGGATTCAAACCATACAGCCACTGCTTTAAAGTAAGTATCATACAATTTTTTCACAGGCTCCCGGTACTCCTGGGCCAAATCTTCAAATCCTCCTGCATATATGCCAACCCGGTGAATCTGTGCATAGCGGTATCCCATTCCAAAGGCTATGGGCTGCCCCCTTTTTAAAGTTCTATGATAATCCGGGCTTAAAATCCCCTTTCCGTAAAAACAGATATTGGGGTATGTAGGACAAGGCTCACCGTCAATATTAAACAGCTGAGAAGCTTCTATTTCTGTCATTCCTTCTTTTAGATTTTTCACAAAATCCCAGGTTTTTCTGCTGGCTTTTGTAGCGGCAATTTCAGATAAAATTAAGGTTTTAACATCTTGGATGGTACGCAGGCCTTTGTCTGCATCCATCATCAGCCAGTTGGCATTTTCCAGATTAGCCGTAAGACTTTCGATTGCTTTCACAATGTAGGAAGGCACTTCATAGGTATGTCTGTAATCTTCAAATTCTTTTTCTGAAAAGCTCTTCCATCCTAAAAGCCCCACACAGGACTCTTTTGAAATGCCGTATGCAGCCAGTATTTCCGGCAAAGCTCTGGAATCTCCTCTTGGCTGCCCCATAGGGCTTAAGGATTGAAATAATATCTTTTTGTGCTCAATTACAACGCTCTGAGCCTGCCCCATACCTTCATTTCCCAAGATCAGCCAGGGAATCTCCCCCTTCTTTAAAAGCAGGATACACTCCTCATACCTGGGATCATAACCGGTTACATATTCTAAGTTGGAAAAATGCTCCTTGTCCGCATAAATTACCAAATGGGAATATTGGGAAGCCGCATCTAGCAGCTCCCCAATTCTTTTCTGGTAATCTTCCTTTGTAATAACCGGAGCATTCTCATAGGACAGCGGGCTGTTTTCATTCATAATTCCCACATGCCGGATATAAGTAATGTTCTCGTTCATACAATTATTCTCCCATTGCTTCCCGTTCTTCAATCTCGGCAGGCGCGTAAGCCTTAACTTCTTCTCTGTGCTCCCACTTGCCCGGATTATGGTCATTTCGCTCTTCAATATGAATCGCAAAGCCTGCCAGGAAATCTTTTAAATAAATTACATACATCTTTCCGTTATAAGGCTTTACACTATCATAGTTAAACTCGATTCCCTTTTTCTCCAAATAGAAGATTGCTCTCTCCAAGTTATCTGTAAAGTAACCCAGATGGCCATGAGGCCCCCTTACTTTAAAGGGCTGCTTTGTGATCTCTACCTCATGTCCTACATAGGAAGAGCTTCTGGTATTTCCCAGTATTAAATCAAAGGTGTCTGCCAGACGGAAAATATTTTCATATCCTTCCCGGCAGGTATCACAGTTAATGCCCACATGGGCAAAACTGAAGTTTAACACTGTAAATACTGCATCCCTGGCCAGTTTACGAATCTCGTCATATGCTCCGGCATTTAAAAGATCCGACGGGACAATCCAGGTTCCGCCGCATGCCAATACATTCGGATTCAGCAGATATTGACGCAGATTGGAAGGCTTTACTCCACCGGTAGGCATAAATTTCATTCCTTTAAATACAGATGCCATGGAATTAAGATAAGCTACTCCTCCTGCCGCCTCAGCCGGGAAAAACTTAACTGCTTTTAAACCGTGGGAAGCTGCCATCTGAACCTCTGTGGGAGTTGCACATCCCGGCATTACACAAATATCATTTTCCACACAGTAAGACACAACCTCCTCTACATAGCAGGGAGAGACGATAAAGTCTGCCCCGGCTTCTACAGCCTTTTTTGCCTGCTCTACTGTGGTTACCGTGCCGGCGCCCAGCAGCATGTCCGGATAATTCTTCCGGATAACCTCGATGGCCTCTGCCGCACACTCTGTGCGGAAGGTGATTTCTGCTGCTTCCAGTTCCCCGTCACATAGCGCTTTGGCCAGCGGAAGGGCCTGATCTGCTTTTTCGATTTTTACTACGGGGATAACGCCGTAGTTTTCAATTCTCTTTAAAATGTCCATGATTTTCTCCTTCTTGCCCTGCTTTTGGGGCATGCGGTCACACCCGCAAAATATTCTTTCTTTTTAAAATCCGTTATCTTGTTTTTTCTTTAATTTTCGTTATAATAAAAGTATCATTTCACAACTATTAGGAGGACGATTAATATGTCAGAAATTCATTGGAAGGAATCATCTCCCGCCCTGCTGCCAGAGCATTTTAATGAAAATCTGGTCAAAAACTGGCTGTTAGTAACTGCTGGTTCTCCCGATTCTTTGGGAACCATGACCGTTAACTGGGGCGGATCCGGTTTTATCTGGAAACAGCATGTAGTCTTTCTTGTTATCCGGGAATCCCGGAATACCCTGCGTTTTCTAAAGGAACATCCGGATTTCAGCCTTACTATGTTCGATCCGTCCTATCAGGAAAAACTAACCTTTTGCGGCCGAAACTCCGGCCGGGATGTAGATAAAGTCTCTGCCTGCGGGTTTACCCCCTGTTTTTACGGCGATTCTCAGGTTCCCCTGTTTGAGGAGGCCCATACCGCTATTATCTGCCGCCAGATCTACCGCGGATTGATGGAAGAGTCCGATTTTATCGGCGGCGCCCAGACTCCTTTATGGCAAACCTGGTATAACACAGGCGCTCATACCGGAGACCGGCACCACCTTATTATCGCTTCAGTAGAGAAAGTTTTAACCAACATCCAGTCTGGTAATTAGACGGCCCCGGCACAGTGGTTTCCTGTACCTTGTGGTTAGCGGCTTAAGTATCCTCCATCTACCGGGATAATCGCCCCGTTGAGATAATCAGACGCGCTGGAAGCCAAAAATACAACCGGGCCTTTCATATCTTCCGGAGTTCCCCATCTTCCGGAGGGAATTCTCTTTTCAATCTCACTGCTTCGGCCCTCGTCATTTATAAGGGCGGTATTCATAACCGTAGCCATATAACCGGGGGCCAGGGCATTTACATTAATATTTTTTCCCGCCCACTCATTGGCAAATGCTTTGGTAATCTGAGCCACGCCTCCTTTGCTGGCTGCATACGCCGGAACCGTGTAGCCTCCGAAGTAGCTAAGCATAGACGCGATATTAATAATTTTTCCGCCGCCGTTTTTCAGGTAATGACAGGCAGCCAGCTGACAAAGGCGGAATACTGCTGTCAGATTAATATTCATTACAAATTCCCAGTCTTCCAGCGGGAATTCTTCGCTTTTATGGCGTCTTTGTACCCCGGCTGCATTTACAATAATATCCAGCCCGCCCATTGCTTCCACACCGGTATGAAACGCTTTTTCCAGCATTTCCATATTGCCTAAATCTGCAATTACGTCATGGCACTTAAAGCCCCTGTTCCGAAATTCTCTTGCTGTTTCCGTGGCTTTGGGAGAAATATCAATGATACATACCTCTGCCCCCTGCTCCATCAGGCCTTCTGCCATTCCATAAGCCAGCCCCTGGGCGCCGCCGGTTACAATGGCCTTTTTTCCCGTAATATCAAATAATGTACTCATTCTTTCCTCCCTAATCAAGTGTTTTCATAGACCGGATCTAAAACAGCCAGGTCGTACCGTCTGCTGGAATGTGAAAAAGCAGCTAACACCCAAAAATATGTATTTCTTGTTCCCGGAGAAGCCACTGTAGGGTGATATCCTGCGGGAGCTAAAACCATGCTTCCGCTTCTTACGGTATGGGCCACGATGTCTTCCACCCCGCCAGATTTTAAATAGCTTACATGGAATCCAAAATGAGGAGCATCCATATCAAAATAGCAATATACCTCTTCCAAGTCCTTCTCATGCTGGTGCGGCGGCCAGCTTGTCCACGCTCCGTTTCCTCCCCAGGTCAGACCGCATAGCAGCCTTGAGGCTTCCACCTCTGGATTTAAAGTAAAAAACACTTCTCTCTGTCCAACCCCATGTCCATGGATCTGATGTATCTCTCCCAGCGGAAGGTCTTTCTGGAACTTTCGGAAAAACGGTTTTCCGTAACCTTCGCATGTCGCTGCCCCGATATAAAAAATGCATTCTTCTTCTGCCTGAATTTTCACCGTCATTTTTCCGGTTATATAAAAGGAATCCAACGGCTCCATTTCTTCCTGAAAAGCGATACAGCTAACAGCAGCTTTTCCTTTTATTAATACCGGATTCATCTCCAATTCCCCGGATTCCAGTTCAAATACAGAGCCTGCATTTAAATTCACACGATAGATAGACACTGCTTTACAGTCCTGAATTCCCGGCTGAATACATTTGTGAAGGCCTTCGCTTTCCGGAGACGTAACATCCCAGCCTTCCATACGCTTTTTATTTTCTAAATTTCCTGTCATCATTTCTTCTCCTTAATTATTATGCCGCCGCTTTGTGAGACTTTGCGGATTTATAGTTCAGAAATACCAGGGTTGCCAAAATTGCAATTCCAATGATATCAGTGATGGTTTCTGGTACAATAGATAAAAATGCACAGCACAGAAGTACCAAACGAGTCACCTTGTTAAGAGGCGCAAACATAAAACCAGCAATAGCAGCCGCCAATGCATATACTCCTAAAAACAGTGTAACGGAGCTGGTAACCGCATTAATCATTTCTCCCTGAAGAAGGATCGCCGGCTCATACGCAAATACAAAGGGTACGATAAAAGCTACAGATGCATAAATGAATCCTGTCCACCCTGTTTTCCACGAATCAGCCCCTGCTATGCCGGCCGCAGTAAAGGAAGCCAGACAGACGGGAGGCGTAATCTGCGCCATGACGCCAAAATAAAAGCAGAACATATGGCAAACCAGCAGCGGAAGCCCCAGCTTAACCAAAACGGGAACAAACAAAACTACTGCTATCAGATAAGCGGCAACTGTGGGAAGCGCCATCCCCAGCAGCATACATCCCAGCATAGTGATCAACAGCGCCAGAAGCAGGCTGGATCCGCCCACTACTGCAATCACACCCGAAAACTTGTTTGCAAGGCCAGATTGAACTACAGTACCAATAATAATTCCACAGGCCGCAACCGGAACCGCCACATTAGCGCACTGCTTAATTCCGTCCATAAACGCCTCAAACAGTTCTTTTAAGTTCAGCCTGTTTTTATTTACTATGTTCAGCGCTAGAATAATAACCGTTGCAGTGATAGCGGAGGAACGTAAAGATTTACCTGTTAAAACCATAAATACCAGCACCAGCGCCGGAATCAGCAGGTATAACCGGGGAAGAATAGGATTTACCTTAAAGGTCAAATCCTCAGCGCTTACTTCTGTTCCAATATTTCTCCAGGCATTTCCTCTTGCCAGAAATCCCACCAGCAAAAATACAGAAGTAAAGTATGCAATGGCCGGAATTGCGGCAGAAAGTGCTATCTGTCCATACTGAACCCCTAAAAGCTCTGCCATAATAAAAGCTCCTACTCCCATAATCGGAGGCATAATCTGGCCTCCGGTAGAAGCAACGGATTCAATTGCTCCGGCCTGTTCCGGAGTATAGCCTGCCTTTTTCATCATAGGAATTGTCATAACTCCGGTGGTAGAAACATTGGCAACTGCAGAACCGGAAATCATTCCCATTAATCCGGAGGAAAGTACTGCTGCCTTCGCAGGCCCTCCTGTTTTGGGATTGCTGAATTTCATGCCAACATCAATCAGTACCTGGCCGCCTCCGCAAGCCGCAAACAAGGAACCAAATATCATAAAGTAGAAAATGTAGCTGGCCGTTGTAGAAAGCGGCGTTCCATAGATTCCCTGTGACGTCAGGGTCATAATTTCGGTAAACTGCTTTAAATTAAACCCGGAAAACTTGGTAAATCCAGGGCAATATGATCCCAAAAAGCAGTAGGCAATAAATACTAAAACAAATACTAACAGATTCATACCGATAACCCGGCGCACTGCTTCCAAAAGCATTACCATTATAATTACCATGGCAATTTTGTCTGCAAGAAGTACTGGTTCAATATAAGGAATACGGCTTATGATACGGAGCTGTTCCATAAAAGAATAGTAAATCACCCAGCCTAAAACCGGAAATGTAAGATAATCTATCAGCCTGAGCCAGGGATATTTTTTGCTTCCCGGGAAAGGCTTATTAATAAATATAATAGCTAAGGCAAAGCACAGGAAAATCGGGCTTAATGTCATGGGGTGAATGGGTTTAACAAAAGTAAAAAACAGCTGTGCAATCATCCAGGCAGATGCCAGCACTCCCAGCACAATGTTGGAAATCCTTTTCAATTTGTCTTCAAAGCTCATAATCTGCTCCTTTATTTTGAAGAGAGGAAGGCTATGAAAAAGCGGCCGGGCCAGCTTCCCACGGCTCGTCCGCTTCCCTTACAATCGGTTACGTTACAAGTGATTCGTTACTTCATCAGACCGGCGTCCTTGTAGTATGCTGCCGCACCGGGATGAAGCTCTATGCCTGTCATCTCTATGGTCCAGGCTGTAGCAGGATCAAAGCTCTCCATAGCCGGGACTAATTCTACAATTTCATTCTTCTTCTCACAAATTCCTTTTGTTAACGCATATACAACGTCATCCGGAACATCTTTACGGACTAAAATAGTTTCGCATCCGCAGATTGTTTCCACAGGCTCAGTCTGTCCATTCCAGCTGTTTGCCGGCATGGTCATGGAATTATAGCCTTTTTCATTCATCTTCGCCCTGGTTTCTTCTTTCAGCTCTATTACATGCATGGTAGAAGTCATACACAGCTCTGTAAATGCAGGCTGTCCAAGAGAAACAATATCAATGGATACGTCTGCGGAACCTTCCTTCAGCATATCTGTCATCTGAGACGGCGCAATGTGGTAAGACGCGCCTCCCCAGGAATCAATATCCTCCCAGGTAATTCCAAAGCAATCAAGAAGATCGTTTGCACCATCCATGCCAAAAGAGCCGGGCGCTTTGGTTACAATGCGTACCGGATGCTTGGCCTCAAACACTTCTTCCAAAGTGGTAAAACCGGTTTTCTGGACAAATGCATCTGTAAACATGATGGTTCCCCAGGTAATATCTGTACCGCCGCAGACTGCTGCTACATTCTGAAGAGGAGCCCTTCCTTCTTCATAGGTTCCTTCTGCCAATCTCTTACCCGGCACATTGGATCCGCTTGCAAAACTGCTTTGGTTTTCTTCGATCAGCAGCGCGCCTGCTGCCCCTCCAGTAGAAATAGGCTGAATTTCAATGGTATTATTGCCTAAGTCCCCTTTTCCCAGCACTTCTACAATTGCCGCTACACGAGAGTAAACCGTGGTATCTACACCCTGAGTGGCTAAAATGTAATTCTGTCCGGAGGTGGTAAGTTCCGTTGCGCCTGCTCCTCCTGTTTCTGTCGCCGCTTCACCTGCTGCCGTAGTCTCCAAAGCCTTTGTCGTCTCTGCCGCCTGCTGTGTTCCTCCGCATCCCATCAAACTAACCGCCATAGCTGCCGCCAGAAAAGACACTGCCATCTTTTTATTCTTTTTCATATGTGTGGCCTCCTTAATGTTTTCCTACTTGATTATTTTTATAATACCGTCCAATGCCGCTTTATAAGATTCCTTTCCAAAACCGCATATCAGTCCGCTGCAAACCGGAGCTAATACCGATTTATTTTCCGGCTTCCTGAAAAAATTTGCCAGGTGAACTTCCACACAGGGGATATGGAGCGGTTCTATCGCTTCCTTCAATCCAATACTATAGTGTCCGAAAGACCCTGGATTGATAATTACTCCCTTGTATGTCTCCTCTGCCCGGTGAAGAAGGTTTATTAATTCTCCTTCCAGATTACTTTGATACGCTTCTACTTCCACATTGATTTCTCTTCCATATTCAATCAACTCATCCATAATTGATTCCAGTGTATCCGTCCCCAAAGCGCTTTTGTCTCTTTTTCCCAGCAAATCCATATTTGCACCATTTATCACTAATATCTTTTTTTCACTCATCCACCCTTCCTCCTGTTAAAATTTTTACAAATTTTTGTTTGTATTTTATAATAAATATTTTGTTTGCCCGCAAAATTTTTATGCTTTTATTTTACAACATTCCTATATATCTGTCAAATACAACTTTATTTTTTGTCATTTTTCCTATATAATGCTTATTTTTATGGTCATTTTGCTATTTTTTATTTTTAAAATCATAATTTATTTTTAGCTTATATATTTATTTTTTTGTATTTTTGATGTTTTCGTATCAAAAAAGAGCGTCGCAAACTCACCAAATCAGATGATTTTGCGACGCTCTTTTTGACGCGAAATGCTACTCTTCTATTTCCCGCTTCCTCTGGGGCTCTTTATCCCCTCGAATACTGTTAAGATAATTATATAGCTTAAACTTAGAAATCCCTAAAAATTCACAGACCCTGTCACTGGATTTGGTAATTAAAAAGGCGCCTTTCTCATCAAGATAGCGTAACACGCTTTCTTTTTCCTCTTTTGTCATTTTCTCCACATCCACTCCTACCATTGCGACAGCTTGATCCATCAATTTAGTAAGAAGCTCGTTGACATCGGCAAAAATCGCCGTCTCCGGAATCTGCTCCCCCTCGGATGGATTATACATATTTAAACCGCGAAGGTATTCTTCGCAGCGGACAGAGTCTGATATATCCGTATTAATGCAGATAGATCCGATAATCGTTCCATCTTTCCCCCGAAAAAACACGGTTGATGTACGGATAATCTTACCATCTCTGGTATGGATAATCCGGTTATAACGGCTGCCGTCTTTCACTGTGCCTGCTAAAACCTCTATCCCCCAGTCTCCGCCTGGATCTCCTATTTTTCTTCCCGATAAATAGCCATTTCGGATATCCGCAATTGTATTTCCATAATCCTTTTTTAAATCATGCAAAACTATCTCGCTTTTCGTTCCCAGATGATGCTCCAGTAAATTAATATACTGCTGGAACATTTCCCAATTGTCATAAATCGTTTCCATTTCCTTCCTCCTTCTATATTTAATAGTATAATACTTTTTTTGTCCTGTAAAGGGAGCTTACGAAATATTTTTTCGGTTATCCAGATAAAAACTATGATTTTCCTTGGATTTTATGCTTATTTCTTTGGTTTTTCGTGATAATGCATAATTTTTTTTAATATTTTCAGTGCTTTATTCTATATACACCAAAAAAATATTAATATATAATCTTATTATATAATTTTTTGTTTGCCTTTGTAAGAAAATATTTTATGGTTTTAATTATTACGAATAACGGAGGATTATTTATGGCTGCAAAGAGAAAAATCATGGTGCCTTATCCGGTACTAAAGGAAGGCTTAACTGAATTATTTGAACGGTATGAAGTTTATTATCCCAACCGCATTGTTCCCAGAAATGAAATTTTAGAGATTCTTCCCCAGTACGACGCCTTAATCTCCTGCGGCTTCCTGGCCAATGCAGAAGCGATTGAACGCATGGATAATGTAAAAATCATGAGTACCTATGGGGTAGGATACGATAACGTTGATTTAAAGAAGATGAATGAAAAAGGAATTTTAGTCTGCAATCTTCCGGATATTGTAACAGAATCCACCGCCGAATTTGCCATGGGGCTGATGCTGGCATTAATGCGCCGGATTCCGGAAACCGATCACAAGCTGCGTTTAATCCCGGATTTAATGTGGGGACCTATTGCCAACCTTGGTCATGGGCTCAACGGCAAAAAGCTGGGCATCGTAGGAATGGGCCGTATCGGACGCGCTGTTGCCCGCAGAGCAAAACCATTCTTAATGGACATTACGTACCACAACCGGCATCAGCTTCCTCCTGAGGTAGAAGCAGAGTACAGCGCAACCTATGTTCCCACTTTTGAACAAATTCTTCGGGAATCTGACATTGTAATGATCAATATGCCCCTTACTCCCGAAACCCGCCATATGTTTGGCCTTCCCCAGTTTGAGATGATGAAGCGTTCTGCTTATTTAATTAATGTAGGCCGCGGCCCCATCGTAAATGAGCCCGAGTTAATTGAAGCTTTAGATAAAAAATTAATTGCCGGAGCCGGTCTGGATGTATTCGAGCATGAGCCCAATATTCCCAATCAGTTTAAAGGCATGCCTAATGTAGTTTTGGGCGCTCACATGGCAACTGCCACTGTGGAAACCAGAACCGAAATGGTACGTCTGGCCTGCAAAAATATTATTGACTATCTGGAATATGGCCAGCTTCCCAATCTGGTCAATCCGGACGCATTAGCAAACAAGAGACCATTATAGATCTTACCCCTAAAAACCAGCAAAATGTGCCGGCGGCGTGTTTTGCTGGTTTTTTTACCGGAAAATTAATGCGCTTCATAATTCATATCATCCGCTAATCCCGATGATATGAATTATGAAGCGCTTGCTAAAAAACAAGGGGTTTCAGGCAGGGCAGGAATGGAATGGGGATGTCGTAAAATGGTAAATACACCCTTGATGATTTATACAGACTTTGCCAAAGTTTTCCAAAGCCCCAACGCCGGCGTCTTAATCACATAGATCTCTTCCCCGTCCGGCATGGTGTAGTAGCCATCCGGCAGTTTTTCCATATCGTATCTGGCGGCTGCTTCCTGGTAGTCCATGTGGCAGTAGCCGATACTCTCCACTTCTTCCTTGGTAACTTTGGATTTATCAGTGGCATAAGTCACTGTAAAGCGGCCTTCTGTAGAGCCGTGCATAATATGGGCCGCCACCATATCCGCATTGGTAAATTTTCCGTCTTTCCAAAGGTTCAAAGCATAGGGAGTCCCGCGGTAGCCGTATTGGCGGATCAGGCCGTCCACCTCATCATTTTCTCCAAAATGCAGCAGGCCGGGAGCTAAAACCAGCAACTCCCCTCCATCCTCAATAATCATTCTGGAACGGTAAATCGCTTTGTTTCCTACCCAGGTGGATGTAAATTCTTCTGGTTCCAGATAAGCCACCACCTTGTGAACCCGCTTTGGCAGATAGGTGATGTTCCATCGCTTTGCCAGTTCTGCGGCCTGTTCGAAAGGCCTGCGGGCAGCTCCTGTAAAAATGCCGTGGATCTGTGCCTCATGGTTCTCCTCTGTGGTTACTGTCAAAATGTAGGCTAAAGGCACATCCTTCAGGAAGTTTTCTTCTGCATAATCAAACAGGAGCCGAACCGGGGTATCGGTTTCTCCCATAATGTTCTCTAAATTGTAGATAGCCCCCACCATATGGCTCTGGTTAATCATCTGGCGGCCTCCCAGCCCTACCAGAATATTTTTGCTGTAGTTGGCCATCCCCACCACCTCGTGGGGCACCACCTGCCCGATGGAAAGGATCAGGTCAAAGCTCCCGTCTACCAGGCATTTATTTACCTCTGCGTCAATATCCAGACTGCTAGTTCCGTCGCTGATTTTTTCTATATAAGCCGCCGGAATCGTACCGATTTTAACGGTATCGGTGCGCCAGTTATGATAAAGGTACACCGATTCCGGTATATCCCCGCCAATAAAGCTGACCTGTTCCTCCCTTGTCATCATCCGGTGAGTTCCCAGGGCAGGCATTATTTTTACCTCTGCCTCCTTCGCCAGCTTTCGGTAACAATATCCGGTAATCTTTCCCGCATATGAGTAGCAGCGGGTAATATCCGGAGGAACCAAAAGCACCCGTTTGGCTCCCTTCACCTGTTCCAGGGTTTGATCCAAAACCTGAAATACTTCCTGATCACTGATCACGCCGTCAAAGGATTTGGCGCTGTATTCTTTCATGTTTTTTAGCATAAATCTCTCTCCACTGTTTTTGTGACAATTACATCGCTTTCATAGCCTAAAATCCCGGAAATTACTATGGTTCCGGCCTTTACCGGAGCTTCCAGGCTTATTTTACGGATCTCTTCCATGGCTTTTCCAATCTCCCCTTTAGGAATGGGGTTTGTAAGGCGCACACTTGCCAAAGGCAGCTCCCCGTTTTTCACTAATATGGAGGTAGCGATATTTCTCCGGGGATCCGTAAGCTCCTGCTCCACATAGGATTCCCCTTTGGGGCAGATATTTCCGGTTATAGAAAGGATTTTTCCGTTTTCTACGTCTGCCTGGATCTCACATCCATTAGGGCAGATAATGCAGGTATATTCTCTCAACATTCTACACTCACCTCCAGAGCATCCTTTGAACTTATCTTGTCTGCTTTTATTGTAAGCTGGATCATTTCGGCCGGAAGGGCTTTTTTCATTTTCTTTGCCCCAATTTCCTTTCCGCCCTGCCTCACAACAATCCGGCAGTCTCTTATCAGTTTTCTTACGCGCATGGATAGGGTAACATCCTGTTCTCCGCTGATTTTTTGTGGGATGGTATGGCCAATGTTTCCATCCGTAGTAATTTCAATGGAACAGTCTTCCAAGGCCTTATTTTTTATGTATTCTGCAGCAGAATCCGCCAGCTTCTCTGCCTCCATGGACACAAAGTCTACCAAATCATGGACGTGGAGCACATTCCCTGCCGCAAAAATCCCGTCTATATTGGTCTGGAAATGCTCGTCTACCACTGCTCCTCTGGTTCGGTTATCCAGTGTTACTCCAGCATCAATGGACAGCTCATTTTCCGGAATCAGGCCCACAGACAGAATCAGGGTATCGCATTGATATTCTTTTTCTGTTCCGGGGACAGGTTTAAAGTGTTCATCTACCTGAGCCACCGTAACTCCTGTCAGCCGGGAATCTCCGTGGATCTCTGTTACGGTATGGCTTAGATACAAAGGAATATTATAATCATTTAAACACTGCTCAATATTTCTGGGAAGCCCGCTGGGGATGGGCTGAATCTCAAACACTGCCTGAACATGAGCTCCCTCTAAAGTCAGCCGTCTGGCCATAATCATGCCAATATCTCCGGAGCCCAGAATTACTACTTCCTTTGCAGGCATTCGGTTGTAAAGATTCATGTAAGCCTGAGCCACCCCGGCGGTAAATACACCGGTGGGACGTTCTCCCGGAATTCCCAATGCGCCTCTGGTCCGCTCCCTGCAGCCCATGGTCAGAATAACTGCCTGAGCCTGATACTGCACCAGCCCTTCTCTGGATGCCGCCGTTACTACCTTGTCTTTTGTAACCTCTAAAACCGTGGTATTGGTCATATAGGGAATCTCTTTTTCCACCACCTGATCGATAAATCGCTGGGCATATTCCGGGCCGCTTAAGGTAGTCTGAAAGCGGGTAAGGCCAAAGCCGTCGTGGATACACTGACGCAGAATTCCGCCCATGTGCTTTTCCCGCTCCAATATCAAAATGTCCCGAATTCCTTTTTTATACAGTTCTACGGCAGCTGCCAGCCCTGCGGGGCCTCCGCCTATGATAATAACGTCTTTTTTCTCCATAATCAGTTTTCCTCCCGCACCTTTTTAAAGATTACCTGGGATCCCTGACGGGCGTAAAGAACTTCGGTCTCCTTCTTTCCCAGCTCTTCTTCAATCATCTGTTCGATCCGCATCTGGCAGTAGCCCCCCTGACACCGTCCCATCATGGAGCGGGTCCGGTACTTAACGCCTACCATAGTATTTACTCCCAGAGGGTTATGGATTGCCTGAAGGATTTCCGCCTTGGTTACCTTCTCACAGCGGCAGATTATCTCGCCGTAATCCGGATTTTCCTTAATTATGCGAGCCTGCTCTTCCTTAGATAAATTCTCAAACCGGACAATTCCCTTCCGTCTGGGATTAAAATCAGGATTCTCCTTCAGTTCTTCCCGTTCCTTCATCAAGCCTATGGCGTAGCGGGCAATGGGCACGGCAGCGGTCAGGCCCGGCGACTCAATCCCTACCAGGTTAATGGCATTGGGTGCCAAATCATCTTTTATCTCGATCTTAAAGTCCTGAATTACCCCATTATCATCTACCCACTTAGGCAATATGCCGGAATAGTTGCGGATATAGTCTGCCTTATTAATATGAGGCCAGAGCCTGGAAGCGCTCTCTGCCAAATAATCCATATTTTTCTGAGAAACGCCATAATAGCCGAAATCATCCACCAGATCTGCATTAGGGCCAATGGTTACGTTCCCGTCAATGGTGTTGGTTACATGTATTCCCATATAGGTATTGCTGGGTACCGGGTAAACCGGCATGGGAAGGAGCGGGCCGGTTCTCTTGTCTAAGATGATATAATCTCCCTTAGAACCGATAATTTTATAGCCCTTAATTCCCAGCATATACGAAATTTCCCCACACCCTAAACCAGCGGCGTTTACCACCCAGCGAGTGTGAAATTCTCCCTGTACCGTGGTGATGTGATAAATTCCCTGTTCATCCCGACGGATTGCAGTTACCTGATTGTTAAAAAAGTATTCCGCTCCGTTTTGATGTGCATTTTCCGCTAATGCAATGGTATAGTGAAACGGCTCTAAAATACCGCTGTTGGGAGAAAACATGGCAAATTTTCCTACTACTGCAGGCACAAGCTGATGAAGTTTTTCTTCATCAATAATCTCCAGCCCTTTTGAGCCGTTGACTTCCCCCTGCTTTAAGGTTCTCTTTAAGGTTTCCATGTCTTCTTCCGTATTGCCTACCAGCACCTTACCGCAGCGCAGGAAGGGGAATTCCAGTTCTTCTGCCAGTTGCCCCATCATCTGGTTTCCTTCCACACACAGCTTCGCTTTTAAAGTCCCTTCATCATAGGCAAAGCCGCCGTGAACCACCGCGGAATTCCTTCCGCTGGTCTCATAGCAGACATCTAAGTTTTTCTCCAGAACCCCAATCTTCAGCTGATATCTGGACATTTCCCTGGCTATGGCGCTTCCTATCATACCTCCGCCGATAATCAGTACATCATATAATGGTTTCATCTGCCCACACCTCCATATTCATCCTATAAATATACTTTATTTTTATCATTTTTTAGGGTTTGCGTCAAGATTTTTCTTTAATTTATAGGATGAATTTAGATGCAAACAAAGAAAAACCGCCAGCAAGCCTAGCGGCGACTGACGGGCCGAATGACGATTACTTAAGCCAGGCAATCTGTAATTCCCTAAGGCCGGCAGCTATATCGCCGCCTTTCTCCTATTACAAATTCCTCATAGTATTTTGTCAGGCTCCCTGGAATTTAACGGTTTCATCGCGGATTTCTTTCCAATTATTTATTGATTCATTGAACAATTTCACGAAGATGTCATCTTATTGTCACTGTAAAATTATCTATACCTACGATATAATATCATCAAGACTATTGCAATGGTTTAAATCTTTATAAGCGGCGGTTAAATATATGAAAAAATTAGCAGTATTATTACTTTCTGGTTCTATTGGTCTTAGCAACGCATTTTGTTCATTATTGTTTCTTGGGATTATATGTTTTTTAATTACCAGAAATAGTACATTTATTGAATCCTCAGCTCCTGAACAAAGTAACTCAGATACATTTTTTGCCCAATTGGTTGACCATTATGTTGATGATGACAAATTAACGGCATTATATAATGAACCAGATATCCTTGAACGTTTAATAGCTTTTAATAAATGTCTGAATGAACAACTTAATTATTATGAATTATCCTTTCAAGCGCTCCAAAGTTTAGAGTATTTTAAAGGAACTGATAACTTTGTTAAAATATACAACAGAAAAGGCGACCAAATAAAAAATCAGAAAATAGAAATAGATGAGCAAATTTGTTATGTAACATCATTAAATACAATTGGAGTAAATGAAAAATTTTTTAATGAATATTTACCACTTGTAGAGGAAGGAAATAGCTTCGCTTCTGAAGACTATATATTATCCACTTCAACTGAAATTCCAATAATATTAGGGCATCACTATAAAGAATACTATAAAGTTGGAGATATTATACAACTAAATTTTCTTGAAAAGAACTTTGACTTTTACATCAAAGGTTTTTTCCCGGAAAATCTATCTATATATTATAATAGCAAAAGCATTGATATAAATAATTACATATGTATGCCCAGCTTCAACTATACTGCCAAAAGTGAAGATGCTAATGATAATTTAATTTGGTGGGCAAGGTATTACCTTCAAAAAAACCATGGATATATCAGGTATAATTCCCAAGATGAGTTAGAATCTATCAAACAGATCGTAACTGAGTTGGCCCAAAAATATGACTTAGATTATTCAATCATAGATTCTGTTAATCGCATAAGCAGAAGTCATGAAGGGGGTATCGCAAAATGAAATAAGGGAACTTTCTATTAGCGAAAATTGGCGGACAGCGTTAATAGAAAGTCCCTGCTTTCATTTTTCCCCCTCAGCTTTATATGTAGATAAATACGGAACGAATCCTGGCTTTTATGAATCCCTTCCGTATTTTATTTTGATATACTTTAAAAGGAGTCCTCGGTTGAAAGCGTAATTGGCTCTGAGCCTCCATTAGCATAAACGGTGCCAGTGGTTCTACTACAAATTATTTAACATTTTCTACAATTTTTCTGATTTCATTTTCATCTGTTAACGTAGTCTGCAGAATATAGTAACTCTCATTGATATTCCAATATAAATAATTTTCAAAACGCTTGTCTTTTGATTTGAAAAACTGTCCGGTAGCATTATCTAACTCCAATTCGTATAAATCATAATGTTCGACATCAATTTGATAAATATGCTTTTTAGAAGACGTTTGTAATCGTATTATATCTCCATCGGAATTTGAATATGTTACATAATATCTTAATTTTGTAGAATGTGTTTCTGTAAGCCTGAAACCGTCTGGAATATAATTCAGTATGATTGGCTCTGTGGTTTCTGCAATATCATTAGTAAATGAAAATTGTATATATTTATCACAAATACTTGTAATAACATTATGGCAGGCAGCGCGTACTTCCTCAAATTGCAGTAATACTGCAAAGCTGATACCTGTAATGAAAATAATTATGGATACAATTTTTTTGCAGTACCGCAATGTAGTTCGAGATAGTTCCCGAAAGCGTAATCGTTTAATAAGTTGTTTCATCTTATAATCATAGTGCTCAGGAAGTACTACCTTATTTATTTTTTCAGATGGATAATTTTCTAGATCATCCAAGCTATTTTTAATAACAGTGGCTTTTAAAAGAGATTCCCACATTTCATTATTGTAATCATTTGCCATGAAGATATCCTCTCAGTTTGTCTTTTAAAAGAAGATTGGCCCGATAAAGCCGGGTTTCGACAGTGCGCTTTTGCAGGTTTAAAAAAGCAGCAATTTCTTCGTTGCTGAATTCATTAACATATCTTAATTCTAATACAGAGCGATATATTTCATTTAATTCCCCTATCGCTTTTTCGAGATAAGAAAGATCTTCGCTACGGATCATGTTATCAACAATTTCGTCAGAAGGAGAAGACAAATTCAGATGGGCTTCAAAAGATTCTTCTTGAATCTTGCTCTTATCTCGAAGATAGTTTATACAGTAATTCCGCGTAGCAGTAATAATATAATTTTGAGATTTTTTGTAGTTATTCAAATCAATTTTATCTAAATGATAGGCCAGTCGTATAAAAATATCCTGCGACAAGTCTTCTATAAGGGTTTCATCATTTGTGTAACGTTTGAGTGTAAAATAAATGGTTTTGCCATAAGTTTCATATAATTTGGTAAATTTATCGCATTCTTCGTGGGTATCAAAAACTAGTATCATATGTTAGACTCCTAATTTTATTCTTTTTGGCAGTTTAATTCGGCCGAAATAATATAATCAAAAATGTTTAGAAGCTTTTCCTGCTCTTTTAACGGTAATTCTGTTAATCTTCTTTCAAGATGTTTCAGTTGAGAATAGCTGTACATATTAATTTCGTCTCCAAGCAAACTGTCAGCAGGAATATTTAATGCATTGACGAGTTTAATAAGAGTGTCTAAGCTAGGAGATTTTTCACCACGTTCCATGTAAGAAATAAAAATAGTGCTACATTCGATCTTTTCGGCCAATCCTTCTTGACTATAGCCAGCCTGTTCCCTATATTTCTGCATACGTTTTCCAAATGCTTTTTTATCCATGTTAAAACCTCATCTTAGTTTAAAGTATAATACCTTTAGTATTATTTAATAAAGTATACAGAAAATCGTAGGTTTATTACACAAACTATAAGTTTTATATTTAATACTATAAGTAGTGACATAATAAGTTTTGGGACAATTTTGTGACAATATAAGGACACCTTGTAGAAAAATGAAAAATTTTAGTGTTAATTATATTGTAGAAATGGGGGAATTGATATGACAGAGATGCAGATAAAACATTTATTGAGTAAATATATTTTTATACAGCAAGAAATAGAGATATTAAAGAACTATGAATCCTGCTATAAAGAACCAATAGCAAGTAAATATAAGAAAAAGGAATTTTACATAAATCTTTTGTCCAGTGCAATAAAGATTTTGGATGAAAAAGAGCGCTTTGTAATTGAGACACATTTAATTAATCAGAAAACTTGGTTGGAAACAACAGAATTGTATGAAGGAAAGTGCGGAATTTTAAATAGGCGTTCAGAGCGAACATTGAAACGCATACAGTCAAAAGCGTTAACAAAGATATGGGATTTCATTACCAAGTTACCGATAGAGATTGATGATATAGAATAAAAGCCAGACACAGCTCTGCTTTTATGCCTTATGAGACTGTGCATAAAAGCAAAACCATTTATCTCCTATTCTTTTTGTTCTTCCAAATACCTGTTTTCATTATACAGCAGGTGAAAATACATAGCCTGCTGGGCTTCCACCGCCTGCCTGTCCCGAATGGCATTAAAAATTGCCCGGTGGGAAATTCGGGTCTGTTCATATTCCACAGACTTAACCTCACTGGCAAATACTGTTATTCCTTTTCCGATAACCGGAACCAGGTTGGACATAACGCTGTTGTGGCTGCATATTGCAATCTGCTGATGGAATTCAATATCTTTATCCGAATAATCCTGGCGCTTTTCAATCATCTCTTCTATCTCTAAAAGAATCTCTTCCAGCTTTTCTATGTCCCCGGCCTCAGCATTTTGGGCCGCTAAAGCCGCAATCGGCGGTTCCAGCATTACCCGCACCTGAATCAGATCCCGGTTCAGCTTCTTTCGATCCTCAACCATAGAAAATCCAAAAGGATCATCTGCTACTCCCTGTTTTTCAGAAATGAAAGTTCCCGCTCCCTGCCGTATGGTCACAATATTTCGGGATACCAGAAGCCGCAGCGCTTCCCGAACTGTATTTCGTCCCACCCCCAAACGCTCGGAAAGCTCTGCCTCTGTGGGAAGCTTATCTCCCGGGCCATAGCTGCCCTGCCGTATCAGATCAATCAGCTCTTTGGCCGCCTGTTCTGCTAATGTTTTGTGTTCTCCTTGTTTTTCCATTATCCTCTCCGCTTTATTTGTTTCTTCTAGATTATCATATTTCGTCCTTTTTTTCTACCGCCTCTTTTCTGCTTTCCGATTAATTGCTTTCCGCCAGATGCAAACACCGTTTGCGGGAGATCTGTCCCAAATGAATACGGCGCAGCAGGCTACGGATACCTGACCCCAGCAAAAGTATTGCGCCGCCTTAGCAGGGATGGTATAATCAAAAATTGAGGTGATTTTACATGAATACAAAACAGTCTCTTACAGAAGGAAATATTGTAAAAAGTGTGATTTTGTTTTCCGTTCCCTTCCTTTTAGCCAACTTGATTCAGGCTTTGTATGGGGCGGTGGATTTAATGGTTATTGGCTGGTATTGTTCGCCGGAAAGCGTGGCGGCAGTGTCCACAGGCACCCAGGTAACCCAGATTATCACAAGTATGGTCTCAGGTCTGACTTTGGGCGGTACCGTATTGGTAGGAAAATATGTAGGCATGAAACGGCCAAATGATGTGAGGGATACCATTGCCACCAATCTCTCGGTGTTCTTCATTGCAGGCATAATTTTGACCGCCCTTCTGCTGATTTTTGTATCTCCAATTTTGACAACCTTAAAAACTCCGGAGCTGTCCTTTCCTCTGGCAATGCAATATGTCTCTGTCTGCGCCTGGGGCGTTGTGTTTATCTGTGGATACAATGCTATCAGCGCCATTTTACGGGGGTATGGGGATTCCAAAAGCCCTTTGATTTTTGTGGCTGTCTCCGGTTTTCTTAATCTAATTGGAGATGTTCTTTTGGTAAAATATCTGCATATGGACGTTTCCGGAACCGCTCTGGCTACTATCTGCTCCCAGGGAATCAGCATGATTTTAGCTATGGTTTATCTCAATAAGCGGGATTTTATTTTTCGGTTCCGGCTGAAGAATTTTAAAATTTCCAGAGAAAAGCTGCGGGAGCTGGCTTATGTGGGAATCCCCATTTCCCTTCAGGAATGTATGGTGCGCCTTTCCTTCTTATATCTGACCTCCGTCACCAACCGGCTGGGCGTTAACGCGGCGGCTGCTGTGGGCATTGCCAGTAAATACGATGTATTTGCCATGCTTCCCGCCACCTCTGTAGCCAACGCCCTGGCCGCCATTGTGGCCCAAAATTATGGCGCAAAGCAGTTTAAACGGATGAACCAGTCTCTGGCTGTGGGCATCTTGTTTGCCCTTCCTTTTTCTACCGCCTTCTTCCTGTGGGCCCAGATAAGTCCTGAATCTATGATCCGGGTATTTTCTAATGACGCCGCCATTATTGCAACCGGAATCCCATTTTTCAGGACCTGCAGCTTTGATTATCTGTGCGTACTGTTTGTGTTTACCCTAAATGGCTACTTAAACGGCCGCTCCCGGACTATGTTTACTATGGTAAGCTGCTGCTTTGGAGCTCTGGCCCTGAGGATGCCGCTGATTTATGCCGCCTGCCATTATGCGCCGGACGAGCTGGGAATTATTGGGACCGTGGCTCCTGCTGTTTCTGGTATTATGGCGGTATATACGTTGGTTTATGTACTGCATTTAATGCGGAAAACAGAAAAATAAAAAACCGCCTTTTTAATTCTTCAAATACAAAATATTTTCTTTCCTGCCCCGGCAAACCTTGGCCAGCTTCTGGGTCAGACCATCCAGCACTGTCTGATCTAATCTCCTGGCCTGAACCGGGCAAATAGTTCTGCACCTCATACAGGCAATACAGATTTCCGAATGGGTTTCCCGGGGATTGTCTGCCGGAATTGCCTGAACCGGGCATCCGGCTGCACAGGCGCCGCAGCCGGTACAAGTATCGTCAGCCTGGGGTTTTAAAGACACGATTCCAAAGGGCTTATAGGGCCGGTTTCCGGGAATCCATTCAGCATCAGTTTCTTCTGACATACCTTCTTTTGTCAGATGCCGCTTAATTTCCGCCCCAAATTCCTGCAGCCTGGCCCAATCCTCCTTGTCCGGCCGGCCGGCGCCATACTGATGTACAATAGAGTGCTGAGCCACTGCACTGATTGCAGCTTCACAGACAAATCCGGCGGCTGTCAGGGTATCCTCCAGTTCCACCAGGGTATCTTCAAATTCCCGGTTTCCGTAAACTGCCATTAAAACCGCTTTTGCTCCTCCGCCGGACATAGAGGCCAGCCGTTCTACAGCAATCGCCGGAACCCGTCCACCATAGGAAGGGACAGCGGCTACGCAAAGATCCCCTTTTTTAAACTGGTAGCGGGAATAGTCCTCCCCATAAACTGACAAATCAACTTCTGTCACGTTCTGCCCATCTGCCAGGGCCCGGCAGACAATGCCTGCGGCCTTTTTTGTTCCCCCTACGGGGCTGAAATAGATATTATAAATTTCCATATTTCTTCTCCCCTCTATTATTTGCAAACAGTTTCTTCTATAATATTATTAATCTGGCTTCTTAACTCTGCAATTTTACTGTACAAACCTTTTTGTTTCCCAATCTCTCTCTCGATCTCATCTACAATCTTCTGTTGCTCTTCCGGTAAAAGATCCGGGGCAGGAAATTCCTGCATAACGATAGGAAATATATTCTGATTCTGTAATCCTTTTTTATATAGTTCAATCAAATATTGAAAATATTTGCTTCTCAGATAATAGTATCCGAACATGGGATTATATTTCTGGCTGTCAAAGCGAATTCTCATTGTAAAATCCGCAAATATCCCTTTAAAGTCCTCTTTTACAATAGCTGTCTTTCCTATTGCAACGCCTGAGCGGGCCATAACAATATCCCCTTTTTCCAGTGTCTTATCTTTTTTGGCCTGGTAAAAGGAATCGGAAACTAATTGAGTTTCATCCAGCTCTATTTCCAATGTTTTGATAGTGGCCATGGACACGTAATATGCCTCTCCCCTCTCGTCAAAATCTTCCGGTGAAATACTTGCGCCAAGGACAATGGGCGCTGCCAGAAAGTGTTTAATTTTCTTATCCGTCGTCCCGGCAAGCTGCTTTTTTACAAATGCGCCGGCTGGCCGGTGGTATTTTGCACTGAAACGCAAATCCAGGTTGTTGCCAAAGTCCTGCTGTTCCAGATGATAATTCTTTTCTTCTTTTAATTTTTCAAATTTCTTATAATCAAAAACAAATTTTTTCTGAAAAGCAGAATCTATAATCTCCTGCAAGCTTCGCAATTCTAACGATAATTTTTTAGCAGTTTTAAGCGTCTCGCTTATCTTTTTCTCGATGGCATCTTTATTATCAATTAATTGGTCTATTATCGTTTTATTAAATCTTACCTCTTTTATATCTGTTTCGTTAATTGTCGGATACCCTTTTCCCTGCCTGGATACCGCTATCAAATTCTCATAAAAAATGGTACGTAAACCATGGTAAAGAATCTCCGGTATTTTTTTAGGTTTGATTCTTATAAAAGCGGATGTAAAATATACATCTTCCATATCTTCATCAATAAGTACAAATTTCTTTAAATTAGGCCTCACTTTAGATATAAGAATATCGCCTTTTTCCGCTGCTATGATATCGCCTTTTTCTATTTTCTTGTAATAATTTTCATTAATTAAACTACGTTCATTAAAGTTTAAAACAACCGGTGTTATATTTCCATTTTTATCTACATTTCCTATTTCACAGTATTTAAAATCACAATATAGCTGTTCTTCTGAAATTATTTTCGTTTCAGGAAAGCAAAACAAATCGTAAAATATATAATATTCCTGCAGATGGTTCTGATAATATTTATGAAAATCGTAATCACTTCGGAAGCTCTTTTCATAGCTGAGTTTTTCAAAATCAACGTTATTTATTTTCATAATCAGCGCTTTCACTCCCACTCAATATCACGCATATGATCCAGCACCGTCAAATACGTATTTTTATGGAGGGCAATGTAATTGCTCTGGTATTCCTGAAGCCGTCCACTTTTAAACTCTTCCACAAGGGCCTCATCTGTCCGTTCCAGGTACATTTTCTTCAGAGCATCTCCATCATAGTACTTTAAGGCAAATGCTTTTATTTCTTCATATTCCGCGCAAATCTTATCTTTTTCCGTTGTAAGCAGCTCTATTTTTTTATCGATCTGCTCCAGCTTCTCCGGCTTCTTTTCTTTTTTTTCCTTCTCTTTCTCAATTTGCTCTTCTAGCGTTATAATGCTGTCCTTGTAGTCCTTATGGATTTTTTCAACATTAAGCTTTTGCGGAGCGTATTCCAGTGTAAATAATTCATTAGGCAGTTCCTTTTCTCCCCGTTTTGTCCGCTTATATCCAATATTTTCCGCCTCTGCCATAAACACTTTATAGGTGGTTCTGGGGGCAACTTCCCCAAATACCCACCAGGTATTTACATATCCAAAGCTCTCTTTGGTGTCTTTATCAGTGGTACACAAACTTTCTAATTCTCCCCGGTATTTTTCCATCAGCTCGTCTGCGGAAAGCTTGCTGTCATTGTCCGTTATATATCCCTTCAGCATCCGGCACAGGGTCGCTTTTTCATCATCCCAGGTCATCTCTTTAATTGACGGCAGCTTGTCTTTTTCTTTCAGACCGTCATGAACTGCCAGAAGATTTTCCACCCGGGTTTTTAGCTTGGAATACTCATTGGATGCAAGACTCCACAGATTATTCCATGCAGTAACCTCTGCCGCCGTCTTCTTCTGGGCAAACAAAATGCTGGTTTTGGTTGAAGTATATGGTTCAAAAGCTAATTGAGGCAGGGAAACTACTGCTTTGATCTTAAAATATTTATAAAGGAACAAACGGATATACTTATTTTCCGTTGTATCAAAAACACTTTCCGGAAGAACCGCCGCCAATCGCCCATTTTCCCGCAAAAGCTGATACCATCGTTCAATAAAGAGATTTTCTGAGTTTTTCTTTTCTCCGAATATAAAGCTCTTTTTAATCGTCTTCTTTGTATCATTATCCAGGTTTACGCTAAAGGGCGGATTGGTCAAAATCAGATCAAAATTCCCGTTTACCATTTTTCCATAATACAGGGACGCCTCGTTGCCGTCATGCATAACGTTTGGGCCGGTTTCTTTTTGATATTGCTCGAAAGGAAGCAGGCCGTCTTTTACAAAGATATTGGTGGAACCGTCTCCGTGGAGAATCATATTTACCTTAGCCGCAGTGCCCAGATTAAAATTGGATTCCACCCCGTAAATATAGGTCTGAGCCCATTTATTTTCCCGATGATCCGGATAAAACCAGTCGGACTCTACTTTATCTTTGACTGCTCTGGTGGTGCCCAATTCCTGGCGGAACCGGTACTTCATGTTTTCAGTTATGAATTTCATGTATTCAATTAAAAATGTACCGCTGCCTGCAGAAGGATCCACCATATAAGGGATCTCCTTATCCGCCTTTATCCGTTTAATCGCCAGCCTGTCTGCCTGGATTGCCCACAGCATAAAACGTACAATATTGACATGAGTGAAAAACTGCCCTTTACTCTGTTTAAATCCACCGCGGATAATGCCCTCAAAGAATTCTCCCAGAATATCTTTTCCGCTGAGACTATTTTTCCCGTCAACAAAAGAAAGCCCTTCCAGCTTTTGAACGGCATATTTTAATTTAGACAGAGAAAATTTTTTGGTATCAATCACATAGGATTTTGCCAGCTCCGTCTCATCCGCTATATACATCTTTGCTCTTAATGCATCTTGATAAAGGCCGTTAATGCGCTCAAAAAGCTGGTCATTGGTTTCAAACGCTTCGTCTCCTTCTTTTTCAAAGGTAAGCGCCTGAAATTTATATTTTTCCCCGCTTTCTGTGGTATCTTCGTCCTGAATTTTTGCGAGAATCAGATTGGTTAAGGAGGAAAACACTTCGTTATCATCCGTTCCTCCGCCGCCCCACAAAACGTTATGTAAATCTGTCTGGAGCTGATTTAGCATTTCACCGGAAAAATTAGTTTCCAGATCCTTATCAGAATCCCTTACATATGGTTTGTGCTGTGCCTTTCCATAGCAGGAAGGAAGATCATTGGTGTAATTTCGTGAGCTCTCCCAATCTGCAAATGTTGGATACAGATCCGTATCTATAATGATACACTCATCTGAAACCCGATCTTCTGTCTGGGAAATTGTGTATAGAACCAGATATTTTACTTTGTGGTTCTCTGCATTTTCCATAAAGGAAACTTTGTATAATTGCTCCTCAATGGTTTTGTCTTTATCAATTACACGGTAATCCTCCGGGCTTTTTACCTCTATAAACAAAAAGGCATCGCCTTTTGCATCCCGGACAATAATATCAATACGGCTTGTATTGGTATGGGGACGTCCTGCGGTGTATTCTCTTTCAATTTCTATCCGCTCCGCAGGATATCCCAATTCATTGACAAGTCTTGTCAAAATAAAGGCCCGGGTCATTTCTTCGTCACCTGAGCAGTCATTTATGGTTCTTCTCTGAATAATGCCGTCATATGCTACCTTACTTTTATCCAGCTCCAATTTTGCTACTACTTTTACCACCTGGCTGTCAATATAGATTTTTATAAGCTCTCTGTTCATCTGAATTCCTCGCTTGGGCTTTACACTTTTGGTAATTGGATTTCCTGTCTTTTTAGTTTAGCATACCCGGCTTATTTTTTCTACCGCCTGTTTTCCGGCCTTTTAACACAGACAGGATCGGCTGCTGCCTGGCTCTCCTTCTATAAAGCAGCTTCCTTCTCCTTCAAACATCAGGCTGAGCCTGTGAAGAGCCCTGGTACATTCTACGTAGAGAAGGTTTTTATCATCTGGACTATAATAATTTTCTGCATCCCCATCACACACCATAACCGCGTCAAACTCCAGTCCCTTTGCCAGGCAAACCGGCATAAGGAAGGTTCCCTTAATGCTTTCTGTGTCCTGATCGGTCCTGAGCTGTACGGCTATTCTGGATTTTAAATCCTCGTATAACCTGGCCGCATTTTTTTGAGTTTTGCATATGAGACATATAGTCTCCAGTCCTTTTTCCCGGCAAATGGATACCTCCTGTACAATTTCCTGCAGCAGCTCCTCATGGGAGGCGGCAGAAACGATCTTGGGCTGGTCGCCGCTTCGGTTAAAGCTTTCCACATTCAGCTCTTGTTTTAAAAACTGCTGGCTGAATTTAAGGATTTCATTTGTACACCGGAAGCTTTTATTTAAAGTAACCAGGGTTGACTTCTTTTTTTCTAAAATCTCCTGTATTTGCTCATATAATGACAGGGTTTCGCTCTTTCCCAGTGTTTGGCAGATATCTCCCAAAACAGTAAATTTCCCGTTTGGAAAAAGCATACGGAATACTACATATTGAAGAGGATAATAGTCCTGAGCTTCATCAATAACCACCTGGCGGATATTCCGGTATTCCCCTGTTCCATAAAGCTTTAAATACAAATAAGCCGCAGCAATGGCATCATCATAATATACACGGCCTGACTGAAGATTTTCCCTGGTGTATTCTGCAATATTTTCAGCCATCTGCCGCGCTTTGTCATTTCTCAGCCAATTATTTTTCCAGTCTTCCAGAAAGCTTTCTTCCAGGAACAATTTTCCATACAAATCTACAACGTCAATCCGGCAAAACTTTTGTATCTGCTCCTTTACCTGCCTGCGTCCTTCCCTATCTTCCCTCTTTTTAGCTGTTCCGAAAATGCGTTCCAAAACGTAGTCTTCCACCTGCTCAAGCCGCACTCCAAGGGGGACATCCGGCCTTCTCAATATCCACGCCTGCAGTTCTTCTCCTGTAATCACCTGCTGTCCATGATAGGAAATATCCCCAAATTTCATCCAAACCATAGGAATTTCCAACACAAAACGATCCAGAATTTCCTGAAAAACTTTTGAGGTTTTAAATTCCATACTGGCTTTTACCAGTTCTTTATAGGAGTTATTGGTAACTGCCTGCTCCAGAAATTCATTTTTAGGCTGAAGCTTCTTTCCCTGAAGCAATGTTTTTAAAAGATCATCAAATACAATCGAGTGAATATCTTCTTCCCCAAGCTCGGGAAGGACATCTGAAATATACTGTTCAAAGGTGTTGTTGGGAGAAATAATCAAGATATTGTCGGAAGAAAGTTTTGCCTGCTGCAGGCCCTGATACATCAAATATGCGGCCCGGTGAAGGGCAATGGAAGTTTTTCCGCTTCCTGCGATTCCCTGTACCATCAAAAGGTCGCTTCCCATATCCCGAATCACCGTATCCTGTTCCTTTTGGATAGTCTCTACCACTGCTTTCATTTTGGGGGAAGTGTTTTTTGACAGTAACTGCCGCAAAAATTCATCGCTGATATTTCTGTCTGTATCAAAATAGTATTGCAGCTTTTGATTTTTAATCTCATATTGCCGCTTTAATGTAACGGTTCCGTCTATCCGTCCTCCTGCCGCATCATAACAGGCAGGCCCTGTCATAAAACGGTAAAAAACGCTGGCAATCGGGGAACGCCAGTCATAAACCAGAATTTCCCTGGAGGTCTTTTTACTTAGAGATGACCGGCCAATATAGATTTCTTCCGGCGACTCTTCCTCTTCAAATTGAAAATCGATTCTGGCAAAATAAGGGTGTTCTATAATATTCTCCAGGCGGCGTATGTTTCGTATCTCTTCTTCATAGTCTGCAATACTCTCTGTAACAGGATCATGCAGCTGGTTCAGCTCCACCAATGCCTCAAAATCGTCTGAGCTGTAAAGATTGGTAAAGCCATGGGAAGAATCCTCAAATACTGCCTTTTTCGCTTCTGTAATTCCCGCCTTCTTTTCCTCTGCTGCTTTCCTTGCCTGCCGCAGCTGTTCGTTTGCAGCGGCAATGGTTTCTTCCAAACGGTTCTCTTCGTACATCTGTTCAGACTGATTATTCAATACAACATTCCTCCATATTCTCTTATCTTCTACAGGGCGTCATCTGGTACTTCTTATCCGGCGCAGACAGGCAAGAAGCTGCCCTGCCGGAACTGTTACATAAATTTAACACAAGCGCCACTGTAAAACCAGTCTTGTTATTGAGAAATTGGTGTGGTATGATGAGGGTGAGGGGATTAAAAATAGCGTTACCCCTCTACCCACTGAGAATGTTCTTATTCTCTTCAAAAAAATCGCTAAATTCTTTTAGCTCTTTTTTCCGGTTCTCTGAAAGGCTGTTGAACTCCATATTGCAAATTGCTCCCTCTAATGCGTACAGATGTACCAGGCAGACCTGCGGATATGTTTCCTTTAGTTTTAAAAATGCCTGCTCAGCGCCTAACCGGGTAAGTTCCTCCGGTGAATCAATCCCAACAGAGAGCAGTTTTTTAGCCATTTCCTTACCGATATTCATCATAGATGTTAACTCCGCCATATTTTCTCCTTCCCGTTCTATCGGCGCGCCCGCCTGACAGTACGTCAGAATATATTCCGGCTGTGAAGCTTTTGTTTCACAACCGTTCTTCCCCCTTTGCTGCTGCCTGAATACCTGCGATTGCACCGTCGGCAACTGCTGTAGCCACTTGTCTCACTTTTTTTACACGAATATCTCCCGCCGCAAATACCCCGGGGATTTTCGTCTGCATAGAATCATCAACTGGAATATATCCCCCATCTAATCTCAATTCTGTGTACATCTGCGTATTCGGAACAATCCCTGCGTATACGAATACCCCGCACTCTGAATCTTTTACGATCTGCTTTTTTCCTGTTTTGTTATCTGTAAATTCAAGCGCTTCTACTGCTTCGCTGCCATATATAGCAGTAAGGCTTGAATGTGGCATGATTTCAATATTTTCATGAGTAACTACTTTATCTCTGAATTCCTGTATACATGCAAGTTCCTCTTCCACACATACAATCATTACTTTTGCTGCTATGTCAGCCAGATAAAGTGCCTCCTTTACTGCTCCATCTGCTCCGCCAATGACATAAACATTCTTTCCTTTATAATCCATACCATCTTTAAGCGCGTTTAATCTGACTCCCTTCAGGCTTTCCCCCGGAATGTCCAGCATACGGCCAGAACCGCCATTTGCCAAAATTAACGTCTTTGATTCGTAACTTTCTTTGTTGGTCACTACTTTCTTTATTTCACCTGTAAGCTTTGTTTCTATCACAGTTTCATAACGAATCTCCACACCTGCCTTTAGCGCCTGCTCTTTCATTCGTTCCGCAAATGTATTGCCAGATTCTCCTTGCGCGACTGCTGTATAGTGGGTAACGGTAGATACTGTTCCTATTAAACCGCCTACCTGTCTTTTTTCCAGCACCAAAACTCTTTTTCCTCTGCTTTTTCCGTAAACAGCCGCACTGATACCGGCCGGGCCTGCGCCAATAATAATTATATCGTACATTTCTGTAGCCTCCTTATTTCCTGTCAATTCAATCATTATTCCCAACCGCCCTTAAATTCATTCGTTTCTAAATTTTTCGTTGATAACCGGTAACTTTTCAGGTTTCTGTCATATTGGGGAATTTTGATTATACCTATTTTGTAGCAGGCGGAATCTGCAGGCAAGTCTAGCATATTATATGGGCGCAGACTTCCAAATTAGACAGACTTGCGGATTTCCTTACTGATATGATCCTTTAAATAAGTAAATGTGTTTTCTTACTTTATTTTTTCTTTTATTATTAAAACAGTTTCTTCAATAGATAAATCCGTGGTATCTATAACATTGAGTTCGTAATTATCCTGTGCGGTTTTCACCCAAGGGTCTAAAAACCAGGGGCCGATGATCCCGTCTACCATTACATCATATCCTCCCCGCACGTAGCGTTTCGCTGCTTCTAAAAAGGCTTCGATAACCATTAGATTTTGTTCCTGGGATTCCGGTAAATACGGCGGAATTGCGCCCTTGAAGAGGTAATGGTAGAAGTCGTCTGTGTGCATATGTACAGACTTGGTTAAACTGGATTCTCTCGCAAGTATGGATGCGGTTGTGATTTTCCGATTCCAGGTGTTCCGATAATGATAACGATTCTTCCTTGTTTTATTCCTTTTCTATTTTTTATAGTCTTCTGCATAAGCAGACTCAAATGAGCGCTTCGCTTTTTCTAAATCATTAATTAGCAATTTCATTCCATATCTTTTTATCAAATCCTCAATATTATTACTATCTCCTAAGCTCTCAAGGATTTTTTCTACTGTTTCAATATCGGATTCTATGCCTTCTCTAATACCCTCTCTCCGTAAAGCATACAGCAAAAAATTTCTAAAATAATATAAATTCTCTGCATCTGAGTTTTGAATTATTTGTGTCCATTTACCTGCTTCTATACCTAAAAACACTCCTCTTTTCCAATATTTTTTTGTTTCATTTGTTAATACATAGTTATATAATAATCTTCCCCACTCTTCTCTTTTCTCAAGAATATTCTCAATAGTTTCATTCCTAATTGGGCATTCTATACTCTCTAATTCGCGATTGATACTTATTACTAATTGCTTGTATTCATCAACGAATTCTATATCTTCAATCATATACCATTCCTCTGAGAGAAGTTCGTTTTTCTGCTTCAAATCTTTTTTAATGCACTCAACTGCTTGAGAAAGTGATTGCTCTGAAACTCCAAGATGTTGCAATTGCATCAGTACTAATAATATCTTTCTATACGAATTTTCATGATACCCTCCCCCTTCCAATTTCCGTATAATTTCGCCAATTATTTTTTCTGCCTGTACTTGTGTCATTATATACCATTTATTATATAATTGGTTTAGAGGATCATCAGCTGGCAATTTCTCAAATAATTCTTCTTTAATGTACTGGCCGATTTCTTTCTCTAATACATCCAGTTCAAGGTTACTGTTTTCAACATATTCTTTAATTGATTGAAGTCTAAGCTTTTTACCATATACTGGGTTTTCAGTTTCATTTACATTTGCTTTAAACTCAACACATATATCAAAGCAATTTTGAACTATAAATTTCAGTGTCTCATTTTTATAGTTCTTGTCTATGTTAATTTGATCCAGCTTAGGATACAGATATTCTATCTTAGACAAAAAAAATTGAAATGTTCTAAAATTTAGATGATCATATTCCTCCATTTTATTTATAAAGTTCCGGACATTTCCATTTAAGTGTTCCTGCAACTGTTTGTCCCCTTTAAAGTCACTAATCAAACGATGCATAATTGCTGAACTGTCAGGATTGTAGTGAATTATCACACCAATTAGCTTTTCACGAATCCTTTTGTACTGTTCATCCCATTCTGCATCGAAAAAAATTTTACTTCTCCTTCGTTCTAATTCATCAAGAGAAAACTCTTTTATCGGTTTATTTATCTTTTCTGCAATTCCAAAAGGCTCCTTATCTGGAATTAAAATATTAGCTTGAGCAGCCACCAAATTCTGCCATTCTCTATATTCCCGTTTTTTCAACTGCCCTATTTCTTTTTCATTTGCAACTAAAATAACTTTCGCACTCTCATGTTCCACTAAACTGTTAATATATCCCAAAATATCGTTAATTGGACAATCACATCGTTCCAGGTCGTCAAAAATAAAAATGTGTTTATTAAGTGAGACAAATTCTGCAACCATTTCAAAATCTTTCCCCGCAAAGCCAACCTTTTGCATAACAGTTCCAACCAACTTTTTGGTCATAGTTAGAACAACTCTTTGACTTTTTTCTCTTTTTTCTGCCATTTCACCATACACTGTTTTTGTTGGAATATTCGTCTGTACCTGCTCTTTCAATTCAAAAATTTTTTTATCTAAAATACTCCAGTATACATTCTTCTCTACATCCTCTACCGACTCACATCCGTATAATGAAATATATTTAATATCTCTCCTCCTATTTTTTTCCTCGTATTCTTTAATAGCTGATGTTAAATCATGTAAAACAAAGTGCGTTTTTCCGCATCCCCAGTTTCCATCAATCATTATCGCGTATCTATAATTTTCGTCTTCCAAATACCGTTTCACTTCATTAATAATTTGCTCACTCTGCATATCTACCTCAATTCCTCTCTAATCAAAGCAAACTTTCTTTGTTGCTGATAAAATCACTTTTTCTTTTAAAATTCATGCCTTTTCTTACCTCATTGCAAAAATCCTCTTTTGGTTTCAATATCCATTTTCCGCCTCCACACGTTCCTCCTTTGAGTAAATTTCATATTCCTTAGCCAGACCATAATAGATTTCCGCAGTTTTGGGATATTTCATACTTAAAAAATCTGCATTATCTCGATATTTCTCTGCAATTCGCCGTTCCGATTTTCCCGCATCCGGAGTGAAACCCCCTCTTTTATTGAAAATAGCAGTTCTATATTCCCTAATGAAACTATCGTCGGCATCTCTTTCAATCACGCACCTAACCGCTTCACATGGCTCATAGCCGTCCTTTCCCTTTGGGGAAAATGCAAATAATCTCCCCATCAAAGAACTATAAAGATTAGATTGTCTCGACTCTGCAAGCAATATTTTAAATTTATCTGTCCATGCCTGCAATTTCTCAATATTTACCTCATCATTTTCCTCAGCAGGACAAAACTTGGCCTTGCGGTAAAATGCGTAAAGATTGCTTATATAGGACTTCTCTTTTTCTGATTTATTTTGCCGTTCTTCTCCCTGATGCCTGAAGATTATGGATACTATTTGCGAAAATATTTCCGGAGATCTTTTTACCTCTCTCTGAAAACATCTCATTCTTGTCCAATCCAGTACATTCATAAAAATCATTTCCAAAGCTGCAATTGCCATGCATTTTTCTTGATCCTCAATAAAGGCTTCCTGAACAGGCTGCAGCAAATTTTCAAGATAAAAATCTACCGTTTGAATATCCTGAGAACGCCTTATTTTTTCAATGCCGTTTAGATAACCATAAATCTGTTCTGCAGAAAAGGGCTTATTTTGATTAATCGTATACAAAAGCTTCAGATATTCCTGCATAGTGCCATATTTCCGACATTCTGATATTGCCCATTCTTCATGATGGGCAGGATGTCTTCCCGAGTTCTCCCAGAACCTATATTTAAATCTTTCTTCCGCCTCTGAAATCAGCGGTAATTCAGATGTTCTAAATGCCTCTATCTCATATAGCTGCACAATAAAGTCCTCTTTGCACTGATAGAAATTTGCAAGCCGGAAACACTTTTCAAAAATATCCTTGTTAAAATCCTCTGCTGCCCACAAATAGTCTAAAGCCATTCTTCCTGAAATCTGTTTTTTTAAAAGCAGCTCATAGATATTAATATCAAATCTTCCTTCAGACCAATATCTCATTAATGCTCTTCCCAGAGAGTTTCTTTCATATTCTGCACAAATTTTTGCAAGTATATCTAAGCTGCAGCGATTCTCCCGAAACTCTTTTATTTTTTCCCGGACGGTCCTCTCCTCTTCCTTCTCATTAATTTCGCGCTTTCCTTCCTGATCGTATGGAACCGGATTTAGCAATGGAAAGTCCCTGCCTGAATTAAATAAGTACAGATATTCATATTCTGGAGTTGTTATTGTAATTTCTGACAGCAATTGCTCATAGGACGCTATTTCATCCTCCCTCATGGCCCATTCCGCTGAAGCAAAATATCGATGGCGGTAAATCAAACCGCGAATAGAATTTTTTATTTGTATTACTTCTGTATCCGACATCTGGGCACATTCATATAGTAATTTATCAAATATTTCCTCCCGCAATTGTTGGCTTACATTGGAAGAAAATTTCAACATTTTTTCCCAGCGCTCTACAGAAAAGTCCATATGTTTCAGCAGAATTTGCAAATAAGCAGCTGTTAATGCATAGATCTCCTTCCATGCTGCAGGTTTCGCATCATTGTGATCCCGGTATTTGGGAGTTTCCAGCGTTCCTACAATCGTAGAAAAATTCCCCGGCAAGGCATTGTATATAAATTCCCACCCATTCCGATCTAGTTCA
Source organism: uncultured Lachnospiraceae bacterium (assembly GCA_910577645.1). GTDB lineage: Bacteria > Bacillota > Clostridia > Lachnospirales > Lachnospiraceae > UMGS1370. Next base: position 46,971 of record CAJTOL010000017.1, read on the forward strand.
AGAGCAAGCTCCGCCGCCTGAATTTTGTCTTTTAAAGAATCCAAAGCAGAAAAATTATAGCCAGGGAAGTACACCTTTGCAAGAATATCCTTAGGAGAGTTAGACTTATACCCAAAAGAACGGTCATCTAGCTGCAACAGCCACTTTAATGCCCTTGATGCATATTCTCTCTGAGTTAAAAATTGTTCGATCCCCCACAAAATATTGATATATTCATTTCTTTCAAATAAACCATCCCCCGATTGAAATTCAAATAAATCCAGCAGCCCGGTATTCTTGTTTAGCTCGGACTCCAAGCGTCTTAGGACGGATTTGGGGGATACCTCGCATAGATTCGTAAAGAATGCAGAGATGTATTTCCATTGGACAACGCTCTGCACATAACCCAAAATTCTGTCAACCAAGGAATCTAATTCGCTTTGACACTCTTCATCACTGCGGTAGAAGCCTTTCATAATTAAAGTTCGAATCATCCCGGTTCTTATTGTTCCTGACCAGAATAATTTTTCTCCTTTAAATTGCGCTAACAGTTTCTCCTGTGCAGAATAAGTAAACAAAGCTTCGGATTCATTTAAAACCTCAATAAACAGTTCTGTAAATTGTTTCCATAAAGGTTCTTCTGTAGAAATTGTCATACAATCCCATGTATTTTCAACACAGGCAAGGCAATACATTACTTCCTGATTTTTACGTACTTTATGGATAAATGGATCCTCGCCGGCTGTAAAAGGTAATAAGATTTCAATGAACTTCTCATATTTCAGGCCACTGAGAGTTTCTATAATGGCTTTATCCCCTTCCGCTTCTGTCCATTGCCCCAGAAGAAGGCAGGTTTTTTTTACCTGTTCCGGGATTTCGGTTAACCACAAAGGAGTTTTAAGATATGCGCCATTAAATATTTTTTTCTTCATAGGTACATATAGGCCATGAGTCTCCGCCACAAGTCTGCCAGCTTCGTTTATATCCATTCCCGCGCTGGACAAAGCATGTACTATTGTGGCATGAGTTCTCGGTCTGAAAGTTAACGCCTTATGGGAAAAAACCGGCATCTCTTCAGAATATATAAAAATATTTGTATTTCCATCTATAGCTGTTATTTCATCTTTATAGAACCTGGGAATATATATGTGGCCAACCGCTGATATTTTTCGGAGCCTCTCCCAATCCTCATAACTCTCAACAACAAAAACTGCACGGTTATCCTTTATTTCCCATAGTTCATTCAATATGCAATATAAGATTTCTTCCTGGCATTTTCCTTTTACATAGATACATTTATCATTTTTATGTACTTCAAATGATCTTTTGAATTCATCGTCATCAATGCAAAAGAAGGAAATCCCAATTTTAGGATTTATCGTCATCCCCTTCAACCGGATGTCCATTTCATCAGCAGAATAAATTTCGATTCTCTGTTCCCGGTATTTTGCCAGTTCCGATGTAACCACATCAATTTTCTTAGAAATGGTCTCCAATAAGGCGCTTTGCTCTTCTCTCCAATCCTGTTGAAAATAATGATCATACTTTTCCGGCGCCACTTCCCGAAGCTGCTCCAAAATAGTATACAGCATACCGTTTGCATAAGACTCAGCAACGCTATGGGGAATCTCATATTGGTCCATCAACTCCATTAACTTATCCAGCAAATGAGCTTTTATGTCATATCCATCTTCGTTTTTCAAAGCTTTTGCAAGGTCAAGCATATTTTCTCTAGACAGAACTTCCGCTATATCGTCAAAAATCTGTTCTGCATATTTTTCATGCTCAATAAAAAATTTACCGGTATCAACAAATACCTTTTTCCAGTCCCGGGTACTTTTTAGTTTTTCTACTATATTGTTTCCGGCAGATACCAACATACCCGCGCCTTCTCCGGCAGCTAACTCTAATAGTATTTTTTTCTCAATCATTTTTCTCACCCCTCCATACAGTATAAACGAATTTTTTAATTCAGGCAATGTTTTTAGAACATTCGTTCTTTTCCGATTTCTTTGTAATACTTAATATTCCTTTGATACATCAATTTCTCCACTTATCATTTTTCTTTTAAATATATCCTCTCATAGCCCTAAACAGCCGCGCCCATTTATTCACTGAGACTATTTGCAATTTTCATAATCCACCATTGATAAATCACAAATTTTCAGATATTATATTCATATGAAATTTTGATATGAATTAGTGTGAGGAAAAGAAAATGCGAAACGCACAGAAAATACGGCTTATTATCATCTATGCCTTATTTTATACCGCATATATGTCGTTCTTTCCGTTCCAGACCATGTATCTTTTGTCTCTGGGGTATGATAAAACCGCAATTGCAGCAGTTACCACCTGCACTGCCCTTGGCAATTTTTTGATACAGTATACGGTAGGAAGCTATGCAGACCGAATGCAGTCTGCAGGGAAACTTTTAAAAATACTTCTTCCCGCCTCAGTATTCGTTACAGGCTTTCTGTATTTTATACATGGAAACCTATTTCGTGTTATTCTGGCGGTTCTTCCCGTAACTCTTTTCGATTTTTCAGCCATGGGACAGCTGGATGCCTACACCCTTGCAGCATCCAACATAAACTCCTCTGTTCATTACAGTACTATGCGGGCTGTCGGAGGGCTGACCGGCGCCGGCGCCAGTGCATTATTTGGAATCCTTTACGCCAAAGTCGGGCTGGGCTACATGTTTTTCTTTCACGGCGGAATCATGTTTCTTTCTGCCTTTTCCTTATGGTTTCTCCCTGAGATAAAAAAGCAAACTCCAGCCGGATCATATCAAAAGAAGGAAAAACCCGGCACCGCAGAATCCTCAATGCATCTTCTTCTGTGGCTTCCCATATTATTCTCTGGATGCCTGATCTTTCTTGGATGGAGAGCAAATATTATTTATCTTCCGGTACTGCTTAAAGAAGCCGGAGGAACAAGCGCCCACCAGGGAGCCGCTATGGCAATCATGAATATAAGCAGCTTTCCGGTACTGTTGACTTTTCCACAGCTTACAAAGCACTATTCCCTTTCAAAGCTCATGGCTATCGGCGGGACATTCATGGCTTTACGTATACTTTTTGTTCCTTTTCTGAAATCTGCCCAACTGCTGACAATGGTACAAGTTCTGGAAGGAGTAAGTTACGGCCTTCTTCAGCCAGCTATTATGGAATTGTTTGCCCGCCATGCTGCTGATCATGTCCGCGGCCGTATCGTTGCCCTGTGGACAGGAATACAGATGGCATTGAGTACAATTATTACGAATCTAATCGTAAGTGGTTTCAGTTTGTTTTTAGAGCTGAAAGCCATCTTTGCTATATTTGCAGTAATTACAATAATCGGTATGATTCTGCTTCTGGAGTCCTGCGGAAAAATAACCAAATCATGGAGGAAAAACAGTGAAGTTTAACAAAAATGTAAAAGTTGCGGATATTGCCCAGGCAGCAGGTGTAAGCCAGGCAGCAGTATCCCGCTATATTAACGGAAACGGATATGTGTCAGATGACAAAAGGCAGAGTATCGCCGCAGCAATGGAAGCTCTTGGTATTCAGGTTTCTGACCAGCCTTCCATAAACCGGGGCAGAAACCGCAAAATCTTCGGTTTGCTCATTCCGCCGCTGAACGGAAATGTTCAGTATACATGTATGGCAAGTTTTTTCTCAGAAGCGGCAAAAACACGGGGATATTCAACCAAAGTATATGCGGTTAATTTAAGCGAAACGGATTTAAATTCTGTTCTGCAGACTATGCTGAAAGATCATCTTTCTGGAATCTTTATCCCGGTTGTCCCCATGCTGGAGCTGGACAGAAAAACACAGAAAACTATTACCGAAAGCGAGACCCCTATTGTAATGTTTTCAGAGTTTTTAAATCCCTATCCCAAAATCAACAGTATTGTTAACAACTTTGATGCCGGAATTAATATGGCAGTGAATCATCTGTGGGAATGTGGCTGCAAAAATATTGCACTGATGACTCCGCCCACCACTCAAAGTAAATCTGCAGTCCTTCAGCAGCGGGCATTCCGCAATATAGTCCTAACCTGCGGAACATGGGATAGTTGGCAGATCACAGAGTACGCCTGGGATGAATCGACTTTTGCCAGGGCCGGATACGAATGTGCACGGCTTGCATTTGAAAAAAATCCTAAAATTGACGGAATTATTGGATGGACAGATTCTTACACTGCAGGGATTCTATGGTATCTCTATGAAACCGGGCGCAATATTCCCAAAGATGTGAAAATCGTTGCAAGTAACGACGACTATGCCGCATATCTCTGCCCTCCCGTCACTACATATTCCCTGTCAAACGAATCTGTTTGCACGGAAGCGCTGGATATGCTGATTCGCCTTCAAAGTCCGCGGGAACGGGATAATATTAAGCATGTATACTTGACACCTAAGTTTACAATTCGGAAGTCAACTGAATAAAAGTAGGATATAGGATGTATGCAAATTCATTGTGCATATTCATATGAATTTTTCATTGTGAATATGCTATGAAATATTTATGAAAACATTGGACATTATGTGAATTGAATTGTTTTTTCTACACTGTTAAAATTTGTTATAGAAAGTTCTGAAGCGATCTGTAAAAATACGAAAAGACGGGAGAAAAAACATGAAAGTGCAAAACACCAAAGCAAGCGCAATGTCCAAACGTACCCTCACTCTGGTTTTGGCAATGGCTGTATTCCTTCTCAGCGCATTGATTCTCAGAGTATCCCTGACAAACGGTTTTTCTGTTGATGTAAAAACGGTGAACTTTGTTACAGATGAAAGTGTTAATATGGGCGGAACACTGTGGGTTCCTTCTAATGCAACTGCAGAAACACCGGCGGCAGGCATCGTGGTTGCTCCCGGCGGAAATACCCCCCATGCCTTCTACTCAAGCTACTGCATTGAGCTTGCAAGACGCGGCTATGTTGTCTTTGCATACGACTATTACGGAACCGTGGGATCCGGTATGACCATGGAGGGAAGTTCCGGTGCTGTTGCGGCAATGAAATACCTGGCCGGGTTGAAATTTGTCGATTCAGATCGTCTCGGCGCAACCGGCCACTCTAACGGCGGCGCTCAGGCATCGGCTGCCATTCTTAGCGAATATGCAGCTTCGGCAGCTGCCAGAAGCGTTGCATTTATCGGATGCGGCATTCCCGGCGAGGATCTGAGTGTTTATGACGGTGTAAACGTTATGGCAATCTGGGGTCTGCTGGACGAGTGTGGCCAGGGTGTCTTTTGGGATGTGTATCATCAGGATTCTTTAAATTACGCTGGTATGGCAGATCTTGCAGGCGTACCCAAAAATGCAATGGAAACCGGAAAGTACTATGGGAATCCGGCAGACGGTTCTCTGCGTGTACTTTACACGCCAAATACATTCCACTCCCTTTCTAATATCGCCGGCTCCAGCGTATCCAGCCTTATAAAGTACTTTGATGATACTCTTGGGGGAAACGTTACAGCCCTTGCAGATAATTCCTTTATATATGTATGGCAGGAAATTACCGTCCTTTTTATAGCCTTAAGCATCTGCATAATGATTTTCCCAATGGGTTCCATTCTTCTTGAAACAAAAGTATTTGAACCTTTAAAAAGGCCTCTCCCGGAAGAAGCCGCAAAAGGAAGCCTTAAGCATTGGATTTTCCTCTTCCTTCCCGGCATTATCTCCGCAATGCTTGTTAAGTCAACCGTTATTCAGGGGCAGACTATTCTTGGAAAGCTTCCAAAGCTCTTTAACGTCCAGAGTACAAACGGATTTATTTGGTGGTTCTTCCTTTCTGCTTTGGTGGGTATTGTATTCTACTTTATTGGCAATTTGGCGGATAGCTCTGCAAATAGCCAGGCAGACAAACTCCGCCTCCAAACCAGTGTCTCCAACATTTGCCTGGCAGTGCTTTTTTCTCTGGCAGTTGTGGGCGTGCCCTACTTATTTGCCGTATTTGCAGAACGTATCTGCGGCTGGTACGGAAGAATTTTTCAGACCTACTTTGCGGCTATTCCTTCCGGAAGAATCGGACAATATATTATATACTACATCATGTTCCTCATCCTTTTTACAATTTATGCATTCCTTCAGACAGAATCTGTTCGTATCAAAGGAACCTCTCCCCGGGTACAATATCTGATTTTGCTGATCATGAATGCTCTTCCGGCAATTATCTTCCTTGGGCTTCTTTACGGCAAACTGGTATTTACTCATGTTACTCCAATCAATGGCCGTGAAATGTCAAGAGCTCAGGGCGCAATGATGGGTATGCTCCTCTTATACCCTGTAATCGCAGGAGTCGTTAAGAAATTCTATCATAAAACGGCAAACATTTATGTAGCAGCCGCAATTAACGCGGCATTGATTACCTGGTTATCTGTCAATACTCCGCAGCTTATGGTGTAATTTGAAATAAGTTAAAACCAATACTGCCCATAAAACAGGTATCACCTTTTGTTTCCAGGGGATGCAGCAAAATGAATCTGTCAGCCTTTCTATTGCCGCTGTCCGCATTTTGTTACATCCCCTTCCCCCGTTTTAAACCATTATACTTTTTAACCCTTTTCCTGAAGGGATATTCGTATTGCCATCTGCCCTGCTTTTAGTGGATACGGGTACTGAGACAGCATATCAGCACATTGCTGCTGCCTGAATTCCTGCGATTGCGCCATCGGCAACTGCTGTCGCCACCTGTCTCACTTTTTTTACGCAGATATCCCCCGCCGCAAATACTCCCGGGATCTCTGTCTGCATAGAATCGTCAGTCGGAATATAGCCCCCATCTAGCCTTAATTCTGTGTACATCTGCGTATTTGGGACAATCCCCACATATACAAATATCCCACACTCTGAATCTTTTACAATCTGCTTCTTCCCTGTTTTGTTATCTGTAAATTCAAGCTCTTCCACCGCTTCGCCGCCATATACTGCCGTAAGACTTGAATGTGGCATAATTTCAATATTATCGTGGGTCATTACTTTATCTTTGAATTCCTGTATACATGCAAGTTCATCTTCCACACATACAATGATTACCTTTGCTGCGATTTCAGCCAGATAAAGGGCTTCCTTTACTGCTCCATCCGCTCCGCCGATTACATAAACAGTCTTTCCTTTTTAAATGATTGGCTCTAAATTTATCGTTGATAAACTGTAAATTTTCAGATATGATATTCAATATGAATTTTCACTGTAAATTTCTTGCGAAGGGGTCGTTGCAAATTTATTATGAAGCGAAAATCAAAGGTATACTTAAAGCTATTTTTATCATATTTAGGGATTTTGGTTATACCTATTTTAGTGGCAGGGGGAATTTATGGCCGAGTCTGGCAGATTATGCGGGCGCAGACTTCCAGAATCAACGAGAATCTCTTAAATATGGTACAGCAGGAGATAGACAACGAAATAAAAAATATTCAAAAAATAGAAAGTCGTTTGGCCCTTGATAATGGGATCCAAAATCTCTCAAAAGAAAGGGAGTTCCAGCCTGAAAACCAGCAGTCATTGTACCATTTGTATAATGAATTAAGGATAATCAGTGTTGCGGAAGCTCTGTTTAATCATGTATTCGTATATTTTCCCAAAACAGATAAAATAAGCAGCAGTCTTGGGAACATGGATATTTCTCTTTACTATGAGCTCTATTATAAAAACGGCAATACAGATTTTGAATCTTTCAAAGAATACCTTGCTTTGCGGCATTATAATGATGTGCTTCCGATTACCGGATCCGATGGGAAGAACCTGCTACTGTTTACCATGAGTTCATTAAATACAAATGTCGGAGAAGCAGCAACCATCGGGATTGCCGTGGATGCGGAGCAATTCCGCCAGAAATTGTTATTCGGCAAATGGGACGAAAAAATGTATATCCAAATTACAGACAGTCAAAACAGTACCATATGCATGGATGCCAAAAGTGACACATTGCCAAAACAGATAACAAAGGATTCCTATATTGTTACCAGTGTCAACTCTAATGCAACCGATTGGAGATATGAGGCAATTGTTCCGAAAGCTTTAATCGACCGCGAGGCTTACGAAATACAGCTTTGGTCCGCAATTGGATTATTTATCTGTATTATTTCCGGATTCGGAATCGCAAGTTGGCTGGCAAGGAAAAATTATAATCCTTTAAAGCTTCTGACAGAAAATTTTGCAAACCAGGCCAGCTTAAAAGGCAATGATAAGACAGAGAGGCAGGTAGATGAGTATCAGTGGCTTAATCAGCAGATGAATCTTTTTTTTAAAGAGCATATCGATACTCAAAGACTTCTTAAAAACAGCCATAAAACATTAAAAACATACTACTTATCCCAAATGCTTATGGAGCACTGCGAAAAAGCCCCTCAGGAGCAGGCCGGAATCATGCTTCACTCTGAAACCTATGCCGTTGTTCTTTTAAAGCCAGAGGTAAAAGGAACGTCTGCAGCGGCACAGCCTGACGAAGGGGAACAGGCTCTCCGAAAATTTATCATAGCCAATGTGCTGAGTGAAATTTGTCAGAACTATTTTGAGGTGGAAATGACCGAAATGGGTCAACAGGAAGCTGCCATTATCGGAATGAATGAGCCGTCTCAGGAAAATATGGAGCTTTTGCAGGAATGTGTGGAAAACCTGCAGCAAATTACAGAAGAGTCCTTCGGCTTTTCCTGTACTGCCCTTTTAGGAACTGCCTGCAGCGGAATCGGCGGAATTCATGAATCCTATATGCAGGCTCAGGCTATGGAGGAGTATATCAATCTGCTGGACACGCTGGTGCTCCGCTATGACAAAGTACAGGATTTGCGCTTTGTGTATGAATATCCGGAAGAGCTGGAGCTAAAAATTATTCACGCAATGAAAATAGGCGACGAAAAAACAGCCGGTCAATGTATGATGGAGGTGTTTGACCGCAATCTTTCCGGGCAGGTAAAAGCCAATACATATCGCTGCCTGATCTTTGATATGATTGGCACTCTTTTAAAGGGAGCCAACACGGGGGGATACCACCATGCGGATCGGGAAATAGAATTGCTGGAGCATATTTCCGTGAAAACGCCTGTTGAAGAGGCAAGGGATAAATTTTTAAAATGCCTGGCTTTAATCTGTTCCCAGATACGTCAGATTCGTATGCAGGCTAGCAGCGATCATATATTCAGCCAGAAGGTGGAGATGTATGTAAAGGAAAACTTCACAGATCCGGATCTGAATATTTCTATTGCAAGTCAGCATTTCCGGATGACTCCTTCCTATTTATCGTCTCTTTATAAAAAACAAACAGGAAAAAGCCTGTTAGAATTTATTAACACTGTGCGAATTGATTTTGCAGAACGCCTTTTAAAAGAGGGCTGCAGTGTAGCAGACGCGGCGGAGCAGTCCGGTTTTCGCGACAGCGCAGGCTTTATCCGGGCATTTAAAAAGAAAAAAGGAATTACCCCGGGACAATTAAAGAAAGAATTTTAAGTTTTGCCAATTATGTTGAAAAAATGCAAACTGCCAAAGGTGTTTTTGCCAATGGAGTTTGCATTTTTTGCATATAAAAATCAATATTAGTTTGATAATATGGGTGATACAAAACAAAATATAAGATGCAAGGAGGAGAAAGATGAAACACAGAAAAACCGCATTACTTTTTACAATGGCAATGACTTTCGCTCTGGCTGGCTGCGGCCAAAAAGCCGGACAAGAGCAGACTACTGCTGCAACATCCGCAGCAGAAGGAGAACAGCAAACACAAACAGCAGGGGAATTTTCTTATCCAATGCAGGCAGGGGATGCGCTGACCTATTGGTGTGAACTTCAAGGCACTGTAAGCCCAAACTTTTCCAACTTGGGAGAGACTCCATTTGCAAAGGCATGGATGCAGGAAACGGGAGTAACTATTGAATTTATGCATCCGCCAACAGGACAGATAAAGGAACAGTTTAGTTTAATTCTTGCTGATGGAAATCTTCCTGACATGATGGAGTACAGCTGGGTAAAAGATTATCCGGGCGGCCCTGAAAAGGCTATTAAAGACGGCGTGATCCTTCCTCTTAATGATGTATTTGAACAGTATTGTCCAAATATTACCGCTTATTTAAAAGAGCATCCTGAGGTGGATAAAATGATTAAAACGGATGATGGTCATTATTATGTATTTCCATTTATCCGCGGAGACGAAAAACTTTGTAATACCATTGGACTTATGCTGCGCCAGGACTGGTTAGAAGAGCTGAATCTGGAAGTGCCGGAAACAATAGAAGAATGGCATACTGTGCTGACCGCATTTAAGAACGAAAAAGGCGTTGCCGCACCCTATTGTCCGGAGTGGACAAGAGACGACTTTAAAGATAATGACCCGTTTGCATACGCATTTAACACCTGCCGCGGCTTCTATATCGATGATAATGGACAGGTTAAATTTGGCGCTATCGAGGAGAATTACAAAAATTATCTGGAATTAATGAAGCAGTGGTATGAGGAAGGACTCATTGATCCTGATATGGCTACATTGAAATTTGACCAGGTAAGCGCCAAGATGACCAATGGCTCTGCAGGGGCATCTATGGGATTTGCAGGAAGCCGTATGGGGGCATGGATCACAGCGGCCCAGGGCAACGAGCCGGATTATATGCTGGTAGCAGCGCCTTACCCAACCCTTGAAAAAGGTGCAAAACCGGAGTTTGGCCAGATGGATAATCAGTATCCTGGAACTGCCAGCGTAGCAATTACCTCCTCCTGTAAAGATGTAGAGAGAGCAGCCCGGCTGCTGGATTATGCATATGGAGAAGAAGGACATATGCTTTTTAACTTTGGTGTTGAAGGCGAATCCTATGAAATGAAGGAAGATTATCCGACTTATACAGACTGGGTAATGACAAATCCTGATGGCTGGCCTGTATCTCAGGCAATGTCTGCTTATATTCGCGGCAATTATAATGGGCCTTTTGTACAGGATCTTCGCTATCTGGAGCAGTATTATACCATTGATCAGCAGAAAGAAACCCCTGACGTCTGGGGGAACAGTAATGCAAAGTCACATAAAATGCCCCCGGTAACGCCTACCTCTGAAGAGAGTAAGGAATACTCTACTATTATGAACGAGATCAATACCTACCGCGATGAGATGGTTCTCAAATTTATATTTGGTACAGAAAGTCTGGACAATTTTGATACTTATGTAAAAAATATTGAAAATATGGGACTGCAGCGCGCCTTGGAGATTCAGAGTTCAGCATTAGAACGCTACAATGCCCGTTAAAGGCTAAGGAAGGGAATGGGGATAGCGCAAAATGAAACCAGAGCCTTTATTTCATTTTGCGACACCCCCATCCCCTTTTTAGTCTGACAGCCTGAAAGAGAGGATAAAATGAAGGAATTGTCGCTTTTTGATAAAGTAAAAAAGGATTGGATGAGAAATAAATCCCTGTACATAATGGTTCTTCCCGTGTTAATCTTTTTTATTTTATTTCATTATAAGCCTATGTATGGCGCAATTATTGCGTTCAAAGATTATACGCCTGCTCTGGGAATCGCAGAAAGTCCCTGGGTCGGCCTGGAAAATTTTTCAAGATTTTTCAGCAGCGTCTATTTTGGACGTCTGATCCGCAATACGATTCTGCTTAGTGTATACAGCCTGATTTTTGGCTTTCCCGCCCCGATTATTCTGGCTCTCTTGTTAAATGAAGTAAGAAGCAAAAAATTTAAAGGTTTGACACAGACCGTAACCTATTTGCCTCATTTCATTTCCATGATCGTAGTAACCGGTATGCTGGTGGATTTCAGCATGACCAGCGGGTTATTTAATGATATTATTGAACTTTTTGGAGGGGAACGTTCTCCGCTTCTTCAAAATCCGGATCTGTACCGCACCATTTATGTAGCATCCGGAATCTGGCAGGAAGCAGGATGGGGCTCTATTATCTACCTTTCCGCCTTATCCGGAGTTGACAGCCAGCTATATGAGGCGGCCCAGATTGACGGCGCCGGAAAGTGGAAACAGCTTCTTAACGTAACTCTTCCCGGAATTATGCCGACCATTGTGATTATGTTTATTTTGAAAATGGGGACGCTGATGAATATGGGATATGAAAAGACAATTCTTTTGTACAATCCTGCAACTTATGAAACTGCGGATATTATTTCTTCTTACATATACCGAATCGGCCTTTTAGATCAGGACTGGAGCTATTCTACTGCGATTGGCCTTTTTAATTCCGTGATTAATTTCGCCCTTTTGCTTATCACCAATAAATTGGCACGTAAATGCGGCGAGACAAGTTTATGGTAGGGGGGAAAGAAATGAAATCACTAAAAGTGAAACGCTCCAGGGGAGAACGCATCTTCACTGTATTTAACTACATTTTTTTGTCGCTGATTATGCTGCTCTGTCTGTATCCGGTTTGGTATGTAGTTGCGGCGTCCTTTAGCAACAGCAATATGCTGACCCAGCACACAGGCCTTTTATTAAAGCCGGTGGGATGGAGTACAGACGCATACAGTAAAGTATTTCGAAATCCTATGATTGTGCGCGGTTATTTTAACACCTTATTTGTATTGGTTGTAGGCGTTACATTAGACATTATTATGACAGCCCTGGGAGCCTATTTTCTCTCAAGGCGAAGAGTCCTATTTAAAAAACCGATTATGATCCTGATCATGTTTACCATGTTTTTTTCAGGCGGCATGATTCCATTTTATCTAAATTTAAAAGATTTGCAGCTGAGAGACAGCCTGTGGGGATTAATTCTTCCTTTTATGATCAGCACTTATAATCTGGTAATTTTAAAAACATCCTTTGAAAGTATCCCGGAAAGCCTGATTGAGGCGGCGCAAATTGACGGCGCAGGACATGTGACAATTTTAAGTCAGGTTGTTCTTCCTCTTTCAAAGGCAATTTTGGCGGTAATGGTGCTTTATTATGGCGTTGCTATCTGGAATTCATGGTTCTGGGCTTCTGCTATTATCCGCACCAGAGAGCTTTATCCCCTTCAGGTAATTTTAAGAGAAATACTAATGCAGAATGATGTTACCTCTATGACAACCGGTGTGGGAACCATGGATCAGGAGTCAGTGGCAATGACCATTAAATATGCAACCATTGTAGTGGCCACCGTACCAATCCTTTGTGTGTACCCGTTTTTACAAAAGCATTTTGCCAAAGGGACAATCGCAGGCGCAGTAAAGGAGTAAAAAGATGAATGCAGAAAAAGTTTTAGAAAAGCTGGAAGCAAAGATTCATACGCAATGCATGAGACTGGGAGAACGCATCCCTTATATTGCTGAGAACGGAAAGTATCAGAATGATATGCGGGACGTAAAACTGTCATGGTGGACTAATGGCTTTTGGTCCGGGATTTTGTGGCAGATGTACCAATATACAAAGGATCCGATTTACAGAACTGCTGCAGAGCATACGGAACTGGAATTTGACCGTATTCTGGAAAATTTTGAGGTGTTGCATCACGATGTAGGTTTTTTGTTTCTTCATACCGCAGTGGCTGATTACAGGCTTACAGGAAATCCCAAATCGCGTACAAGAGGGCTTCACGCCGCTAACATACTGGCAGGCCGTTTTAATCCCTCAGGAAATTTTATCCGGGCATGGAATGAGGATAAAACAGGCTGGATGATTGTAGACTGTCTTATGAATGTGCCGCTTCTTTACTGGGCGGAAAAGGAACTAAAGGATCCCAGATTCGGAGAAATCGCAAGACGGCATACGGACACCGCCCTACAGTATCTGCAGAGACCGGATGGCTCCTGTAATCACATTGCAGTATTTGATCCGGTGTCAGGAGAACCCGTTGAATTTCCTGCCGGACAGGGCTACAAAGAAGGATCTTCATGGTCCAGAGGTCAGGCGTGGGCAGTGTACGGCTTTGCTCTCGGATATCGATATACAGGCAGGCAGGAATACCTGGATGCCGCCAAGAGGACAGCCCATTATTTTCTGGCAAATGTAGCTCAAACCGGTTTTGTCTCTCTTTTAGATTTCAGAGCGCCTGCGGAACCTGTATATTGGGACACTTCTGCTGCCGCGTGTGCTGCATGCGGCCTTCTGGAAATTGCAGATGCCGCAGATGAGTCGGAAAAGCTGTTTTACAGAAACAGCGCGGAAAAAATGCTGGAGGCATTGGCAGAAAAGCATTGCTGCTGGGATGTTGAAAGAGACGGTATTTTGCAGAATGGAAGCGTTGCTTACGAAAAGCAGGTTCATGTTCCGCTGATTTACGGAGATTACTTTTTTACAGAGGGAATTCTCAGACTGTTGGGGAAGGAATTTATGATCTGGTAAAGGAGTCCGCATGGAAAAGAAAGAATGTTTTGATCTGTTAAAAAGCTGGTGTGACGGCCTAATCCGCTATCAAATTCATGACACAGGAGACTCTCGCTTTGACGGCGGTTTTTTCTGCCCTGCCTGTAAGATGATTCATGGAAGAAGTCAGGATGCCGTTTATCCCTTAATGTGCATGGCGGATTTTACAGGAGAAGAAAAATATCGGAAAGCGGCAGAAAATGTTTTCCACTGGGGCGCCAATATGGTCTGTGATGACGGAAGCTTTTATAATGATCCTCAGAGTGAATGGAATGGAATAACAGTTTTTGGGGTAATCAGTCTATGTGAAGCTTTAATCCTTCACGGCCATTTACTGGCTCCTGAAATAAAAAAGCTTTGGGAACAGAGAATGGAGGCAGGGGCCCAGTGGATTGGTAAAACGATTACTGCAAAATATAAAACCAACATTAATTACCATGCGTCTGCCGCCGCCGCCCTTTCCCTGGCGGGAAAATACGGAAACAGGCCAGAATATTTAGTACAGGCAAAAGAACTGGCTGATTTTTGTGAGAAGCATTTATTGGAAAACGGACTTTTGTATGGAGAAGGCCAACCGGCAGAGCATGTGACGAAAAGAGGGTGCAGGCCGGTAGACATAGGATATAATGCCGAGGAATCAATACCTTCCCTTATTTTATACGCCAAAACAGTTGGTGATTCAAAACTGACAGAAAAATTGAAGGAAATTTTGAGAAAGCTGCTTGTTTTTATGCTGCCGGACGGGGCATGGGATAACAGCTTTGGAACCAGAAATTATAAATGGACCTATTGGGGAAGCAGAACATCCGACGGATGCCAATCCGCCTATGGAATCTGGGGAGACGAGGAACCTGTATTTCATGAAGCTGCAGTAAGGAATCTAATACTGTACAAGAAATGCACCGGAAAAGGACTTTTGTATGGCGGGCCGGACTATGAAATACACGGGGAAGAACCCTGTATTCACCATACATTCTGTCATGCAAAGGCATTGGCATCCATGATAGATTCCGGGCAATGGAGCAGTCAGCCGGCAGAGCTTCCTTCCCAGCACGCGCCGTCTTTGCTATATTTTTCGGAAATAGACACGTGGAAAATCTCAAAAGGCGGATTTTTGGGCACCGTAACAGGCTATGATTTTCACTACATGAAGGGAGGACACGCTTCCGGAGGTACCTTAACAATGTTGTGGCACAGGACGGCAGGCCCTGTGATTATGTCGTCCATGACAGATTATTGGTTAAAAGAACCACATAATATGCAGCTTTCTTTAAAAAAATCGCAGCACTGCAGTTTAACGCCCAGAATCGAGCTGGAAAGCCAGGGGAAAAAATATTCCAGCTGTTATGATCATGATTCCCGGATTACAGCAGAAGAGCTGGGAAATGAAATCCGGATTGAAGCGCATATGGAATTAAAGGATGCGGATCACAGTTCTGCTTTTAATCCTGTATTTTGCCGCCTGGTATACTTATTTTCAGATGGTCAAATCACAATTGACGGAAGCATAAAATTACTACAGGAACCAGATTCCCGGCAGCCCTTATTTATAATTCCGGTAATAGGAAGGCACAAACTGGGCGTGCAGCGTGTCCAGGACGGTTGGGTATTGCCACGGGAGAACGGAACGGTTAAAATCGGTATATCCACTTTAGACTGTGGGAAAGCGCCGGATCCGGTTTTTTTCCTGGCCGGAGGCTTTGAAGCATGGCAGTTTACCGTACAACCGGACGGCAAAGGGGAATTTCATGTCTCCATTAAGGTAGAGGAGGAAAAGGTATGCTAGAGCAATGGAGGGAACGAAAAATCCAAAGCAGGGCAGACGCGGCAGAACTGCTTTTAGAAATAATCCGTCCTTTAAAAAAGTATTATAGTGATGGGAACAGCTGGCTTCATGTAGGAAATACCGGAGTTCATTATGGAGAAAAATCTGCCCGCATGGAAGCCTTTGCCAGAATTTTGTGGGGCCTGGGACCTTTATGGTCTCAGGAAAGTCCCACATTGGCCCCGGCTTTAAAAGATGAGATTGAGGAATGGAAAAAGCGCTACCGGATCGGGATAATCCACGGAACCGATCCCCGGCATCCGGAGTATTGGGGAGATTTGGAAGATTATGACCAAAAAATGGTTGAAATGGCCGCCATTGCATCAGCTGTCAGCCTGTCTCCTCAGATTTTATGGGAGCCCCTGGAAGAGTGTCAGAAGGAACGGTTTTGTATTTGGATGAACCAGATTAACACGCATAAGGTACATGCCAATAACTGGAGATTTTTCCGAATTCTTGTGAATATGATGTTTCGGATTATTGGGCGTCCCTGGTCCCGTGAAAAGGCGGAGGAAGACTGGGCCGTGATTACAGAGTGCTATGAGGGTGACGGCTGGTATCATGACGGAAACAGCGGACAATTGGATTATTATATTGCCTTCGCAATGCATTTTTATGGGCTTGTCTATGCCAGATTGATGGAAAAAGAAGATCCTGACAATTGTCTCATATTGAGAGAACGCGGAAAACAATTTGCACAGGATTTTATGTATTGGTTTGACACAGGGGGACGAGAACTGCCCTATGGACGGAGTCTTACCTATCGCTTTGCTCACGGCGCCTTTTTTTCCGCCCTTGCTTTTGCCTGTGACGACGGTCTGGAATATGGGATTTTACGGCATTTAGCTGTAAGCAATCTGAAAGAATGGATTTGCCGCCCCATATTTGATAACGGAGGCGTACTTAGTGTAGGATATGGTTATCCCAATCTATTTATGAGTGAACGATACAATGGCCAAGGTTCTCCTTATTGGGGCTTAAAAACATTTTTTATGCTTGCCCTGGAAGACGCTCATCCCTTCTGGACAGCACAGGAGAAGCAGCCTTCCTTTGATCTGGTGCGGCTTTTAGAGCATCCCCATATGCTAATCCTTCATCATAAAAACCATGTACAGTCATTTGTCACCGGACAGCATTGTCAAAACCATGGCTGTACTGCAGAGAAATACGAAAAATTCGTTTATTCTAATCAATTTGGATTCAGCGTATCCAGAGGACATGATCTGCGGGACGGGGCATTTGATAATACATTGGCTGTATCCCTGGCAGATGACAATTATTACCGAATGAAGTATGGTACAAAAGCTTTTGTTATAACCGGCCAGGCGGTGTTTTCCTCCTACAGTCTGATGCCCGGCGTGGAAGCAGAAAGCGCCATAATCCCTTTAGGCGCCTGGCACATAAGAGTTCACCGTATTACTACTGATAAAGAAATTGATGTGGCTGACGGCGGTTTTTCCATTGAAGCAGAAGCATGTTCCCAAATTCAGCCCGGCTGCTTTTCCGGAAAATATACAGCGGCTCAAATTAAGCAGGAAAGCGGAAAAGTATTTGCCTGCCTGCCATGGGGAATTAGTGGAGCCGTTTCTGTAAGCGGCGGCGGAAATGCGGTATTGGTAGACACATTTCCCAATACGAATCTGCTGTATAATCTGGCCGTTTTGCCAATGATTTGCAAAAGACTTCAGCCTGGCCAGCATCAGATGATTCACTGCTTTCTTGGGGATCGGACGAAAGAAGCCGCTCAATACGCAGAGAAAATTCCACAGGCATGGCTCAAAGACCGCAAGATATGGATTAGAACAGAGGCAAAGGAAGTAGCAATAGAATGGCCGGATTTAGAATACGGGCATTAATTATTTTTTAACCGGAAGCACAGCTTGGTTTGCTGCTTCCGGTTATTTGCCTTGTGGCGTCTGGTATATTCAGTATCCGAATTATTGTAAAATTATACAGGGAGTATAGCTTCCTATTTCTTTTGTTGTTTTGTTTGATATTCAAGGTTATTTACCATGGTACAGTCATCTATCATTGTATTACTATTAATTACTTTTAATTTTTTTGATAAAGAAGGCGTAATCCTTTTGGCTGTTGGCATATTTAAAATCCACCCAATATCATGAATAGCAGCATTTTCAATCAAATACAAAAATTCGTAATATTCATATGAAATAACTGTATATCTGTAATGTGTAAATTCAGGAATAGGATCATTTCCATTAATATTTTTTTCGTGTTGAAGCATTCGTTCTTGCAACTTAACAGCTTTCCCAACATAAAAATTGTTCTTTTTACAATCATATAGCATATATATTCCCGCTTTGTCCGCAATAGCATCGTCTTTATACAATTTTTCACGTTCTTTCCATTGCGACATTTTTGAAAAATCATAAAAGTTCTTTAACTTTTTGGATTTCTCAATACTAAATTGTTCTAACCCGATTGCCTCAACAGATAATGATGATGCTGCATTTTTTGCATATTTATAATATGGATTTTCTTTTGGCCGGAATAAGCTCAGATTAGATATATTGACCGTATAATCCTGAGTATTGAATTCAAATTCAATCTTTTCACAATCGGGAATTTGCATATTTTCAGCTTGATATACAATTGTACTAACAAATAATTGCTTAAAATATCTAAGAACCTCTTCCGGAATTACACATTTAATGTACTGGTTCGTTTCATCATATCGAAGTCCTTTATTATTCTGTATTGTAAAAAAGCTTTCTTGCTCATACAATTCATTTAATACAGGAAAAATATCATGATCTTGCGAAAAACTCTTTAAAACAGCTGAAGCGATACCAAGCTTAAATTTCATCTCCAACCCGTTCTTAGTAATTTCTTTATAATTCCAATTTTTATGAATGTATTTTGGTATTGTAAATATTTTATACATAAATAATGTTTTTAATCCTTTACCGTCTATTACGATTTCAACTTTAAAAGATTCCATTTTAATCTTCCTCCTCAGTTACCCTCAGTGGATTTGTTGGTTTGGTAGAAAATTCGATATTTCCGAATTTTCTCATCGTACTTTCCTTCTGAAGTTCACCTTCTAAATATATGTTTTTTATATGCTCATTTATAGTATGTTTCATCCTGCATATTAACATCTATTTTAGTCAAACCACCTTCTGTCTGATAGATCAGTATTTCTCCATGATTGTCCACTATCTTATTCTCCCTTCGCCTAATCATTTTTGGCTTTTTATTGCATTCCAAAATTTGAGTTTCTCCATTTTTCAGGTTCTCAAGCACACTCCTTTGTATTGTTGTTTGTGGTGATTCAATTATAACAAAGAGCCAGTGTTTTTACATTTTATTGGAGAAAAAATACACTCAATTGAAAAATTGAGAAAATTCAATTTAAATATCTATTTATTTCATATTTTTTTGGAATTATAATAAATTAAATATTTTACTAAATGATAACTAGGAAGGCCCTATAATGTCAAATATGGAAAGTCACAAAAATATTTCTGATAAATATATTGATGAAATTATAAGTGAGTTAAATGATTGTCGCGAAGACGAGCGGAATGCTCAAAATCAGATAGTCCAAATAATTGGGGTCGGCGGCGCCTTGCTTGGCGCTATTTTGGGTGCTGCGATATCTATTGCCGGGGAGGATCCATCTAGCCCCGTTAACGAAAAAACTTTTGCAAATTATTTATTCTACCTAAATAGCGTGATTTTAATTGTATCCATATTTTATATTACGTCCATTGGTATAACAAATGTTTTAAGATATCATTATATGAGAGAACTAGAAGACCGCTTAGCTATTCTTCTTCCAAAGTCTAATAATGATGGGACATTTATTCATTGGATGAGTTTTTCTTCCCCCATCACAACCAGAAATCCTTTTCATGTCAAAGACTCAAAATATAGCATTATTCACTATGTTTCATATGCTATTTCAACTATTTTAGCAGTTATATTTATTATTATCTCTATTAAAGCTCCTAAGATGTATCTTTATGCTAAACAAACAGCCCTTTTCAAACGGACTGTCCGCTTGGCCGCCTTAGAGCTCTCTGCAACAGCCTCTCCACAAAGTAAGCTGGGCTTAAAAAGTATTTTTGAAATTTTTTTATATTACTTTTATCCTAAGAAAAAAGACTTTCAAAAGTGGTTTTTAATTTTACTCGGCTTTATTACAGGGGCTTTTCTTAGCGGCAAATCATTAACACAATTTTCAACATTAAAGGACTTTTTTATATGTTTTCTGGTTGTCGACTTTTTGATGTACCAAGCGCGATATTTATTGAATGATATTCGGGGAATCTTTGAAGATGCTGCTACTGAAAAAACCAACCGGTTACCTGTTAAAGAATTAGGCGGAAAGACAGCCATATTACTGGCTATCATAAATATTTTTATAAGAGTTATTACTGCTATTTTAATTTCAATATTATATGAAAGGAATATTACTATTGTTTTATGTTCAAATATTGTTATAATAGCCGTGATTTCTATTCTTTATGAACTATCAAGAGAATATGAACTTGATCTATGTGTTTTCTTTCTGGTAAGCTTAGGTTATCCTATTCGCTTTTTTGCAGGTTTATGCGTTGCTTACCCTCAAGTACACATAGATTTATCTTCAAAAATTCCGCCTGAACTTAGCCAAACTTTAATTTTGCTTTTCTTATATGTGTCTTGGTGAATTTTCCGCAATACTCCCATGGACTCATGAAGCACTAATCCAGTATAAAAAAGATAAATCTATTGTAAAATCTCACTATAGATTTCTTTTTGATAAAGTCTTTGCCCGCTATGAAGCAGCAATAGAAACCCCCGAATTTTATCCTTTACGCGAAAAGGGATATTTAGGAGATTTATGGAATGTATCCTATATTATTGGCATATTATTGCTATCGATTGCTTCTAGCCATTTATGGCTGCAATACCCTATCGTTATCCTTGATAGTCTGATCATACTTTTTTCTTTCATTACATGCTTAACAAGTCATAAAAAAATTTTATTATCAATTACTATTTCTACATTTTTTATTATAGGAAAGTTAATGTACTTATTTTGTTTCATGTAAAAATATGGCAGTACGTTTATCCCAAGCAATACTATATATTATTATTGGAAAAAAGTTTGGCAACGCTTCTTTGCTCCTCCTCAATAGGTATACTAATAGGGGCCATCTATTTCCCGACAGCCCCTATTTTCGGCTTCTTAGCCTATCACTCTTTCCGTAATTTTAACACGCTCTAACTTCACGCAGCACTCCACATGCCCCGAGTGTGCAATAAAGATGCACCTTCCCGTGACTTATTCGTTAAGTCTTGGATTTTTATGATGCTCTGGCTCCGCTTGGAACCAGAAATATAGCTACTGCACCCTGATGCATCTGCCATAGAAAAGATAAGAATTGTGTTTATAGACGAGCCTTTGACTGGCTCCGGCTTGTATTGATATAAATAACTTGGTTTGTAAAATTCATTATCCATACTTTTACCTCAGATTATTATATTGCTCTCCATGTAAATAATTCTTCAATCACCTATTAACAATTTTAATAATAGCATTGGAATATTTCTATATAAAGAAAGCCTCCAAATTTTTGATAACTCAGAGGCCCATCTGACACTGTCTTCAATTCTAATTACACAAGTTCCAATTCTTTCCCCTCAATAATAGCTTCTACCTCTTCTATACCCTTATTAATAGCAGACGCTATCTGTTCTGCCGTAAAGCCATTATTATACATCGTTATAATTATCTCTGCTTCAGCTACAGCCTTTCCAATCGCAATTCCTTTTTCCTCAATGCCCTGACTCAAATTACACATAACTCTCACATCCTTTCTGAAACTCTCTTCAATAGGAATATCGTACTCATTTCCTATTATATTTAGCTTTTCGTCTATAGTGAGTTCTTGTGACAACAAAGCTCCTAACAGACGATGAAGTTCATATCTTTCATCATGCCCCGGAAGTTCCCTCGCTAACCCGATCATTACAATGTTTAGCAAATCCAGTTTTCCCCTCCACTCATAGGCACCAAGCACATTGTCATTCGTAAGATGAATATGGCTCATAGTATTTTCTTCCATATTCATACATACCCATATCGAATAAACACGCTTTATGTCATCATAGTTGGAATTCTCAAAATCCCTTTCTTTCTGTGAGGAAATTAATCGGCTCACATAAAAGATTGCCCGGTTCAATATCTGATAACCTTTTGGACCATCTTTCTGTGCCTCCACATTAACAATAATCTGTGACACCCCGTCTTTCATCCGAACATAAAAAACAATGTCAAATCTTACCAACCCTTCATTCAGTTCCTCGTTTTCAGAATTGAAACCAACAAGCCGCTGACCATCTTTCTCACTGCTGATGTTGGTAAGTCCCGGTTCTACCGGTACTGTACTGATATAAGGCTGTCCCTCAATATAAGAAACCACTTCTTTGGGGTTCATTCCTCTAAATTCATCTACCGTCTTTACCAATATATGTGTCAGAATGCTCTTCTGTCCTAACAGGCGTTTTGCACTGGCATCATACTGCGCCTTCGTATCTGTTGCCTTTACCGCATTTTTCAATTCTGTATCCACGGTCTTCCTCCTTTTTGTATGGAATATAGTCATCTACAAAAAGGTATCTGACCACATTTATATTATATCTTAGCTTCGTCTTTAAAACAACTAAATAATACCCCTAAGCCATCCAAAAATTCCCTAAATTAAAATCTTTTGTCATACTTTTCAATTAATGTTCCCACGCACAATCTATACAGAAACCATTTCCTCCATCATTTTGATGTGAGATCGGTTTCCCGCAGGCAGGGCAGGTCGTATAAGGCTTATCGCCTGTCCATTCTTCCTCATCCCAATTATCATCTATGGTTTGACTGACTATTTCTCTTTCTGACAACGACCATTCATCCATAGCTATAATAGTTCCTTTCGGAATAGAAATTGCCTCTGGCTCACATGTTATTGTTAGTAGCTCATCATCATATTCCTGTATCAGTTGTTTGGTGTCATTTAGTTTTTGTTTAATAGCCTCCTCGTCCAAATTATCTATATACAGTTCCAAGTCCGCTTCAAAGGACACCTCGTGCGTTTCCTGAACCTTTACAAATTCCTCAAATAAATATCTGCCATCCTCTTTGTCATAATAGGAATTCTGTAACCGCCAAATAATAATGCGGTCAGATATAAAATTACCCCAGCCCTTT